>CAZKYC010000099.1:0-15497 GCA_964556895.1 uncultured bacterium | reverse complement strand
GTCTGGAAATTTTAATTCAATTTGAGAGAACGTATCCAAATCCCGGATGAGCCAATATAATTGAATCTTCTTTGTGTTAGAGTTTTGTTTTGACCATTGGTTTTGTATAATAAAAAAGTGGGCGGCGCGTGGCCGCCCGAAGCCTAAATCGGAAAGAGAGGTTTCGTCGTGTGAATTGCTCACACAACGAGCCTTCTTGGTTTAATGGTTGGTACTGCTGTTTGATTTGGCCCCCGCCCTTATCTATAGTTATAGTATAAAACGAGCAGAGCGTCAGTTTGTTTCACCTTTTTTTCAAAAAGAATCGGTGAAACTACCTCACTTCTTTCTTTTGATAATACAAAATCGTTGCTGCAATCGACCCGGCTAAGACGAAGACCATCAACACTGGTACAAAAAACCCTTGAAATACTTGCACAAATAACTTGGGCGAACCGAGGTTTGGTTCTTGTGAAGCATCGATAATTGTCGCTAATGCAGCAACATACGAAGCAATATAGAAACAACTGGTAGAAATTAGTGATGGCGAGATTAACGAAACGCCAAAAGCAATAGCATGGGCGCTGAACAGGGCGACCATGCTATATAACAACCCGACTGTGGTGCTCCAGTCATCAAATTGACGGCTCAAGGTGACTGTGAAGATTTCGCTGCCAAAGAACAAATAAACGAACATGAAAAATAGAACAAACCACACCACAATGCCCACTAACCCAACAAAGTAGTAAATGCGAACCAATGTGGAGCGCTCAACCGGACGGATGAACAAAAACGCCTCCAGGTTGTCATTGGCTTCGATTACGCGGTTGCCTGCCGCCATCAGATACGCCAAACCGAGCGAAATGAAGAATGTATAGTAATGCAGCCATTCGCTGATGCTTGGCAGGGTGTAATGAGTCATCCGGTGCGGCGAATAGTTGTGAAGCCAACTCAAATGGGCCACAATGATTAGCGACATCAGGCTGAAGGCGGCGACGATGGGGCCGGATTGGCGCAACTCTTTCCAGATCAGCGCGTATTCAATTTTGCTGTTCATGATTCGCCTCCTTCTTCTTTGTTGGCTTTTGTTCCGAGAAATTCCTTTTGAATGGCGAAAAATCCCGGCAAGTCATAGACATCAACGCTTTGAGCGCCTTCTGTCTTGAGCGACTGGTTTGGCCCTAGGCTGAATTGAGCTAGGCGTGAGTTGCCCATTAATACGACCGAGCGCTCGCCCTGGTCGTTTTGGCGAATCCACAACTTCTGAATGTTAGAGTGAATTGGATCGAAATAGATGATTCGCGCGAATGGATTGAACCGTCGATCACCATTCCACTCATACACAAACAAGTTGTTGAAAAAGTGGTTGTACAAGAACCCATCTTCAAACCGCAACGAGCCGCCGTATTTTCTGCTGTATTTCCAGTTGGTCATTGATCGCGTGAGCGGCATCGTTTGACGGCTGATTTCTTTGATGCGGGTGGGGTTGCTGATGTCAAACACCGATAGATACTCTGACCAATGGTTGCTATACGCAGCAACCATGCGGTCGCCGTCGACGGCGAAAGCGAGGTTTCTCAAGGAATAATGACCTTCAGGCATGCTTGGCAACGGTTTCATCGTTTCACAACCGACCGAGACGCGCAGAACAGTAGGCTCAGAATAGTCAAAACTGTGAAGGCTGAAGTGGCCTTCCCCATCTTTTCGGTTGTAGCCTTCCATGCTGAAGAGTGAATAATCTCCAACACCATCAGGGGGGGAGTGAATCCAGAAATCTCCAGATTGAATCCGACGCGCTGTATAGCTTGCTATATTCAATTGTTCAAAGTATGGTGATTGAGTATGCTTCGGGATGTCGAGGTCATGTACAATTATGGTTCTTCCGTCACGAATAACTATTTTCATGAAAGGAAAATCGTTGAATTTACCCTCAAATGCGTTGGGTAGAAAAAGGCCCGGTTGATTAGCTTGAATCGTTTCAGTAACCCAAGAGTCGCCTTTTTGGTAATGAAACTCTAGCCGTTCGACGGGAGTGAAGCGCGGCTCGCCTTCATACGAAAATCGCCCAATTAAATTGACCTGAAAGTGAATGATAGGGTAATAGCCGTTTGGTGTGTTAAACACCTCTTGCGAAAATTCCATCCCGCCGTTTTGTTGGACATAATCAAAGAAATGTTGATATTTCTCTTTGATCTCGCGATAGGTTAACGGCGCCTCTCTGATAACATACTCACCGTCTATAAATTCCATGTCAGGCTGCCATATTTCAAGAAATTCTCGATTATCGCCGCCATATTGCCTGATGTATTCCTCAAGCAAGTGGACGGTGAAATCCCGACGTGAAAATACGATGCCGCCTTTGTGAGATTGATTCAGTTGCCATGACGCAGGGTTCTCCCACACGCGAAAGCGCTCAAGTTTTTCCCTGAATTCATCATCATAGTCTTGGGCGTTAAACAACTTCATCAGCGGTTCAGATAAATCAGTTTCAGACCTGCCTCGTTCGTCATATTTGTGGATCGCTAATTCACACAGGGTTGGTTTAAATGTCGGGTCAGCAATCACCCAAGGCCTGTTGTGATCTTGGCGTGTGCGGGTGTTTGTACCCATCACGAAAGCATTGTATGGCTTTAGCTCGCCATTCGGCATTTGAGGTGCGTAGTTTGCTGGCGAACCAGGAAAATTTCGATGCACCCACTTTACGATGGGGTCGTTTGTTGTTCTTTCATCTTCATCAATTATCCGGCCGTCATCGGTCACAATCTTGCCGTCAACTTCAATCGCCGTCATTGTTGCGTTAACGGTTGACATATTGAGCGACGTTGAAAAGATGAAGAGCATTAGTAAACTCGCTAGTGCGCCAGCGTATCCCTGCCAGTAGTTCAATCGGCCCGTCATGCGTAGCCGTAATACCGCAGACGCTACGACTGCTACCAAAAGAACGCGAATGCCGATTGATAACCAGGGGTTCACAAGAGAAAAAGACAGAATGTCATTTAATAATTTTGAGTGACTGAATTGTGACAGCTCATATATGTAACTGACAGAAAAAAGGTAGATAGGAACAGCGAGTATCAGCAAGCCAAAACTTCTGAGTCGGTTGCTCGTTAAACTGGATATCACATAGAAGCACAAACTGGCTGCGATGAATATCCCCACGACGTTGATAAAGAGTTTCCAAAACGGTACGCCGAACAGAATGAAGTTGGTGTATGACACTGAAATCAGTATGCCGACTAATCCTAGAGTAAACGCGGTCAGCCATTGCATGAAACAGAGAAATTCCGGACTCAGCGGCTTAAGCGTCAGACAGACCAGGTTGTCGCGTTCAGGTTCACGCGATAAAAGCGGTAAGAACAACACAAACGCCAAACCAACAATGAAGGCGATCTGCAGGCCTACCGCAGTAAACATATCTCCGCCAATTTCTCTCATAAAGCGGTGATAATCTGACTTTGGAAGTTGCGCCAGAAAAACCGTCGGCGCGATAACCGCGCATACCAGGCTCAGCCAGAATAACGGGCGGCACTCGCGGTATTCCTTCCAAAGCAACGCTCTGAATTGGTTCCAGTAGAGAGTCATGGCCGTCCTCACAATCCCCGCCGGGCGGACCGTACGGTTTCGACGAATATTTCTTCGAGACTCATGGGTTCGACCTGCAAGTCAATCGGCTTGTAGGCGCGAAACTGCTCTAAGACGCCGTCTTCAAATTCGCCAGTGAAATAGGATTCCTCGCGCCCAGTTCCTTCAATCCAATTGACCGCCTGTAGCTGTTCGCGTTCGGGGATATCGCCGTTCCAGGTGACGCGGATACGTTTGGCGCTGTCTTTGAGCGAAATCAACGACTGGTTGCGCAACAGGCGCCCGTTGTGCATGATGCCAACGTCGTCGGCGACGCGTTCGACTTCGTCTAACAGGTGAGACGAGAAGAACACCGTGCGCCCCTCGCTTTGAATCAGCGAGACGACTTGCTCTAAGATTTCTCGCCTTACAATCGGGTCGAGGCCTGACGAGGGTTCATCCAAAATCAACAGCGGAGGGCGGTGGCCGATGGCCAGTAGCAGCGCCAGTTTGGCGCGCTCTCCACGAGAGAGGTGTTTGATCTTGGCCTCGGGATCCAGGTTCATGGTATCGCGGGTGGTTTCAACCAGTTGATCGTCCCATTCCGGATAGAATTGCTTGGTGAACCAAATGATTTCGTGAATCTTCATCCATTGCCACATTTCGCGGTTCTCAGAGACATAGCCGATCATGCGTTTGAGGCGTACGGTCTCCCACGCCGGGTCGTAGCCCAAGATGGAGATATGGCCTTCGTTAGGGCGCTGAAGGCCAAGCATCATCTTGATGGTGGTAGTCTTCCCGGCGCCGTTGTCGCCCGCGAGCCCATAGACTTTACCAGGTTCGATTTCCAGGCTCAGGTCATGGACGGCGCATTTTCGGCGAAAGAGTTTGCTGCAATGTTGGATGTTGATGGCTAATTGGTTCATGACGCTCTCCCTTCAATAAAGACCCGGTTTCGTTCTTGTAGTAGTTGATTGACTTCGTCGAAGGCGATTTTGAGGTGGTAGGCCTCGGTCAGCGCCCGGTCGAGATGGCGCCCTACGAGATTCAGGCGCTCTTTTTTCTCGATGGTGACCGGGTTCTCCGCCACAAAACACCCCATGCCCCGGCGCGTCTTGATGACGCCGTCACGCTCAAGGTCGGTGTACGCCCTCGATATGGTGTTGGGGTTTACCCGCAGGGTTGAAGCCAGCTGTCTGACAGAGGGCAGTTGTTCCCCGGGTGTGAGAGTTCCCGTCGCGATTTTGTACTTCACCTGTTGCACAACTTGCATGAAGATCGGGACTCCATTAGATGGGTCAATGTCTAGGATCATAATGACGCCTCGCTGTATTAGTGTCCTATCATACTAGTACAGTAATACAGTAAGAGCAGGTTGTCAACTACTTTTGTGTCATTTTCTTGAAAAATTTGGAGATACTATTGTTTCGAAGATAAATAACTTATAAGTTTAGGCTTGGTGATAATTATATATAATATACTTGAGATTATTTTTGGAAATCAGGCCTATTTTTGAATTGAAAAAGTTTGAACGGGAGATCAAAATTATTTAACAATACAAAGGGATATTGACATAGGTGCAACTCTGTGAGCGCCTGTGCAAAAAGACGGAGCCGCACTGAAGCGAGCAGAGTTGTACCCATGTCAGAGTACTATGCTAGATAAAATGAAAAGCGATTTTTATGGAAAAAACTTCGCGCTATTTAGGCGACGAGATCAATGTGGGGCGTGTCTTCAGGCTTTTCTTCAGATTCATCAGCGGGCTTCTCAGGCTGATTCATTAACCCATTGTCTTCTTTGTTCTTTTTTACTTTTTCGATGGGCAATTCAACTTCCTCTGTGTTTATTTTGCCCGGCAATTCAACTTCAACATTCTGATACTCTTGAAGTAACTCAAGGCGGGCTTCGGCTTCGAGTCGGCGCGCCGTGTTCGCCGCCAAGCGGTCGCTGGCGGTCACCTCACCGCTATAGAGCGCGGCGCGCTGAATCTGATCGGCTGATTTGATGGTGTCTTCTGGTGTGCGTTCGCTGCGAATCACCGACGGGATGTCGCTTGATGGGTTTTCGGCCTCGATTTTGCCTTCATTCGGTTCGCTGTCTTCATCAATCAAAGGGTCTGTCAGGCCGACGTCTTCGCGCGCGTCTTCATTGAGTTCGAGCCGCGCTTCTGCTTCCATCTGTTGGGCTTTGGCCGCCGCCGAACGGTCCTGATTGGACGGTTCCGCAGGCGCTAACGCCGCGCGCTTGATCTGTTGGGCTTTCTGAATGGTCGCTTCGGGCGTTTCTTCTTTCGATGTATCAACACTCACTTCGCCGCCGACTGCGTATTGCTCGCCGTCAGGGCCGACTTTATATTCGTAGGTAATCGTGCCAGTGATACTGCCGCCAGCGGCTTTGTGCTTTTGTTCATGAGTGCGGACTTCGGCGTCGCGCTTTTTGAGGCGGTCGATCTCTTTTTGGTCGCGCTCTGTGAGTTCACGGCCAGAACGCGCCTTATCTGTGTTGCTTATTTCGACGGAATCTTGCTTGGAAGTGGACGCACCATTTGCGTCCTTGCGGCTTTCGCTGAAGGGACGCGGGTTAGAAACCTCGCGGGGGAAATATGATTTGACTTCAAGGGTGACTGGATTCATTTTGGAAATCCATTTCCAAGCCTTTGCCGCATTGAGTTTTCTCGTCTCGATCAATCCATGATCGCTGACCTTGGCGCATTTCGCCGTTGTCTACATAGTTTTCGGCAAGTGAAATAGAAAGTTGAGGGAAAAATTTTAGTTTATAGAGCGTTTGTCAAAAAAACGTGCGGATTGAGTTTACATAACGGTATCTATCGCTGTCCACCGCGGCGGATTCGGGCGCGCTTATCAAACAGAATTTTGACAACCGCTCTAATACAACAACCCCAATTTAATTTAACCCCATCGCCTTACGAATGATCACAGGGTGGTCGAAGTTTATAGTAAGTTTAGAGAATTGAGGGCAGTTAGGGTTGATCTATACGATATCGCTAGCGTCGTCGCCTGCTTGAGCTGTGGCTGCCCACCTCGTTGGGGATTACCATGTCAGCGGTCACATTGGGGCGAAGAAATTCTTGCTCAGATATTAATATCGCTAATCACACCGCTTGTTTCTGCTTTTCTGGCGAGGTTTCTTCTTTTTTCTCATCCGAAGGCGGATTTTTCATGATGCTTTTCAGCATTTCATCCTGCGTCTTGGTGAGTGGGTTGGGCTTATCAGCCTCGCGCGCATAGCCGCATTCTTTGTTGTCAGGACACTTAATGGTTGGGCCTTTGCGCTTGTAATCTTTATACACGAGAAACGGAGAATCGCAGTTAGGGCACTTCTCTTTAATGGGTGGGTCCCACGAGACGAAGTTACAGTCCGGGTAGTTGCTGCATCCATAAAAGACCGTTCCACGCCGCGAACGCCGTTGGATTACGTCGCCGTCGCAGGTATCTAACGGGCATTTGATTCCCGTTGGGATGGGTTTGGTGTTTTTGCAGTCAGGATAGGCGGTGCACGCCAAAAAGTGGCCGTATTGGCCGGGGCGAATCGCCATTGGCGCGCCGCACTTGTCGCACTTAATGTCTGTTTCGATCATTTCAGGCTCAGACAACGGCGCCGAATAATCGCAGTCGGGATATTTAGAACAGGCCAGAAACCAGCTGGTGCGCCCCCATTTTTTCAACATCATACTGTTGCATTTCTTGCACTTGATGTCGGTTTCTTCTTGCAGCGAACGCAACGAGTCGCCGATCCCCTTGGGCGCTTTTTCGAGATCAGCCGAGAAGGGATCGTAAAAGTCTTTCAACAAGGTGATCCAATCGACGCTGCCTTCTTCTACTTTGTCGAGTTTGTCTTCGATGCCAGAGGTGAAGCCAACCTCAAAAATGTCAGGGAAATTATCAACCAACAATTTGTTGATGACTTCTCCCAAATCGGTCGGATGGAAGCGTTTTTCTTCACGGGTAATATATTTTCGGTCGACCAGGGTTTTGACGATGCTGGCGTAGGTGCTGGGGCGCCCGATGCCTTCGCTTTCTAGTTGGCGAACCAGGCTGGCGTCATTAAACCGCGCAGGCGGCTTGGTGAAGTGTTGTTCGGGGTCGACCTTCTTCAAACTTAACGTTTCGCCTTCTTCCATCTTTGGCAATAACTGGTCGCGTTGGTCGTCTGGATCGTGATAGACGCGAGTAAAGCCGTCGAAGATCAAGACTGAACCGACTGCGCGAAACGCATGTGTACCGTCTGTAATGGTGATGGTGGTTGACTCATATTGTGCAGGCGCCATCTGGCAGGCTTCAAAGCGCTGCCAGATCAGTTTGTAGATCTTAAACTGGTCAGCGGTCAGTTTTGATTTAATTTTTTCGGGCGTGTGTTTGCCGTCTAACATTGTCGGGCGGATGCACTCGTGAGCGTCTTGGGCGCTCTTTCGCGACTTAAACAAATTGGGCGATTTGGGAACATACTGCTCGCCGTAGGTATCTTTGATGTGGTCGCGAATGCCTGCAATGGCTTCGTTGGCGACGCGGACCGAGTCGGTACGCATGTAGGTGATGAGACCGACTAAGTCATCGCCAATGTCGATGCCTTCGTACAAACTTTGGGCGATGCGCATGGTACGGTCGCCGGTGTAGCCCAACATGCGCGCCGCGTCTTGTTGCAGCGTACTGGTGATGTAAGGCGCTGGGGCCTTGCGGGTGCGCTTGCGGCTTTTAATCGACTCAATCGAGTATTCATTCTTTTGAATCGCTTCAACAAGCGCTTTGGCTTGGTCTTCTGACTGGATATGGAGGTTTTTCTTTTCGACTTTTTCGTCGTCTTCACCCAGGTGTGTGACTTTTAATTCGTCGACTTTAAAGAGTTCCGCTTTAAGTTTACGGCGTTGTTTGTTGATAAATTCGCCGTGAATGGTCCAATATTCAACAGGCTTGAAGGCGCGGATTTCAACTTCGCGTTCGCAGATTAAACGAAGCGCGACTGACTGTACGCGCCCTGCGCTCAGCGAACTTTTATTTCGCGCCACCATGCGAGTCAGCATGGGGCTGATTTTGTATCCCACCAGACGGTCTAGGATGCGCCGCGCTTGTTGGGCGTTGACGCGTTCCATATTGATCTCGCTGGGGTGATTGATCGCTTCTTGGATCGCTTTCTTGGTAATTTCGTTGAAGGTAATGCGATGAAAGGACTTTCCACTCGCGGCTTTGCGCAATAGTTCAACCAAGTGCCACGAGATGGCTTCGCCTTCGCGGTCGGGGTCGGGCGCGAGAAAGATGGCTTCGCTTTTTTCCGCCAACTTGGTTAGTTTTTTTACGGTTTTGTCTTGGCCGGTTGTGACATAGGTTGGAGCAAATTGATTATCCACATCGACGCCCAATTCTTTGATGGGAAGGTCGCGCACATGGCCCATCGAGGCTGCGACTTCAAAATCTGAGCCGAGAAATTTATTAATCGTTTTCGCCTTGGCGGGCGATTCAACAATAACCAGTGATTTTGCCACGTTCTGTCCTCCAAGTTATTCAGCCAAAACGCCCACAGTGTAGTAGGATTTTCTCAAGAGAGAATCCATTTCATCAAAAATGCCCCACAAATCGATGAGACCCGTTTTTGACTGAGGCGAAGCAAGTATTATGATTTGAGTGAGTTAGGATGTTTCTTGCCAGGGAAGCGGCCTAGAAGTCCTCATCACGCATATAGAGAGATAGATTCAATTTCCCGTTTATTCAAGGGTCTCCAATGGCCTGAGGGTAAATCCCCCAACTCAATTTGGCCGATTCGAATGCGTTCCAAGCGGGCGATCTCTAGCCGAATGGCTTTACACATTTTACGAATTTGGCGGTTTCTGCCTTCATGGATGGAAATATAAAAGCCCTCAGTGTCATTCAATAATTTGACCTTCGCTTCGAGTGTAGGGCGCCCTTCAATTGAGACGCCTTTTCTCAAGCGAAATATTTGATGTTGGGTCGGTTTCTCTACGGTTTCCACCCGGTATTCTTTCCACACTTCGCCTGAAGGATGTAGAAGGCGCTGGCTCCAGTCGCCGTGGTTGGTTACTATCAATAGCCCTTCCGAGTCAGCGTCGAGCCGGCCCACCGGAAACACGCCTGCCTTGACCGCATCGTTTGGCAATAGTTTCATCACGGTGTTTCGCCCTTGAGGGTCGCGGCGGGTGGTGACGACTCCCTTGGGTTTGTTAAGGGCGATGTAGAAGAAGTCAGGCTGGTGGGGCAGGGGATTGCCGTCAACTTTGATTTGTTGAACTTCGGGATCAACAGCGACGCCCAACTCTTTACAGACCATGCCGTCGATTGAGACGCGGCCTTGTTCGATCCAGCGGTCGGCCTCGCGGCGCGAGCACAGGCCGCGCCCCGCGAGCAGTTTATTCAGCCGGACGGTCTGTTGGCTCTTCGTCTGCTGATGGATGTTGGCCGGCTGGTTGTTCGGTCGCGGCTTGGGCTTCGGGCTGCGTTTCGGCTGGTTGGGTCTCGACATCGTCTGGTTTGGGAGCCTCAGTCTGATCTTCAGCGGCGGAACCGCTTGAGAAGGTTTTTTTTAACTCTTCAATCGGCGGCAAGTCTTTGATCGAATTAATGCCGAAATGTTCTAAGAAGTGCTTTGTGGTTCCATACAGGTTGGGGCGTCCCGGCGCTTCACGCACGCCCGTGATTTTTAAGAAGCGTTTGTCTAACAACGATTTCAACACGCCGTCGGCGCCGACCCCGCGGATCGCTTCGATCTCAGCGCGTGTGATCGGCTGTTTGTAGGCGACAATCGCCAGTGTTTCTAAGGCGGCGCCGCTTAGGGTAAAGGTGCGCTTGCGTTCTAAATACGCATTCACGTAAGTGCTATAGATGGGGCGGGTGCGCAACTGAAATCCGCCCCCGATTTCCATCAACTGAATGCCGGAGCCTTTTTCAAGCAGCCGTTCGTTGAGGTGTTCTAGCCCTTCTTGGATGCGCGCGTCAGGCAGGTCGAGGCTTTCACCCAACCGTTTGATTGGAATCGGGTCGCCTGAAACAAAAATCAGCGCTTCGAGAATTCCCGCTAACTGGTCTTTATCCAGTTCCATGCTCTGTTCCTTGTTCTGGATGGGTTTTATGTAGTTGGTCGTCTTGTTGGTCATTCGAACTCAAGCCCTCAGGTTGTTCTTCTTGGGTATCAGAGGAGTTGACATATTTCTCGCCTTTTTCAAGGAGAATCTCGGCGTGGGACGAGTCTTGTTTGGCATTGACTTCTTTGAGCCGAATGAGTTCTAACAAGGCGAGAAAGACAACAATAATTTCTAGTTTTGATTGAAGCGTTCTAAGATAGTCGCTCAAGACCAAGCGTTGGTTGAGGGCCAGCAAGGCCTCGATCTCAAGCATCTTTTCATCGACTGAGTATGATTCACCTTCAACCACGCGCGATTGTGCGGCGCCAATCTCTTGGATGATCCTGCTGAAAGTCTGGTGGAGGTCGTAAACGCTGACTTCAGAGAATTCGACCACTTCGATCGGCGATTCGGGCGAGGGGCCGACCCGAGCGATTAACGAGGCGGTGGTTTCTTCGCGTTGTTTTAAGTCATCGGCTAGGGCGCGAAAACGCTCATATTCAAGCCGCCGCTGTTCGAGAATCTGGTCGTCGATTTCTTCTTCTTCAAGTTCGACTTCTTCTTTGGGCAGAAGCGCGCGCGACTTATAGCGGACCAGGGTCGCTCCCAAAACGAGATACTCGCCGCCTGCTTCGAGGTCGGCTTCGTCTAATTCTCTGACTTTGGCGAGATAGGCTTCAGTTATATCGCCGATAGTAATCGTTGTAATATCCAGCTCATGTTTTGAAATAAGATGGACCAACAGGTCAAGCGGCCCGGTATAACTGGGGATATCGACAGGCAGGCGCGTCGGCTCGGCTGGTTCGTTCATTGGGTCTGAATTGTTTGTTTGATCATTCATAAACACGAATCATAAGCGGGAATCGGATTTCGGAGAAGAAGGGCAGTATGTCGAATTTCAATCCTCCTACACGGTGAAGGAACCGACGAGGGTGACCAAGCCTTGATAATTAGGCTGATGAGACCGGAAAAACCAACCGGAACGTAGAGCCTTGTTGTGGTTTGCTTTCTACCTGAATGGCGCCGTGATGCAATTTCACAATGCCTACCAGGGCCGCCAGCCCCAATCCGCGCCCGACAAACTTTGTTGAATAGAACGGGTCAAACAATTTAGAAAACGCGCCCGCTTCGATACCACAACCGTCATCGCTGATTTCAAAAAATACGGCCTGCTTGTCAGCCTGTTGTGGATCGATAAAGTTTTCAATATATACACTCGGTGTGATTTCACACGCGCCCGTCGTGATCTGTATGGCGCCCTCGTTGTCGCCGACCGCTTCGGCGGCGTTGTTGACCAGGTTCATAATCGCTTGGCGCAGTTTGCCCATTTCGCCATGAATCGGTTGAAGGCTTGGCGCCAGGTTGATGGTCAAATCAATTGTGTTGCCAACGGTCAATTCGATGATCGGGACGATTTCGCGAACAAGGTGGTTGATGTCAATTTCTTGTTCGGCAATCAAAAACCCGCCTGAATAGGCCATCATTTGTTTGGTCAGGTCGGCGCCTTTCAGCGCGGCGTTTTGAATCAGTTGAAGGCTTTCTTTATTGGGCGAGTTGTCTTTCGCTGTATACAGCATCAACTCGGTATTGCCCAAGATGACCATCAACAAGTTGTTAAAATCGTGGGCGACCCCTTCAGACAAAACGCCCAGGCTTTCTATCTTTTGTGTTTGGCGCAACTGTTCTTCCAGGCGCTGGCGTTCGCGTTCGTCCCGTTTGCGTTTTACCGCGAGAGCGTATAGGTCGGCTAGCCTGACGACTGCTTCCAGGTGGCGTGGATCAAAGCTTCTGGCGTGGTTGGCCAATGCGATGAGCCCAAATAGTTTTTCGCCAAAAATTACCGGCGCCGCCAGAAATGTTTTGAAGGTAATGTGGCCTTCGGGCAAGCCTTGGCTGTCTTCATGGCCGGCCGCATCATTGGTGTAGAACGGCTTTCGCGTGTTTAAGGCATGGCCCCAGAGGGCCGGGTAGCGCCCTTCAGGCCCGATGGGGAACTCAATGGTTTGGCTGTCTTCGCTCATCTCACAAGAACCATCAGCCATCATGTCTGACAGAGTGTGGCTTACCAGCGATTTGGTTATTGGGTCAATCTCCGCTACAAATCCATAGTCGCCGCCCGTCAACAATTTCGCTTCATCTAAAACCTGGCTGGCGATGGAGTGGATGGACGCACTTTGTGAAATCATGGCTTTTGACAAGCGGGCGAGAGATGCGTTTAGGGTCGATTCCCATTTCAGTTCATATTCATTTCGTTTTCGCTCACTAATATCAACAACCATTTCTACATAAGTGATTTGGTTGTCTTTACTGGATCGAATCGGCGTGACCGACAAATCGCCCCAGAAAACCCCTCCATTCCTGCGGGTATATCGCTGTTCGGTGCGAAACGAAGGAACTTCTCCATCCTGCAGGCGGCGAAACAGCGACAGGTTATGTTTCCAGTCGGTTGGGTAGGCGATATCTTCGTGGTTGAGTTTGAGTAAATCTTCAGGCGTATACCTGAGCATGTCGGCCAGTTGTTTATTGACTTTGACAAACTGGCCTTTGGCGTTGACCAACGCGACGCCGCATTGGATGGTATTAAAAATCGCCGCAAAATTCTCCTGGCTCTCGCGCAGTGCGATTTCGATCTGCTTGCGTTCGGTCACATCGCGCATCAGGCAGATGATCTCAAGCACCCCGCCTTCAATGGGGTCATTGACCGTCCGGGTAGAGGTTTCTAGCCACGCAACCGAGCCGTTTTTTTTGATGATGCGGTATTCAAGGGTGAAAACCGTGTTTTCAGATAACAGCCGTTCGTGGACTTGGCCGACGTCTTCAATATCGTCGGGGTGGATGAACTCATATCCATTGCGGCCAATTAACTCATCGGGGGAATAACCAAAGAGGTTCTTGCAGGAGGGTGAGACGTCGAGGTACACGCCTGCGGCGTCATGCCGCGATACCATTTCGTTGACGTTTTCAGCGAGTAGGCGGTATCGCGCCTGGTGTTCGATATGAAGCGCCGTATCAAATGACGTTGCTTTGTTCATTCTGACAGACAAAGTTGCAATCTATTTACCGAGGCGTTGCTAAAACGGCTGAGTATTAAATCGATGGATCATTGATGCCAAAACAGTATTCATACTACCACGAAGCATTGAATTACTTTAACAGAAACCTCCAACTAATTGAATAGGGTATTGTATATTATTTTTATGATTACTATCTGAAAAGTTTTTCGCCGCAGGTCGCAGCGATGCATAAACGGGCCAATTGAGAAATCACACAATCAGGATAAACCACAATCACCAACTCCCTAATCTCTCCCAAAGTTTTGGGGAGGTTGGGAGAGGATTGATTGAAAACTAGATGGTTTTGGGGAACTGCACCCGATACGAAAACTAAAAGTAGTCGCGCTTGCTGTGTTTGGCGGTGTGGGTGAGATAGCCGAGGTCTTCGTTCCACCACAGGCGCCCGGCCATGATGGTGACCGATACGCCCATTAAAAACCCGCCCGGTGAAAAGGCTGGCGGAAACAACAACCACCCTGTGCTTAAAATTGCGAGAATGATGCCCGAAAACATGGTGATGCGGATCACTTTGGTTTCGACCGGGGCGAACAGTTTACGAACAATGCGCAGGTTAAACCATTCGGCGGACCCCAGCAGCATCAACCATCCGCCGATCAGGCAGGCGAATTCGTGAAAGGGCGCGGCGGCGTAGGCGAGGCCAAAGCCCGCCAACACAATGGCGAAGCCTATCGCAAAAACCACCTTGCGTTCGCCCAATGGTCCGGGCAAGTGGTCGAGAATATTGTAACGAATGCGGTCTGAATGAAACGCATAGGCCACTGCGATGAGTCCGATCACAATGACGGCGGCGTTAACGGCGATTTGCATCGCGGGGTTTCCTTATCGGTATTGGTTTTGGATCTTCGCAGTCGGCCTCTGGAGAATCGTCTAAGCGGGTATTGTGGTTCGATGAGCGTTCTCCGGCAAGGTTTGGGGCGTCAGGCGGCGGCGGCTTAGGGTTGTTGATGCGGTCGATGACTTCTTCGGGCGTCACAATGCCCCAATCAAGCAGGCCCAGTTGTTTGCGCCGGTCCATAATCGCGTTAATCATTTTTTTGATCGCCTGGTCGCTGGCCACGGTTCGCTCCTTGTGGGGGTATTCTACCCGTTATCGCCCAAAATGTTGACAGGTTGAGCGCTGGGGCGGCGGGCTGTAATGATAACGATGCGAAGGGCTTGGCGAATCAGAGAAGACTGCTATCGTATCTGGCGGTGTTAGAAACAAGGCGCGTGACCGCCCGTTTCACCCAATACAAAATACCCGATAACAAGACGCGGCTTGGTAGCTCAGTTGGTAGAGCAGAGGATTGAAAATCCTTGTGTCGGGGGTTCAAATCCCTCTCAAGCCACGTTTTTTATTTTACTCTTTCCCATTTCACATATGACATAACTCGCGGGGTCTTACCTTTGCGAGTTATTGCTCTCTGATGTCCGCCGTGGCGGAATCTTGATTTTGGCAAAAGAACCAGATCCCCCCAGGCGCTGACGCACCGTCCCCCCTTAAAAAGGGGGGCTAAACAGCTGAGCGACGAATAGTAGGGGCGCAGCGGGCTGCGCCCTCCCTACCATGGTTGTAAGCAGAGTGTCAGCGCGCCGGAACGGCTCAGCGCTAAATACAAATAAATAATGATTAAAGATTAACGGTAATAGGTTCAAGACAAAAGCGGGCTGCACCCGCCCTACCATGGTTGAGCGAGACCCTGCTCCCTCTCCCTCTGGGAGAGTCCGCCGTGGCGGAATCTTGATTTTGGCAAAAGAACCAGATCCCCCTAGGCGCTGACGCGCCGTCCCCCCTTAAAAAGGGGGGCTAAACAGCT
>CAZKYC010000098.1:0-16138 GCA_964556895.1 uncultured bacterium | reverse complement strand
TGAGATCGTGTCTGGAAATTTTAATTCAATTTGAGAGAACGTATCCAAATCCCGGTTGAGCCGAAATAATACCGCGATCAAGTGGGGTCTATACAAATCTTTTGGTCTATGTGGCGAACTATATTGGCCTGCGAAACGAACAATTCATGATTAATTCAAATTTTTTAATGGATTAGCGCATGTTGTTTATACCTATTTTCATTATAATATTAGTAATATTCAACATGCGTCTAGACAACAAAATTGTTCAACTTGACCTTTTGAATAAACTTCTAATATATTGAGAAATATAATTTTAAAATTCCAAGCTTAAAGTTAGAACCTAATTCTAATACAAGCCTAACATAATCCTAATAGTATTCCCCTACATTTTCCTTTGTCATAAAAAAACTATATATTGGAGCGGGAAATGAAAAAAATGAAATTGTTGTTCTCTCTGTCTGTATTGATGTGTGTTGTGTTTGTGGGCGCTGTAAATGCAGCGGAAGTTATTGTCACGGGTGATATTGAAGTCTCAACTACATGGACTTCAGACAATGTGTACAACCTGCAACAGCAAATCAACGTTTTACCTGGAGCGTCTTTGACAATTGAACCGGGTACGATTATCGCGAGCGATACAGGCGTAGGTGGTAGTTTAGCTGTGTCTCCCGGCGCCAAAATTTTCGTGAATGGCACCAAGGCCAATCCGGTCATTATGACGTCAAGTTCTGATGTGGAAACTTGGGACGATATGCCTTCTCATCCTACCGGAAAAAACCCGAAAACAGGTGAATGGCGTGAAGGCTCTAACGAATGGGGAAATTTGGCCATTATGGGAAATGGGTTAATTTCTGGTTCACATTTTAAAGGTGATCCCATTACGATTAGTTTTGATGATGATGGCCAACCTGGTGGCAGTGTAACAAACCGATTAAACACAAAAGTCCCCGATGGCATAAACCGTAAACAACTTGAAGGATTAGTCGCGGAATTTCCTGGTGATCCTAGAGTGTTATATGGTGGAAACAACGATGATGACGATAGCGGTTCTATCAGTTACCTTTCTATTCGGTATGGCGGAAAGGTGATTGGTCTTGGCAATGAGTTAAATGGGTTGGCTCTAGGCGGCGTAGGTCGTGAAACAGACATTCACCACATCGAAGTCATCAATGGTGTGGATGACGGCATCGAAATTTGGGGCGGTACAGTTAGCCTCAAATATGTCAACATCTGGAATGTAGGCGATGATAGTTTTGATATTGACCAAGGCTGGCGCGGCAAGGCTCAGTTTGGCTTGATCGTTCAAGGCTACAGCGCTGACGCGAGCCAAGGCTCAGGTGTTGGCGACAACTGCTTCGAAACTGACGGCGCCGAAGATTCTGACGCACAACCTGTTACCACTACATTGTTTTATAATTTCACCGTCGTTGGACAACCCATTGACGGCGATGGCGGTACGACTTGGCGCGACGGCGCTCGCGTTCAATATCGTAACTGCATCTTTATGGAACTGGGCGAAAAGTTAGTTCGTCCTGACGGCGATGATGGCGATGGCGCTTCGGGCTATGGTCACAACGGCACATTGACTTTTGAGGAAGTTTTTCAAACAGATTACACCTTTATTTCACCTGTGAACCAAGGGTCATTCACCCCTGGCGCGTTTAATGACCCCGCGGTCATGTACACCGTCCAAACCTCTGGGAAACTGGCTGAAATCAAGGACAGTGTCTTTTTTAACAACTTACATCCAGATGCATACACTGACGCCGATGCATTAGGTGTTCGCGATGCGGCCAACAACAATGTTACTGCTGACAGCAGCCCGATTACAGAAATTCAGCGCGCTGATCCTGTCACCAAGGGTGGAAAGACCATGCTTCGAGTGACCTTCTTAAATCCGATGCCTCAAAACGACGCATTGTCCAGCGTGGCGGCGGCCCCCAATGACGGTTTCTTCACACCGGCGAATTATCGCGGCGCCTTTGCTCCTGGCGTAAATTGGTTGACGGGTTGGACCGCAGCCGATGCATATGGCATGACTGCTAAATCAAGCGCGGTTGAAAACGACACTTGGCATCACTTTGAGTAATCCTTCAGTCTCTTTGAATTGAATGAGAGTACTGATAGTGGAGTTTATCTCCGCTATCAGTACTCGATTGTGTGTAGGCGAAAAAAAATAAAACCCGAATGGACCAAACCCTCCAATTGCTTCATTCGATGAACGATAACTATGTTTTCTTTTTCTCAAACTATGGTTCGAGCGTTTGTTATAATTACAGCGGTTGTTGCAGTATTCAGTGTGCAGTTTTCGTTCGCGACTGATATCAAACTGTCTCTAACAGATTCCTCGATTGATTATCATCAACATCAGTTGCTTGACTTGGCTTTTGAAACCGCCTCGCTGATTCCTTTGAAGCCTCACATCAAAGATCGGTCACGAAAACAAGAAGAAGTCATACTGGCTTGCCTCGAACTTGGTCTGCCCAACAAAGCGTTAGGGCTTATTCCACAAATCGAGAATTGGCGTGAAGGCGCGTGTTACGCAGACCTAGCGATTTATTGTATTAACAATGGCGATAATCAAGCGGGATTAGGTTTGTTGCCGCTTGCTAAAACGATTTCTAGCCAAACCGAAGATTGGCGGCGAGACCGAATTCGCGTCAAAATCGCCAAGGCGTACACCCTGCTTGGTGAGAATGAAAAGGCGCAGCAATTCAACCAGGATGTGGATGACTCAGAGTCGGGTAAAGTCATCGGCGCGCAAGCCTCTTTATGTGACAACGATACATTTGATGAAACGGTCGCTGCTTTAGATCAACAGATTTCAATGGGCATATTCGATTTAGTCAAAAACTCGCTTTTCGCGTATAAAGAATTATTCAAATGCTTTTATAACGACGAAACCAAGCGGGAATTGATATACAAAAAAATCGTAGACTCTTGGTCTGTCATGCCTCAACTAATCCGCATTCAATTATTAGAACAACTAGCAGAAATAGCGATTGAGCATGCTGATTATGAAAACGCCATACGCCATATCAATCGCGCCAGTCAGGCTCTATCTTCTCAACACTGGCCTCAAGAACATCAAATTCCCGCCGCCGCCCAGTTGGCCCGTCTACGCCATCGGGCGGGCGATACGGTCAAAGCAAAAGCTGACGCAGACCAACTGAAATTAAATTATAAAGACAATCGTGAATCCATCGTCAATATATGGCGCGCTGGCGCGTTGCGGCCGCTCGCTGAGGCGTATCACGCGATGGGTGACAAACTCGCAGCCAATCAAATGTATCAAACCGCTCTGGACGAAAGCGTTGAAAACCCAAACTCCAGGCCTCGCGCAGAAGATTTAATATCAACTTGCGTTTCAATGGCGTTGCATTCATTTGAACCGGATGATGAACTCTGGCAGCGCATAAAACAGATTTATAAACACCTGGGTCAACCATGGTAAGGCGCCTTGTCAACCTCGGTTTTTTTTATCTTACATGCACAACTTTCTCTGTTCCGCTTGCCTACTCTCAAGCGGGCAGCATTCGTGGAATTATTTATGACCAGGATTTCGACGCGTCACTCGCCGCCGCCCAGGTAATGATCGCAGAAACGGGAATGACGGTTGAGTCGTCTGACCAAGGCAACTACGTCATTAATCAGGTCGCTCCCGGGACCTATACGCTTGTGTTTTCTAAACAAGGCTACACGCGACAGGTCAAAGCCAATGTGGTGGTATCGCCCGGACAACTTACCGAAGTGAACATCTGGCTGGCAGGCGAATTTGTCGACATGGAAGAATTTATCGTCCAGGACATTCAATTTGGTTCTGGGACGGAAATCGCCCTGCTTGAGTTGCGAATGGAAAGCCCGGCGCTGATGGACTCAATCAGCTCTGAACTGATGAGCCAGGCGGGCGCCAGCGACGCCGCCGCTGCATTGACGCTTGTCGCCGGCGCCGCCGTCCAAGACGGCAAATTTGCTATCATTCGCGGCCTGCCTGACCGCTATGTCAATTCTCAAATGAATGGCGTCAGGCTGCCAACCGCGGATGAAGACAAGCGCGCGGTTCAACTCGATCAGTTTCCATCCACCGCTATTGAAAGCATCCAGGTCAGTAAGACCTTTACGCCCGATCAACAGGGAGACGCCTCAGGCGGCGCGGTGAATGTTGTGTTGAAGACCATCCCTGAAGAGACCGTTCTAAAATTCAGCACCCAACTTGGGTTTAACAGCCAGGTCGTCGGCAATGACGATTTTCTGCTATATGACGGCGGCGGCGTGAATACCTGGGGCATCGAAGACGGTCGAAATATTCAAACAGAAAATTTTGGCACGAATTGGACCGGCGCGGTTGGAGTGTCAGAACAAGACCCGCCGCAGGACATGAAATGGTCGCTGGCGGCGGGCGGCAAACACGAATTTGATAATGGCCTGAAACTCGGCGCCTTTGGCAGTTTTTTTTATGAACGCGACAGTAGCTCGTTTGATGATGGAATCGATGACAAATATTGGGTCGAGAACCCGGGCGACCCGATGACGCCGCAGTTTGTTCAAGGTTCGCCCCAACAAGATGATTTTAAGACCCAACTCTTCGATGTCACCCAAGGCGTCGAAGAAGTCAAATGGGGCGGGCTGGGCGTGTTTGGCGCTGAGATCGACAACCATGCGTTGACGCTGCTGACGATGTACACCCGCGTCGCTGATGACAAAGCCACGCTCGCTGAAGACACACGCGGGAAGTTCTTTTATTTTCCTGAGCACGATGTCGACGATCCACTAAGCGAAGGAAACCGGCAGCGCGACTCCGCGCCATTCTTGCGGACAGAGACGCTTCAATATACCGAGCGCACAACAAAAACATTTCAATTAAAAGGCGAACATACTCTGCCTGATCCAAGCCTAGAACTGGGCAAAACCCTCAAAACGCTGAATCCCGTCTTTGACTGGGGCGTCTCTCATAGTTCGGCGAACTTATACCAACCCGACAAACGCCAGTTTGGTACGACATGGTGGGCGAATTCATTTAATCCCGGATTCCCGCCTTTCGTTCCTCCTTCGACAAATCCTGAAGTCCATCGTCCATTCAAACCCGCGGCGAACTTCACCCTGGGCAACTTTCAACGAATTTGGAAAGACATCACAGAAGAAAGCAACCAATACTTTCTAAATATGAAATTACCGTTTGAACAATGGAGCGGCGACGAAGGCTATGTCAAGTTTGGCATGTTTCATGACATGGTTGAGCGTGAATACTTTCAAGAGTCGTTTAGTAATTTTAATGATAACACCTCACAATACTTTGGCCCCTATGATGATCGTTGGAGCGCTGAGTTCCCAAACGAAAACCACCCTATCACTCCGGGCAACATTGACGTGAATTACTTTGGCGAACAAGAGATATTCGCCTGGTATTCAATGGCCGATGTTCCATTAACTTCTAAGTTCAACCTCATCGGCGGCGCGCGCTATGAAAAGACGGATTTAAGCATAGTCAACGATCCTGAAAGCGACGTCAACTGGATTCCCCCCAACTCCGGCGGTGAAGTCAAACTCAACCCGGGAGACGCGGACGTCAGTTTTGAACAAGAAGATGTTCTGCCCGCTATCGGTTTTGTTTACTCGCCGATCGAACAGGTAACGCTTCGCGGTTCTTACAGCAAGACAGTCGCCCGCCAGACGTTTAAGGAACTCTCGCCCATCCAACAACAAGAGTTTCTCGGCGGCGATGTGTTTATCGGCAACCCTGGCCTACGGATGAGTTCATTGCAAAACTTTGATATCCGCGCGGATTATACGCCCTATGAGGGCGGGCTGATCTCAGCGTCTTACTTCTACAAAGACTTCAAAGACCCGATTGAGTATGTCCAACGCAATGTCGGTTTCACCTTTACCACGCCGACCAATTATCCAGAAGGAACCCTGGATGGGTTTGAACTAGAAGTGAGACAAGACCTCGGGTATTTCTTTGAAAAAATGAACGGCCTGACGATTGGCGCCAACGCGACGTTTATTTTCTCAGAAGTGACCTTGCCCGAAGAAGAAGCGGTCATTTTTGATCAACCAAACATTGACGCGCCTCGCTCGACGCGCGATATGACCAATGCGCCAGAACATTTGTATAACATTTTTTTGACCTACGACTTTGACCAAACCAATACTCAACTTGGTCTGTTCTATACAGTCCGTGGAGACACCTTGGTCGCTGGCGCAGGACAATCGAACGGCAATTTAATTCCCGATATATATGAGACAGAATTTGGAACGCTCAACCTGAGCATCACACAAAGTTTGGGCGAAAACTGGTCATTGAAGTTTCAAGCGAAAAACCTGACTGACCCGGCGATTGAATCAGTGTATCGATCAGACTTTATCGAGAAAGACGTGAGAAAAACGTCATATCACAAAGGATTAGACTTTTCGTTGAGCATCAACGCGTCATTCTAGCCGCGAATGTTAGGTTTTTAATGAATTTCTAACAATTGGGCAATACCCTAACTTGTTTGGCTAATGATAAATTCATCAACAACAGATATTGATTGAGTGTAGTAATTTACCCTTGGTTCGCCAGACGAAAGCCGAGAAGGAAGATAAAGAAATGAAGAGTAAATTCCAGACAACGCACATGTTGAACACGGTGAATTGGCTTTGCCATATACGCTGCACCGTTTTATCTGTTTTGGTTTTTTGCGGCTTATCGTTTGCCGCCGCCATCACCATTTCGGCGAATGACACAGGCGCCAAGATTGAAGAAACGCGAACAGCGTTAGAGAAATGGATTGAAACCCAACGCATCATCTCACAAGAGAAACGCGATTTGACGTTGGCCAAAGAGATGTTGAATGAACGCATCGATTTGGTTCAAAGTGAGATTGACACGCTTCGTGAAAAAATCACTGACGCAGAAAATAGCATCGCCGAAGCAGACATCAAGCGCGGCGAGATGATTGAAGAAAAAGACAAACTGGTTGAGGCGTCATCATCGCTGGCGACAACGCTAGTTGGGTTAGAAAAACGGACGCATGAATTGATCGTTCGCCTGCCAGACCCAATTCGCGACCGAATCAAACCACTCAGCCAACAACTGCCCAAAGAGGGCGAAGAGACAAAATTGTCGACGGCTGCGCGCTTTCAAAACGTGATTGGTATACTTAACGAAGTCGATAAATTCAACGGCGACATCACAGTGACCAGTGAAATTCGCTCGCTCGAAGGCGGTTCGACCGCCGAAGTAACTGCGTTGTATTTAGGCATCGGCCAGTCGTTCTACTCTGGCGCCAAGGGAACCATTTCTGGAATCGGCTACCCAGACAATCAGCGTTGGGTATGGGCTGCAGCCAATGAATCCGCTGCTGAAATCGCGGAAGCCATCGCCATTCTAAACAATGAGAGCGTTGCGTCATTCGTTCAATTACCAATTGAAATCAAATAACCAAGTAGAGATAAACGATCATGAAGATCAAACTCGTTGTCCTAACACTGTTGCTCGTCCTGTCTCCATTTGCGCCTATCGCTCAAGAAGAACTCACAGGAGCGTTTGACCAGGCCTCTGGTTCGATCCGGCAACAACTCGAAGCCAGCGTCGCCGAACTCAACCAACTGCGCGAACAAGTGGCCGTAGAAAAAATTCCACTCAGCCGTAAGTTAAATCAGCTCGAAAGCAAGTTGGCTGAAGTTCGCGTCGAATATCAAAATGTGACCCGTTTGTTGGATAGCCGCACACTCGACTTGAGCAACCTGCGTACTGAAATTCAATCGCGCAAGGAAGAATCGACCTATCTCTCAAACTTATTGAGCGAGTATATTCGCAACTTTGAATCGCGCTTACACATTTCAGAGATTCAACGCTATCGCGAACCGCTCGAAGAAGCCAAACTGGCCTTAGACAACAGCGGCCTCAGCCAACAACAAGTGTATCAGGCCCAGGCAAAGTTGGTCGAAACATCGCTTGAGCGGCTTCATGAGGCGCTTGGCGGCTCCCAGTTTACCGGCATGGCTGTTAACTCGGATGGATTGGTAAAACCCGGAACCTTTGTGTTGGTCGGCCCTGCTGCGATGTTTCGTTCAAATGATGGCTTGAATATCGGTACTGCGGAACAGCGCCTTGGTTCGCTTGAACCAACTGTGATGGAGTTTAATTCTCCTGAAGACACGCTGGCTGCTGAAAATTTCTTCACCGAATCGTC
This sequence comes from uncultured bacterium, assembly GCA_964556895.1. Classification (GTDB taxonomy): domain Bacteria; phylum Hinthialibacterota; class Hinthialibacteria; order Hinthialibacterales; family Hinthialibacteraceae; genus Hinthialibacter. The sequence goes on along the minus strand of CAZKYC010000098.1, from coordinate 7,979 downwards.
AGGCGTATTTTTGTTTGATCCAACCTTAGGCAGCGCCCATAAGATTGAAGAGACCCAAGAAACCTTCGTAGAACACGTCGAAAAAGGCGGCGTGGTCATGTACCCCATCTTTGCGATGGCGACCGCCGCTTTGTTGGTTGCGCTGTTCAAGTGGCTGGGCATGGCATTCGTTCGGACACCGTCGCAGAAGAAAATCAGACTGTTACTTGAAGCGGTTGAGACCCATGACGTTACTCTCGCCAAACAAAAAGCCAAAGCGATGGGCGGCCCGGTGGGCCGCATGTTGACCGCTGGCCTCGACCATATCAAAGAGCCTCGTGAATTGGTCGAAGAAATGATGTATGAAAAAGTTCTCGATACGCGCCTGAGGTTAGAGCGCTTCTTGCCGTTTATCGCCATTAGCGCGGCGTCCGCTCCTTTGCTTGGGCTTTTGGGTACGGTCACGGGGATTATCAATACCTTTAAGTTGATTACAGTATTCGGGTCAGGAGACGTCAAAACTCTGTCAGGCGGCATCTCTGAAGCGCTGATCACCACCGAATTTGGTTTGATCGTTGCAATTCCGTCACTATTAATTCATGCGTTTCTATACCGTAAGGCAAAAGGCATCATCAATAAGATGGAAAAAGCCGCAATCGCCTTGGTCAACCAGATTGGCAAGACGCCCTACACCGAAAGCGAAGTCAAAGACCAACTACAACAAATCAGCGCGGGACGAACCAGCGAGTTGCTGCCCAGTATTGCTCCAGAAAACAGACCGAGTACTGACGTGCGTTCTTCGTTCGCAAAAGATTTGATGAATCCAAACGTGGTGCGAGTCGGCAAGACCTCGACCGTCGCTGAAACCATCGGAATGATTCGGTCTTCAGAGATTGATGAAGATATCGATTCTGTCTTTGTCGTTGACGAACAAGGCAAGTACATCGGCCATGTTCACATCCGCCATCTTTTGACGAGGCCCGAACACACCGACGTTGAATCGATTGCTGACAAAAAGCCTTTGTTCGTTCGAGTGGACACTCATTCCGCTGAAGTTCAAGACTTATTGTTGAAACACGATATGGTCAGTCTGCCGGTGTTAGACCACGATGACCAACCCGTAGGCTGCGTAACCCGAAGAGAAAACGGCGCCCGCAAATGATGGATATATTCGTATTCGATGAACTCACTGGCGTTGAAACAAAACTCTCTACCCTATGGGAGCAGGCGCTTGAAATTTGGCTTTCCGGCGGATGGGCGATGATTGCGATTGCGACGATTGCACTGTTTATGTTTTCGATGGGCGTTCATGTATACCTGAGGTTATCAGGTAAGGGATTTACCTTCATTCGCGAAAAGACCTGGCGCCGATGGATCGATAACCCCAATGAACGCAGAGGCCCCATCGGCGAGATGTTAGACTTTGTCACTGGCGGCGCATCGCTCAAAGATACATCGGTTTATTTTGAAGAACTACGGGCGACAGAGATATCTCCCTTTGAGCGCGACCTTAAGGTCATGAAAATCTGCGTCAGCGCGGCGCCGTTGCTGGGCCTGCTTGGCACGGTAACAGGGATGTTGGCCACTTTCGCGGCGCTGGCGTCAGGCGCGGGCGGCGATAAAACCATGGAACTGGTCGCGTCGGGAATTTCTGAAGCGCTGATTACAACTGAAACAGGGCTGGTGATCGCGATTCCCGGCCTGTTTATGCATTACCAGATGTCACGAAAATTAGAGCAATACAAGACGTTTCTCGCCAGGCTAGAGACAGTTTGCACCCAAAATCTCTATCGAAAATTAAAAAGCCAGTGTGTGTAATACGAGGATACTATGGGCCGTTTTAATCAATTACATTCAGACGAAAACAACGAGTCGGGAATCGATATTTCGCCACTGATTGACTGTGTATTCATTCTGTTGATCTTCTTCATCGTTACGACCACCTTCGTTGAAGAAACCGGCGTCGAAGTCGATAAACCTCAAGCCGCGTCATCTGTCCGCCTGGAGAAAACCAGTATCTTGATTGCCCTCACCAGCAAAGGCGAAGTTGTGTATGGAGGCCGCGAGATCGGCGTCAGCGGCGTACAGCCATTGGTGAAGCGAATGTTGCAAAAAGAAGACGTGCCAGTGATCATACAAGCCGACAAAGAAGCACAGTCGGGGTTGTTAGTTCGTATCATTGACGAGGCCAAACTCGCGGGCGCCGTCAAAGTCAGTATCTCATCAAGAAAAACGTAAGCGTTAAGTAGACATGCGTCACAAAAAGACAAGCCCGTATTGGTTTATTCGCGAGATCATTCACCGCGTTATCGTATTGATATGCGCACTGAGTTTGACGCTGTTGTTTTTTCTGGTGTTGCCGGTCATGCAGACGCTCAGCAAGCCGCCCGACACTGATACCATGCTTCAGGCGGTTGACACCGCGCGGTTAGACGCGCCAGACCCGCCTCCTGAGCCTGAACCCGAAGAAGAACCCGAGCCCGAAGAAGAACCGCCTAAATTGATGGAAGACGCGCCCCCGCTTGATCTTTCACAGTTAGAATTGGCGTTAAACCCAGGGTTTAGCGAGGGGTTTCTGGGCGGCGACTTTGCGGTCCAACTCAATACCGTTGTCTCGGATAGCAAAGATGTTGACAAGTTGTTTTCGCTGTCTGATCTTGATCAAAGGCCCAGGGTCATTTATCAGACCAGCCCGGTGTTGTCCAAAGAACTGCGCAAGCGCGCGCCGGGCACGGTTTACATTCTATTCATTGTCGACCAGCGAGGCCGGGTCAATAGCCCAAAAGTTCAAAAGTCAACGGACCCAATCTTTGAAAACCCTGCCTTAAACGCAGTGAAAAAATGGAAATTCGAACCCGGAAAGCGCAACGGCGAACCGGTGCGGTTTCGTATGCGCGTCCCGATCACATTCCCTAAAGGATAAGTCCCTTGTATAGCCACCGCTTGAGTTTATCAATACGCCGTACAGTTCATTTTACTTTTGCAATTGCCTTGATGGTTTTCTTGGCGGCCCCGGTTGACGTGAATTCACAAACTACCCGCTCGCCAGCGGCGAAAGTGAAGCCTGCCGAGTTGAGCAAATTTGAACTCGATATCTGGAACAGTGAGGCGTTTCAACAACAATTCGCTCAAAGTTACATCGCTGAAACCGAGATTGAGCCGCGCGTCACCGTCGATGAACGCGAGCAAATGTTGAAGGTGATGGAACTGATTTCCGCCGATGACATGGACGGCGCTGCGGCGTTGCTGCAGCAGTCACAGAATGACGCCTCAAGCGCGGTGTTTGATTTCACCTTAGCTAACATTTACTTTCAACAAGAAAAACTAGACGAAGCCGCTGTGGTCTATCAGAAAGCGGTCGAAAAATACCCCAAGTTTCGCCGCGCATGGAAAAACCTGGGCTTGATCTATATTCGCCAGAGAGAATTTGATAAAGCGCTGCCTGCGTTGACCAGCGTCGTCCAACAAGGCGGCGGCGATTCGGTCACGTATGGGCTGTTAGGGTTTGCGTATTCTTCGGTCGAAAACTTTCTCGCCGCTGAGTCGGCCTATCGAATGGCGATCTTGCTTGACCCAACAACCATGGATTGGAAGATGGGGCTGACGAGAAGTTTCTTCAAACAACAGCGCTTTTCCGAAGCGGTCGCGTTGTGCGAAATGCTCATTAAAGACAATCCAGACAGTACAGATTTTTGGCTGCTTCAGGCCAATGGCTACATCGGATTGGGCCAGCCTCTCAAAGCGGCGGAAGTGTTTGAAATCGTCGACCGTATGGGCAAATCAACCGTAGAGAGCCTCTATATGCTGGGCGATATATACATCAATGAAGAATTGTATGAAATCGCCGCCCTCACCTACATGCGCGCGATGGAAAAAAGTCCTGAAGGCGATATCGAACGCGCCATTCGTTCCGCCAAGATACTTTCCGCCCGCGGCGCAATGGCGGAAACGCGGTTGATGATCGAAAAAATTGAAACCCTATACGGCGACCAGACCGCAGACAGTGATAAAAAAGACTTGTTAAAAATTCAGGCCCGGCTGGCGGTGGCTGACGACTCGGCAGAAGAAGAAGTGCGTGTTCTTGAACAGATCGTCGAACTTGATCCGTTAGACGGCGAAGCGTTGATTTTGTTGGGGCAAAACAGCAGCCTCAAAGGCGACCTGGAAAAAGCGCAATTCTACTATGAACGCGCCGCTAGTATCGAAAAATTTGAAGCAGACGCCAAAATTCGTCTTGCTCAACTCTTGGTCGGCAGCGGCAAATATGCTGAAGCGCTGCCTCTGCTGCGCCGCGCGCAACTGATTAAACCGCGCGAGAATGTTCAGAAATACCTCGAACAAGTCGAGCGCATCGCCAAAGGCCGCTAGAACCCGCATACGCTTCTTCTGTCACGATGATCATTGCTTGATCTTCAAGCGAAAGTGAAGAATAATTCTATCTATCGCTATCCGCCGCGGCGGATACGGGCGCGCGTTACGCACATTTTTTAGACAAACGCTCTAGACCAATTGGTTCCAGCGCCCAATCCAAGCAGTGAACACCATATACCCGTCTGGCCAAACTCAAACTTCGGGCTGGAAGGGCCAGATGGGCTTGCTTTACCAACTGCGCCAACGCCCAGTAGGCAAGTTTGGACAAAAGTACGCCTCTCAATCAACATTCTACGTTTCCATACCGCCTCAAGAGTCATTCGATACAATTCAATAGCCAATTTTCTCATGGATTTAGAGAGATTGATAGAATCTTGATGGTGAGCATTGTTGTTCTGTGGCGGTGAAATATACTACTTGCCTGAACTGACTATGAAACAAGACCGAATCCGAAACTTTTCGATTATCGCCCACATCGACCACGGCAAGAGCACGTTGGCAGACCGCCTGCTCGAAAAAACTCATGCTGTCAGCGTCCGTGAGATGCGCGAGCAGTATCTCGACAGCATGGACCTCGAACGCGAACGCGGCATTACCATCAAAGCGCAAACCTGCCGGGTGTTATACACGGCGTCTGACGGCATTGAATATCAACTCAATCTAATTGATACGCCAGGCCATGTTGATTTTACCTACGAAGTCTCGCGCGCGCTGGCGGCCTGTGAAGGCGCTTTGTTGGTGGTTGACGCCGCCCAGGGCGTGGAGGCCCAAACCGTGGCGAACCTCTACAAAGCGATTGAACAGGATGTCGAAATCATCCCCGTGGTGAACAAAATCGACCTGCCCAGCGCTGATATTGAATCGGTCTCAAACCAGGTCCACGACCTCATCGGCAGCAAACGGGAAGAAATCATCCTGTGCAGCGCCAAGACCGGGCAGGGCATTGAAGACATCCTTGATGCCATTGTCCAGCGGGTTCCTCCCCCCAAGGGAAGGCCAGATGTTGCGCCGAGGGCGCTGGTCTTCGATAGTATGTTTGACATCTATCGCGGCGCTATCGCGTATGTAAGGATGTTGGATGGCGTGTTGTCTGTCGGCGACCCGATGTATATGATTAACGAGGGCGACATCTATGAAATTGAAGAGTTAGGCGTTTTTACTCCCAAAAAATTAAAAGTCGAACAATTAGAAGCGGGCGAAGTCGGCTATGTCATCGCTGGCGTAAAAGACATCTCTGACATTCATATCGGCGATACCTTCACCCATGCCGACAACCGGTCAGATAACCCCTTCCCGGGCTATCACCCTCCGCAAAGCATGGTCTTCTGCGGCCTGTACCCGGTTAGCCCTGAACAATACGAAGAGCTCAGAAAAAGCCTTGAGAAACTACGCCTCAATGACGCGGCCTTTCATTTTGACCCAGAGTCATCGGTCGCGCTTGGCTTTGGTTTTCGCTGCGGCTTTTTGGGGATGCTTCACATGGAGGTCAGCCAGGAGCGCTTGGAGCGTGAGTTTAACCTCTCGTTGATCACAACGGCGCCGAATGTTTCCTACAAAGTGTATACCGTCACGGGCGATGAATTGATCGTCGAAAACCCGTCCGAATTACCGAATCCCAACCAGATCGATACTATCCAGGAACCGTTTATCAACAGCACGATCATTACCCATACCGACTATGTCGGCGGCATAATGAAACTCGCCATGGAACGCCGCGGCATCGACAAAGGCATGGAGTATCTCAGCCCTGAACGCGTCATGATGAAATATGAGTTTCCCCTCTCAGAAGTTATTATGGACTTCTATGACAAACTAAAATCCATTTCACGCGGGTACGCTTCGTTTGATTATGAACTTTTAGACTATCGCGCCGGCGAACTTGTGAAATTAGACATGCTTCTAAATGGAGAGCCGGTTGACGCCTTGTCGGTCATTGTCCACAAGGAAAAAGCCTATCAAAAAGGAAAACTGCTAGCCGAGAAACTTCGCCAGGTGGTGCCACGGCAACAATATGACGTGGCGATTCAGGCGTCTGTTGGATCGCGTATCATTGCCCGCGAAACCGTAAAAGCGCTTCGCAAGAACGTTTTGGCGAAATGTTATGGCGGCGACATCTCTCGAAAACGCAAACTGCTTGAAAGACAACGCGAAGGCAAGCGCCGCCTTAAAAATGTCGGAAATATCGAAATCCCCCAAGAAGCCTTTATGGCAATCCTGGACATTTAACTTCTTTAATCGTGTCTTTGCGCTGACATACAACCCAAACTAAAATCGCCGTTAACCGATCGTACTGACGCACACGCCGAGAACTTTTGAGTTCGGCGGTGGACAAAATTCGTCCCATTTCACAAATGACGCGTAGGCGGCCTCCATATCGGATGCATAATGCCAGACCAAAACCTTGTCGCCGCTATGAGGTTTTCGGGATTTGTTAATCACGGCTTGAACGCCATGCTCAAGGCCGCGGTCAGGCAGGTCTACAATAATAAGAAAAAAGTCAAAAAAGTTGTCTAAATGTTGAAATGAGATGACAAATAAAGAAGAAGGGATATCGCCCAGATTGTCTTTTAATTTCGACAATTGATACGCCAGGGTGATTCGGTCTGAATAGTAAGCCTGTTCGGCGCCCGGTTTTTTATAGCGCTCAGGGCCGAGTAAATATTCTTCGTCTGAAATATTGAAGCCCTCTTGAAACGCGCGCACCGTCTCTTTCGACCCGTTTGACTGATATTGGCCGTCAACATCCCGAACGATGCGGGAAATGGTGTGAGTATGGACTCCCATGATCTGGGCGATAGCAGAGTAAGAGCCTTTCCATGCGTAGGCTTGCTTTAACCAGCGCCTGAGCAGTTCTCCGCGTCCCGATAATTTTGTATTGATCATTACAACTCTTTACCGAATTATTGGTATTCGTCAAATTATTACAGATAAGGCTTTTGTTGTAAATTGCGGCGATTGATAATTTTTGTATTATTCTCCAATCAAACAGAGTGAAGGCTTCAATACAGATAAAGGCGCGTGCACAAAATGATTACATTCACTCCCGGTCTGTCTAGTTTTATGTATAAACCCAGAGAGCTTAGCCCATCATGGACAACCTGATGGAAGCCTCGATTGAATGAAGATAAAGGGATTGAGTGGGTCTAAAAAAGCAGGAATAATCCGCGCCTGGAGGGAGTCGAACCCCCGACACCATGAACCGGAATCATGTGCTCTATCCTCTGAGCTACAGGCGCTGAGAAAGTACGATAGGTATCCTACTAACATCGCGCCGAAAATCCAGACGTGAGCCAAATTCAAAGCGAAAACAGAGTTCCTTCTCCCTATGGGAGAATCCGCTGCGGCGGACAGCCCACCCTACCTCTACTATTGGTTTCTCAGCTGTTTAGCCCCCCTTATTAAGGGGGGACGGCGCGTCAGCGCCAGGGGGGATCCAGTATTCTTCATCAGAATCAGCCAAGTAGGGCGGGTTGAGCGAAGCGATACCCGCCAATGAACACATAGCGTTTTCCTCTCAATCAGAGGCGCGCGAATAGCCCACCATGTAATGCTAATGTAATCTCGCGGTGGGCTGTCCGCTGCGGCGGACAGCCCACCCTACCTCTACTATTGGTTTCTCAGCTGTTTAG
>CAZKYC010000097.1:0-16146 GCA_964556895.1 uncultured bacterium | reverse complement strand
TATCGTTTTTTGACCAAATTCCAGGTCATCCAGCAAGGGAAGTACTCAAATATCGAAAGAACCTTAAAGAAATTCAGGCGCAGGATGGGTAGCGCCTCATCGACCCACCCTACGTTACTTTAGCCACTCAGCGATTACTGATTTTGGTTCAAAAAGGCGGACCGCCTGAACGCAATATTCAGACATTGTCTCTCTATCTAAATTCAATACACTGACCAACGCCTTCGCGTATTCATCCGCGTCTTGTTGTATGACAAATTCGCCGCATTCGCTGGATTGGATGATCCCGCCAATGTCGCCCGCCGCACTCGCCACGACAGGCAATCCACAAGCCAGCGATTCGAGCATCGCAATCGGCAAGCCCTCGAACGACGAGGTCATTAAAAACACATCTGACGCGCGCATCCAATCTGCGACCGCCTTCTGTGGTTGAGCGCCCAGAAAAAACACACGCTCGCTGATTGTTAATTCATACGCCTTTTGTTTCATCGGTTCAAATAATTGTCCCTGGCCGATGACAATGAGTTGACAATTTATATCTGGTGAAATTTCTCTTAAACGTGAAACCGCGTCTAACGCCATGAGCGGGTCTTTTTGTTGCTCCAACCGCCCGGCGAACAGCGCCCATTTGGCGTCCTGGTTCAGCCCCCATTCGTTGGCCAGCGTTTCGCGCAGGCGACGCCGTTCATCACCCGGTGAAAGATAAAACACCTGGTTGTCATACGTCGTTGAAACCCGGCGGACGCAATCCGCTTTTCCTGAATAGCGTTGTTGAAGCGTAGTGAGTGTGTCTGTGTTTACAGTGAACAGCGCGTCTGCCTTCGCGACTGCTCTGGCTTCGACCATGCGATAGAGCCAGGGCGCGTGTTTCCATTTCACTTCAGAGGCCGCGCTCACCCATTGCCTTGGGTCAGAATGAAACGCGAGGACGGTTTTCTTTGGTTTAATCGGCGACAGCCACAGCGGTTCGGGGCGGTGGTAGATACACACCGCCTCTTCAAATTCACCGCCAAATCGCCTCAGCGCCCAGGCGAAGCGAAGGGACAAAGGAACACGCTTTCTTTGATTGGGGCCGTGTTCACGAAACAATCCATAAAACTGAACCGGTCGGCTCTGCCAATTTAATGAATGCCATTGGCCTGATGGCCGCGATTCATGTTCGCTGACTCCAATAACTGATAATTGCGCGTCGTCAGGCGCGTGAGTTACCATCAGGCGTATTAGCGTCTCGACGCCGCCGATCTTCTCGCCCCATGGGTCGAACGGGTGAACGGTGACGATTTTCATTGCACGTCCTCACGCGGGGCGCATGACAATGCGAAGATTGTCCACAACACATATTGATAGCCCGTCGCGGTGATGAGGTTATCGTTGAGGCTGCCGATAATCCAGGCGGTGTAAAGAGCGATTGCGGTCCATGCGGAACGTTGTTGGGGAGGCGCATGAGCGCGCTTGAATGAACGCCATAGTTCTTTCCCAACCCACCCCAAAAATGCGAGCCAAACAAACAGGCCGACTGCGCCGGTTTCGACCAGGTAACGCACATAATCGTTGTGGGGGTCATGTCCGACCCCGCCGCCGATTACGTTTATGTTCGGGTTCACGCTTGGCGACGAAGCCAACCCATAACCGAACACGGGCTGCTTCTTCCATTCGCGGTATAAGAAGCGCCAGTTGAGCAGGCGCCAGCTGTGAGAGCCGGTCTCGCGTTTGGTGCGTTCAATTTCGTCGAGGTCGTCCCAGGTCGTGAGCGCGGCCAGGCGCGCGCGCCCCGTGTCAGTCGCCAGTATGCCAGCGGCCAAAATCACACACAGCGCGACCAGGACGATTCGGGCGGCGCGGCCTTCAAACCACGCCGCCACTGCGATCCAAACTAAAACCATCCCCCACCCGGTCAGGCTGAATGTTGCGAGTAACAGAACCGCCGCCATTGCTAACAGGCCGAGAGTCAACCAAGATTTGACATTGGCGCGCCACTGGTTGTATAGAACCGCAATGACACAGATTAAATAGAATGAGTAGGGGTTGGGGTGAACGAACGTCCCCTGAATGCGGTGGAAACCCTGAATCGAAGCGCCTGTTTGAAAGATCAGTTGATAGGCGCCAACCAGCGCGGGGACAGCGAACGAAAGCAACAACGCATTCAATACCAGCCGCTGCTTTGATTGAGCGCCGTAGTAAATTGCCAGAAGGACCAATGGCGCGTAACTCGCCAGCCGTATCCATTCACGAACACCCGCCGCGCCGCCCGGGCCGTCAAAGATATAGGGCAAAACCGCCCAGGGCGATAACAATAGCCACCAGGCCATAAAACCAGCAAACAGGTTGTTTTTTAACACCGCACCGCGTTCTTGCGTTGAAAGAAGAAGTAGCCAAACCGCGCCGCACGCCAACAACAACACCCCCGACAGCGCGGCCGGATTGACCCGCCATACGCCGCCGATTGAGACATGAGTCAGCGCATCCAGACTGGGCCGCGCCGCCAATAGGGCGAGCATCGTCCATTCGAATATGCGCCGCAGGGTCAGGTTCATCGCATTGTTTTTAACAAGACTTCAGCGATTGATTCGGTCACCGGGCTGGGGTTGCCGCCCATGCTGTTGCCCATTGATTTACGCGCCAGCAATGGCAGGTCTTTATCGGGGATGTTCCATTCAGCCAGATTGGCGGGGATGCCAAATTCTTTGTTGAGGCCATCTATCACACTCACCGCGCGGTCAACAATTTCATTGACGGGCAGGCTGTCGTCTTGAACGATACGCTTTGAAATCTCAACCATCTTAGGAAAACAGGCGCAGCGATTGTAACGCAAGGCGAAGGGCAGCATGATGGCGCAGATCTTACCATGCGGCGCGTCATACATCGCGCCCAGGCCGGAGGCGAACCCATGCGCCAGACCAAGGCCCGCGTTGGCGAGAGTGATTCCACTGAGCGTGCTGGCCAACAGCATGTCTTCGCGCGCCGCCAGGTCGCCGCCGTCGCTGACAACGCGGCGAATGGCGCCCATCGCTTTTTCTAGCCCATACAACGCCAGCGCGTCAGTCACCGGGTTGGCCCGTTTGGTTAGAATGGACTCGACCAGTTGGGTGATGGCGTCCATCCCACTGTAAGCGGTCGCCTGGGGCGGCAGCGAGACAGTCAACTCGGCGTCTACAATCGCCGCCCTAGGGTAAAGCGTCGGGCTGCGAAAGCTCTTTTTGAATTGCTCTTGCTTGCTTGAAATGACCGCGTTGCGGGTCACTTCGGCGCCCGTTCCCGCCGTGGTAGGGACGGCAATCTGAGGCAATGCGACTCGATCTGGCGTCTGGCCCGCGCCGACGCCCTCCAGATAGTCTTTGACGCTGCCGCCATTGTTGACCAGCCCGGCGACGGCCTTGCCCAAATCAATGACTGAGCCGCCGCCAATAGACACTACCATGTCGCATTTGGCCATGCGGGCCAAATCAGCCGCCGCATCAGTCATTTCAACAGTCGGCTCGCCGGGCGGCTTGATATAGGGTTCTGGATAAATATCAACGGCTGTCAGAAACTTGACCGCCTGATCGACAACGCCTTGACTCTCGGCTGACGCCGAACTGACGACAACAGCGCGTTTGCCGAGGCCGGACGCATGTTCGCCCAACTCGCGAAACCGCCCCTGACCGACAATCAGGCGGGTTGGAGTAAAAAATTGAAAATTCAACCGCTCGGCGTCTTTCATATCTCTCTCACGATTCACTGAATACACCCTTCAACTATCCTAAAATAGGCGCGGTGTGAGTTTTGGCTTTCCACTGGACGGCGCATGACCATGCCGATACTATCAACCATTCTCTAAGCTCAATGTAAACGCTTTTTAGGTTTGTCTTGAATTGCTAGTTTATCAATTCAAATCATACTAGAGTAACAACTGAAGCCGACAAAAGTAACGACAATGAAAACACTCTACTTTGACGTGTTCGCCGGGATCAGCGGCGATATGTGTTTGGGCGCGCTCATCGACGCGGGCTGCCCGGTTGGCGAGTTGCGCTCCACGCTGGCCCAGCTGCAGTTGCCTGGCTTTGATTTGACCAGCGAAACCGTGCGCCGGGGCTCCTTATCAGGGACCAAAGCCCACGTCATCGTCGAAGAAGAACCAAACCTCCACCGCTCACTCGGCGGCGTACTCAAAATCGTCGACACGATTTCCTGGCCGGGAAACGTTCGTGAGAAAATTGAAGAAGCCTTTACCCACCTCGCCAAAGCCGAGGGCAAGATTCACGACAAACCCTACGACAACATTCATTTTCACGAAGTCGGCTCATACGACGCGATTCTCGATATCAGTGGGGCGCTGCTCGGCATGCATCTCTTAGGCGTAGACCAATACACCGCCTCAAAGATCCATGTCGGCGAAGGGACGATCTCCGGGACGCGCCATGGGACGATCCCGCTGCCGTCGCCCGCGTCGGCTGATTTATTACAAGGGTTCGAACTCTATTCGACCGGACGCCCGCTTGAAATGGTGACGCCCACCGGCGCGACGCTGTTAAAGACCTTGGCAGGCGGGTCGTCGCCCATGCCCAGCATGAGAATTGACGCAATCGGCTACGGCGCGGGCAGCCGCGACCCCGAAGACCTGCCGGGACTGTTGCGCATCTTCATCGGCGAATCCACCCCCGGCGGCGGCGACCATGTCGTTGTCATCGAAGCCAACATCGACGACATGAACCCCGAACACTACGAACCATTGATAGAATCGCTCTTCAAACACGGCGCGGCGGATGTTGTACTCTCCCCAGTGCAAATGAAAAAAAACCGCCCGGGCGTGATGGTCGCCGTGATTGCGCCCGTCGCCCACAAAGAGGCGCTGGCGGCGGCGGTATTGCGCGAGAGTTCGTCGATTGGCGTGCGCATCCATGAATGTGAACGCCGCACGCTTGAACGCGAGGCCTGTGAAGTAAAGACGCCCTGGGGGCCGGTCAAAGGCAAGGCCTGCTGGGGGCATGGCGTCGAAAAGCGCTTCAGCCCCGAATATGACAGCGCCAAACAAATTCACGACCAACACGGCGTCCCGATCAACCAGGTGTATCAAGAAGCCGCCCGCGCATGGGCCAAATCATCGGGCAAGGACATCTAAGTGAAATCACGCTTTATCCAAATCACCCTTGCAGTTCTCATTGGCGGCGTTTGTCTCTATTTCTTCGTCCGCAGCGTGCCCGATTGGGGCATGGTGTGGGACGCCATTCTCAAAGCAAACTACCTCTACCTGGCCCTGGCAGTATTGTTGGGCCTGTCGACGATCTATATTCGCGCCGTACGTTGGCGCTCGTTTTTGGGCGAACCAAAAGTTTCATCCTCCACGTTGTTTCTGATCGGCGGGGTCGGGTTTATGGCCAACGGCGTCTTACCAGCGCGCATGGGCGAGTTGATTCGCCCCTTTCTGGTCAGTCGCATGACCCCTCATAAATTCGCCGCCGCTCTCGCTACCATTGTGGTCGAGCGGGTATTTGATTTGTTGATGATCTTGCTGCTGCTTGCGTACGCCTTGTGGGTGTTTCCCTTTGAAGGCGGCGCGGCGGGTGAAGATGGCCCTCAATCAATCGTGAAGGGCTTGGGCCAAATCGGCGCGGGCGTGTTGGCGGTTTTAGCAATCGCCGCCGTGGTGATGAGTTATACGCCCCATTGGAGCATCAGCGCCATCCGCTTTTTCGGCAAGCCGCTTCCCCACGGCATAGTCGATAAACTCATTCAGATCGTCCATTCGTTTGAGAAAGGCTCTTCGACATTTCGCCGCCCCAAATCGTTTATCTATTGCACGGCGATCAGCCTGTTGTTGTGGGTGGTGATCGCGTTTAGCGAGTTGTTGGTCTTTTGGGCGTTTGACATCACCCATATCGACATGAACGGCGCGCTATTGTTTATGGCGGTGTTGTGTTTCGCGGTCATGTTCCCTCAGGGGCCGGGCTATCTCGGCCCCTATCAATGGATCGCCGCCCTGGTGATGGTGCAGGTATTCGGCGTTGACCCGTCAGTCGCGGGCGCCATCGCCATCACCATGTGGTTTACCCAGGTGCCGCCGATCATTGCGATGGGGCTGCCCTGTATGGCGGCGCTCAATGTGTCGTTCAGCGATATCATTCATTCCGGCGAGAAGATCCCTGAAGTGAATCAGTCCGGCAAGGACGAATAGCCATGCGCAGCGCCTACCTGCCATTCGACCGCGACCTGGTGAATCCCGAAGGCCTGCTCGATTGGATCAAGCAGTTAGGCGTCGAAGTCGAGTTGATTGACTCTGACCAATACCCGCGGCTGCCCGTGCTGTTGTCCGCCTACCAGATGGAGCCGCCCACCATTCGCGTGTATCGCTACGCCCCCGTCGAAGACCAATTTAATCTGATCAGCCAACAACAGGCGGGCTATTACGGCCCCTGGTATTGCCTTCACCTCGCCTTTCGGCTCTATTTTCATTTTGAGATCAATGACATGTATGAGGTCCCGCGCTCATGGCGCCATCAGTTGTTTGGCGGAATGGAAAGCCTGGAAGAACGCGCCTACGCCTTCGCGCATGAGCTGCTCAGCTGCCGCTACAATCCCGCCCGTTTTGACCAATACATCGACAAGGCGCTTCAACCCGGCGGCTCTATGCGGTAAGAGCGGGTTTGTATTGACGCAAAGCATCTCACAACCGTTTACCCCGACGGGCGTTTTGATAGTATCTTAGGATGGATTTTCAATCAAACGGCTGAAATGAATTCCCAAACAATGATCGCCCCATTGCGGGCGTATATTAGAGGAGAGTGCACCATGATTCAGATTTTAGACACCGCAGAAATGGAAGGCATGCGGTTCCCCGCCAACCGCCGCGGGCGCAGCTTCACCGGCCCCAATTTATTTGAAAACGTCGGCTTTCGCACTGGCTGGATCGAACTCGACCCCGAAAACGGGCAGGTGCCTTGGCACAACCACCCCGAAAACGAAGTCTATGTCATGCTTGAGGGCGACAACATTCAAATCGCCATTCAAGACCAGGGCGTCGCACGATTAAAAAAAGGCATGGCGGTCAAAGTGCCGTCGGGCAAGTTCCACCAGTTGACCAACCTCGGCAAAGAAAAAGCCGTGTTTTTGTATATCTATGAAGGCAACGGCGACGTTGACCACTGGCGGCAGGAACTCGACGGCGCCCTGCCCAAAGCGGGCGTGGGCGACATCCCGCCGCTGCCCGAAGGCGCCTTTCGCCAATGCCCCGAAAGCACCAAAAACAGCCCCGACGCGTAATCAATTTTGACTCGAATTCCTTGAAAGGACACACTCATGGCAACCATTGAAATCCCTATTTACATGCGCGGCGTCACAGGCCGAATGGCGCGCCGCCAACACCTCGAGCGCTCGCTGATGGCCATCGCCAAAGAAGGCGGCCTCAAAACGCCCAGCGGCGATGTGATCATGCCCAAACCGTTTCTCTTAGGGCGCAGCGTCGAAAAACTCAAACCGCTGGCCGATGAATACGGCCTGCCCTGCGGCGATGACATCAACAT
Organism: uncultured bacterium; assembly: GCA_964556895.1. Classification (GTDB taxonomy): domain Bacteria; phylum Hinthialibacterota; class Hinthialibacteria; order Hinthialibacterales; family Hinthialibacteraceae; genus Hinthialibacter. The sequence continues at coordinate 8,650 of CAZKYC010000097.1, read as the reverse complement.
CGCCTTTGAAGACAAAAACGAATTTCGCACCTTCTTCGAAGGCGCGATCACCAAAGTCCACCATGACGGCATCACCAAAGCCATCGACGCGGGCATGAACATCTTTTCTGAAAAGCCCATTACCCTGACCATCGACGAAGCGGTCGACGTCGCCAAACGCGCCGCCGCCAAGGGAATCAAAGGCGGCGTGGTCCAAGACAAGCGTTACCTGCCCGGAACCGCCGCGCTGGCCCATGTCATCAATTCAGGCAAAATCGGCGAGCCCTTTCACGTCCAACTCGAGTTTGGCTATTGGGTGTTCCCCGACAGTGGAACCCGCCCCGATTGGAACTCAGACAAAGGCGCCGGCGGCGGCATCGTCTATGACATGGTCGCCCACTGGGATTACGTCCTTCAGATGTTGGTCGGGCGCCCGGTCAACGTTTCGGCGCTCACCGACATGGCGGTCAAACAGCGCACCCGCGACGGTCAGCCGGTTGCCACCACCGCTGAAGACTCGGTCTATGCGACGTTCAAATCAGAACAAGGCGTGATCTGTTCAACGGTGTCGTCGTGGTGCCGCCGCCCGCGCAAGCGCGGCCTGTTGGAAATCAAAGTACAGGGGACCATGGGCGCGGCGGAGGCCTATCTCGATCGTTGTTTCTATATCACAGACGAGAAGACGCCCGTTATCGCCTGGGACCCCGACACCGCCTCGCGGGTCGAGTTTGACGACGGCTGGGAACGCATCGAAGCGCCTGACTGCCCAACCAACGCGTTTCGCTGCCAGTGGGAGAAGTTCTTACTTCACTTGGTCTGCGACGGCGAGAACCCCGCCGACCTGATCGAAGGCGCCCAGGGCGTAGAGGCCTCGACCCGCGCCTATGAATCAGCCGACAAAAACGGCGCACCAATTGATATACGAGACATTCGCTCAATCGTGTAGAGACAAATGGGGAACAAAATCGTAAGATGGGGGCGGCCCGACTCGCCCCCGTTTTTTTTATAATATGCTTACAATTTAGCCGGGCGGGTTGAGCGCTAGCGATACCCACCGATTACCCGTTAACGATGACCCTGGTGGGATTCGATGCTCTCATCTCACCCTGCTTTGACTGCAAAAATTTAGAGCGTTTGACAAAATTGCGTGCGCTAAGCGCGCCCGTATCCGCCGCGGCGGACAGCGAAAGATACAGTGATGTAAACTCAATCCGCACATCATTCTGCCAACCACTCAATAAAAACAAATTCTTCATGTTGAGAGGTTTTACAAAAGCAGCAGCTTTTGCCTTCTCCCTCTGGGAGAAGGTTAGGATGAGGGCAATAATAAACGATAATTCACTACATGATGCAATCCCAATGAACGGGTTAGCAACAATGAGTTTCTCTCAAATTTCTAATCGCTCTATTGCCATTGCATTGACACTGCTTGCGATACTAGGGACGAGTTACCTGCTAGCCAACCGCTATGTGTATTTGAATGTCAAACGAAACGTACATTCATTCTTTGAGCGTTCACTCACCCATATTCATACCATTTCAGTTTTTCAGATAAGACAAGGCGCAACACAATCTCAGGATGAAATAAAAAAGCATAATGAAATTATTCGTTGGCATATACGCCCTGCTTATGGATTTAATAGCGAATTGAATATGTATTCGATAAGACATTTGTTTAATCACTTTGGGCAGAGGAAAGAAACGCTCCAAGGGTACGGCCAAGTCGCTCACGCCCATGTCTCTGCCAGACCAAATATTTCAGGCGCGACGCGGGCGTGGTTTGTTTTGAGTGATGGGCCATCGGGCGCCAGTGTGAAGATTGACGAAACCCAAGAACCAGACGGCGTCCACAAATATGTCATCAACAGCATTCCTTACCACCTGACCAATGGAATCCGCAGCGTGGGCTATTTATATCAAGATACGAACGGAATGAGAGTCGGCGACACGCCTTTGGTGGGGACTACGAAGTGATTTTTTTGGCGGCGTCTTCGATGGTGTCAGAGTGATATTCGTCAAACAGCGCGTCTAAGCGGGTGATCTCAAACAGGTGTTTGACTTTTTCACTGAAGGCCCCGGTCAAAATAAACTTGGCGCCTTTTGTGTCAGCGAGCTGGACGCCTTCGACCAACGTGGCAATGCCTGAACTGTCCATATAGTCGCAGCATGAAATATCGATAATCATGCTCTTGCCTGACTTAAACGTTTCAGCGATCAGGGTACGCAATTCGGGCGAATGGGTGGCGATAATTGGCCCCGAAATGCGTACGGCGGTGTAAGCCGCCTCAGTGGTAACATCGAGTTCCATCGGTTCGCGGTTCATGTTTGACGCTCTCGCAGCGTAATGAACAAGTTGTTCAAGTTTTTTCACTGGTTTGTCAATATGACGACGTTATAGTCGTTGCCAAAATAACAGGCGAATAGACGTCCATAACCTATTCGATCGTTGTCCGCCGAGGTGGATACGGGCGCGCTCATCCCACAGAATTTTGACAGCTGCTCTATTCGACTACCCAATACTACCCTGAGGCGTTGCTTGATTCAATGCGGAATGGTCTCTTTTTTATCCGAAGGCTTCCCTGATTTTATTTGCGATTTTAATTTTGGCATATTAAAACCCAATTGCCTCTTGTTGGCTTGGGCGCCACTCTGGGAGCGCCTGTGCAACAAGGCGGAGCCGCACTGAAGCGAGCACAGTTATACCCTGGCCAAGCTCAGCGGAAATTTACTATTGCTGAGCTGACTGCTGGAGAATTGCTCTCGCGTATTCATCCATCGAGACGCCGCGATAGTCTTCAAACAACCGCCTCAATTTTCGGTCAACCGAGCGCAACCCCCAGTGATGAATGAGGCTTTGTTTCATCGGCAATTTAAGCGGCGGATGATCGCAGAGAAATTCCCACGGGTGCATGTAAATCACGGGCGGATATCCTTCATTCTTGTAGCGTTTTCGCGCCCAGCGCTGATAGAACGACGGAAGGATGCGCAGCGTCCCGCCCCCGCCTACCGGGCATGCGCGTCCAAATAATTTGATTGCCGCAGGCGGCAGTTCGAGCATTTCATTCAGCCAATAGGGATGGCGCGGCGCCGCAGAGTCGCCGTATAGATAGGTGCCATGTGGGTTGATCGAAGAGTCATAAACGATGCCATTTTTTTTCAAGACGTCAAATTGCCAATGCTTTGAGCGGTCTAGCGAAAACGCCGGGGCGCGGTGTCCAATGACGGCGTCTTGCCCGGCGATAGAGCGCAATGTTTGAAGGCTTTTCTCGACCGACTCACTGAATTGCTGTTGATTTAACGTATGGACGTAATGGTGAGTATACGTATGAGAGCCAATCTCGTGGCCATGCTCCAGCGTCCATTCGACGATTTGGGGGTAGCGTTCCGCCAGCCAGCCGACAAAGAAAAACGTGGCGCGAACGTTGAAGCCTTTCAGCAGCGCCAGACAATTCTTCATGCCCTCTTCGATGCGCGACGAAAACAACGGCCAGTCTTCAAACGCAATGGTTTCAGGGCTCATAAAATAGTCTTCCACATCGACGGTGAAAACCACGGCGTCGCCAAACCCGGGCGGCGATGAAATGAAGACTTCGGAATCTGAATGTGGCATGATATAATTTAAGTATCCTTCAAAAGTACTGCGTCCATCGTAGCATCCCAACGAGAAACCTGGTCTATGCAAGACGAAACAATATCTGGTAAAGCGTATGACGCCCAACTGATGCGGCGCTTGTATCCCTACATTGCGCCGTATTGGAAATACATTCTCTGGGCGTTTTTGGCGCTGACGGTCTCGACCGCCATCGAACTGGCGTCGCTATACCTCTACAAAGCCGTCATCGACCAGTTTATTCAAAACAAAGAAACCCAAGGGCTGGCGTTGCTTTGCGGTATCTATATTTTACTCTTGATCGCGGGCTTTCTCTTCCAATACACCCAATTTTTTCTGGTCAACAAGATGAGCCAAAAGAGCATGTATGACCTTCGGCTTCATCTCTTTCGCCATCTAGAAGGCCGCTCGCTGTCATTCTTCAACAACCGCCCGGTGGGCTATCTGATGACGCGGCTCACCAGTGATATTGAAGCCATGGACTCGATGTTCGCCAACTGTATCGTGTTTACCTTCAGCGACCTGTTGTTCATCATCGGCCTGTTGGTGGTGATGTTTTCGCTCAGCCCGACGCTGACGTTGGTGGTATTGTTGGTCATGCCCATCATCATCTGGGCGAGTATCAAATTCAAAAATGAAGTCCGGGCCTCATACCGCGAAGTGCGCCGCGTATTATCAGAGATCAACGGGTTTTTACAGGAAAACATCTCCGGCATGGAGACCGTACAAATCTTTGGCCGCGAAAAAGAACATTTCAGCCAATACAAAACCCTCACCAATGAATTTCGCAAGGCCAACGTGCGCAGTGTATTTAATTTCGCCGTGTTTTACCCCACCATCGAATTTTTCGGCGGCGTCACCGTCGTCTTGTTGTTATGGATCGGCGGCGGCTTCATCCTCATCGACAACCCCGCATTTTTGGGCACGCTGGTCGCCTTCATCATTTCAACACAGAAGTTCTTTCAACCGATTCGCGACCTGGCCGATAAGTTTAACATTCTTCAAACCGGAATGGCCGCCGCCGAACGCGTATTCAAACTGATCGACGTAGATGAAGTGGTCCCCGAACCCGAACAACCCCTCAAAAAAACCATCAAAGGCGAAGTCGAGTTTCGCAACGTCAGTTTCGCTTATAAAGAAGGCGAATGGGTGCTCAGAAATGTCTCATTCAAAGCGCCGATTGGTAAGCGCATCGCCATCGTCGGCCCCACCGGTTCAGGCAAGAGCACCATTATCAATCTCATCTTTCGCTTCTATGACGTCCAAGAGGGCGAGGTGTTAATCGACGGCGTCAATGTCAAAAACTATGACCTGTCACATCTTCGCTCACAGATCGGATTGGTGCTTCAGGATTTCTTTTTGTTCTCTGGGGATATTCAGGGCAACATCAGCCTGGGGCGGCCTGAAGTGGCCCAAGAAACCATCCGAGACGCCGCCAAGATCGTTCAGGCCGACCGCTTTATTGAGAAGATGCCCGCCGGGTATGACAGCGAAGTCAAAGAACGCGGCGCCACCCTCTCAGTGGGCCAACGCCAGCTGTTGTCATTCGCCCGCGCCCTGGTCGCCAACCCGCAGATTCTCATTTTGGATGAAGCGACATCGAGTGTGGATACCGAAACCGAATTTCTCATTCAAGAGGCCATCGAACGCCTCATTGAAGGCCGTACCTCGCTGGTGATCGCCCACCGCTTGTCAACAATTCAAGCCGCGGATGAAATTCTCGTCCTGCATCGCGGCGAGATCACCGAACGCGGCGCCCATCAAGAACTCTTGGAGCGGCAGGGCATGTACTACCGTCTCTATCAGCTGCAATACAAAGACCAGTCGCTCGGAACCGCGGTCAATGAGTAGCGGCTGTTCATAGGAACCTATTATGACAAACACCATCGCAATCATTGGCGCGTCGTCAAACCGCGCCAAATACGGCAACAAGGCAGTACGGGCTTACTTGGCCCAGAATTTCACCGTCTACCCGATCAACCCAAGCGCGAAAGAGATTGAAGGCGTGACAGCATACGCGTCAGTGTTGGATGTCCCGGGTGATGTTGAAACCGCCAGCGTCTACCTGCCGCCCCAAAAAACGCTTGAGCTATTAGACGGGTTGAAAGAGAAAGGCGTTCAGACAATCTATTTGAATCCCGGCAGCGAAGACGAGTCCGTCGTCGCCCGCGCCAACGAACTCGACCTGAATATCATTCTGGCGTGCAGCATTGTCGCCGTCGGATATTCTTCCAGCGAGTTTGCTGAGTAAAGAGTTGCTCTTTGCTACACAGGGTGCGCAGCACGTTGCGCCCTTCTTTGTTTCGGCGACTTTCTCCTCCACACTTGCCCTGTGCCTTTTCAATTGTATGAGATATTGTTTTCAGCCTCTTCTAGTATCCATCACCAAATTCACGCAAAATGAATAGATGATATTCAAGAGAAACCATCTATTTATTCTCGCACTGATTATTTTGTTCGCCGCCTTGTTGCGCGTCCCGGCGGCGCGGTTCGCGGCGCCCTATTCGTATTATTGGGACGAGAGTTCATACCTGAATGCTTCTCACCGAATGCTTTCCCATCAATCGCTAAAGTATTCTTGGTTCAACGTGCCGCCGTTTTATCTATTCCAACAAGCGCCCGTCAATCTGGCGCATTATTGGTGGGCGATAAGCGCAAACAAACTCCAAACGCTTATCCAAGTCGAGATTAAAACGGACGCGATTGACCGTAACATCACACCGTCTTCACTGTTGGTGTTCTGCCGCCTGTACACGGTTTTTCTTAGTTTGTGCACAGTCTTCCTGGTTTACCGAATTGGCGCGAGAGCCATGAGCCGTGATGCGGGCCTGATAGGGGCCTTGCTGCTGGCTGTTTCGCCAGGGTTCATCGAGCATTCTCTCTTTGTCACCCTCGACCTGCCCCTCGCCTTTATGGCGGCGCTGACGGTGTACGCGAGTCTGACGATGTCAGACAACCCCACACGAAAGGCGTGTGGGTTGACTTCGGCGTTAGCAGGGCTGACGGCGGCCACTAAATACAACGGCGCCATGATCTGGCTGCTGCCGCTGGCAATACACATCAAACATTATGGCTGGCTCGGCATAAACTCACGGCTGTTGGTCATCCTCTCCACAATTTTCATTGCCTTCAGCCTGGGCTGCCCCTGGTGGAACGAACTCGACCATTTCATTCGCCAAGTCAGCGTCGAACTTCAACACTACGGCAGCGACATCGAGTATCTCACCGGCCCATCAATGTATGGCTGGGCGTTTGTCCAATCGTGGATGTTGGGCGGCTTCGGCGCCGCGCCAATGTTGGCGTCGATTGGCGGGCTGTGTTTGTTTATTCAATCTAGAAACCGGTATCGTACTGCAGTACTGACGTTTCCAATCGCTTACTTCGCCATGTTGGCAATCCAACAATCTGACTTTGTCCGCAACGCGGTCGCCATGCTGCCGTTTTGGGCGCTGTTTGCGGGGTATTCGATTGCTCAATTGTCAAAGCGCCTCGCTGCTTACACTCAGTTGAGTCAAAAGGGAGTTTTAGCGTCCACTGTCGTTCTGTTTTGCCTTCAACCCATAATTCAAGGCGGCCTACTGTCTTGGAACCTCTCTCACCTTACCGATACTCGAACCCAGGTCATCAATTGGCTAAACACGAACACGCCAAAAGGCGGCGTGGTGTTAATCGACGAAAATCTCGCAATTCATCCCGAAGACCTAGAGCGAGCGAAATTTCAATTTCAAATAGCCCCTGTTGAAGACTGGCCGAAGTTAGATATTCACGCCTATACCTCTCTCCTCACAGCCCATCAGTTTGTCATCGAAGACGTGGTCAAAGAGTGGCGTTACCAAGCGCGGCAATGGAAGAACAATCCATATGACCTGCATCGTGAGTTGAAGCATAAGCCGCTGCCGCTCCATTTGGCAAAATCATTGCAGCAGGTGGAGAAAGTAAACAAGTATCTATTTCAGATGCGCGTGGTTCATCAAATCGCGCCTGAATATGAGTTCCCTTATTGGACATCGCTCTCGCTGTTCGACGCCGGGGCGTCATACTTGGGGCGGTCATCAATCAACCCCAACATCGCTGTCTATCGGCCATTGGACTAGAGCGTTTGTCAAAATTCTGTCTGATACGCGCGCCCGAATCCGCCGCGGCGAATAGCGATAGATACAGTTATGCGCATTCAATCCGAACCTTAGTTTGACAACTACTATAGAAATCTTTTTAAGCATAGGCCATCGATCTCAGGCTTGGGTTCAACTCGGTGAGCGCCTGTGCAATAAAGCGGAGCCGCACTGAAGCGAGCAGAGTCGAACTTAAGCCTGATTACACATGGGGCATTTTGTTTGTAAGGATTGTGGATTGGCCTGCTTGCGGCTATCATACTCGTCTTGGATATCGGTAGAGATTTTTGGAGGACAACCATGTACGCAATCGTGCAAACCGGCGGCAAACAGTTTCAGGTTGCCAAAGGCGACATACTTGAAATTGAAAAACTCGACGCCCAAGAGGGCGATCAAGTCTCGTTAGATCAAGTACTTTTAATACGCGACGGCGAAACCCTTCAGATCGGCCGGCCTGTGGTCGAAAACGCCTCGGTCAAAGCCAAAGTGTTGGCTCATGACAAAGGCAAGAAGGTTGTCGTATTCAAATTCAAACGGCGCAAACAATACCGCCGCACCAAAGGCCATCGCCAACACCTCACCCGCATCAAAATCGAAGACATCGTAACCAGTTAATCAAGACTCTTCTCTCTAAACCCTGACAGGCTGACGGGATATTCCGTCAGCCTGTTTTTTTGTTTGTGCGCCCGGCAGGGCACAAACAAAAACCGGGGTGCAGCGTGCTGCACCCCGGTCGGTATGTCGGTCAGTATAATCTGGTGGGTTGATTCGCCCTGGCGAACACCCTATAGGTTAGATGTGAATTACCTACGGTCGCCGCCACGGCCTCCGCCTCCACGCCCGCCACGGTCTCCACCGCTGCGTCCGCCTCGGTCCCCGCCACGGCCTCCACCACTGCGTCCACCTCGGTCTCCACCGCGACCGCCTCCGCTGGGGCGTCCGCCACGGT
>CAZKYC010000096.1:0-16526 GCA_964556895.1 uncultured bacterium | reverse complement strand
ACGATAAAAAAATCATCCTTGAGATCGTGTCTGGAAATTTTAATTCAATTTGAGAGAACGAATCCAAATCCCGGATGAGCCGAAAATAAGTCTATATATTTAGGAATCTTATAAACTTATGTAACCCCGAACAAAGATCGGGTTGGTGAACGCGATCAGACGGTCAAGCGGGCGCGCGAATTGATACACTTCGAGCCTGAACCACTGCCGGCCCGGTTTCGCGGATATGATCAACTTAAACGATGTATCGTTTCGGGTGGAATAGGGCGTCTGACAGTAGATTCCATCATTGGTGCGAATGGTAAAATAGCCGCCTTTGTCGAGTTGGCTGATGGTCAGATACAACAAGAACGGCGTCTCAACTGGCAGCCGCAGCTCATCGCCCATCATGGCGCCGCCATGGGCCGATTCGGTCCAAAACGAGAGCGCGGGTTCGACTGTGCTATAGAAGCGCCCTTGTTTTAGCGCCGATAACAGCGCCGTCTCGCTGGGGCCTTGCGTAAAAACAACCGTTTTCGCAAACTTGGTTGAGTCTTGGTTGTCGCCCAGCCGGTCTGGCCCCTTGGCTGCGACGCCGGATAGCCGATGGCCTTGATTCAGGCGCTTGTCCCAATGGTTGAACGCCTGCTGAATCTTCTCATCGCTCGATTCGCCCGACCACACCTGAATCAGATCAATGAGCGGCGACGCTTCATCGTCGTTCAACCAAGAAGGAGTTTCATCTGAAAATGGTTCAGTCAAACAAAACAGCCCATTGGCCATGTGGGTTTCGCGAACCAGGCCAAAGAGCGTTTTTTCTCTCTTGACGTCTTTCCACTCAATGCGCTGCTCTACACCCAACAATAGCGCTTCGCCATCAGGCGTCTTGAGCGACTGGGCGCGGATGACCGACATGGCTGGGTCAATGGAGTATTTCTCAATCGGGGGTTGGTTGTCGTCGGCGATGGCGAGAAAGCCGCATTCGTCTTTCTGATAAGCCGCTAGAGTTTCGTTGACAGACAACGCGCCGCAGGAGCGGGTGGTCGTCTCAAACAATTCGCCGATCATCCAAGACGAGGGTTCATCTTCATCAGGGACGTGGTCTTCTGGCTCATAGATGTTGAGTTCAGGAATTTTATGAACGGTTTCTGTCGTTCCCTCGACAATGACTGTTGATCGAAATGGCTCTGGTGAACTCTCGTCATAGCGAAACTCAACCCGCCATTGGCCTGGTTGGATATCGCCAGAAATAAACCCATCATCCGCGCCGTTCTGGTCTAGCGTTTTCCAATCTTGAAATGAGGCGTCCCAACGGCCTCGAAATATATTGTCGGGGTCGAGCAAGACGATCTCAATGAAAGATGACACCGGTTCAATGATACATTGCATACGCAACGACCGAACACCGTTCATCACCGCGAACCACACCCCGGTTTGAGGCGGCGGCGAGTCGGGATGGGCCACAAATGTATGCTTAAACAGAGATATCCAATCGCTCATGGGCATGGATGCGATTGTGAGTGGTTTAGGGAGCGGCTTCAAGCGTCAGAGTCAAGCCAACATAACAAAAGACGCCCGAACGGTTGTTCGGGCGTCTTGTTGTAGATTGAGGGATGAATCAACTAGTAGGTCATCCAGTTTTCCACATCCGCAGGCATGTGGTCTGATGTAACCGTCAAGCGAACTACGTTGGTCAGCCCGCCGCCAGTGGCGTAAATGACTAAGAACGAGTCGCTGGTTGGGTCCCATTTTACGTCGTGAAAGTTCGCGCCGTTGTCGATTGGGGCGGCGGTTTCAGTTAGTTTATAAAGGTCATCGGGGCGGCCTGGAAGAATCGCGCCTTCAGTGTCAAGCAAGGTAAAGACCATGCCTTGGAAGATGCCGTCGCGGGCGTTGTGTGACACAACAATGACGCCGCTGGTTTCATCGACGGCAAAGCGCGGGTGGCGTTGGCTGAAGGGGTTGTTGCCTTCGGCTTCCAAGTAAGGAATTTGTTCACGCGATTCAGTCAAGACATAGTCAGGCGCATCGCCAATGTTGAAATAGAACAAGTCGCCGCCTTCAGCGCCGTTGTCATAATCTAACGCGCCGATAAATTCACCCGTGAACGGATTTTCAACCGCGGAGGGGTGGCCTGCATTAAAGTTTTTGCGCAATTCAGACACGATTTGAATTTCACCCAATTGCAATAAGCCATCGGAGCCAACCTCTGGCTGAATCACTTCTGCGAAAATACGGTTCGGAACATCACCTAAGTCGGTGTTGCTAATGAAGAGAAAGACATCATTTTCGGGTAGGTAATAAACATCTGGGTCGTCTTCATCTTCCGTTGAGATGATCTGATCCGATGCGACCTGGTCTAAGCGGGTGTTGGCGCTTGAAAGAAGGTTGCCTTCCATATCATAGAGCAGCCCGATAACGCCTTCTCCTCCTTCTCCGGCGGGGCTATATTCGCTGACGTAGATCAGGTTTCCATTATTTGTGCTTGCCGCGACAGCCGTATCTTGGTAGTTGACAGTGGTTTCTTCGTCCCACGACCAGACTTTGAATAGAGGATCCGCTTCACTGCTGGGATTCACAATGGCCATCAGGGGAACGCGATTGCCGCTGGGCGAGTAGCCATCCGCCGCCACTGCGACGAAATATTTGTTGTTGACGGGGTTGTAGGTTACCGACAATTTTTGCAAATTGCCGCGAGGGTTGCCGACGATGATGAAGGGCTCGCCGATGGGTTCGAGCGTGATCGGGTTGTAATAGAACCCAAATACTGCTTGAGACGATTCTTCACCCGTAAGAGGGTCAACATCAATCGCAATGGTGTCGACGGTGACAAACAACACTTCATCAACATCCGGGCTAGTGTTAACGGCCAGCCCTGCTTCTTTGGTTGCGGTGTCAGGGAACAGAGTGATCGGGTCGCTGATGGTGAATGTGGGCTCGATTTGAGAAGAAGCGATGAACGGTGTAACTACAACGAGTAATGCAATGGCGAAAATACGAACGAACATGAATATTCCTCCAGTTTTAGATTGAAGATGATATGAAAGCAATTGATTATGAGACTATGATTAGGAACAGGCTCTATTGTGGGGATTAGTGAAAAGAATGTTTGTCAAAGTTTTTTAACGTGTTGACTATACCGTATTTGTGAGGAAAGTATAATTTTATTTGTCATTGGGGGGGGGCTTTCTAGCCACGTTCTGACAGTTTGGCGTTTTTGTGCTATCTCTTTAAGAAAACGGACGGATTCGTTAATGCCTGATACAACTGAGGCAACGTTGATCGAACAGGTGCTGAAGGGCAAGCGGGAATGTTTTAGGCCTTTGGTTGAGGCATACCAGAAAAAGGTCTTTCTTCTCGCTCATGGCCTCTTAGGCCACGGCCCCGAAGCCCAAGACATCGCCCAAGAGGTCTTTCTCTTGGCGTTTCAGAAACTTAGAGAGTTAGACGATCCTCAGAAATTCGGCTCCTGGCTCTATGGCATTACTCGCAATCTTTGTTACAACGCCATTCGTAAACACAAGATTGAAGCCGAACCGTTTGACGAATCGCTGCCCCAACACTCATCCAACGTGGTCGCCCTCAAACCCGTCTTGAATGAGAACAGCGAAGCGGCCCAAGATATGATGATCAGGCTCGAACGGCTGCCCGAGAAATACCGGACGCCGCTCAGGCTTAAATATTTGGAAGAGTATTCTTATCAAGAGATCGCCGAACTTCTTGATTGGCCCGTCGACTTAGTGCGGTCTCGTTTGTTTGAAGGACGACGTATCTTGCGGGAGCGGATGGAACAAAGACGGAGAGAAGAACATGGCCGCTAAAGGCTGCTGTACCGAATGGGAACAAGAAGTGGTTCTCTACCACGACGGCGAACTGTCGGAAAGCGGATGCTCCCGCGTTGACCGGCACCTCACTAAGTGCGCCGAGTGTTCCACTTTTCTATCGGACCTTTCGCAAGAAGAATCCATGCTGGCCGGGCGCCTGCGCCGCCAGGCCGCCCCATTCACGCCCAACCCGGCCTTCTCGTCAGGCGTGATGCACCTGCTCAAACACCGCAGCCCCGAAACCATCTGGACGCGCATGCAGGGCTGGCTCTACGAAATGACAGTGGTCACTTATGTGCGCAGCCGCCCCCACATGGCTGCCGCGATCTCATTGTTACTCTGTTTGGCTGGCGCGTTGTTGTCCGCCCAGGTGGGCGATGTGTCCGACGACCAATATTTCAACATCACCCGCAGCGGCAAGGTCATGCGCACCACCCTATACGACCTGATGTATATCGTGCGCCCCGAAGGCGAATTTTTTGAGCTGCCCGACGGCTCGACCCTATACGCCTCGCCAGGCACCTGGTTCTCAATCGAATCGTTCCAAGAGGGCGGGGGCGCCGCCAGCGTGGGCAGCGACCGCCGCATCAGCCTGAAATCTGGCGAGATTTTCATCGACGTGCGCCCCGCCAAGGAGGCGTTTAGCGTGGTGACGGCCAACTCAAAAACCACCGTCTTCGGCACCCAGTTTTATGTCGGCGTCGAAGTCGGCTCAGACAAACACAGCCTGGTCGCGGTCCGCGAAGGCCGCGTTATCGTCGAAAAACGGGGCCGTAGCATGATGGGCAGTACGGTTCTCACCGATCAACAACAAACCAACGTCTTGACCCGAAACGGAAAGACCATCCTCAGCGCCCCCGACCCGATTGGGCCAAGCCTGTTGGCTCGGCTCGACCGCTTCTATGAAGCGCGCAACGACCGCAGCCTGCAACAGCAAGCGCCCATCGCGCCCGAGTTTGAAGGAAGCCTTCCCTTCGTCGAAGGGCTTGAAGTCACCACGCCTAACCGGTAGAAATAATCGACTAACCCAAAAACCCCCGCCATGGCATGTCGCCGCGGCGGGGTCTGTTTTTTCGCATACATAAGGGGAAAATCATTCGTCGCCGCGGGAGCGTTTCATGACCATGCGAACCGGGGCTTTCTTTTTGGCGGCGATCGGATCTTTTTTCATGGCCTGTTTGGCTTGGGTCTTTTTTAGCTGCTCATCAATTTTGCGGTTCATCTCTTGGTTGCTGTCAAAACGGTCCATCGCGTTGGTAATCATCTGGTGTTGAACGTCGATCAACCGTTCTTGGCTTTTGATGACATCCAGTTTTTTACGGCGATCTTCGACTTTGATCTGGGCCTTGGCTTTCTTTTTCATCATCTCTTGATACTCAGGCGAACCCGGGTCAAGCATCTCGGTGTTGGCTTCGATTTCTTCAAGGATGCCGTTCAGCTCGGCTATACAGCACTGAAATTCTTCTTCAAACAGTTCGCCCATATAGCGGACAATGTCTTTGTGAAGATTTAACATCACCCGCTGGCGGCGCAGGATGTTGTGTTGTTGTGAGAAGAAACGCTTAAAGTCCATTTGGGTGGCGCCGCGGGCGCGGGCGTATCTGCCGATACAGCCGCGGGTTTTCTGAAGCAATTGCTTTAAACTCTTGGGGTCAGACACGCCCAGTTTGATATAGATCAACAGGCGCAGGTAGCGCGGTAGCTCAATCAAAACCGGGTGAGTCTCAAGATGGCCTTTGATGATGCGCTCATCATCGCGAAAGTCTTCAATGGCGCGGTCAAACGAATGCTGGCTGCGTTCATGGCGTTCTTTAAAGTCGGTCGCCTGGCTGGTGTCGTTATACCCCTCTTTGGCGAGTTTGGTTAAGAAGTAGTTGGTGATTTCAATCAACAGCCGCCCTGACATCTCGTTGTATTGGACGATGTCATACGCCTGGTCGACGATGCTGGTGAAGAAGGGGTAGAGCGGATGGTCTTCTTCAATTTTTGATAGTTTTCGGCGAACCGAATGGACTTCTTCGGGGGTGAAAATTAAGGTGATCTCTTGGTATTTGAATTTTCGAATGTTCTCGTCATCGGTTTCGATATTGAAGAAGTGTTTCAACAGGGTGCGGACGGTGATGACGCCCTCGGTTTTCTGGACGCAGAGTTGGCTCTGGATGTCCATCATCGAAGTAAAAATGGCGGCGACTTCTTTGGGGCTCTTGTCTTGGACTTCTTTATCGAGGTTGTCGAGAATCTCGTGAATTTCTTTTCGTTTCTCGGCGATGACTTTTTCTTGTTCTTGTTCCTCTACGTCGTCGATGGCGCTAAAACCTTCGTCTTTGGTGGTGTCAAAGACGATTTCGCGGATCGCTTCGTGTAGATTTCCCTTTTTCTGGGCGATCTCCATCAGTTCTTGTGAACTGAGACCCAAATCAGGAATACCATCAGACTCTTCTTCAGAAGGGCTTTTCTGGTTTTCTACATCTATATTGTCATTCAGAATTGTTTCAGGTTCTTGGCTCATTTGACATTCGATCCCTTAGTGTAATTATAACACATCTTGAGAGCATGTTGAGATTATAAATAAGGGAATTGTGAAAAAAAATGATGAGATGGCTAAATATTCATCAACCTTTGTTACATGATTGTTGCCCTACAGCCTGGTTGCGGCCTATGCAACAACCTTGTATTATTATGGTTGTAACTTTTTATGCTCTCCATTGGTTTGACTGAATATGGAAATTGACTTTCTTCGCCATTTCGGCTTCAAGTCTAAACATATCGAAACGCTTCAATCGGCGTACGGTTCTCACCTGCTTCCCTTACAAGAACGCGCGGTCAAAGAGGGCAATTTATTTGAAGGCGCCAATTTAGTCCTGTGCGGCCCCACCTCCTCTGGCAAGACCTTTTTGGCCGAAGCCTTGTTTTTACACCACGCGATGCAAGGCCGAAACGCGGTGTTGCTTGTCCCCACCAAAGCGCTGGCGAACCAGCGATACGCAGAGTGGAAGGCGCGATACCAGCCGCTCGGATATAAGATCACGTTGTCGACTCGCGACCATTCCATCGATGATGAGGCGATTCGGCGCGGCGACTTTCATCTAGCGGTCATCATTTACGAGAAAATGCGCTCGTTGCTATCCAGCGATAGGGGCATTGTCGGTTCATTGGGGGCCTGCGTCGTTGATGAGTTACACTATCTCTACGATTCTCAGCGCGGCCCGGTGCTTGAGTTGTTGCTCAACCGCTTACGGGCCAACACAAAATTGCAAATGCTCGGGTTGTCGGCGATGGTGAACGACCCAACCGTCGCTGAATGGCTGGGCGGACAGCTCATCCTAGAAGAATCCCGACCGGTCGAATTACGCCTGGGCGTCTTATGCAACGGGCGCTTCTCATACAAAGAGAGCAATTCGGGCGACGAGGGCGTTGAGGAGTTCCCCTTACCGCCGTTAGAAGACGAAGGCGAGGCCATGCTTGAAGCGGCGCGCCATTTCGCCGCGCTTGGCGAGACGACGCTGCTATTTTGGCCGCGCCGCGATTTGTGCTACACCGCCGCCAAAAAACTGGCCGAAGGCTATGAGCCGGACGGATCAGTCTCGCTGCCAGATGACAGTCATCTCGAACCAACGTCAATGGCTGAATTGCTGCGCTATCTCCTACCGCGGCGAATTGCGGTTCACACCAGCGATTTGAATCCATCCGAACGCGCTTGGGTGGAAGCGGCTGTCCTGCGCGGCGAGGCGGTCATTGTCTGCGCGACTAGCACGTTGGCGGAAGGCATCAACTTTCCCGTCGTAAATGCGATCACCACCCGGCGAATGTATACCACCAGCCCTGAAGATGTCAGCAGCGGCAGGCCGCCGTCTCCCGCGCCGATTCCGCCAGACCGGTTGTGGAACATGCTGGGCCGCGCCGGGCGGTTGGGATTGAGCGAGTTTGGCCGCGGCATGGTATTGAGCGTCAGTGATGGCGACACCGATGGATTGTTAAATATGTATGCCCGTTCAAAACTCCAACCAGCCAAGCCGTTGCTGCATTACATGCCGGTCCAACAGATGGTGATGCAGTGCGCCGCCAATGAACGCGCCCATTCGCCCCAGGGCGTCACTCAAGAACTGTCTCACACTCTAACGGCGCGCTGGGGACTGTTTTCTGACGACATTGGCCAACAGATAGAACGCGCGTTTGGCGAGTTGCGCCGCGACGGCTTGTTTGTCCATGAAAATGATGCGGATTATCTGGCCCCATTGGGCCGCGCCGCCGCCACAGGCGGGTTGTCGCTCAACTCGGTCAAACAAATGAGCGAATTTGTTCAAACCTACTGGCAAGACGGCCCCGAACCGCTCATCGTCTTGTGGAGAATTGTAAAACTGTGGGAGATGGACGAAGTCTATCTGTTCGCTTCACGGCGTGAGATCAGCGGCCATGTCTGGCCACGAGCGTTGATTGATTTGTGTGAAGAAAAAGGCGTGTTGTTTCACCCGCTCATTCAAGACTGGGCGAATGAACCTCAAACGTTACGCGACGCCCACCACCGCGCCTGTAAAAAAGCGCTATTGCTATGGCAATGGTACGAAGGCGAGCCAATCGCCCAACTCGAAGCCCGCTATCAAGCTCATTCTGGGGCGGTGCAGCGCCTGGCTGAAGAAGCGGCCTGGCTGATCGGGTGTCTGGCTGACATCGCTGCCAGCCATGCCTGTTCAACTGAGAGCGTCGAAGGGGTGAGGGTGTTTCAAGAGCGAGTGCACTATGGGTTGACCAAACCAGCGCTGCCCTGGGCCGAGTCCGTACGAAGTCAGACAATGACCCGCAGCAAGGCGTTGGAATTGACCCGCGAAGGGATTTCGTCGCCGAATGCTCTTCAAGAACACGATACAGATGCGATTGAGAGAGTTGCTCCCGAAGACGAAACAAACCAACTCGCTCATGCGCCGGAATCAACCCAAAAGCCTGAATTATCCTCGCGCTACCGCTTACGGTTTGACGCCGCCCAACCTAACGGTGTCTTTATCAATGGCTGTAAGGTTCAACTCAGCCGCTTACAGGCCGCGCTGTTAAGGCGGCTGGCCAATGACATCAATGTCTGCGTCGATTATGAAACGCTGTTGAATGAGGTTTGGACCGATAGCATCGGCGAACGAAAACAAGTATCACGGCAGAAACTCGAAATCTACAAACGAATTGAGGCCGCGCTCGGCAAGAGGCCGCAAGGGCTGATCGAAACCGCCCCCGGCGTAGGCCTCGCTCTGGTCGCCGTGTTGGAAGAAGACTAAATTGACCGGTACTGAGGATTGTAGAGTTGCTTTTTGCTCTTGCTCTTCGTTTTGAAACAGAACGCTTTATCCTAAAGCGGTGAAACTATTTTTTTGACCGAGGAACACCGTGGGGCGAAATAACCCAAAACCTGACATGGCTGTTGATTCAGCGGACGCGCTCACCGAAGCAACTCCTGAAAAGGAATTGACGGTCAACAACGAAACGCCGATTGAGCTCCCACCGTTGAAACAGCTGGCGGCGTCAATCGCGATGACCTTGGGCGTGATGTTGTTGGCCGGCGTCATGTTCACGACCATCATAACCACAGCCAAACAGTATAGTTCATTGCCGACCATGGGCGCGATTCAAACCGACAATGAGGGCAACCAATTTTACGCCGCCCAGTATTCAAGCATGAGACAGTTCGCTTATTCGACTGAAGACGACCGCTTCTCCGCCGAAAACAGTTATCTAAAAGACGTCGGCTTTTTGGGCACAGGGTTTTATATCTATACCATCACCAACGCCTTGCATTGGACGCTTGAATTTCAAAACCGGTATTTAGGGTTTTTGGTGTGGCTGCCGTTTTTAATCATCGCCGCTGGGTGTTCGTTTTATTATTTCTACTTCTTACCGCCCCGCGCCCGAAGCCGCGACAGCGCCATTTTTCTTTCGACCCTGTTTAGCGGGCTTCATGCCATGCTTTTGATTGTGCTCATGTTTTTCGTTGCCGCTGTTTCTTCATCATTTGGCGCCTTATATGACATGCCGGTATTAAACAATGGCGGGCAAATGATTGGCCTGATGTTGCCTGGAGTCTTTGTCTTGTTTATGACCAACATCTTTTATGGCGCGATTGTCGGCGTTGTATTAGGGGGGATCTCAACCCTGACCAACCCAAGACAGGGCAGGACTGCCTAACCGCTTGAATGCGAACCCAACCATGTCTGAGCCGCTATCTGCGCCGCGTTGGACCGTCTTCGCCGCCCTGGCGCTGGTCGCTGTCCACCTGCTTCTTCTTACGAACAGCGCGCGGGTGAAATCTGCTACGGCTGATGAATACACCTACATCTCAACAGGCTACCTCTATGTGAACACGGGCGACTTTCGCCTCGACCGAACTCACCCACCACTTACGCGCCTGTTGATCGGCGCGTCGCTTCATCAGATAGACCTCAACCTGCCTGACCTGCAACAAGACCAGTGGGGCCAACCCATCAGCCAGCGTCTCGGTTATGACATCGGCTGGCGGATGGTGCTCGACGGCGCCAACAACCCTGACGACGTTCTCTTTTGGGCGCGGCTGCCCATCATGCTGTTGTCGTGCGCTTTGGCGGTGTTGTTATTGATCTGGGGATGGTGGTTGTACGGCGACATTGGCGGGCTGGTGGTTCTGGCGTTTTATTGTTTCTCGCCCAACATCCTCGCCCATGGGCGGTTGGCGACGCTTGACCTGGGCGCGTGTTTTTTTATGACGTTGGCGTTGCTCACGCTTGACCTGCGCCGCAACTCGCCTGCATGGCGATGGACGCTGGCGGCTGGAGCGGCGCTCGGATTGGCGCTTTCAGCGAAAGCGACCGCCATTCTGTTGCTGCCGGTTTTCGCCGCTGTATTGGTTTTCGAGAAGGGCAATCCAGCGCGATTGTCTCGCCCACTATGGATTAACACCATGAAACATGCGCTTCTGTTGTTTGCTGTCGCAACAGGCGTGTTATTTCTCACCTACGGCTTTCCATTTAAGCCCGTTTATTACTTCGATACGCTTCAAAACGTGTTTTATAAATCACTGAACACGGGCGAGGGCGCGGTTGACGTCCCGGGCATGCCCCATTTGAATTACGCCTTTTATTTATTCGGCGACTATTCGACTCAAGGCTGGCCCTATTATTCGCTGGCCGCATTTCTTGTCAAAACGCCAGTCGCATTGTTAATCGCTGTCGCATTTACGTTGACCAGTACGCGACGCTGGATGAACCATACCGACAGCCTGGTTCTCTCGACGATTGTGCTTGTGTTTTTGGCGTCAGCATTCAACCAGGTCAACATCGGCCTGCGGCATGTCCTGCCGGTGTATCCATTGCTGTTTCTCTATGTGGGGCGGCTGGCGCTGCAAGAAAAGCTGGGGCAAAAAGCAGCGCTCGGCTTTCTCATCATTTGGTTTGCGGCCGCGTCGTGTATGGCCTATCCAAATTACATCCCGTTTTTTAATGCCGCCGCGGGCGGGGCGGAAAACGGGCATGCCGTTCTTGATGACTCCAACCTCGATTGGGGGCAAGACCTGGGCCGCTTGAAGCAGGTCGCCGAAGCAAACCCCGATACGCCGTTGTATATCGCAACCAATTGGATGTTTGATCCGTCCGCCTATGGGTTTGAGGCGCAGCGCCTGCAAGACGGGCAGATTCAAAATCCGCCCAAGGGGCTGGTCGCGGTCGGCAAACATTGGGCGGTTCGAAACCGCATCAACAAACGCTCTCCCGCATATTTCGATTGGATTGAGACCTACCAGCCCATTGATGACATCGGCGGCTCGATCTGGCTGTTTCGGTTTGAGTAGAGTAAAAAAATCCCCGCCTGGATTTCCAAACGGGGATTCAATTTATATTGATGGGTTTGCGTTAAGCGCGTTCGATGTAGGCGCCGTCGCGCGTGTCGACTTTGATCTTATCGCCCACATTCACAAACAGCGGCACCTGGACCACCGCGCCGGTTTCCAGAGTTGCGGGTTTGTTTCCTCCCGATACCGTGTCGCCTTTGAGGCCGGGGTCGGTCTCGGTCACTTCGTATACTTGATGAAGCGGAATTTCAACGTCGACCGGCTCGCCGTTCCAAAAGAGCAGCGAAATCTCGGTGTTGTCTTTCAGCCACACGTCTTTGCCCAACAGCGCTTCGGGGGGCAGCGAAAACTGTTCGTAGGTCGATGAATCCATGAAGTGTAGTTCATCGTCGCGATAGAGGTATTCGACCTTTTTGGGGTCTAACACGGCCTTTTCAATCGAGTCGCTGGTTTTGATGGTCTTGTCGAGCACGCGGCCGGTTTTCATGTGTTTGATTTTGATGCGAATCAGGGCCTGGCCCTTGCCCGGCGAATAGTGTTCATACTTGGTGCAGACATACACCTCGCCGTCAAATTCGAGCTTAGAGCCGCTGCGTACTTCGGTCGGCTTAATGGTAACGCCCATGGGTTGCTCTCCATTAAAATGGTCAGGGTTTGTTGTACTTTTGGCCTAGAAAATATGGCTTGCAAGTATAGATTGAACCATAAATCTAAACAACCGGCGCCGCCATTGAGGAACCTGCACAATGAACAACGCAACTGCGTCCATCATCGAATATCAACCCATCTATCAACCTGACTTTATGAGGCTCAACCTGGCGTGGATCGAGAAGTATTTCGTCGTCGAAGACATCGACCGACAACTCTTAGAAAACCCCGACATAGAAATCATCGAACCCGGCGGAACAATCTTTCTCGCACAACTCGACGGCGCCATCGTGGGCACGGCGGCGATGGTCAAACGCAGCGACGGCGTCTACGAACTCAGCAAGATGTCTGTCGAAGAGGGCCTTCAGGGCAAGGGCGTCGGTCGAGCCTTATTAAACGCATCAATCGACTGGGCGCGCGATCAACAAGCGCGCGAGGTGGTGCTTGAAACCAATACCGTGCTCAAGCCGGCGATTCATTTGTATGAAAGCGTGGGGTTTAAGGCGTATGAAGACGAGAGTTTGTCTCACTACGAACGCGTCAACTTGCGCATGAGAAAAGTCGTAAAGTAATCGAGCCGGAGCGCTGCTTAGACGCTGCCCCTCTCGACTTTGGATTGGCAACTCACACAGTATTTGGCCGTCGGCACCGCCAACAACCGCGCTTCGGGGATCTCCTCCTCACACATGACGCAAATTCCATACGCGCCTTGGTCAACCAGCGCCAGCGCTTCGTTGATGGCGACCAAGCGTTCGCGATCATGTTCGGCCATGCCCATCATGATTTCTCGCTCACGAAAATCGTTGCTCTGGTCGACCAAGTCGCCATGGCCGCTCATCTCGTTCAAGCGGGCGTTTCCGTTGTCGAGTGTGGCCAGAAGTTTGTCGCGCTCTTGAATTAACTTTGTATGAAGGTCCGCCAAACGGGCGGATTTTTTCTTAGAAAGAGGTTTCTTTTTCACAGACGCTTTCTTTGAGGCGGCTTTGGGTTTGGGTTTGGCTTTTGGAGCGGCTTTGGCTTTTGGTTTTACTGCGAGTTTTTTCGAAGTGGTCTTCTTCGCGGTGGATTTTTTCACCGTTGATTTCTTTGCCGCTGCTTTTTTTACTGTCTTTTTGGCCGCGGTCTTCTTCGATAAGGGTTTTTTCGCCGAAGAACGCGCCTTCGAAGCCGTTTTTTGGGGGCTTTTGGCTGTTTTCTTTTTAGCGGGTTTGCTCGATTTTGTCGTTTTCGCGGCCATAGCGGTTTGCTTTTACTTGACTTGGATTTTCGCCGTGATTTTATCAAGCGAGTGAAACGGCGTTTGAGATGTGGAAACTTACTTTCACCCTGCCCATTTGTCAATAGATGCGTTTATTTTCTCTGGGATTACTCGTTTGAAAGAAGGGTAAATCTCAGGCGTCGGGCCAGTGCGTCACTGAACCCCACTCCTCCGTCATTTTCTCAGAGAATGCCGACAGGCCGAAGATGCCGCCGGTGTGGACGAAGACCACGCGTGCGCCCTGGGCGATGCGTCCTGTTTTGATTTCGTTATACAGCCCAAAGAACGCTTTGTTGGTATAGACCGGGTCGAGAACCAGTCCTTCCGTTTGGGCGACATGGCGAAGGAAGCGCAGCTGCTCTGAATTGGTCTGAGCGTAGCCGCCCGCGATATAGCCGTCGACCAGTTTGCTCTTGGCGGGGTCGACGCTTACGTTTAGCCCGAAGCGTTCAATGGCTTCATCGATGTCATGTTGAGTCTTGGCGCCGAAGCCTTCGACGGTTCCACACACCAACACCCCCTGCACCTCGGCGCTCAGCTCGTGCAGCGCCGCGCCTAAGACCAACCCGGCATACGTCCCGCAAGACCCCACCGCGCAGCAGACTACATCAGGCGCGAGATTCATTTCGCTGCATTGCGCCTTGAGTTCGTTGGCCGCAGAGACATAGCCAAACAGCCCGGTCGAGTTTGATCCGCCGGTGGGGATGGCGTAGGCCTTCTTGCCGTGTTGGCTGAGCGCGGCCTTGGTTTCTTCGAGAATCTCCTCGACGCGGGCGGAGTAGTCGTCGCGAGAAATATAGTTCACCGTCGCGCCAGAGAGCAGGTCGAGTTGAAGGTTGCCCGCCGCGGCGCCGGGTGGGTCGCCCGCGAGAACCAGGTGGCATTCTAGGCCAAACGTTCGCGCCGCGATGGCGGTGGCGCGGGCATGGTTAGAGGTCACCGCGCCGCAGGTAATCACCGTGTCGCATCCCTGCTCAATCGCCTCGGCGAACAGGTATTCGAGTTTGCGAATCTTATTGCCCGACAACGTTGAGCCGGTCAGGTCGTCGCGTTTGACATAGAGTTCGACGCCCCATTCGTCACGGAGGCGTTTGAGCGGTTCAAGCGGCGTGGGCGTTCGGGCGATGGGGATACGGCGCGGCATTTGGTCCATAATGAGTGAAACAGCAACACCCATCGCTTGGATGGGTGTTGCGAGAGGTCAAATTGTTGAAAGAACGGCGCGGTGGTTACTTGGCTTGCGCTTTTTCTTTCTTGTCTTCTTCTTGTTTTTGGGGCGGACGGCTTTGTTGGTTCTTAGAACCGTCGCGCGGTTGGACGTCAGACTTGCCGATGAAGACCACGCCTTCTTCGATTTTCAGTTTAGCGGCGGTGATATCGCCGCGCATCTCAGCCGAACTGCGCAGTTCAACCAAATCTTTGGCTTGAATGTTGCCCGTGATCTTGCCTTCGACGATGATGCTGCCGACTGAAATCTCTGCGGTCACCTGTCCGGTGTCGCCGATGATGAGATAGCCGTCGGTTGAGATATCGCCGTTAAATTTGCCTTCGATGCGAAGGCCGTCTTTAAACTTCAGCGTACCTTCAAACTCTGTGTCTTTGCCGAGGGTTGTGTAGGGGCGCTCGTCCCAACGTGATGATGAATTGGCGCCGACTGAGGGCGCGCCTTGTCCTGATCGTTCGTTACGAAGGATATCCACCGTTTACATCCTCCAAAAAGAGTATAATCGAAACCTGAGTGTCGAAGCCGATTCCGGTTCGCCCGTGTTTGCATTCGCAATGGGAGTTCAACATACCAAGTAACTATTAGAATGTCAATTATGCCGAAGCCTCTTTGCCTCGATTTTTCAACCAGTTCGGCGTAGGCTTTTGGACGATGATTGGCGTCAACTAAGCCCTTCTGCTATTGGAGATTATGGTTATATGGCCATTTTTGAACGTTTTTTGGTCGTTTTGGCGAGTATTTGGCTGTTTTTGGCGGGCTGCGGCGGGCCACAGCCGCCTGCGAAGAGCGAATTGCCGTCGCGGTCGTATACCCTGGCGATTTGTCCCTCCAGCGTGGATGAACATGAATCCGCCCTGGTGCGCGGGGCGCAGGCCGAGATAGAACCACTGGCGGCGCGCAACATCACCGTCAACCTGATCGTGACCGAAATACCCACTAGCGCTGCAGACCAGGCGGCGATGATTCAAGACCTATCAGGGCGGGGCGTTGAGGGATTGGCGGCGTCATGCCTGCCTGGCGATGAGGTCTCACGGGCCATCGACGCGCTCAGCGGCGCGGGCGTCGCAGTGGTGACTTTTCAAAACGACGCGCCCGAGTCAATGCGCAAATCGTTTTTCGGCATGAGGCCCTACTACCAAGGCGGGCTGGCAATGCGCGTGCTTGAACAAGAGATCGGCGGTGCGGGCCAGGTCGCCATACTCGCTGACTCAGAAACGAACCTGAAAACCGCCGACATGATCAGCGGCGTCAACAAACGGCTGGAGAGCGCCGACCCTGCAGTCAGCGTGTTGAAGACGGTCTATTGCGGCGGCGACCCGGAGCGCGCTTGGGCGATGATGATTGAGATTCAGAAAGCGCTGCCAGATTTGAAGGGATGGCTGTGGCTGGGGCCGTGGCCGCTCTTGGCGAACGAGACGCCCTTCGAGCAACTCAACCGCGCCAAGGTGGTATCGCTAGGATTGTCAACAGAGACGATCCCCTTTGTGGAGCAGGAGAAAATCCATGCCTTGATCGGACGCGATCAGGAAGCCTGGGGCGGCGAACTGGTGCGCATTCTCATCGACGTGGTCGACGGCGAAAAGACGTTCCGCGAACTCAACTGGCTGCGCCCCTCCGTCCTGACCCAAGACATCATTAAGAGAAACAGGTTGAGAAGAGAATAGTTATGGTTTTGGCTCATCCGGGATTTGGATACGTTTTCTCAAATTGAATTAGAGCGTTTGTCAAAAAAATGTGCATAAAGCGCGCCCGAAGGGCTCAGCGATAGATACAGTTACGTATACTCAATCCGCA
>CAZKYC010000095.1:0-16542 GCA_964556895.1 uncultured bacterium | reverse complement strand
GTTTGCCTAACTGTACCTATCGCTGTCCGCCGCGGCGGATTCGGGCGCGCTTTACGCACATTTTTTTGACAAACGCTCTAGGATGAGCAGGATTTGTCTGATTTACTTATCTTGAATATCCTTTCAACCTGTTGAAGGCGAGTGGGAGAATGCCGTTTGCTCCTCTCCCAGACTTTAATCCCTCTATCCTTCATGACGGCGAGGGGTTTCCCGCATGGTTTTACTTGGACTTCCCTGATGGTTCGCCCTATGAATCGCGAGTGATGAAAGTTAATTCACAACCGCCCAATCATAATCGTCACTTTGACCTCTACGTCAGCCCCACCAGCAGTGCCCGCAACTGGCGGACGTATCAGTAGCCTTTCTGTTCGATTCATACGCCGGGTTTAGCCAAGTTTTTATCGATAGGCTTTAGCCAGTTGCGGTTTTCTTATGATTGTTTAATAATAGAAACTCGTGTTGTAATAGCCATTCAATCAAAACTGATCCAATCGAGGCATGTATGAACCATTCAGCCGACAAACCATCCGTCCCGCGCCGCCGCTTTATCGCTACAGGCGCGGCCTCAACCGCCAGCCTGCTTTTAGTCAATTCAAAGACCGCCTTCACCGCGTCAGCCAATAGCGCGCTTCGAATGGGCGTGATCGGCACAGGCGGCCGCGGCAACCACGTCTCAGGCGTGTTTATTCGAAACACCAACTCACAGATCGTCGGGTTGGCCGACTTTTTTGAAGACCGCCTCAAGTCGACCCAACAAAACCTGTCCAAACGCTTGGTCGACCTCGACCGCAAAAAAATCGAGTCGTCAAACCTGTTCTCAGGCATGGACGGGTATAAAAAACTACTCGAACTCGACCTTGACCATGTGCTGATCACTAGCCCGCCCTATTACCACCCGCTTCACCTCGACGCCGTGGTTAAAGCAGGCAACCACGTCTATTGCGAAAAGCCGGTTGCGGTTGACGTGTCTGGCGCCAAGAAGGTGATGGAGATCGGCAAAAAAGCCCACGGCAAGGTCAGCCTGATGGTGGGCTTTCAGATTCGCGAAAGCCCCGAGTACCAGGAAGTGCAAAAACGCATCGCCCGCGGCGACATCGGGACTCCGGTAGCGGGCATGGTGCATTACCACGCAGGGCGCTTGGGCGTCAAAAAGATGGACAACGCCAGCGAACAGGAATACCGCCTGCGCAATTGGGTATTCGATAAGGTGCTCTCCGGCGACATTATTACTGAACAGAACGTTCACGTTATTGATGTGTGCAACTGGTTCCTCGACAGCCATCCGGTCAAAGCCTTCGGCGCGGGCGGGCGTAAGGTGCGCACCGACGTGGGCGACTGTTGGGACAACTTCCAGGTGATTTACGACTACCCCGGCGATGTGAAGATTCAGTTCGGATCGTCTCAGTATCTCAGCGGCTGGGGCGAGTGTCTTGACCGCATCTTTGGCTCAAAAGGCGTCGGCGAAGCGTCTTATGGCGGCGGCGGCCATATCACCGGCCCCAAAGACTGGCATTCGGAACGTAAAAGCATTCTGGGTGGCGCCGAAGAAGCCAAGGTCAAAAAACTCGAAGACAGCATCCGCAGCGGGAAGTATGTTAACCAGGCCGAGATCGGCGCGACTTCGACGCTCAGCTGCGTTCTGGGCCGCATGGCGGCGTACGACAATAAAGAAGTCACCTGGGACGAAATGATGAAATCCAACCAGACCTACAACGCCAACATCAAACTGTAAAGTTTTGCTTCCATAAGGATTACGAATCCCCGTCGTTCAATAGAGCGGCGGGGATTTTTAGGTTCTTCTGATATTTGAGTACTTCCCTTGCTGGATAACCTGGAATTGGGTCAAAAAATGATATTCGTCCTATCAATATTAGACAATCCAACTCAGGCATGGGTGCAACTCTGTGAGCGCCTGTGCAACAAAGCGGAGCGGCGCCGAAGCGAGCCGAGTTGTACCCATGCCAAATACAACGAAAAAAATCATCCTTGAGATCGTGTCTGGAAATTTTAATTCAATTTGAGAGAACGTATCGAAATCTCGGATGAGCCAGAATTATTTAGAAATTCTCCGAGACCTGGTTTCATCTGTTGTTTATACTTCGCTTTCATAGAATTCAAATGAACAATTTGATAGACTGTTGCGACTAGAGTAAAATACACGGCCGGTGTTGCCGTAACCCGATTTTCAGCCTGGAGGACGCACCTCAATGAAACGTTTTCTGCCCCTTTTTGTTGTTATTCTCTCATGTACGACATTGACATCATTCGCCGCTGACTGGCTGCAATATCTCGGCCCCAACCGTAATGCGACGGCGCCCGAAACCGGGCTGCTCAACAAATGGCCCGAGAGCGGCCCCGAAGTGTTATGGAAACTACCGATGGGCGAAGGCTTTGGTTCAGTCGCGATTCAAGACGGGCTAGGCTATGTTCTCGACCACAAGCCCAACACTGACATCTTTCGCTGCATCGACATCAACACAGGGAAAGAACAATGGTCATTCGAATATGACGCGCCAGGCCGCTTCAGCCACGGCGGTTCGCGCTGCACCCCCGCGATTTATGACGGCAAAGCGTTCACCATCGGCCCCCAAGGCGACCTGTATTGTTTTGACCTTAAAGCCAAGAAGCCGTTGTGGAACAAAAAGATGCGCGATGGGTATGGCGAAGGCGATTACTTACGCTGGGGGTTTGGACAAAACCCGCTGATCTATGACGGCAAGTTGATTGTGGCGCCGATGGCTGAAAACGCTGAGGTGGTTGCGTTAAACCCCGACAACGGAGAACAAATTTGGGCGTCTGAACCGTTCACGGGCGGGGCGGGCTATGTTTCGCCTGCGGTGTATTCAATCGGTGGGAAAGAACAAATTGTTATGATGAGCGCCGCAAAAATCGACCGCCGCAACCGCGGCGCGCCGATCCCGCCCGAAAACCAAGGCGCGGTGAGTGGCCTTGACCCGGCGAACGGAAAAACCTTGTGGACATACAACGGCTGGAACTGCATCATCCCCATCCCTAATATCACAGCGATTGGCGATGGGCGCTTTTTTGTCACCGGAGGATATGAAGCGGGTTCGGCGATGATTCGCGTGACGAAGGACGGCGCTGGCTACAAGGTCGAAGAATTATACAAAACAGACGTCTACAATGCTCACTGCCACCCGCCGCTGTTGTATAAAGGCTACCTGTACGGCACCTGCACCACCAACGAAAAACAAGATGGCTTTGTCTGTATCGACCTGGACGGCAACGTCAAATGGAAGACGGGCCGCAACCCCTTCTTCAACAAGGGCGGCAAACTCTTAGTTGACGATAAGATCATTAGTTCAGATGGCGAACACGGCTATTTGTTTCTCATTGAGCCGTCTCCTGAAGGCTTCAAGCCTCTCTCAAAAGCCAAGGTAATGGAAGAAGGAAAGAACTGGGCGCCGCTGGCGCTGGTCGATGGAAAACTCATCATTCGCGACCAGACTCAGATGATGTGCGTGAAAGTTCGCTAAACTAGTCAACTTTTGGCCCTCACTGGTGTATACTCACCGATGAGGGCTTTTTCATCTTGAATCGAAGCGCCACCTGAAGCCACATGAACACAGCGTTGACAGGCAAACTTTTTTCGGTCGGCTTTGCCGTGATCGGCCTACTGTCGATCACACTCTGGCTGAATACGACCACCCCCCATTCGCTGGAACTTCGCGTTCCCGGCATGGACAATTCTGAATCCAATTCCGCCTCACAACGCAGTCGCACTGGCCCTGCTGGATTGTTAACGCAATTAGACGGCGTTCCGTCTGAACTCATGGGCGAGTGGCCGTGTTTTCGCGGCGCCGACCTCGACGCCATCAGCAAAGAGACCTTCAACCCTGCGGCCAAAGACGCCGGCTTTGAAGAATTATGGGGCGTCGACGTGGGCGAAGGCTTTGCGGGCGCAGTGGTCAAACATGGCCGCGTCTATGTGATGGACTACGACCGCGACAACAAAGAAGACGCGCTGCGCTGTCTCTCGCTCGACGATGGGCGCGAAATCTGGCGCTATACCTACCCGGTCACCATCAAACGCAACCACGGCATGAGCCGTACATCGCCCTATGTCACTGACGAGGTGGTCGTCGGTTTTGGGCCCAAATGCCACATCAGCTGTCTCGACGCCAAAAGCGGCGAAAAGAAATGGTCGCTTGATTTGGTCTATGCCTACAAGACCGAAGTGCCGCCTTGGTACGCCGGGCAAAACCCGCTGATTGATAACGGGCGCCTTATTCTCGCCCCCGCCGGGACCTCTCTTCTCATCGCGGTCGATTTAGAGACGGGCGAGACCATTTGGGAGACGCCCAACCCCAACAAATGGGACATGACCCATTCCTCAATCACACCGATGGAGTTCAACGGCCAGCGCACCTACATCTACTGCGCCAGCGGCGGCGTGACTGGCGTGTCAGCCGATGACGGCAGCATTCTGTGGGAGACCCCCGACTGGACCATCCGCATGGCGAACGTGCCCTCGCCGTTGGTGATTGATGACAGTCGGATCTTTTTCAGCGGCGGTTATCAGGCGGGCGCGATGATGATGAAACTCAACGTCAGCGAAAGCGACGGCCGTGTTGTCCCTGAAATGGTGTTTCGGCTCAAAGACAAACAGTTCGGCTCGACTCAACACACGCCCATATTGGTTGAAAACCATATTATCGGCGTTCGGCCCGACGGGCAGCTGGTCTGCCTCGACTTTGACGGCAATGAAGTCTGGGCCAGCTCGCCGACCTATAAATTCGGCCTGGGGCCATACATGATCGCCGGGCCTTATATCTATGTGATGAACGACGACGGCCTGTTAAGCCGGGTCGAAGCGCGCACCGATGAATTCAAACTGGTCGACCAAACCCAGGTTCTTCAAGGGCATGAGTCGTGGGGGCCGATGGCGCTGGCGTCGGGTCGCTTGATCGTACGCGACCTGACCCGAATGGTCTGCATCAACGTTGCGGCCCATTAAGAGTGAGGAGGAAAGCCTTGGAAGAAAAAATTTCGATGTCAAAACGCGCGACCATTGGCGTGGTTCTCGCCGCAGGCGTCGGCGCGGTTTTATCGTTGTTTCGAATCAATGTGTTCAGCGAAAGGCCCGCCGCTCAAGACCCCATCGCCAGCCAACTCGACAATCTGACAAAGACCGACCCGGCGCTGTCGCTGTATGAAGAAAGCGCCCCCCGAATCAAAACCACCATCGAAGGCGCACGGCTGATCGATGTTGACGACGACGATGTGGTCTATATCGCGGGCGGCGGCCAAGTGAGAGGGTATGACAAATCGGGCGGGGCGTTGCCCTTGCGCCTCAACACAGACAGCGAAATCACTGCGCTGACGGTTCACGACGATGGGGCCATCTATCTTGGCCTCTCTGACCATCTCGCGGTGTATAACGCAAATGGCGCCCTGCAAAAACAATGGCAATCCATCGGCGCCAACGGGCTGATCACTTCAATCGCGATTTATCAAGACCATATCTTTCTCGCCGATGCGGGCGCCAAGGTGATTCATCATTACCATAAAGACGGCGGGTTAATCAAATCATTTGGCGATTTTAATATCCCCAGTCCGTATTTTGACCTTCAAATCGCGGGCGAAAACCAACTCTACGCCGCCAACACCGGCGAACACCGAATCGAAACCTATAACTTCGACGGCGACATGACCGCCTGGTGGGGCGCCTATTCGATGACCCAGCAAGATCGCTTCTGCGGCTGTTGCAACCCGATTCATTTTTCGCTGTTACCGAATAACGAGGGGTTCATTACCTGCGAAAAGGGCATCGCCCGAATCAAGATTTATGACGCCGACACGGAATTTGTCGGCTATGTCGCCGCGCCCAGCGACTTTTCTGAACATGATGTGAATTGCCACAACTTTGACACTTGTTTCAGCACGGTCGGCGTCGACGCGGCGGTGGATTCAACCGGGCGCGTAATCGTGATGGAGCCAGTGTTAGGTGAATTGAGGTTTTACCGCCGCAAACCAAACAGCGCGACGATTGGATAAGCAGACATGAATGATGAACGCACTACCAAGAATCGGCGCGAGGTGATCCGGTCGCTGGGCCGCGCCGCCTCCATCGGCTTTCTCGCCATGGTGGGCGCTATCGCCTTATGGCGAAAACCCGCGGCGGATGATTGCCGCCCCTATCCATTATGTCAGGGCTGCGGCGAGATCAATACATGCTCACTGCCGCAAGCGTTGGACGCCCGAAAGCTACCACCCCAGGAGCCGCAGCATGGATAAAGACAAACAGAAGCCGCCCGCCCAAGAAACCACCCGCCGCAGCGTTCTCAAAGACGGGCTGCGCAGTATGTTTCTACTCTCTATCGGCGGGGCGTCGGGCTACCTGATCAGCCGCGTCGAGGCGGACGACGCGGTCTGGCAGCTCGACCCCTACAAGTGTATTTCATGCGGAAACTGCGCGTCTCACTGCGTCTTAGAAGAGTCGGCGGTGAAATGCGTCCAGTCCTACCCGATGTGCGGCTACTGCAAACTTTGTACCGGCTTTTTTGACCCGGCCCCGACCGCGCTCGACACCGGCGCCGAGAACCAACTCTGCCCCACGGGCGCCATCAACAGAAATTTCATTGAAGACCCGTATTTTGAATACAACATCGACGAAAGTTTGTGCATCGGCTGCGCCAAATGCGTCAAATGGTGTGGAGCGTTTGGCAACGCCTCGCTCTACCTGCAAGTTCGGCATGACCGCTGCGTAAACTGCAACGAATGCTCAATCGGGCTGGCGTGTCCGGCGA
This sequence comes from uncultured bacterium, assembly GCA_964556895.1. Lineage (GTDB taxonomy): Bacteria > Hinthialibacterota > Hinthialibacteria > Hinthialibacterales > Hinthialibacteraceae > Hinthialibacter. The sequence continues at coordinate 9,772 of CAZKYC010000095.1, read as the reverse complement.
GCGCCTTTGAGAGGGTTCCGAAAAAGAAACCGTATAAGTTAAAAATCGAGAACAAACACGAATGAGCAACCTTGTCAGAACCTTCACCATTCTCATTGCGCTGACCGCATTGAGCGGCTGGACGCAAGACATCCAGCGTTTTCCGCCGCCCGATTTTGAGAGCGGGTATGGTTTCCCCATCACCCAGACGCCCGCCGCGCGCAGCATGGCGATGAGTTACGTCGACGTGGCGGTGTTGTTCGCCGCCTTGTCGCTGGCGTCGTATTTCTCGATCAAACAGCGCAGCCGCCAGGGCGTGTTTTATTTAACAATCTTTTCACTCGTTTATTTTGGTTTTTATCGCGAGGGGTGTATCTGCGCTATTGGCTCGATCCAAAATGTCACGCTGGCGTTGTTTGACGCCAATTACGCGCTGCCGCTGGCGGCGGCGGCGTTCTTTCTCTTGCCGCTGTTGTTCACCCTGTTTTTTGGGCGGGTGTTTTGCGCGGGGGTGTGTCCGCTGGGCGCAATCCAAGACCTGGTCTTAATCAAGCCGATGCAGATTCCCAATTGGCTGCACCAAGGCTTGGGGCTGCTCTCGTTTGTCTACTTTGGCGCGGCGGTGTTATTCGCCGCCTTGGGCAGCGCCTTTATCATTTGTAAGTATGACCCGTTTGTTTCGTTCTTTCGCATGTCAGGCAGCCTGACAGTCGTTACCCTGGGCGTGTGTCTGTTGATCATGGGCCTGTTTATCGGGCGGCCATATTGTTTGTATCTTTGTCCCTACAGCGTGTTGTTAAAACTGTTCGGCCAGTTCTCTCAATGGCGGGTGACGGTGGGGCCGGGCGGCGACTGCGTACAATGCGATTCGTGTGAAGACGCCTGCCCGTTTAACGCCATCACCAAACCCACGCCCGATGACGCGCCGCCCCCCGGCGAAGCCGACACAAAACGCCTATGGCAATCCATCGCGCTGGCGCCTGTGATTATCTTGGTCGTCGCATGGGCGGGGTCGTTCTCAGCCACGCCCTTCTCACGCATGGAGTACACCGTACGCTTGGCGGAACGCGTCGCGCTCGAAGACGCGGGCGCGGTAGAAGGCTATACCGAAGCCAGCCAGGCGTTTCACGAAAGCGGACAGCCCAGCCAGCCGCTGTTTGTCGAAGCTGAGCGTATTCGCGGCCAGTATGAAATCGCCGCATGGCTGTTGGGCGCGTTTGTTGGATTGATCATCGCAGGCAAACTGATCGCCTGGTCGGTGGTTGAAGAACGCAACGCCTACGAGGCCGACCGCTCTGATTGCCTGGCCTGCGGGCGCTGTTATTGTTCGTGTCCGCTCGAGAAAAAACGGCTGCGCCAGCTAAAATCGGCGTCGTATGTATAAAAGACTATGAACAAAAAAGACAACCGCTTTCAATGGCTTGAACACCTGTGGGACGCGTCAGCGAAGAATATCGCGATCGCGTCGGGGGCGTATTGCATCATCGTCGCCGCCATGCTGTCGATCAACTACGCGGGTGGCCAGGCGGGCCTGCCTGAGAAAGAACGCATCTACTCACAACAACTCGCCGAAAAGAAACTGCAGCTCAGCCAGGATGTCGAGAACGAACAACTCAGAAGCGAGATTCGCCAGTTAGACCTTGCCATGCGCCAGAAATTTTTCGAACGCCAGGCGTTTTCTGATAACGGTAAGTTTCTTCTGCTGGCGGGCGTGATTATCCTGCTCTTGTCGTTAAAAAAAACTGTCGCGCTTGAGAAAAAACCGCCCAAGCGAAGAACCAAAAACAAAGACCCGTTGCGCGAGGCCAAGGCGATGGCCCAGGCGCGCAAGGCGATCAGCGGCGGGGCTGTCGTCATATTGGCTGCCGCGCTTGGGTTGGGTTGTTTCACCACGGTTGAATTGCCCATCGCGGGCGATGACGCACAACTCGCCGAGGCTGAACCCGCCCCGGCGTTCCCAACCCAAGAAGAAATCCGTAACAACTGGCCGCGCTTTCGCGGGCCCGGCGGGCTGGGCGTCGCCCACTTCGACAGCGCCCCGACTTCATGGGACGGTGAAAGCGGCGACGGTATTCTCTGGAAGACCGAGATTCTACTCGAAGGCAATAACTCGCCCATCGTGTGGAACGACCGCCTGTTTATCTCAGGCGCCGACGAAACGGTGTTTGAAGTATTTTGTTACTCTACTGATTCGGGCGACCTGTTGTGGCGCAGCAACGTCGGGCTGGTTCCCGGCCAACCCGAAGAAGAGCCGCGCGTGTTTGACGGCACCGGACGCTCCGCTTCCACCATGGCGACTGACGGCCAGCGCGTTTACGCCATCTTTCATGACGGGACTCTCGTCGCGTTTGATTTTGACGGCAACCGCGTGTGGGCCAAACACCTGGGCGTTCCTGACAGCGTCTATGGCTTCGCCACGTCGCTGATGGGTTACCAAGACAAGGTGATCGTTCAATACGACCAGGGCTATGAAGACGACGACGCCTCGGTGTTGTACGCCATTGACGGCAAGACTGGCGAAGTCGCCTGGCAGACGCCGCGCCCGGTCGCCAATAGTTGGACGTCGCCCATCATCGCCGAGACCAGCGTCGGCGAACAGATCATCACCGTCTCAGAACCCTGGGTGATTGGTTATGACATGTCCGGCGCCGAATTGTGGCGCGCCAACCTGATGGGCGCCGACTTGGCGCCATCCCCCATCTTCGCCAAAGACATGGCGATTGTCATTCAATCGAACGAATGGATGACGGGCATTCGCGTCGACGGCAGCGGCGATGTGACCGAGTCGCATGTCGCCTGGCATGTCGACTGTCTCGCGCCCGACATCAGCAGCCCGGTCGCCAATGGCGAGTTGATATGGCTGCTCAATACCATGGGCACGCTGTCATGCTTCAAAGCCGAGACTGGCGAGATGGTGTATGAGCATGAATTAGAGGATATGTTTCAGTCGTCGCCCACTCTCGTCGGCGAGTGGATTTATATGATGAGCGAGAAAGGCAAAACCTACCGCGTTAAAACCACAGCGGAGTTTGAACTCGCTGAAGAAGCTCCGGTTTTGGATGAATATATCCTCGCCTCGCCCGCCTTCACCGAAGGCCGAATTTTCATCCGCGGCGACAGGTTTTTGTATTGTTTGGGTAGTGAGTAGGGAGCCTGCAAGATGCGCCAGCCTGCCCCCTCTCCCCCTGGGAGAGTTGGCCGCGGCGGAATCCTGATTCAGACAAAAGAACCGGATCCCCCTTGGCGCTGACGCGCCGTCCCCCCTTAAAAAGGGGGGCTAAACAGCTGACCAACCAATAGTAGGGGCGCAGCGGGCTGCGCCCGCCCCTCATTCCTATCCGCCGCGGCGGATTCTCCCACAGGGAGAAGGAACCTACGTTGTCGTTTGTTCGCCCCCTCTCCCCCTGGGAGAGGGCTGGGGTGAGGCTTAAAATATTCGTATGATAACCATCAGCGAGCCGGGAAATATTGATACGCTATCTCAACATCGCGGCTCACCAGGAGGTTCGCCCTCCCCGGGGTTCGCCACCCAGGATTTGCGTCGAAATACTTATGTCTAGATCGCCTTAGAGGAGCGCTTCTGTCCACAAAGGCGGTATACAATGCGTGTGTAAACACGCGCGCTTCAATTCACGACCTACCAACCTCACAGCCTAGAAATACTCACTCGCGCTCTTTAGTTCAATTGAAAGAAGATTTCCATTGTTGCTTTGGCGTCGGCGAGGGCGTTGTGGGCGCCGCTGAAGTCTCTGGCGAAGGCATGGCGGTAGGCCTCTTGTAGCGAGGGCCATTTGTTTTTGCCGTTCTTGCCGGGGATGCAACATACATTGGTATACGCCTTCATGGTGCAGAACGAGTCCATGCGCTGCAGCGGGCAATAGCGATTCTGTTGGGCGTACATCGCGAGTATGATGGCCAGGTCGAAATTCAGGTTATGGCAAGCATATAAGTCAGCCTGCTCTAATAATGTCTCAAACGCATCTAAAACCGTGTCAGGATTCGTTCCGTTTTTCATCACCATTTCGTTGGTGATGCCGTGTACTTTGGCGGCGCCGGGTGGTATGGGAACGTCGCATTGTACCAAATGACAAAACTGGTCGATCACGCCGCCGTCAGCGTCAGCGAGTATCGCCGCCAGTTGGACTACGCGCGGTTGATCGCGGTGGCCGTGGGGCAACTTCCATCGCGGCATTCCAGTGGTCTCAGTGTCAAAGAAGACGATACGGTCAGCGTTAGGGCGTTTCAATTAGTCCTCCATCCTTACGGCCAAGATCAAAAAACGCTGGCGGCCAGTGGGGCCTGGGTTTGAGGTTGAGAAGCCGCTGGTCGACAGCGAGTTAGATTTTAACTCGCCCTGGCTGGTGTAGCGAACCGGAACCCCGCCGAAGGCGTCCCACTTGTCGTCGTCTAAAATCATCGCCGAACTGACAATGGGCATTGGCCCCTCGCGCCCCGCGCGGGTGACCGAGTCGAGCCTCACCTTGGGGGCGTCGTTGGCGCCGCCAGTGATGATGCGGGCGCGTTCGGCGCTGTTTTGAGGAAGGTGAAACAACTCGAGTTTGGCTTTGACGCCTTTCTTGGCCTTGCCCTTGGGGGTGATGCGCAGGTAATGGTCAGGAAACACCAGCGCCACCGCGTCTTCATCGCTGAAGGTCGAGAGCCGGACGGTGTTCGACAATTCAAACGAGGGGTAGTCGAAGTATTTGTTGAGAACCAGGCTCATGTCGCCGAGTTCGCTGGGGATGGTCCCGCGAATGCCCGTCGAGTCGGCAAATATGACCCTGATCTGAAGGCGAATCACGTCTATGTCTTCGTCATCAGTGCTATGAACTGGGTGTAATATGAATAGACTTAATAATAGGAAAAAGAGTGGCTTTTTCATGATATATCTCCCACAGCGCCCATGCAATCACGCTTGGCGCACCTTCAAGATACTATCACATTGAGCAAAAAGCGTGCTGGTTTGTTTTCAAAAAGCCATATCAAGAATCAGTTTGCGAACAGAGGGTCCAGGTTTCACATAATGACAACCCGGTTCTTTCCTGGGTGCAACTCTGAGAGCGCCTGAGTTGAAAGAAACGGTCTGCGCCGCTGGGGAGGCGGGGCGCCCGCCGCTATACTCTGGGTTTCGGCTTCAATTTCACTCTGAGAAAGATAGTCACAATGGCGGACGCGAAGAAGACACTGCGCGACGAACGCATCGAACTGGTTAACGAACTGCGATCGATGGGCGTAAACCCATACCCCGACCGTTTTGAAAAGACCCACTCGCTTAAACAGGCCAACCAACTCGAAGAAGGCGCCAGCGGCGTCAGGGTCGCGGGGCGGGTCATCGCGATTCGAAAGATGGGCAAGTTAAGTTTCGCCCATATTCAAGACGTCGAGTCAAAACTTCAACTCTGTTTCACCAAAAACGATATCGGCGATGACCAATACGCTTTCTTCAAAAAGTATGTCGACATCGGCGACTTTGTCGGCGTCGAAGGCGAGATGTTTATCACCAAGACAGGCGAGACGACCGTCAAGGCCGCGTCGATGGAACTGCTCGCCAAGTCGCTGCAGACCCTGCCCGAAAAATGGCACGGCCTCACCGACCTCGAAACCCGCTATCGCCGTCGTTATCTCGACCTGATCATGAACGACGATTCGCGCAAGCGCTTCACCCTGCGCTCTGACGTGATCAAGACCATTCGGCGCTTTTTAGAAGATGACCAATTTGTCGAAGTCGAGACCCCGGTGCTTCAATCGAAGCCGTCAGGCGCGCTCGCCAAGCCGTTTATTACTCATCACAACTCGATGGACATTGACGTATTCTTGCGCATCGCGCCTGAGACCTATTTGAAGCGCCTCATCGTTGGCGGCTATGACAAGGTGTTTGAGTTTGCCAAATGTTTTCGTAACGAGGGCATCTCCGCCGCTCACCTGCAGGAATTCATGATGCTCGAATATTACGCCGCCTATTGGAACTACCAGGACAACATGGACTATACCGAGCGCATGTTGGCCCACACGGTCGAGACCGTATGCGGCTCAATGGAAGCCGAATATATGGGCCAGACCATTGACTTCTCGCCGCCCTGGCCGCGCAAGTCGCTGCATGAACTGATCGCCCAATACGCCGACATCGATATCAGCCAATACAATACCAAAGAAGCGCTCTTGGAGGCGGTCATCGCCAAGGGAACCAAACTCGATGACGTTGACTCCGATGCAATGGGGTGGGGCGCGCTTGTAGACGTGTTGTACAAAAAAACCTGCCGCCCCCATCTAGTGGCGCCGTTGTTTTTGACCTCTCACCCGAAAGAACTCTCGCCGCTGGCCCGCGCCAACGACGACGACCCGGCGATTACCGACCGCTTTCAACTGGTGGTCGCGGGCATGGAAATCGTCAACGCCTATTCAGAACTGGTCGACCCGGTCGACCAGCGCGAGCGCCTGTTGTCTCAACAAAACCTGCGCGATGCGGGCGATGACGAGGCCATGCCGTTCGATGAAGATTACGTCCAATGTATGGAATACGGCATGCCGCCGATCTCCGGCTGGGGCATGGGCATCGACCGCTTTACCGCGCTATTGACGAATGAAGAGAACATCAAAAACACGGTCTATTTCCCGCTGATGCGTCCACACGCGACAACGCAGGAAGAATAATCGACTTCAAACAAAGAAGTAGGTACAATGACCGAAACAAAAGCCGTCTTTACAGACGGCTTTTACTTTCTTGGGCGAGAGGAAATTAGATGAACTGGCGACGCTCGGTATGGCTGGTAGTTGGCGCGACGATTGTGTTCCCCCCGGCGGGGATGATTTTGTTATGGTTAAGACAAGAGACCCGCTGGTGGGAAAAAATTTTGGCGTCGGTCCCCATCATCATTCTGGGGCTGGCCTACATCACGCTGAGCCTATTTGTTGGAATCCAACTGAACATCATCGAACCCACCGGCGGCATGAACGGCATTATGTTTACCGAAAGCCGGTATGACCATCTCTCGGGCAGCCGGGATCCAGTCACGACTAATGCGGAACGCGCTGAAGAAGAATTTAGCGCCTATTGGACACAGTTTCGCGGCCCCAACCGCGACGGGCGCTACGAACAGGCGCCAATTTTAACCGACTGGCCGGATGAAGGGCCCAAGCAACTCTGGAAACAGCCCTGTGGCGGCGGATATTCATCATTCGCCGTCGCCAACGGCCTGGCCTTCACTATCGAACAACGCGGCGACCAGGAATTCGCCGTCGCATACGACATACTCATCGGCAGCGAGGTATGGACTCACAGTTGGCCAGCCGACTTTTTTGAAACGCTCGGTGGCGGTGGGCCGCGCTCAACCCCCACCTGGGACGACGGGCGGTTGTATGTCGCCGGGGCCACAGGCCAACTCTGGTGTCTCGACGCCAAAACAGGCGATGTGATTTGGAACAAGAACATTCAAGAGGATGTTCCCAATTTTTATTATGGCGTGTCAGGATCGCCGCTGGTGGTTGACGGTATGTTGGTCATTCAACCCAGTGGGAAAGATAATTCTTCGACATTTCTGGCGCTCGATAAACTGACAGGCGATGTGATCTGGAGCGCGCTCAATGAACAAAATGAATACGCCTCGCCAGTATTAACGACTCTCGCCGGACAGCGCCAGATTGTGTCATACACAGACAAACGTTATATCGGCCTGGACATTGAAGACGGCGCTCTCTTATGGAGCCACCCGGTACAAAAACCAAGCGCCATTCACATGGCCCAACCACTGTTTATTGATGATAACCGTATCTTCCATTCAGCCAGTTATGGCGCGGGCTGCGAGATGTTTTCGGTCACTCAAGACAACGGCGTCTTTCAGGTTGAATCGTTGTGGAAGAATATTCGCATGAAGAACAAATTCGCCAGTTCGGTTCTACATCAGGGCTATATTTATGGGCTCGACGAAGCGGTCTTTTCGTGTATGAATCCTGACACGGGCGAGCGTGTCTGGAAGGGTGGACGCTACGGCTACGGGCAGTTTTTGTTCGCCAGCGGGCATATCATCCTCATCACCGAGCGCGGCGAGCTGGTTCTCATCAAGGCAACCCCCGACGGGCATGAAGAACTCGCGCGTATTCCCGCTATTGAAGGCAAAACCTGGAACGTTCCTGCAATGTCGGATGGATTCTTGTTAGTGCGAAACGCTAACGAGATAGCGTGTTATGACCTGCGCCTGACAGAAGAGACGCCTCAGTCGTAGTTTGAAATAACAACGAAGCGTCTCTTTTTCTCGATACAGCCATCTTGAAAACAGCATCTGAAAGAAAAACCAGCGGATCAAAAAATCAAAAGCTAAAATTGGCATGGGGGTAACTCTGGGAGCGCCTGTGCAAAATAGCGGAGCCGCACTGAAGCGAACAGAGTTATACCCATGCCTAACTCAACCGCAAGTTAAATCATTTCAAGATGGCTAACTGATTTGCTTACAACTTAAAATTCGAAACAATTTATAGGGCGGTTAAAGCAAGTCTGGCATATCTGCATCTCTTAGAATATAAGCCTAGGATATTACAATAGGCGTTCATTGTTCACATGAATTTGTTGTGAAAAATTAGGAGACCACCATGAAAACGATTGGATTCGTCGGCATCGGGCTGATGGGCCTGCCCATGTCGCGTAACTTGATGAAGGCCGGATACGAACTCTATGTCTATAACCGCACGGCGTCGAAATGCGACCCGCTGAAAGACGAAGGCGCGACGGTGTGCGCCACCCCCAAAGAGGTCGGTGAAAATTGCGAACTGGTTTTCACCTGCGTCGGCGATGCGCCTGACGTCGAAGAAGTGATCCTGGGGCCGAACGGCGTGTCTCAGGGCCTTACGTCCGGCGGGATTATCATTGACTGCACCACCAGCTCGCCCAGCCTGGCGCGCACGATGCACGAAGAGTTGAAAGCGAAAGGCATCGGCATCCTCGACGCCCCGGTCAGCGGCGGGCCTGAGGGCGCCAAACAGGGTACGCTGTCGATCATGATCGGCGGCGACGATGACGTATTCGAAAAAGCCAAACCTGTACTTGAAGTGGTCGGCAAAACCATCACTCATATCGGCCCGGCGGGCGCGGGGCAAATCACCAAAGGCGTCAACCAGATCGTGTTGGCGGTCAACATGATGGGCATCGCCGAAGGCATCATCTTCGCCCAAAAAAGCGGTCTCGACCCCAACAAGGTGTTAGAAGCGGTCGGCGGCGGCGCGGCAGGCTCATGGATCATGCCCAAACGCGGGCCGTTGATGATTGACGAAAAATTTGAGACGCCCTTCTTTAAGATCGGCCATCACACCAAAGATATGCGCATCGCCACCGAATGGGCCAAAGACATCGGCGCCAACCTCGAGCTGGCCAACCGCCTCTATGACATGATGAAACCGATTGTCGATGAAGGGAAATTTGACTTTGACCACTCGGCGCTGTTTCTTCACGCCAAACGCGCCAATGAGTGAGTGAACCTTACGCTTTCAGTAGGGGGGGCAGTGCGCTGCGTCCCCTTTATGATTCGTGCAAAGCCACATGTCTCGAACTTGAAAAAGCAGATAGTACGACTGCGGTTTGACTATCAACCATTCGGGCCGGGTAGCGAGCCAAGACCGCGAAGCGGGCAGCCCTTGAATGGTTTGAGGTCTCAACCCGCCGCAAATATTTAATGCCCTCATCCTGCGCCTTCTCCCAGAGGGAGAAGAAACGCACTCCGATTTTATTGATTCACGATTAAAAATATGGTTCTTCCGATATTTGAGTACTTCCCTTGCTGGATGACCTGGAATTGGGTCAAAAAAC
>CAZKYC010000094.1:0-16546 GCA_964556895.1 uncultured bacterium | reverse complement strand
CTAAGTAGTTTGAGGAAGAAAAAAAACGGCGAATTAGGCGACTCAAGGCAAACTCATGCATAAAAGATTAAATAATCTATCGAATCGTGAAAACCAACAACTCATTGATATTGTTAATGCTACAAGATAAAACCGCAGAAAAAGCAATGGATTAGGCCATCAGAACGCTTTACTTTTTCAGGTTGTTGTAGTTGAATTTCCAGCGAAATAAAATAGGATGTTTATAATAACACTTTACATTATCACATCATGAGGTGAAAACATGGCAGATATTGGAGAACGCTGGGAAGATAACGTTCCAGGTAAATTCTACATCGACAAGACATGCGCCTTTTGTTCCGTCTGTATGGACGAAGCCCCCGAAAACATCACAGAAAGCGAAGACGGCGACCACTGCATCGTCTCAAAACAACCCGCGAACGATGAAGAAATTGAAGCCATGAAGGCCGCGATTGAATCGTGCCCGACCGCTTCGATTGGCGAAGATGGCGAGTAATCGCTATTTCTAATTTCTTGATTTCAACGCGCTCCAGCCGCTAACAGGTTGGAGCGTTTTTTATGGATTGAAATACGCCTCAATCATCGGGCCCGGCCGTTTTCGGCTCCAGAGTTGAGTCACGGGGTGATAAGTATCTTCAACATTCGCATCTCGAAGCGGCGTCGGCTCTTTCAATGGATGAAAGGTTTTCAAAGGTTTGCGTTTGTTCACCAATGCTTGCGCCGCGCGCCTGCGCTGGGCCAATGAATCGGGAACATACCCAGGGAACGAATCAAACCAACTCACCAAGACACCTAATACGGCTTTATCAAGTTGATTCAGTTTTTGAAATTCTTGCGACGCCAGCCGGTCAATTGTGATGTGGCGCAGGTCGACTGGAGTCCCCCATGGCTCTACGTTGGTTCGATAGGGCAGCGGCAGCGTAAATTGCCCTCCAGCGATATAACCAGCCGCTGGTTGTTCACTTGAAAGCCACTCTAAACATAACACCCTCGTATCGGTTTGATGAAACAACCAGTTGGAGCGCACATCTTTCGCCAGCGGCTCAATGATGCAAAGCAGAGCGATGAAACCAAGCGCAATCGTTTTTTGGGGCGCCCTCTTCGCAAGCGCGAGCGCGCCGCAGGCGGCGAACAGCGATACATAAGGCAATATGGGCAACGAAAAGCGAACAAAAAACAACGGATGAATCGCGACCAATACGAAATAGCCAACAAAAAACAAGAACGGCGCCCACTTCTTTTCTCGAAACCAGATCAAGGCTCCATACAACGCCAGAAATGAAGCAATAACGCCTTCGCTGAGGACAATAGACTTGATCAGTTGCCACCCTGACCATGAGGCGTCCTGCCCCGGCCAAGGCCTGGCGGCGGCGCTGCCGAGTTTCTCGATTTCAGCGAAGAAGGTTTGGGGATCAACCAACGGGAAAGGACAAACGATAAGAAAAGCGATTATCGATAGTGCGGCGCACAAGCCAATATCCAACACCACTTGCTTGATAGAAGCATGGCGGCGTATGGTAAGAAACCACATCGCCATGACCGCTAATACAGCGGGCGCCATATTGTATTTCATCGCGACAGCGACGCCGGAGACAAACGCCGCCAACAAAAACTCAAGTCTTGCGTTGCGACCCATCGCCCTGGTCCCAATATAAATCGACAACACCGCCCAAAAACACCCCGCGCTGTCATTGACCGCGAAGTGGCTCTCACGCACGCCAATAAATGAAACAGAACTAAACAACGCCGCCAAAATCGCCAACCGCTTACTGCCCAATTCACGCCCGATGGCGTAGACAATCAATACCGTTAGCGTCCCCAACAGGGCCGCCAGCGCCCGCGCCCCATAGGTCAATTGATAAGGACGCTCATATAACGCAATTGCTGGGTCTCGGGACGGGTTTGTAAGCGGCGCAGCGCGGAACCATTCAGGGACATCAACATCGGGGGCGATTCTCAACCAGAGTGGATACCAGGCCGCGTTCAAATATGAAAAGCCGGGCGGGTTGCGAAAATAGTTGGGGTTCCATTCTCCGGCGTGTAAATTGGCGCCAGCCGAGACATACTTCCATTCGTCAGGATGAAGCCGAAACGGCAGCCCCCAATTGAGGCCGTCAATACGCAGCCACAACGCCAACGTTACAATAGCGGCTACACACACCCCATGAAGAATGCGTTTATTGTGGATAAAATTTTGCTTTTGGGGCGCCTCATCGTTCATAGCCTAATCATACCATGAACAACCACGCTGCCTCGAAGGCAACGGCCTATTCGTCATAAAACAGCGCCATGCTGGCGGTGTGGCCGTGGATGAAGTTTTTGCCGCCGATTGGGCCTATTTCTCCCGCACAGAAGAACCCCGCGACGGGCGGAGACTCTAGCGAAGATTGAATGATAGTCAGGTCGTGGTCGAGTTCGTCATACATGCGCGAACCGCGTCCGTTGCATGAAAAGATCAAGATGCTTTTGGGCGGAGGCGTCTGGTAGGGTTCCAGCATCAGGCGCATGTCTTCGTCCGCTGTCTCGGCGTCGCGAATATGAAACTGGACGGTCGCTCCCACCTGGACGCGGTCCATAACGGCAATCGTGCCGTTCTCTTTATCAGCGCCCATTAAGTTTCGAATCAAAAAGTCGCCGCGCACGAACTCTTGTTTGTATTCGTCAATCACCCTGCCGAGAAACAAGCCATGTCCCATCAGCTTCTGGTCATGTTCAGACAGCGTCTTGTACATTTCTTGAATGATCTCTAACGGCGCGCGGCCGCCCAGGCTGTTGATCACGTTTTTTTCGGCTTGGGTAATGATGTAGGGCTTACCAATCGGGCGACAGCCTTGAGAAATCACCGTCTCGACGCGTACGCCGCCTTCGATGCAGACTCCGATTCCGCCGTCGTCGATTTGTTCGCCGTTCAGCGACAGAAAGGTCCCGCCCGGCGCCATGGCGCCGCTTGCCATTCCCCCGATGAGAGGGACGCCGGCGGCGTATTGGTTCATCCCGTCTAAAAGTTCGTTCACATTGAGCGAGAACGGATCGCCTAATAGAAACAGCGCACACGACTCCGGAGCGCCGATATGAAAGACATCGCGCCAATCGCCTTCGTTTTCGGTGTGTTGCATGGTTTCTTGGCGAACGTGGAACGGCTTTACGTCAGCCTCTGGCAGCTGGGCCAGCCAGACTGAAACCGCTGGTTCCCGCTCATGTTCATGGTTGGGGCCAATCACGCTTTCGGCGTTACAACCAATCAGGCATTTTGCTTGCGTGACCTGTTGAATGCGCTCAGAAATCATCTGGGCCTTGCTGCTATAGTCAGACGATACGAAGAACATGCCAAAGTCGACGCCGGATGAATCGAGTTTCATGGATAACGATTCAAACATCGTATCGAGCGCCTGTTCAACATCAGGGTCACAACCGCTTGCCGCGGCGAATTGGGCCATATTTGCGTCCTTACGAGACTTCAGAATTAAAATGAGACAAAGAAGCAAATGAGAAGTAAGAACCCAGAGGGTATAGGGATTTCGGCCCCAAAAAAGGGCTGGAGATGTAGATTTTTTACCTGAAAGCCGACGTTGTTGAAACTCGCGCCAGTGATACACTATCCGTGTTCTCATTTTGATAGTTTTTAAGGAGATCATTATGGCCTTTCGGGTCGAAACAGACACTATGGGCGAGGTAAAAGTGCCCGAAGAAGCGTATTATGGCGCCCAATCAGGGCGCTCGTTGATGAACTTTCCTATTGGTATTGAAACCATGCCGGATGAATTGATCAAAGCCTTTGCGATCCTCAAAAAAGCGTCTGCGATTGTCAACTTTAACCTAGATGTTTTGCCCGAAGACAAGAAAAACCTGATCGTCCAGGCGGCGGACGAAATCATCGAAGGCAAACTCGACGGGCATTTTCCACTCTCAGTCTGGCAGACCGGCAGCGGCACCCAGACCAACATGAACGCCAACGAGGTCATCTCAAACCGCGCCAATGAAATCGCCGGACAGCCGCGCGGCTCCAAAAGCCCGATTCACCCCAATGACGACGTCAACAAATCTCAATCGTCAAACGACACCTTTCCGACGGCGATGCACATCGCGGCGGCGATGCAAATCAACTCACTGCTGATCCCGGCGGTGACCCAATTAGCCGAAACGCTGCAGGAAAAAGCCGACGCGTATACCGAAGTCATCAAAATCGGCCGCACCCACTTGATGGACGCAACCCCACTCACCATTGGACAGGAATTTTCCGGCTATGTCACTCAGTTGCGCCATGGCTTGAAACGCATCGTCAACTCCCTGCCTCATTTATATGAACTCGCATTGGGCGGCACCGCCGTCGGCACCGGACTGAACACGCCTCCCGGTTACGCTGTGAAAGTTGCGGAAGAAATCGCCCAACTGACTGGCCTGCCATTCGTCACAGGTGAGAACAAGTTTGAGGGGCTTTCGGCCCATGACGCGATTGTCGAAGCCAGCGGCGCCCTCAAAACGCTCGCCGCCTCATTATTTAAAATCGCCAACGATATTCGCTTTTACGCCTCCGGCCCCCGTTGCGGCATCGGCGAGCTGAACATCCCGGAGAACGAGCCAGGCTCCAGCATCATGCCCGGAAAGGTCAATCCGACCCAATGCGAGGCGCTGACCCAGGTGGCGGTGCAAGTCATGGGCAACGACGCCGCAATTGGGTTTGCGGGTTCGCTGGGCAACTTTCAACTGAACGTGTTCAAACCGGTGATGATTTATAACCTGCTACAGTCAATCAGGCTGTTGGCCGACGCCTGCTACGCATTCAACGATAATTGCGCGGTCGGCATCGAACCCAACCGGGCCAACATTGAGAAAAACCTTAACAATTCGCTGATGTTGGTGACGGCGCTCAACACTCACATCGGGTATGACAACGCGGCCAAGATCGCCAAAACCGCCCACCGCGAAGGGCTGACATTAAAAGAAACTGCTGTCAAATTGGGCATTCTCACCGAAGAAAAATTTGATGAGATCGTCCGCCCTGAAAAAATGATTGGCCCGAAAGAATAACGACAGCCGTACGAACAAGCGACAAAACGCCGCCCGGATGGTTCGAAGCGGCGTTTTCTTTTTACGGTTTGTTCCTTTTATTCGTTATAAAATGAAGATGAAGACGAACGTGACGGTTTGGTAGCAGATGAAACGCTCTATTCAATTTGTGTTTACCATCAGCCTGATTTTTTGCTCCATTGCCGCCAGTGTGAATGGTGAGCAACAGAATTTTTTCTTTACATATAAAACAGAAACCATCAACGAGTCATCGGCCAGATTACATTTTAATTTTAAACACCATTCACCTCAGCCAGCGGTTTCGTATGATCTTCGGCTGGTTGATCCTGAAGGGAAGGTCGTCATTGAAACCAACGTTCAATCTGACGTGTTTGATCAATGGGGACAACGCGCTCGAACACAAATCCCCATCGAGACCCCCCTCTACTGGAACGCCGAACAGCCAAACCTGTATGAAGTATTCATTGACGTGTTTGAAGACAACAAACAAACCCATTCAATACAGTCGAGAGTTGGGCTCGCCAGTTACACCATTCAAAAAAACAAGTTGCTATTAAACAAAGTCCCTATTGCGCTGAACGGCGTTCAATACACCCTTCCCCATCCCAACCGACAAACGCCGTTCACAGAACAACACTATCGTGAAGACTTGGCCTTGTTGAAGCAGATGAACTGTAACGCCGTCCGCGTAATCAATTCCATCCCAGACCAAACTTTATTCAAACTCTGCGATGAACTTGGGTTTTATGTTGTAGTGGATGTTGAAAGAGAGACGCTACAACAGCGGGTTCGCGAGACGCAGACCCATCCCTGCGTCTTCGCCTGGAACATCGATTCAACTTCGATGACCGATAGTGAACGTAGGGCTGTCATTGAGAAGATCAAATCTCTAGATACAACCCGCCCGGTTTTTGTTTCGACGCAGTCAATTCAAACGCCTGCGTCTCATGGCGATGGGGTAAGCGTCTCTAACCCGCCCCGCAGTCAGTGGCGCCTGATGGGCGTCACAAAAGCGCCTTGCCTAGCGGTTGACCTGCTGCCCGCCGTCGGCGAGTCGTTTGAGGGCGCATCGTTCTTCACATCGCTCTCGCGGGTAGGCTCAAGCATCATCGGCGGGTTTTACCAGCAATTTGCAAACACCAAATCAAATCAATTGGCCGTTGACCAATCATTGATGAATGATCGAGACGCGCTGTTTGACTGGGGCCTGGGACATGACGGCCTGCTAAACGCCGACCGCGCGCCCCAACTCGATTTTTGGCAAGCGCGCCAAGTGTTTTCTCCCATTCAAATCAAGGAGCGGCGGGCCCGGTTTCGCGAAGGCCGCAGCGTCGAATTGACCCTGCACAATTGGAACGCCTTCACAAACCTTTCGGCCTATGACGTTACCTGGCTGTTTCTTGTCGATGGCGTTGTTTCAGAACAGGGTGAAATAAAAATCAATCTCGACCCGCAACGCTCCATGAAAATCGCCATCCGCCCTCAAAAGACGGTTCCCAATCCCGAAAATAATTTCCATCTTGTTATTGCTTTCAGTGACGAAAATGAAGTCGTGTATGAACATTCGGTTTGGTTAAAGCCCAAATCGTTCGACAACGACTTCATCCATCGTCTCAACGACCTCGAATGGGACGAAAACTGGAGGGTGAACACCAGCGCAGAAGAATCGCGCATCGACCACAACAAATTTATTTTCCGTACCCGAACCAGCGACGGTAGTTGGTTTTTGCTCGCACGCGAGGGCAATACGCGCCTGATCACTGAAGGGCCTTTCATTCAACTTAACCGCGAATTGGCTCCCCCCGAACAACTCCAAGCGCTTCAACTCGCCGCGGGGCTGCCGTGTGAGTCTCAGCCTCAATTGCTCGTAACCAAACGTCAGGTTGACCGCCGTGGGCCGGACATCGAAATAAAAACAAGCGTCTCGTCGCTGATCGCTGAGTGTTCAACGGAGATCGAAGCCCAGATCGATTTGCTCACGTCTCCCTATGGGTTTATCGACGTTCAATTTTCATTCGACAAAATAACAACCGCTCAAGCCTTAACTGAGGTTGGCTTAACATTTACCGTTGCGGAGTCGTTAAATCAGATTGGTTGGCTGGGAGACGGGCCCTTTCCCGCGTATCCAGGCATGGAGCGCTTATCGCTGCCGGGCCTTTTCCGATTGGCCCCGATCGGGTCGTTACAGCCCGGCAACCGGCGAAATGTTCAGGCGCTGGTTCTTGTAAACGAAAGCAAAATCGGCCTTGGCGTTTTGTTGTGGAACGGAGACGTTTCATGGCGCCAGACTGAAAACGGGACCCGAATCTCAATCAATTCGTATATAGCAGGCAGAGGCAGCGGCGCTGACCCAAGCCGCTTTCAGATCAATCCAGACAATATCAACGACGAAAACAAGACCGTTTTTCGGCTTATCCCCATCACTCCTGACAATTCCTCAAAAATTTTTTCGCCCTGGCTGTCACACAAATAGCAATCTAACAATTTCGACTATATAATGCCTCTTAACTACCATTCAAATTGGAGGCTGTTCAATGAGATTCTCAACACTCGTTCGTCAAAGTTTGATAACCGCGTTACTCGTCGCCGTTCCTTTCGTCGCCACAACGCAAGAAGAGCCGCAACTGCCCCTGACCTGGGAAGGCGAGGGCGTCAGCTGGTATTTAGATGAGGGTGTAATTGGCACGGTGGATTTTGAAATGTCATTCACTGTCGATGAAGAAGGCTGGGTCACCGGCGAAGCCAGCACCGACGACGGTTCCGCCAAGTTGAAGAAGTTTTATTACACCATGAATGAAGACGGCGTCCGCATGATCGTGGTCGCTTGGGTTGCGGAAGACGGCGACAACCCGATGCTCTTTTTGATGAAAGGAAAATTATTAGAATCCAAGTTGTTCATTGGCGAGACTTACGCTAAGCTGTATGAAAAAGACGGCAAAATCGAAAACGACATGTACCTCGGCAGCAATTCCGCCATGGAAATCACTGAAGAATACATGCCCACCAGTTTAAAATCGGCCCTGTGGAGCTGCAAATTAATCGGCGGCTTTAAAGTCGAAGGCGCCATGCAATAACATTGCCGCCTCTTAATCATTGACCGCCCGGCGCCTGCGAGCAGCCGGGCGGTTTTGTATTGGCCCGCCTCCCTTGGTTTCAGAAAACCACAAACCCCGTTACAATGGCGCCATACGTTCATTGATGATGACGCCACAAAAATGTACAGACGGCGCAGAATTTGCGCTTGAGGTGAAATGGCTGATATTATTGATCCACAAAAACTGTTCGTGAATTATCAATGCGCGAAATGCCGTGGGCGGTCGTTCGTCACAGAAGAAGTATCGCTGCGAAACCAAACCAAGAAAAATTTGCTGCGGCCTTCGAATGAACCCTACCTTGTGGTTACTTGCGGGCTGTGCGGCTACTCAGAATTTTACTCGACCAAAGTGTTAGCTACCCAAAAAGAAGAAAAGCCCGCCGAAGCCAAAGCGCCTATCGTAAACGAGTCAGAAACGTCAGGATAAGCGGCCCGGGTTAATCCGCGTTTTCCAGGCTGTGAGATGATACGATTTCGCCTTCGACCATATAGATAACTTCTCGAGCAACATTTTTGGCCATATCGCCCAGGCGCTCTAAATGGCGAACCACCGACGACAGTTCGAGCAGCGGTTCAGTGTGAGATGGGTCTTGACGGATATCGTCAATGATGATTTTAGAAAACGCCTTTCTCATGCTGTCGACTTCGGCGTCATCGCGGCACACCTGCTTCGCCAGATTGACATCATTATTAACAAAGGCGTCTAAACATCGCTTGACCATCAATTGGGCGCGTTTCGCCATGCCTTCTAGGTCAAAGGTAATATCGATATCAGGCTGTTGAATTAAGATCAGCGTGCGGCGGGCGATTTTCGCCGCCAAGTCGCCCATTCGTTCTAAGTCTTCATTGGTTTTTAACACGGTGATGACAAAACGAAGATCCATCGCCACAGGGTTGTGCAACGTCAAAACACGAAGGCACTCTTCTTCAATCTGTAACTCGGCGCGGTCGACCTCATCATGTGATTGCAGAACATTTTTGGCCAATGATTCATCTTTTTTCATCAACGCAAACACCGCCTTGGCGATCGCATCTTCAACCATGGCGCCTTCTGACAACAGGCGGCGCTTCAATTCATCAATGTCTTGCTCAAATGCAGCAACCATTTCATCGTGCTCCTATCGGATCAGCCAAAGCGTCCGGTAATGTATGATTCTGTTTCGTGTAAATGCGGCTTCGTAAAGATCGCTGGCGTCGGACCAAATTCGATCACCCGCCCGAGATACATAAAGGCCGTATAATCGCTGACGCGGGCGGCTTGTTGCATGTTGTGTGTGACGATCATGATTGAATAATCGCCTTTTAGATTATATATCAAGTCTTCAATTTTGCCCGTTGCGATGGGGTCAAGCGCCGAACAGGGTTCATCCATCAACAACAATTCCGGCTCGGCCGCGATCGCGCGGGCGATACAGAGCCGCTGTTGTTGGCCTCCAGAAAGGCCCAGGGCGCTCTCTTGCAGGCGGTCTTTGACTTCTCCCCAAAGCGCCGAACCTTTCAGGCTGCGCTCGCACACTTCATTTAACAAAGAGCGCGACCGTTCTCCAGCGATCCGAAGTGGATACACCACATTTTCATATATACTCATTGGGAACGGGTTCGATTTTTGAAACACCATGCCCATTTTTTTTCGGAGTTCAATCACATCAATGTCATCGCCATAGATTGAGCCGCCGTTCAGTAAAATCTCTCCGTTATATTTTACTGAATCGATCAAGTCATTCAGCCGGTTCACAGAACGCAACAACGTGGTTTTGCCACACCCTGACGGCCCAATTAATGCCGTCACTTTTCCTTTAGGAACACGCAGGTTGATATCAAACAGGGCTTGGGCCTGGTTGTACCACAAGTGGAAGCGCTGAAATTCAATGACGGGCGTTTCTTTTTGCAGCGCATGATGCACTTCGGTCTCAATAGATTCACCGCGCTGAATCGCTTCCATCCGGCTTACTGACAGCGACTTCATCTGGCCTTGATCGCTCAAGGCTGGAGAAAGGGTTGTATTCACATTGTTGTTTGTTTCGTTACGCGCCATCAATCCACGACTCTTTCACCGTTCATCATGAAAACTGGTTCCCAACAAATTTCCGGTTTAATCTCATTCGTAACAATACAGCGGCGATGTTAAGAGTAAATATGATGGCCACCAACAATAAGATGGTGGTAAACACCATAGGCTTGGCCGCTTCGCTGTTTGGGCTTTGAAAGCCAAGGTCAAAAATATGAAAGCCCAAGTGCATAAAACTGCGGTTGGGATGAAGATAAGGAAACACTCCATCCATCACCAGTTCCGGGGCCAATTTGACCGCACCCACAAACATAAGGGGAGCGACTTCGCCTGCGCCGCGCGCCATCGCCAAGATCATCCCGGTCATAATCCCGGGCAGCGCGCGAGGCAAAATAATGCGCTGGATGGTCTGCCATTTACTGGCGCCGCACGCGTATGACCCTTCACGCAGCGAATTGGGGACAGCCGCGAGGGCTTCTTCGGTCGCGACGATAACCACCGGCAGCGTCAATAGCGCCAAGGTCAATGACGCCCATAACACGCCGCCCGTTCCATAGGTGGGGTTTGGCAGTTTGGCTTCAAAAAACAGTTGGTCAATGCTTCCCCCAACCAGGTAACAGAAAAACCCAAGCCCAAACACGCCATAGACGATACTCGGAACGCCCGCCAAGTTGTTGACCGCAATACGTACGCCGCTCACTAACGGGCCGGATTTGGCGTATTCGCCTAAATACAGCGCCGCCAACACGCCAAACGGCGCGACAAACAACGCCATGATTAGAGTCATCACCACCGTGCCGAAAATGGCGGGATACACACCGCCCTCGCTGTTGGCTTCACGCGGTTCGTCAAATAAAAATTCGTTCCAGCGGTTAAAGTAAATGGCAAACTTCTCACTGAGGGATAATCGGTTAGCGGGAAACGCGCGAACGATATCGGCCAGTTTCAACACACTTTCATCCCCGTTACTTAGGCGCACCACAATCTGGTAACGCTCATTTTGGCGGCGAAGTTCGCCAATCTCAGCAGAAAGTTGAGAAAACTGCTCGTTGCTCCACGATTCAATTTCAGCGCTACGCTGGAGTGCAGTCGAATATTCGTCTGACTGTTTGCCATGGTTAATTTCAGCGGTGCGAAGTAAGAGCCTGGCGGTTTCGAGTTTTGTGTTGATCGAACCCACGCCATGTTTTTCAAGATCGCGAATATGATCACGCCGTTTATGAATACTCGGCAGATGCTTTTCCAGCAATTGCCAAGTGGCCCCGGGCGAGTCGGCGAACAGGTCTCCATCAACAAAAAATTGAGTTGGAATCCCATAAAAGCGGCCCCAAGCCAGGCGCTCAAACAAAACGGCCCATTCAGGGTACGATTCTTCAGAAATTTCATAATCGCTGAACCATTGAAAATGAGAATTGGTCAATTCGAAATTACCCGTGCGCATCAAGCGGCGCCGGGCCCACCCGTCGTTTAATTCAATCTGTTCGAGCGCCTTGCGGTTTACTTCTTGCGGCAGGCTGTCAATGGTTTGCTGTGATGGGCGGTATCGTTCATGCCGTGTGATTTCACCAAAATACACTTGATCGTTGACGGTTCGAATTTGTTGTACCGGTTGAGGCCAGAACGTTCCAATACCTTGATACAAAATAAGCGAGAACAATCCAACGATCATGGCCAAACTGAGCGCCAGGGCGCCTCCGGTTAACCATACGATAGGCTCGCCGTGGGCCAACAGGGCGGTTTTGGTTCGGACCACGCCGCCGCGTCTAAATTGGGCGCCTTCCCCGTTTTCAAGCGGCGCTTGAGTATGTTGATTGAAGCCGCTCATAGTTCTTGCGTCCGCCTGCGAAATCTCAACCGCACCATCTCGGCGAGTGTGTTCAATATGAATGTCATCACAAACAGCGTCAGCGCTGATAAAAAGAGCATTCGATAGTGCGTGCTATTGCGCACCGCCTCGGCCAGTTCGACCGCGATGTTGGCGGACAGGGTTCGATAGCCGTTAAACATATTCCATGAGAGAATTGGCGTGTTTCCCGCCGCCATCAGAACAATCATGGTTTCGCCGACGGCGCGGCCCAAGCCAATCATCACCGCCGAAAACAACCCGCTCATTGCTGTGGGAATTACTATATAGGCGGCCGTCTGCCATTGGGTGGCGCCGCACCCTAGCGAGGCGGAGCGAAGGTGTCCGGGCACGCTGGAGAGCGCGTCTTCGGCAATGGTGTATATAATCGGAATCACCGCAAACCCCATCACCAACCCGACGATCAACGCATTGCGCTGGACATAGGTATCAATATAAGCGCCTCGAGGGTCTGTCCCAATTGAAGCCAACAAACTTGATACTCCCCAAGCAACCGATAGCGTCACACAACTAGCGCCTAGAAAACGCATCAAGTCAAACAACGCCATCTTTCTGCGGCTCCAACCGGCCGTATAATATCGAATGGATGGATTCACCCATCTGGCGTTGAAATAAAAGACAGTCAATGCGCTGGCCGGAAACAGAATAAACATCCACCCTCCGGTCGCCCCGCCGACTTGACCGTCTAACCAGAGCATGATGTTCCCCGCGAAGAAGATCGATTCCGCAAACGGACCAAAAACCATTGCAAGCCAAAAACCTATAGGCATAGCCAACAAGATGAACAGAAACCGATAGGGCAACAAACGTAAACAGACCGCCTCAGGCAGCAACTGAAATAAATACGCGCAAAGAACAAAACTAAACGGCGCCGTAATAAAAAGCATCAGCAGAGAAGCAAGGTAATATTCAACCCAAACAGAAAAAATCAGCGCCGCCATAAACCCCAACACGACGCTCGGCAGGCTGGCCATCAGTTCAATGGTCGGTTTGAAGAGCGCCTTGGTTCTTGGATGAAGGAACTCGCTGGTATACACCGCAGCCAACAACGCAATAGGCAGCGCAAACAACATAGAGTACAGCGTTGCTTTCATGGTTCCAAACAACAGAGGCGCCAGTCCATACTTAGGTTCAAAACCATCCGTACCGCTTGACGATTGCCACACATGTTTTGGGCCTGAATAGCCTTCATACCAAACCTTAGAAAAGACCGAACTCATCGTGACTTCAGGGTGGAGTGGATCAATCAGCCAGCGAAACAATTTTGACCCAGCGAGAGCAATCAAGCCATCGTCTTTCACGGCAACCGTTACAGACGAAACAGGCGATTGGTCAAGCGTTGCGGTTTCCATCATTACTTTTCCGCTGGTGACATTCATAAAACAGAGACGGCCGTTGGCGTGGCCAATACCGATATTGCGGCTTCGATGTGAAACAGCCAGCGCTGTAACCGGCGACTGGGTAAAACGGTATTCATGCGCTTTGACAAACGCTCTGCCGTCACTGGTATTCGCCTCAGGCCGCAGCACCAGAAACCAGGCAGAGACCCTGCCAGTGGAATCGCCAATCAGGAGGGTCTTTTGTCCAATTAACATATCAAGCGCGGTCAGGGTCGCGCCTTCGTCTTTGACCAAATCGACGGTTTCTACGAGTTGTGATTGAGACGGGTCGCGGGTGTCATAACGCTGTAGCAACCCGTCCCGCCAAACCACTACCACATTGGCCCCCAGTGAGGTCGTTTTCACAGCGACTGGCTTCTCAGCGCCGACTGGCGGTTGATACGGCAGTAAAACACTCGATTGTCCGGAGGTTGATTCTCCAGTTAAAAAATTGGTCTGTTCGCTGAATTGATGTAACGACAGGTCGCCGTCTTCAGTCAAAGAGGCAATGGACAACCCTTTTGGCCCCACTGTGTGATGGATGGTTTGAATCGGCTTGCCGACATTTAGCAACGGTTCATCAAACTCGGCTGAGAATTTTTGAATACGATATTGCTGATTTGGAATCTTAGTCACTATCCCTTCTTGATAGGGCAGGCTTTCGCCTTCTTTCAGTTCCTGAATGAAACTGGAGAATTGGTGTATATCATTAAAACTCAACGTAAAACGAATACGCCCTAACGCGATTTCTCCATTCGTATACGCAATCGCAGCGGTATCTGAACCCGGAATGACTGAAATGGCCGAGAATGATCGGGCATTACCCATTTGCCTACGGCTGATAATCTCGCCAGTATTAATGCGTATGACATTCACTTCGCCGTCAGAGAACAGCGCCCATCCAAGCAGTTGATAATCATCAACCTCAAAATTAAGCAACTGCTTCCCGTTGGTCTCCCAGGCCGTCTCGTTCGCCCCGGCGTATTCAACATCCGCGCTATAAAAAAGCGGGGCCGCGACCCACACCAAAAAGACCATCACAACAGACACAGCCACAATGGCTCCGATGCCGCCTATGGTAATAAGCCACTTCGCTAGGTGGTCTATCGCATAAACCGACCAATGCGTCTTTCGCGACGCCTTGCGGTTGGTGTTTTCGCGTTCGCTTGTTGGTTCATTCATAATGACCTAATCAACGACCCTCATGGAGACAAAAATCTTTTTGATGACGCATCGAATCGATTGGTTGCCTTTTCTGTGAGACAGTAAGAAATAGGGCGGCTTTAGCCGCCCCCATAAATCGTAACAAACCTGCCGGAGAGTCGCTACGGCAGGTTTGATTTATTGCTTAATGTTGACTGCGCGTAAATTGCGTTGGGCAATCACTTGGCTGATGGGGAAATACCCTGCTTTAACAACATCAAGTTGTCCGTCACGGCTAAATACATAGTGAATAAATTCATACCGAAGCGGGTCTAACTGTTCGTTCGGGTTATAGTTCACATAAAGAAACAAGAAGCGCGACAATGGGTAGTCACCCGTGTAGGTATTGTCAGAAACCGCCTCATAATACTCGCCATCTTCAACACCGAGCGGTATGGCCCTCACGTCTGGAGTTCTATACCCGATTCCGCTGTATCCTGCGCCGGCAATGTCGCTGCCTGTGCCTTGAACAACCGCAGAACTGCCGGGCTGCTCTTTCACCGACGGCTTAAAGTCGCCGCCGAACAATGCGTTTGCTTTAAAAAAACCATAGGTTCCAGACGCCGAGTTTCGTCCGTACAAACTAATCGGCCGCTTGGCCCACTCGCCATTGAGGCCAACGTCTCCCCAGGTGATAAGATTCTGCGCGTACCCGCCAGCGCGGTTGACGGAGAAAATCGCATCCAATTGTTTCAATGACAATCCAGCGATTGGGTTATCTTTATTGACATAAACCGCGATCACATCCAGGCTGGTTTCGAGGGCGGTCGGTTTATACCCAAATCGTCCTTCAAACTCGTCAATTTCAGCTTCTTTCATAGCCCGGCTCATCGGCCCAAAATTGGCCGAGCCCGCGATCAACGCTGGCGGAGCCGCCGACGACCCCTTGCTGTCAATCTCGACTTTAATGTTGGGGTAATGGCGCTTAAACCCCTCTGACCACATCGACATCAGGTTGTTCATGGTGTCAGAGCCGATGCTATTGATGCTGCCAGACACTCCCTTGGCGGGAACATAAGGTTTGAGATTTGGATCTACAGAAACGGCTGATGGAGCGCTCTCAACCGTGAACGATAGACAATGGAGCAGCAGAACGACTGATAGTGATTGAAAAAAGAATGGATTTACTCGCCACATAGATTCACCGATCATGCTAATTCCATCAGAAGACTGAACAATAATTATCCTCTCTGTTTGTTAAAAATATATTAGAGGCGCGCCGCATCTTGCTCTTTTGGGGGCTTTTATGGGTAGTTTATACCCATATGAATGCAAAAACGTTGATGAAATCGCTGGAACAGTTGTAATTGTTAAGGCATAAACATATTTAGGGTTCTTCCGATATTTGAGTACTTCCCTTGCTGCATGACCTGGAATTGGGGCAAAAAACGATATTCGTCCTTTCAATAATAGACAATCCAACTCAGGCATGGGTGCAACTCTGGGAGCGCCTGTGCAAAAAGGCGGAGCCGCACTGAAGCGAGCAGAGTTGTACCCATGCCAAATACAACGATAAAAAAATCATCCTTGAGATCGTGTCTGGAAATTTTAATTCAATTTGAGAGAAAGTATCCATATCCCGGATGAGCCATATTTAGGCATGTGTAATCTGAGTTGCCACAATCAATTTACTAATTGGGCTACAACGCCAGTTCAATTAGTAGAGTTTGATGAATTCCATACAATTTTTCCTTGAGCGCTTCTTCGTTCACAACACAAGCCTGAAAGGTTTTTATGACTGATTTGTATAGGCTTATGCTATATAATATTATCCATACGTTTTATTTTACGATAAAAGAAGTTAATAGATGTTTAGAACCCCCAAAAAGTTTACCCAGTCGGCGCCTTTCTTGCAAAATACCCTTAAGGCAGATAGAGATTTCGCCAATAAGGACTGTGAAAATGAGGATTCGTCCGCTTCAAACCGTAATTTATTATTTTGACTCAAGCCTGATAGAGCGGTTGAATGA
>CAZKYC010000093.1:0-17042 GCA_964556895.1 uncultured bacterium | reverse complement strand
ACGGAGAAAGTTCCGTCGCGAAAATTTCTCCGGAGGGAACCCGGCCCGAGCCGAATCCCGAGGTGCTAGACAAACCCAAACGGAGACGGTTTCGCGCGGAATACAAAACGGAAATCGTGCAAGCCGCGGCGCGCTGTACGGAGCCGGGCCAAATCGGGGCGTTGTTGCGGCGGGAAGGCTTGTACTCCTCTCAACTGGCCGAATGGAGAAAGCAATACCGCGCAAGCGCTCATGCGGGCCTGCAAGAAAAACGGCGGGGCCGCAAGCCCAAACAATCGGCGCTCGAAAAAGAGAATGAGCGGTTATGGAAAGAGAACAAGCGCCTGGAAGAGCGCCTCGATCAAGCCTACGAGCAATATCCGGAACGCTTTGTCCGAAAACCGCCTCGCGTTGAAAGATTCCAGCAGGAAGTCTGGATCAATCCCCCAGAAAGGACTTTGGACATCTAACAATACTCACTAAATTCGATTCAGAGCTGTCTCAAGATTGTTGACATCTTCCGTTATGAGATTTACTTGTCTTTCAGGAAAACAGACCTCACCGCGTCGCCAACTCCAATCGTTGAAATCATCTCACGGCCATGCACTTGGTTTGGCTTTACATTGAGTTTGCCCCGGTTGGGGAGGATCGGATTATCGCCGATTGATTTCGTGTTCGCCAGGGTGGCCGACAAGACTGAATCTTGGCGAATGTGCGGCTCAGCCACGGGCATCATCAAGGTCATCTTTTCTAGAACATGGACGGCTTCGACTTCGGCTTTAACCAATTGCAGCTCGCCTAGTGGTTCATTCGAATCAGGGTCGATTATTTCATCGCCAATCATAAGAACGTGATAATAATCTCCAGGTTGAACGCCCTGTTCAAAGCCAACATTCACCAGAATGCGCTGTTCATCCAATATGCGAATAATTTTTCCCCAGATACAACGTTCACTCATGATCGGCTCCTTGAGATAATATCTTTATATAGTATATACGAGCATCTACGGAGATATTGTCGTTTTGGGATTTAAAATATTGGGGTCTTGGTCGATTTGATATTTGTCGGCGCTGGAAAGGTCAGCGTCTACGTCGATGTCGCTCTCAATCTCAAACCCCGCGTCTAAAATCATCTGGATTGTCTTGTCGACCTTGTCGCCTCTGGTGACCAGATACCCTTCAACAAACATCGAATTGGCCGGGTAAAGCGCCAGGGCTTGCAGGCTTCGCAGGTGCCCCTCGCGTCCGCCGCCAATGCGAATTTCCGCCGTCGGGTTGATAAACCGGAACACACACAGAATTTTCACACAGTGTATCGGCGTCAATTGGTCGAAGTCATACAACGGGTTGCCAGGGATCGGGATCAAAAAGTTGATTGGAATCGAACGTGCGTCTAAGTCGCGCAGTTCATACGCGACATCAAGGATGTCATTATTTGTTTCGCCCATTCCGGTTATAATGCCGCTGCAAATTTCAAGCCCGCAAGATTTCGCGTCGCGCAGAGTTTGGATGCGGTCTTGGTAGGTGTGAGTCGTCACGATATTGGGCGTGTGGTTCGCGCTGGTGTTTAAATTGTGATTGAGGCGGTCTAGGCCGGCGTCGCGTAAAATTTGAGCGTGTTCTTTTGAGACGATGCCGACTGAGAGGCAAGTGCGTATGCCGACTTCCTTATTGATCCGTCTCACGGTGTGCGCGAGTTGTTCGATCCGGTTGTTAGTCGGGCCGCGTCCGCTGGCGACCATACAATAACGGTAGGCGCCGCGCGCCTTGGCGGCGTGGGCTTCTTCGACAATCTCGTCTTCCGTCTTGATGGGATATTTATTGATCGGCGCGTCTGAGATTTTTGACTGCCCACAGTAGCCGCAATCTTCGGGGCAAAGCCCGTTTTGAATGTTGTTGATCTGATGAAGTTTAACCCTGCGGCCAAATTCGTTCATGCGAACGCGTCCCGCCGCATGGGCGATAGACAAGGCGTCTATGCGTTCGTCTTCTAGCAGCGCTAAAGACACTTCGCGGGGAACGAGGTCCCCGCGAAGGCTTGATTCAGCGATTTGTTGTAAGTCAATCTTCATCGGTTATTTTACGCGTTCCCAAATTGGGGGATACAGCCCTTTGGCGGATTTGCCTAAGACAACGGGTTTGATGCCAGTGATTTCACATAAGTATACCAGCGGTTGGACCTGGTCGCCTTCTACGCCTAAGACGTGGTTGCAGGGGAACACGCTGGTGAATTCTTCAAAGTCGCATTCGAGCCGCGCATGAACGTGGGGCCAGGTCGGGTTGGTCTGGTCGTTTAACTTCTTTCGGTCTTTGGCGGGCAGTTTGAGCGACTCGCCTTTGACGATAACCATGTAGGGCTTTTCGTCCCACAGGCCCAGGCGCGCGAATGTCATCTTGCCCGGCGCGGCGTCAAATTCGACTGATGCGCCGCCCGCTTTGAAGTAATACTCAAGCGCCGGGTGAAACTTGATCTGTTTGAAGTTCTT
Organism: uncultured bacterium; assembly: GCA_964556895.1. GTDB lineage: Bacteria > Hinthialibacterota > Hinthialibacteria > Hinthialibacterales > Hinthialibacteraceae > Hinthialibacter. The sequence continues at coordinate 14,578 of CAZKYC010000093.1, read as the reverse complement.
TTCGGGTTTCATGCTGCGTTCGGCGAAGTAACTGGAGTGGTTGCCTGAATTGCACCAATCCCAGATGTCGAGTTTTGGATGATAGAGGCGAACATCCATAAAGAGGGTGGGCAGGCCGCCAGTGATGTATTTCATCATCTGCATGGTGACGGCGGCGTAGAAGTCGGCTTCGGTCGAACAGACGACGGACTCTTTGGGGCCGTTCCAGTCATAGGGATCGTTCATAATCATTTCAGGAACGTCGCCGAGGCAAACATGCTCGGTCATTTCGCGCTGGCCTTTGAGGCCGCAGAAGTCAAAGCCTTTTTCTTCGTTGACCTGTTTCATCGCGAGGTAGAGGCCGATTTGGTTTTCAAGCGTTTCAGGCGTCAGTATGTTGCCGTCATAGAGAAGCCGGTCGCCTAAGAGCGACTCATACCACTCGCGTCCTTTCGTGACTTCCGTTTTGTCAATTGTCTCCATGGTTTTGACCAGCCAAAGTTGGTCGATTTGGCGGATGGTGCAGCCCAATGATTTCAGGGTTGGCGTCAGGTGGGCGAAGCCGGTTTCCATGCCCATTGAGTGGCCGCCGTAGAGGCCGAACACTTCGTTGTGCATTGTGGTGACGGCCTGGCTGGCGCGCACCCAGTCAATTACGCGTTTTTGGGTTTTCTTATCTTTCAAATCGCCGACAATGCGATGGGTGCGCTTGCCCGCCTGGCGAAGCCCGCCGTCGGTGGCGAGCAGCCCGACGTTGCCCGGAAACTCGCCGTTGTTATTCGACAGGCTTAACACAGGAACATCGCCCAGGCTGTTGAGAAACGGCCAGGCTAAAAACGGGAAGTTCCATACGTTGTACAACATGATGACTTGCTTGCAGTTGGCGCGGGAAAGTTCTTCACCCATCCGTTGGGCGCTGCGCACGTCAACGATGATCTCGCTGGCAGGCGCGACTTCAGGCGAAGTTCCATCGATGTTGTGTATTTTTTTGCGAATAAAGTCCGTCCAATTTTGAACGACTTCCATATTGACCGGGTTGTTTTGAGTGTAGACGTGCTCCCGCTCATCATTGAGCATGGCGATGCCGATAGGGGTGCTGCGCATAGTCGTTCCTCCCAATGAGACATACCGATATTCGGTGGATTCAACTCAAATATACCGCTTATAGTATCTATGAGCAGCGCTTACTTGGAAAGGGTTAACGGTGGAGCGGGTTTTTTTCGTAGGTCCTGAACGAGGTAGTCGTTTGACCATTCATACTGAAAGAACTGATTGGGTAATTCTGAATAGACTTTACACTCTCTGACCCATTCTGAGATTTCGATGCGGCGAAAGCCAAAGTCATACACAACGCGCAATGAATCGACAAAATCAAACTCTACCTCTTCGAGTTGGCCCCAATGAAATTGGTAAGAACGTTCGCCGTCTTCAATCGCCGTGATACGCATATGGTTATCCAGCGTCAGGTTGATTTCCGTGGAAAAGAACGGGTCGCCGACTGTAACGGTCCTGTATGTCTGAATCGGAGACAGCGTTTGTTGTTGAACCACTGTCTCAAGCAACACGCCTTGATGAATCCGGCCCGCAAATAAAAACGCCGAACCGTCTTGTTGGGCCTGTTCTATCAAGTCAATGAGGACTTGTTTCTTCTTATGATCAATCTGTGTGGCTTCGTCGCCGCTCAACAAGACGACGATGTCGGGTTGAGAGAAATCGGCTGGTTGTTTCTCGCCATAGATGACCCGCGTTACGCCTTTGCCCGCCTTCACGTCGATAAACACTTCCTGCCATAGGGTTTGTTCGACTCGTTCGCCCTTGGTGGAAGTTTGTTTATGGCGGGTCTCGACAATAAACGACAGAAAGGTTGCTGACTCAGTTTCGTACCCAGGCAGCGAAGCGAACGCGCATTCAGCCCCAAACAAGACTGAAAATGTGAGGCTAGAAACGAATAAAACGATTACGGATCGAATCATTTTTGGCTCAATATATGACAATAAGATGGCAACTGAGATGAGATCATCTCACAAAACACAAACCACTGCAATTGGCTTCTGACTATTTTTTTAACAGATTAAATTTTATGTACTATTATTCAGTAAAGCATTGCCTGTAAACCAAAATCGCCCTATACTCTTGAGGCTATTCTATTTAATGAAATCCGGCGCGCCGGGTATTGATATCCCGCAATAAGCGGGAACGGTTGAGGACTAAGAAAGATTTTTTTGCTTTTCTAATTCCGTTTTCCCTTTTTCTTCAACCCCTATCAACGTTCCGCGCCTGATGACCAATTTGATGGAGTCTTAAAGGCATGTACAGCCAAAATGAGCGGATTCGTCCTATCAACATAGAAGACGAAATGAAGACGTCGTATATCAGTTATGCGATGTCGGTTATCGTCCAACGCGCTTTGCCCGATGTTCGCGACGGCCTCAAGCCCGTCCAGCGGCGTATTGTATATGCGATGCGCGAATTGGGGCTGTCCCACCGCTCTTCTTACAAAAAATCAGCCCGCATCGTGGGCGAAACCATGGGGAAATATCACCCGCATGGCGATTCGGCGATTTATGACACGCTTGTCCGTATGGCGCAGAACTTCTCTTACCGCTATCCGCTCGTCGACGGGCAAGGCAACTTCGGTTCGGTTGACGGCGACAATGCGGCGGCCATGCGTTACACCGAAGCGCGCTTGTCATCGATCGCCGAAACGCTACTGACAGATATCGAAAAAGACACGGTTGACTTCATGCCCAACTTTGATGGGCAGATGCAGGAACCCGCGATTCTGCCGTCAGAAATTCCAAACCTGTTGGTGAATGGCGCTTCAGGGATCGCGGTCGGTATGGCGACCAATATTCCACCTCATAATATCAATGAAGTCATCAACGCGGTTGTTGCGTTTATTGATGACCCTGAGATCGACACCGGCGGCTTAATGAAGCACATATCCGGCCCTGATTTCCCGACTGGCGCCTGTATTTGTGGGCGGGCCGGAATCGCCGAAGCATATTCGACCGGTCGAGGCCGGGTGATCATGCGGGCGGTCACTCACCGAGAGCAATTGACCCAAAGCAAAGACGCCATCGTCATTACCGAAATTCCTTATATGGTGAATAAGGCGCGTCTTGTTGAAGAGATCGCCGACCTGGTGCGCAACAAAAAGATTGAAGGCATCTCAGACATTCGCGACGAATCAGACCGCGACGGCATGAGAATCGTTGTCGAACTGAAGCGAAACGAAAACTTTGAGGTCATTCTCAACCAACTCTATAAAAACACCCGCATGCAGTCGACCTTCGGCATCATTCTGTTGGGGTTGATCGACAATCGCCCACAGTATTTCACACTGCGCGAACTGATTGAACATTTCGTCAACCACCGCCGCGAAATTATTGTCCGGCGCACGCAATATGATTTATCCAAAGCCGAAGCGCGTTTGCATATCGTCGAAGGCCTGCGAATCGCGGTCGATAACATCGACGAGATTGTTGAACTAATTCGTAAGTCACAAGACCGCCAAGAAGCGATGGACGGCCTCATGGCGCGCTTTGAACTGTCAGAGATTCAGGCCAAGGCCATTCTTGAGATGCAACTGCAACGCCTGATCGGCCTCGAGCGGCAAAAACTCGAAGACGAATATAACCAGTTGATTAAAGACATTGAACAGTACAACAAGATTTTGAACACCCCCAAGCTTCAGATGAAAATCATGAGAGAAGAGATTCTCACTATTAAAGAACGCTTTGGCGACGAACGCCGCACCCAAATCGTCAATGCGGCGGCTGATCTTGAAGTTGAAGACCTCATCGCCGAAGAAAATATGGTGGTGACGGTGTCTCACCAGGGGTATATCAAACGAATCGCCACCTCGGTGTATCGCCGCCAACTGCGCGGTGGGCGCGGCATCAACGCGATGAACACCAAAGACGAGGATTTCGTCGAGTTTCTCTTTATCGCGTCGACCCACCATTACATCTTGTTCTTTACCGACCGCGGGCGCCTGCACTGGCTCAAGGTCTATGAACTACCTGAGACCGGGCGCGCTTCGAAAGGCAAGGCGATTGTCAATCTGCTTCAGTTAGACAAAGGCGAGTCGGTCACTGCCATGGTGCCAGTCGCTGACTTTGTCGAAGGCCGCTATGTATTGATGGCGACCTCAAACGGCATTATCAAGAAGACCGACCTGACAGCGTTTTCTCATCCCCGTAAAGGCGGAATCAACGCCATTGGCCTCGATGACGGCGACCGGTTGCTATCCGTGTATCTCACCACAGGCAGCGACCAGGTCATGATTACCACCCAGAAGGGTGTTGCCATTCGCTTTGACGAAGACGAAGTCAGGCCAATGGGGCGCACGGCCCGCGGCGTGAAAGGCGTAAAACTCGAAACGGACGACAAAGTTGTCAGCATGGCCGTCTGTAACGAAGACTCCTATGTATTGACAGTAACTCAACACGGCTATGGCAAACGCACCTTGGTGGCGCAGTACCGCAAGATTCACCGCGGCGGCAAGGGCGTCATCGACATACAAACCAATGAACGCAATGGCCGTGTGATTGGCGCGTTGGTCTGTCAGGAAGACGACGAGTTTATGATGGTCACCAAGGGCGGCGTCGCCATACGCACCAGCGTGAGAAATATCCGTCCGATTTCGCGTAATACACAAGGCGTTCGTTTAATTCGACTCGAAACAGACGACGAAGTCGCTGCGATTGGCAAACTGCCCGAAGCCAAGGAAGAAAAACTCTCGCTGGAAAACCTAGAAATGGAGCAGGCGGCCGCGGGGGAAGTTCCCGCCGCTGACCCTTCAGCCGAACAATAACAGGCAATCAGGCCTCTCCTATATTGAAGGAGGCTGTTACGGCTTTGAGCCAATGAATAAGCAATCTCTGCAGCGTCCTTTTCTAACGGGGGCCGAATTTCCCGCCCCAAGCCTTTCAACAACGGAACAAATTACCGCAGCGGCAAATTACACCTGGCGAAACTTACCGCCTTTCAATTTGAGAGTCAATTTGACGGAGGTTATTAAACCCTTATGATATAATAAGTTAAAGTGGTTTTTGGGTTTTGGCATCAGGCTTGCATTCTCTCAAAATAACGAAATTGGTTGAGGGACAAGCAGATGCAAGAAGTTGAAAGCTTATTCTTAACAGCGGCCCCAACCACCAAAATTTTGTTTTGTATGATCATCACGGTCTCATTCTTTATTGTTTACTTATGGGACCCGACAAAACAAGCAGGCAAACGAAAAAAGCGGCTCGACAATGGAATGCTCAATCACTTTGACGTCGAGTCTGAAGAGTTTTCCGCCGCGGCGGACACCATGAAGCCCAAGCGAAACCAGCGTAAGTTCTCTGATACTGACAATACGCTGATTGAACTTGACCAGTATGTGAAGGCGTTGAAGCAAAACCAGATTAACGACTTGGACAAGGTATAAGCAGAGCAAACGCGAGTACCTGATTTAAAAAAGATCGCCCACACGATGTGTGTGAGGAGCCTCGGCCTAACGCGAACGCATTACCGAACTCCTCCCTCATCGCCCTCAACCCTGGGGGCCTTGTGCCCCGTTGGCGCCAGATGAACTCTGGCGCTCTTTTTTTGTCTTTTTATGTGGAATTTAATGAGAGGCGGATTCATTGAAGGTCATTTGTATTTATCGCTGTCCGCCGCGGCGGATACGGGTGCGCTTTACGCACATTTTTTTGACAAACGCTCTAGGTTGTGCAAATTAGAATCTAACGCTGGGTGTTTTGCATGCGGTTAAATAATACCTTGGGAGGGCGAGGCTCCCGCCGAGCCAAACATCTATTTAATTCGTAACAGTGTTCTGGCATGGGTGAAACCCTGTGAGCGCCTGTGCATAAAGGCGTAGCCGCACTGAAGCGAGCAGAGTTGTACCCATGCCATTCGCAATCTATGATCAAGGAATGTTGAAAGAACCGCTTTCTTTTTTAAATAATGGAGTATTGCCATGAGACAAGTCTATTTGTATTCGCTAGTGCTCTTATTCGCTATCCCCGCCTTCGCCCAGCGCCCGGCGCAAGGGCCGATGTCAGACACGGTCCACACGCCCGAATCAATGGGCTACGAACTCTATTGGCAAGACAACTTCGACGGCGACGAACTCGACTCAACCAAATGGGCAGTACGGGGAATCGGCCCTCGCGCTGTCGGTTATGTGACGTCCTCCGCTGTGAAGGTCGAAGACGGCTATCTCAAACTCGGCGCCTACAAACAAGACGGCAAGATATACATCAGCGCAGTTGGAACCCACGGCAAATTCATGACCAAGTATGGCTACTTCGAATGCCGCGCCCAGTTGCAGAAATCCGCAGGCGTGTGGGCGGCGTTTTGGATCCAATCCACCGACATCGCCAAAGGAGAAGACCCGGCGGTCTATGGCGCTGAGATCGACATCATGGAATTCTTCAAAAAATTAGGGACGGACATCGTTTCGCACAACGTTCATTGGGCGTACGGCCCCAATCAACAAACCACCCGTGGGATGCAGAGTTATCTGAAAGGCGTTAGTGAAGGCTTTCACACCTTCGCCCTCGAATGGACGCCTGAGTATTACGCCTTTTTCATCGACGGGTATAAGTTCTATGAAGTTCGAAAAGGCATCTCCCACATCGAAGAATACATGATTCTCAGTATGGAACTGCCTTCAAAAATGGAGGCGCTCAAAAACGCCGTCTTTCCTGATGAGTTTGTGGTTGATTGTGTGAAGGTGTATAAGAAGAAATAAACCCAGTCAAAGAAAAATTTGTTGACTTTCCCCTCTAATTAGGTGAACATTTACTTGATTGCGGACCCTGCTTTGCCGCAACAGCAACCAGTCACAGCACGGGGGGAATACAATGAACCACGATCACAGCCAATTACCGTCTAAATGCCAATGTTGCAGCAAATCTATTTGTACGACTCAACCCAGCGATTGCGTATCCCGCCGCGGATTTATAACCGGCGCCGGCGCAGTCGCCGCCGGAGGCGTCGCATTGTCTGCGTTGGGCGCTCAACGCGCCTTTAGCGACGAAACCGAGCATATCAAACCGATTCAAAAGACGTTGGTTGTCCAGCCGGTTTTTTTGTATGGGACTCCACAACCAAGAAAGCAAACCAGCTGGCGCGGGTGGGGCGGAATTCAGACCAAACAAGACGTGGCTGAAGAAAAACGCCGCATTGAACACGAAATGGAGTCGCTTAAAAAGGAAACCGATTTCCCATTAGAAATCCGGCCTTTGCGTGAAGCGCAAAACCCCGATCAAGCGGCTGCGATTACTAAACAAGACTACGACGTGACCTTAATGTTCGCCTCCAGTTGCGGGACGGACACGCTCGAGGCGTTGTCGGATCCAAACAAATGGACCCTGATGTTTGTGCGCCACCGCAGCGGCCCAGTCTATTTATGGTATGAGATTGCTCATAACCGGTATCTCAGAAAAACCGTTGATGACTTTGGCCAGCCTGGCGTTGGCCCCAAAGACGTCATCGTCGACCGTATGGACGAAGTAGCGTGGCGGCTCAAATCGCTCTATGCGGTCAAGAATACATTGGGGAAGAAAATCGTTTCATTGGGCGGGCCAAGCGGATGGGGCGCCGGAGGCCAAAAAGCCCCCGAACGGACTCGCGAAATCTTCAAAATGGACCTGATTGACGTTTCGTATGACGACCTCAGCGCGCGAATTAAAAAGGCCCAATCCAACCGCAAGTTAGTCAAGCGCTGCGCCGACGATAGCGCCAAATACCTAAAACAACCCGGCGTCGAATTAAACACCAACCCCGAATTCATGGAACGCGCATTTGTATTGACCGAGGTCATCAAACAACTCATGGACGAAGCCGGGACAGACGCGTTCACCATCAATCATTGTATGGGAACAGTGATGGGAATCTCTGAAACGACAGCATGTATGCCGCTGACGTTTTTGAATGACGAGGGCTACATGGCGTTTTGTGAGTCAGACTATGTGGTGATCCCGTCCGGTGTTCTGCTGCATTACATCTGCAATCGGCCCGTCTTTTTGAATGACCCTACCTATCCACATGACGGTGTGGTCACCATGGCCCATTGCACTGCGCCCCGAAAAATGGACGGCGAAACCGATGAACCAGTCAACATCTTGACTCACTTCGAGTCAGACTACGGCGCTGCGCCCAAGGTCGAATTTAAACTGGGCGAAACCATGACCGTGATCGACCCTGACTTTAACTTTGAACGCTGGATGGGCTTCTCAGCCGAAGTGGTCGACAACCCATTCATGGATATCTGCCGTTCGCAAGTCGACATCCAGATGAACGCAGACACCGACCGGGTCAACCAAGAGACCCGCGGCTTCCATTGGATGGCCTGTTACGGCGACTATCTAAAAGAGAAAGGGTACGCGCTCGATAAAATCGGAATTGATTGGTTGAATCTGAGTTAGGCTGAATCTGGGGGAGGGCGAGTCTCCAGACGAGCCGCATGGGGTAGAAAGGTTGTCGTTCTAACTCGGCTCACCAGGAGGTTTGCCCTCCCCAAACTACAACTTATGATCGTGTACATCGCAACATCTCCAGCATCTGCTTCGCCCGTGCGGCGAATGTGTGGTCACGAGTGATGCGCTCTTGTGCGGCTTTGGTGATCGCCTCGCGTTTTTCGGGATGGTTTAAATAATGCCGTACGGCGCTTGCGGCTGATTCTGGCGTATCAAATAAAGCGATTTCTTTGTCCGCTTCATAAAACTCACTCAATCGTTCATTCGCGTGAAGCCCAAGGTCACTGAGTAAGAACCCGCCGCACATAGGGATGTCATAGTCGCGGGTGTTGGGGCCGCTATGGGCAAAACAGGGATGGATATTGAGATTGATTTTTGCGGAGCGATAGAAGTCCATGCAATCGTCTGTTCCTAACCCGTCACCTTGAAAGCACTTTGCGATGGGCGTGTTTTTGAGAAGACGCTTCCATTCCGGGTTGCCATAAATTCGCAAATCGAAGGCATGTAAGGCAGACAATACTGACAAGCGGCGTACGCGGTTGCATTCAACATTAAAGTAATAAACAACCAGCGATTGGTTGGTCATGCCAGCGGTGTGTAGAATCGGATTTGCGGCTTTCACGATAATTTGTTGGTCATTGCCAACCAGTTCATGTAGGGCCATCAATTTTGAATAGTCTGTGTGAGCGTCGCCGAGTTTGTCGCTGACAATGGCGCTTACTTTCTGGTTGATTTCATCGGGCAGGTTTTGTTTTACGCCGGTGGTATCGACGATGCTGCCGACAAAGCCGACTTCACAGTCAAATTCTTTCCGGTACTTGGCGTTAATGTTTGCGCATCCGATCGAAACTTCTTCGAGTACATTCTCGCTGCGTTGTTTGAGGGCGCCGCTGAATTCTTTCCAAACCGGAACCAAGTAATCAAACTTGCCATGTGGTTTGTTGATGAGGTGGTTGGGTTGGTCGATATACCAAACCATGCGTTTGACAGGCAGCGATTCGATTCCTTGGATGAAGAGATCAGACGCATGGCTGAGAGTGATGATTACGTCAGGCTGCTGTTGATAGAACACCGCAGTCAACCGAAGAGCGTCTAATGGCTTTGCTCTAGACGGAGGGAAAGGGTGATAAAACTTAAATGCTGTAATCCCATTTTGCGAGAACCCTTCGGCAAGGCCGTCACAGATGCTTCGCCAACACGAGACGGAAGGAATGATAAAAAATATTGTTTCGATGGGTGTTTCATTTTGGTCGAAGTATCGTTTTTGGGCCGCTTCGACGTGTTTCAAAAATACTTCACGCTCATGAAAAACCATTTTTTGAATGGTTTGCAGCCTCTTTGCTTCTTCATCAGTCGGCTGGGCGTATTCGACGCCTGGAATAAAATGCACATTCGGCTTAGCAAGAAAAAATGGAAACAACCTATCTACCAGAGTTTGTTGATACTCGCGCAACGCTCCCGGGCCTAAAAACCCGTAAAACTGTTTGCCGGATACCAGCGCGCCGAAATCACGAATGCAACAATACGCCGCCAGTGCGGCCACATCGGTTTCAATCAAGAGGACGGGCGTCGCGTCATTGAGTTGATTTGTTTGAAAATACTCAGAATAAACCGACGACGCGCCGATAAGGATTAGCCACTGGCGCGAAGGTTCATACAATTCATATTGAACACAATGCCTGAGTGAAGAATCTTGCTGAATGGGCGCGACGAGCTCGCTAAACGCGTCTGAATGGTTATGAAGAAAGCGGATTTTGGCGTGGGTTCCATCGGATTGAATTGTAATTTGGTGGTTGGCGAAAAAGGTATGCAATAGGATCGCGGCTTGGGGCCAGTGCTGTTGAAATGCGGCTATGTTCGCCTGAAGCGTGGCTTGAAAATCCATTGAACTATTGTCTGAAATCTGAGAGTTGGGGATACCCGCGCTTGGTCATTTCATTCGCGATTCCACGGTTAATGTCATACACGATGCTAGGGCCGCGATAGACAAAGCCAGTATAAATCTGAAGAAGCCAGGCGCCCGCCTCAAGTTTTTCGATAGCGTCTTGCGGGTCAAAAATTCCACCACAGCCGATGATAGGAACTCGCCGCTCGGTGATTTCACTGGCTTGTTTTATTACGGCGGTTGACCGTGCGCGTAATGGTTTGCCGCTCAGCCCGCCGCTTTCGGTTTCTCCTGTTTGGTTGGTGGTGTTGGTGGCGATGAGGCCGTCAACACCGCATTCAAGCGCCGCTTCAACCGCTTGTTGAATTTGTTCTTCGCTCAGGTCGGGCGCGAATTTGACGCACAGCGGCTTGGGAGATCCTCCCTGAGAGTTCAACTCAGATTTGAGTGAATTCAATATTGCTTGAAGTGAACTTTTCTCTTGTAATTCACGAAGGTTTTTTGTATTCGGCGAGCTCACATTCACAATAAAGAAGTCGCCACAGTCATGCAGCCGTTTGAGCGAGGTGCAGTAATCATTGACGACTTTATCAAGATCATCGACAGGCGTGTCAAATTGTTTTCCCAGGCTAACGCCAACTAAGGCGCGGTTGGGCAGGGAACTGAGATGCTTCATGCGCGCGGCGATGGCTTCGCTGCCGTCATTGTTGAACCCCATGCGGTTGATTAGCGCCTCGCGATGGGGGTAGCGAAATAGCCGGGGTTTCGGGTTGCCCGGCTGAGGCCGGGGCGTTACCGTGCCGATTTCATAGAACGAAAACCCGAACGCGTCCCAGAGATTGATACATTTGGCGTTTTTATCGAACCCGCCCGCCAGGCCAACTGGTGATGAAAACCCTACCCCCCAAACCGTTTGACTGAGCCGCGAATCATGAACCGAAAATTGGCTCTTAACCAATGGCTTGATGGGGCTGAGTAAAGGCAACGTGTGCAAAACAGCTTCGTGGACCCACTCCGGATCAAATCGAAAGAAAACCGGCTTGGCGATGGTTTGGTAGAGTGTTCGAATCAATGGGAATAAACCTGTAAATTTTGTTGCGCTTATGATTCAACTTCGTATAATGAAAGCGGATATACAAAGTGAGAAGGGACAAATGGCAAGAAAACCAATCCCTCTTTATGTAGTCCCAGTGTGCTTATCGCTGTTTGTAGGCGCCTGCGCGACCGATTCGAATGTTGGCGGCTCATTTTCTACCGGGTTTTCTTCGTCGTTGTCTTCTGCAAACCGGGGGCACACAAACAGTACTGTTCACACCAATTCAGGCTATCGCCAAAAGGCCGTTCTCTCTCACTCAATTGATCTACAACCCTCTTCGGTTCACACCGGGCCAAATATAGCGCTTGAATAGCCTGTTCTCGCCTGAGAGACTTACCTTTGCCCCTTATCAGATGTTAATCTATCAACTTTAATGAATTTCTAACACGCTTCGTATGGGGAGGGGCGACCCTCCAATCATCCGTGGAAGCAAACGACATAGAGGAGGAAGCATTCGCATGAGCCAAATCGCTGTATCTAAGAAAAGGAACATTGCTGTGGTGGGCCACCACGGCTGCGGTAAAACCTCTCTCATTGAAGCAATGCTTTACCATTGCGGCGTGGTGGTCAAATTAGGCCGAATTGATGACGGAACCACCTTCGCTGACTATCTTGATGACGAAAAACAAAAGAAACACACCCTCACCTCAAAAATATTCACCTGCAAATTCAAAGACACTGAAATTCAATTGATCGATACGCCGGGGTATTCCGACTTTGTCGGCGATATCAAAGGCGCGCTTCACGCCGCTGACGGCGCGTTGCTGGTCATCAACGCCCAGTCGGGCGTCGAAGTCGAAACCGAAAAAATCTGGGACTACATCGTCGAGATGGAGATCCCGCGCTTGGTTGTCGTTAATCGCATGGACTGCGAACACGCCGATTTTCAGAAATGCGTTCAACAGTTAGAAGATTTGGGCGCGAAAGTGTGCCCGGTTCGTTTGCCGTTGGGTAAGGAAAGCGATTTTAAAGGCGTCATCGATCTGATTACTGACAAAGTGTTGACTTTTAACGCCAAAGGTGGAGTTGATAAGAGCGAAGACATTCCCGCCGAGATTAAAGAAGAAGAAGAAGAGTATCACGCCAAAATGATCGAAGCCTCCGTCGTCACTGACGACGATTTGATGGAACGCTATCTCAACGAAGAAGATCTTAGTTATGACGACATTCGCCATGGGCTGCACGACGGCGCGCTGACTGGCCAAACAGTGCCGATTCTAGTGTCTGACGCCTATAACTGCATCGGCATCGAATCATTGATGGACGGGCTGGTCAATTACATTCCTACGCCGCTTGACCGCAAAACCTTTCACGCGATGAAAAATGGGACCGATGAGACCATCGAAGAAGATGTCATTGAAGACGGTCCAGGAATCGGCTTTATCTTCAAAAGTTTAATTGACCCGTTTGTCGGTAAGATTTCGTTTCTGCGCGTGATGAGCGGGACCTTAAAAGGCGACGGCGAACTCTTTAACCGAAATAAAGATAGCAAAGAACGCGTAGGGCATATACTTGAAGTCAATGGCAAAAAACACAATTCAATCCCAAGCGCGTCCACTGGCGACATTGTCGCTATCACCAAGATTGACTCATTCGAAACCAACGACACCATTTCGACAGAACCTGGCGATTTGCTTGTTGCGCCGACTACCTATCCTCAACCCCAAGTTCACCAGGCGTATCATGTCGCGGATAAAAATGATGAAGACAAAGTGGGCGGCTTGATTCCTAAGTTGATTTCAGGCGACCCAACGATTAAAGCCGAGCGCGACCCTGAAACCGGCGAGACCGTCATTTCAGCCGCAGGCCAGATGCAAATTGACCTGCTTATAGACCGCCTGAAACACCAAAGCAAGATCAATATAGAATTACGGACGCCCAAAGTCGCTTATCGTGAAACCATCAGCGCTCAGGGTGAAGGCAGCTACCGCCATAAGAAACAATCAGGCGGGCGCGGTCAGTTTGGCGAGGTTCACCTGCGCCTTAAGCCGCTCGAACGTGGAAAACAATACGAATTCGTCAATAGTATTTTTGGAGGATCTATTCCGACCAAATTTGTTCCCGCAGTCGAAAAAGGCATCCACGACGCCATGGAACGCGGCTTCATCGCAGGGTTTCCTGTGGTTGACGTCTGCGCCGAGGTGTTTGACGGCAAGTATCACGATGTCGACTCGTCAGAAATGGCGTTTAAGATGGCGGCTTCGATGTGCTTCCGCCAAGTTGCGAAGGATAAATGCAAGCCATTATTGCTCGAACCTGTTATGAGCGTTGAAGTTACGATTCCTGATGACTATATGGGCGACGTGATGGGCGACCTCAACACCCGTCGTGGCCGTGTTTTAGGCATGGAGCCATTTGGCGGGCGCCAGGTGATTAAAGCCCACTGTCCATTGGCGGAAATGTTTACCTACTCCATTGACCTGCGTTCAATTACCCAGGGGCGCGGCAGTTTTGAAATGACGCCGTCACATTATGACCCCGTGCCGAATGAAATTGCCCAGAAGATCATCGCTGAAAGTAAAATGGAAGAAATTGAAGAAGATTAATAAAGAATCAATCTGCGCTGCCGATAAAGATACTATCTATTATTGTATTGATTGAGCAGGGCGATGAAAGAGAATAGGCCAAAACTGAATCTGGCCCGTATAGATACGGGTGAGAACGGTGAGCGAGTCGACTACCACGAAACCGATCTTGGGTTTCGTCATCGGTTAGACTCACTGATCCCGCCCGATATGGCAGGCCGGATTCACCAAATCTTGAAAGACAAACTCTCAGACGAGCCTGACGACTCGGCTGAAGCCGTTAATATGTAGGATTATCTTCGATCTCACCAGAAAGCCGGAGACCAAAATCTCCGGCTTTCTTTTGGTTCTTCCGATATTTGAGTACTTCTCTTGCTGGATGACCTGGAATTTAGTCCAAAAATGATATTCGTCCTCTCAATAATAGACAATCCAACTCTGGCATGGGTGTAACTCTGTAAGCGTCTGTGCAACAAAGCGGAGCGGCGCCGAAGCGAGCAGAGTTGTACCCATGCCAAATACAATGATAAAAAAAACATCCTTGAGACCGTGTCTGGAAATTCTAATTCAATTTGAGAGAACGTATCCAAATCCCGGATGAGCCCTTTTTTTTACC
>CAZKYC010000092.1:0-17533 GCA_964556895.1 uncultured bacterium | reverse complement strand
GCTTCAGTGCGGCTCCGCCTTTTTGCACAGGCGCTCCCTGAGTTGCACCCATGCCAAATACAACGATAAAAAAATCATCCTTGAGATCGTGTCTGGAAATTTCAATTCAATTTGAGAGAACGTATCCAAATCCCGGATGAGCCTTTGTTTAGATCGTATTTGAATCGCATTCACGAACGCCGCACGAATTGATTGTCTTTAAACCCGAAGTATTCTGTATAAAACACTCACAGAAGGACAAATAATGGATTTACAGCAAATTGCATCAGATATGACGCCCGTAATTCGCAAAGCGGGCGAGATCGCGTTACATCATTTTCAATCGGTCGCCGCCGAACGAAAGCCTGACCACTCCTACGTTACCGCCGCTGACCGTGAAGTAGAAGCGTTTCTTCAGAAGACAATTCTTGAGAACTACCCCGACCATGGCGTCTACGGCGAAGAAAGCGCCCGCGACCGGCTTGAAGAAGCCGACTATGTATGGGCGATTGACCCGATTGACGGTACAGAACCGTTTGTCTTGCACCTGCCCGTTTGGGCGATTTCAGTGGGGTTGGTTTCAAAAGACGGGCCCCAAATCGGGTTCGTCTATATGCCGGCGATCCAGGAGTTTTATTGGGCGGTGAAAGGCGGCGACGCCTATCTCAACGACAAAACCATCAAGGTATCAGAAGCAGTAGACCTGAACCACAGCAGCACCATCGTGTGTCCAGGCGCTACGTTTAGAAAGTTTGATTCGTCTTACCAGGGCAGGGCGTTGGCCTTTGGCAGCGCTGCGGCCCATTTGGCCTTTGTCGCTCGCGGCACTTTGCACGGTGGCGTTATGGAGCCGATCAACTTGTGGGACATCGCAGGCGGCGCCTGTATCTTAGAAGCCGCTGGCGGTGAGATGCGCTACTTTGATGGATCGGATGTGAACTATTGGCTGCACAGAAATGGGACCAAGACGCTTGACGCCAAAGCGCTGGGCCATCCAGATAACGTGAAGCGGTTGTGTTCTCTGTTCAAATACACTCCACCTAAATAACCAACCTCACTATTGAGAGGCTGAGTCTGACCGCCTTACCACTTGCATGAGTTTAAGACGGTCATTTTTTGATAGGCCCTTGGTGAGAATGACCACAGTGAAATAGACCCCCGCGCCGACAATGATATCGAACAACCAGTGTATTGGGGTTAGATCAATACAGATTGCCATCACTGCGCAAGAAAAAAGCACCGAAGCGTAGCGATGCCACTCTCTGATGAGTTGAAAATCGCGGGTATGCCACATCATGAGAACAGCGTATAGCCCTTGAGATACCACCGTCATGATCGCGGCGCCTATCGCCCCAAAGTAGAAAATGAATGGGATGTTGAATACTAAGTTCGTCATCATGCTAATCGCGCTGGCCTGAAAATTCTTCTTTTGCCGGTCTGTCGCGTTTAAGATGGCGCCCAACAAAAAATTCAGGTAGATAAACGGCAGCGACCATACCAAGACCACAAACACGTTTCCGCCCATAACCCCAAGTCCCGGCGCCGCCCAATCCATGATGGCATGGCCGATGACGGTGCCGCCCACCGCCATCGGAAGGCTCATAATTAACAGGCCGCGAACCAACACCGATGCGGTTTGTTGAAACGGCTCATTCTGGTGAAAGAGTTTTGAAAAGACCGGGTAGGCGGCAACAGCAATCACCTGAGGAACCAAAAACAGCCCTTCTAAAAAGCGATAGGGCGCGCGATACAGCCCGGTCTCGGCGTCGCCGTAGATCCAATTGACCATCGCGGTGTCTTGGCGGTGAAGCAATAAGACGCAGGCCGCTGACAGCCCGATAGGGAACGCGAGTTTTTGCCATGACCATCCTGTGGCGAGTGAAATCACGCGGGATTTCAACTGAATATGGCGGTAAAGCAAGAAAGACAAAAAGAGAAGAGATAGAACCGAACCCAAACTGTAGCAAAGCATTAACAACGGCAAGTGAGGGTAAACCAGTAATAACACAATTGCCGCGCTGATGTGGGCGAATTTGTCGAGAAAATTTGCGACTCCCTCAGCCGCCATAAATTCATAGCTGCGACAAATCGCTTTCACAACCATCAACATCGATACAACACAAAAGTAGACGCCCGCCGCCAGAATTAGTCCCATGCTGTGTTCGGGTTGGGCGATGGCGGTGAGAAGGCCGATCATACAAAACGCGCCAGCGATAGTTGCGATGATTCGATAGCCGATGATCGAAGACAATTCGAGTTTGAGGCGCTCTTTTCGGCGGGCTATCTCGCGGGTGAGCGTCTGTTCGAGCCCAAAATCAAGCAAGACGGTAAAGATCACCGCCATCTCGACAAAGTATTCAATGCGGCCAAATTGTTCCTGCCCAAGAATGTTGATCGCCAAAACGGTGTAGACCAGCCGCAGGATATGACAGAGCGCTCCGCTCGTCGCGAGAATCGCGCCATAGCGGGTGATGCGTCGGCCTACGCCAGGGTTTGACGCGTTTTCATTCATGGGTGCTGCTTTCGTCTAAGAGCGATCGATAGAAACCCGTAATTGATTCAGCAAACCGGGGCCAGGTGAATCGACGCTTCGCCCGTTCGCGACCTTTCTGGCTCAGCGAATCCCGAAGTTGTTGGTCATCTTTTAGGCGACCAAGTTGCACGGATAAGCCCACATGGTCGTCTTCGTCAAACAACATTCCCGCGTCGCCAATCACTTCTGGTATCGCCCCGGTTTTCGCGCCAATGACGGGCGTTCCCACAGCCATGGCTTCGATTAACACGCGGCCCAGTTGTTCCATCCATCCAGACGTCAAGCGTGAAGGTAAGACTAAAACATCTAAGTCCCGAATAAATTCTGGAAGTTCTCGTTCTTCAAGCGACGGCAACCATTCAACCTGGCCTGAGAGCCCAAGTTGATTGCATAACGACTGTATCGGCTTAACATTGTCGCCTGACCCAACAAGCCGCAATTGTGTGTCAGGCATGGATGCGACTGCGCGGATCAGTAAGTCGACCCCTTTCATGTGTACCATTCGTCCAACGTAGCCGATGGTGAATATTTTGTTCGTGGGTTTAGGGTCTTGGTGATCGAAAAAGTACTGAGGGACGCCATACGAAATTACTTGGATCGGTTTCGTATACCCTTTTTGCTGCAAGACGTCTCTCGCGCCTTTCGTTGCGCAAACAGCGGCAATAGAACGGGCGTGCATGGTTTTGTCGATCAATGCGTATAGCAATGAAGCGCGCGCCGGGTAGTTCCAAGGCCGATAGATGTTTTCCCATGTATAGAAAATTACTTTGACGTGAGGAGCAAGGATCGAGGCGTAGACCATGGTTTGTAACGCAGTAATCGACCAAGGTTCTTCAAGCAATTGAATGATGTCAGGCCTCGCTTTGAGCATCGCTCGCATCATCCCGCTGGTATACCAAACTCGCGCATAATGGCCTTTGCCGATCACGTTGCTGCGATGGCATTGATAGGCCGCGTCGATGGAGGGATGCCATAGTATCTCACGGCCATTTTCGGTCCAATATTTCGGCCCAAGAACATGCAGTTCCACCCCGTTTTGTCGCGCGATGGCTTGATGGCGCTCGTGCGATGAATCCAGGCCTGCGGTTTTGTCGATGAGTAGTACGCGCATGGTTCGTTCCTTCACGGCGTAGAGTACACCGAAATTCGGCCATGGTAGAGCGATATGTGTTGGAGTGGAGTGGTGAAATCGCTAAGATTGTGATTGGTCGTATTGGGAGAGACTGACTATGTCAAAACACATCTGGGAAGCGAACCTAACAGCGCTCAGGCGCAAGCAGCCTGGCTTGGCGAATGCGCTAGCGTCGGCGTCTCCCACAACCCAGCGCTATATCTCCGGCCAGGCGTCAGACGGCTCTCCACTATTGGGCGTTCGCTTAGACGATGGGCGCGCCGTATCGCTCAGCAGCCCCCAACAACCTTCCGTTGAGGCTGCGCAATGGGTTTCATCATTGGGGAATACGTTTTCAAAAGGTGCATGCGCCGTTCTTGTTGGCTTCGGCGACGGGTATTGCGCCGAAGCGTTAGCGAATTCGTCAGACCCCAATTCGCTATTGTGGGTTATCGAACCTGATATTGAACTGTTTGCGGCGATAGTACGCCTTCGAGATTTTACGGCTCTGATTTCTTCGCCGCAGGTTTTGTTTTATGTTGGCGCTGAAGCGAAAGAATGCGCTCAAAGCCTCTTGTCGGGCAAATACGCAGACCGCGTCAAAGCCCAAGGCGCCAAAATGTGTGCGGCGCCGTTTGCAAACCATTTATACCCGGAGTTTATTCAATCGTTTCAAAAAGAATTTTTGTTGGCGCTTCAACTCGAAACCGTCAAATTTAAAACCTGGGAAGAACACGCCGATGTTATGTTTACAAATATTGTTCGCAATCTGCCTGCGGTATTAAAGGGAGCCCCTGCGCTTCGCCTATTCAATCAAGCGGTCGGTGAAACGGCTTTCGTCATCGCGCCCGGCCCCAGTTTAGAAGACGCGTTGCCGGCGATCCAAGAAGTGCAAGACAGCGTTATTTTAATTGCCGTTGACACCGCCCATCGTATCTTAGTAACACATGGTATTCATTCTGACCTAGTCGTCAGTATTGACTTCACAGAATTAAACGAAAAACACTTTGTTGGATTGGATGATCCAAATAGTTGCCTGGTTGGCTTTCCCGCCATTTCGCCAACAATTTCTAAACAATATGAAGGCCGCGCGTTTTATTATGATCACATCAGCGTCAATGATTCTGCGGGCGCCAACCCGTTAATTCAAGAATTGCAATCGCTCGGCCCGCTCGGAAACTTGCTGTCACAAGGATCAACCGCACACGCCGCCTATCATCTTGCTCGAATGATGGGATGCGCCCCCATTGTTCTGATTGGAAACGATTTGGGCTTTCCAGGAAAGCGGTTCTACGCTGACGGGGCGATGCAAAATGAGTTAGACCAGACCGAGCGGCAAACAGAACGGATGTTAGACGTCGAATCGAACGACGCAAAAACCATTCAAACCAACGGGCTGTATAAAATATACCTGGAAGGATTTAAAGACCTAATCAACGAAACCCGCGGCGTGGTGTTTAATGCCTCGATACAAGGCGCAAAAATCGTTGGCGCCCCATACAGGCCGCTGGAGCAAGTCTGTGAACACTTGTATTCAACTCGCCTGGATAAATCCTTTATTCAACGGTCATTGGCCCCGTCATTACGACATCAAACGAACGGCCTTGTGGAAGAACTCTCGTCATTGTCATCGGATTGTAAAGACGCGAGAAAACAGATTCGTAGAAACGAAAAAAAACTTGAACAATTGAACCCAAACCAAATTCACTTCACTAAACAGGTGGTTGAGTTTATGAAAGAGTTCCAACAAACATTTCGCCGCTACAAAACCGCGCTCACGTTGTGTCTTACGCTTTGTCCCCGATCGTATTTCAGCGTTGTGAACAAAAAAGACGACGCAGGCTTTGGCGCAGACGCCTCGCTCGAAGAAAAACAACGCGCCCACCAGCGCTATTTAGACTTGTTTCACGATTTGTCTAAAACACTTCGCCGAGCGTCAACCGAATTCGACGAGATAATAAACCAATTACGAAGTTGACTCCGAATTGACTGTTGTTTCAGGCGAAGAGCAAGACGGTTCAACTCCGGTTTTCGTGCGCTTTAAGATGACTAAGGTAAGGTCGTCGTGTTGCGGCGTTCCACCAGTGAACCGGGATATCTTAGATTTCACAGCGTTAATTATTTCTTGAGAACCGTTCTCTCGTGATTCAATCAATATCGATTTAAACCGCTCCAATGAAAATTCTTCCCACTTGGGGTTCATCGATTCAGTGATGCCATCCGTATAGAGAACCGCGATGTCGCCCGAATTGAAGTCGACAGTTTGCGACTCAATATTCGATGAAAACAAGTCGCCGTTGACTAAACCAAGCGCGATTCCTGAGGGTGAGTATGATTCAAATTCCGTTGAATGCTCTCTCAGTATCATAAGCGGTTCATGGCCTGCGCGGGCGATGTCCATCTGGCCGCTGGGGACATGCAAAATTCCGAGCAACATACTAATGAAATTGCCGCGAGGCAGGTCGGGCTGAATGAAGCGGTTGACCGTGATCATCAAGTCTCGCGCACTCATATTCACCGTTGATATTGACCGCAATACGCTTCGAACCGTCGCCATGTTAAGAGCCCCAGGGATGCCCTTATCTGACACGTCCGCTACGACGATAAGTAAATGGTCTTCATCCAAGCGAATAAAATCAAAATAATCGCCGCCAACTTCCTGAGCGGGGATGCTGGTTGCCGCCAGGTCATAGCCAGGCGTGTTCGGGCAGGAATTCGGCAACAGGCATCTTTGTACTTCGCTGGCCAGTTCGATTTGCCGTTCCAAGCGCTCGGTCTCGCGCAGGTGGCCATGGACGATTAAATTCATCACGGCGATGGCTGCTTGTTCAGCCAGGGCGTTAAGCGTAGCTTCATCTTCAAACGTGAACGAATCGCCGTATTCTTTATTTACCAGAGAGAGAACGGCGATGGTGCGGTTTTGAACATTCAGTGGAATCGCCAGTTGGGTTTGGATTTTAATTGATGATTCAGCCTGTTTGGGTGTGTCATCTGGTTCTTCTGTTTCTTCAATCAATATGGACCGCCCATTTTGGGCGACCATGCCGACGAACCCTTTGCCAGATGATATCTTTTCCGCTTTCACCATTTCATGAACAAGTGTTTCTTGTTGCTCAGGCGATTTCGGTAGTCGGCCAACGTCTAAATGAGGGGGATACAAACCAAACACGGCTTTCGCGGTTAGAAACTTTCCTTTTTCATCTCCATCGCTGCGTTCCAACAATAAATTAGTCAAATCATCTCGAACGTAGATCGCTCCAGATTTTGCCGCGCCAACCTCTTTACCAAATTGTAGAGTTAATTGTAGTAACCGGTCTAAATCGTGCCCCTGAATGTTTGTCTGTTCAGTTGGAGACTGAGTGTCTTGAGTATGTAAGACCGCGCGCTCGCTGATTTTCTGTAAAAACGAGATCATGACTTCTTTTTCTTGCTTAAACGAAGCCGCTCGACGGAACGTTTCTAGGACGTACAAGAAATTAGCGCGAAGCAACATCGACAAGAAGAGCATCAACGCAACAGTGGTGACCGCTGCGGTTCTCCAAGCGCTGGCCGGCGTGTCGAGAGTCAACAAAGAGGGCAGCAGGCGCCCTTCATAATCAGACGTTGGATACCACGCCATTTCAGCCGGGACATTGATCGCCCACACAATCAACAAAAAGATCAACATGCCTTTGATCGGATGAATGCTATGACGCATCATGATCGCCGTATGCAAAATGATGCCCCATTGCCAAGCGATCAAAATCCCTTGCAGCCAGATCCAATAGGTAGCGGAATCAAATTTCGTCGGCCCCAGATATAACGCGCCTAACCAGACAAAGCCTAACAAAATGACGCCAAAATGGCGCATCCAATTTATACGGTCTAAGTTGGGCGGTTCCTTGCCTTCTTTAACGGGGATCGCGGCGAAGAACATCAGGCCTTGGCCGATATACATGACCGACGCGGTCAGCAAGACTGGGCGTGTCAGGTGAAGGAAGAACGTCGCATAACTACGGACAGACCCGGGCAGAACCAGATAATCTGAGCCGCGCAGCGTTTCAAGAAAGAGGACGATCGTCCATAGCGTAAAACCAGTGACGAACAAATATGACTGTTTGGGTGTTAAAATTGGTACGAATGTGGCGATGCTGCTTTGACTCGCGATTTGTTGGTAAGAAAGAAAGTGTCGTAAATAAAGAAGAATGGCGAAGCCCAAAGCCAGATTGACGTAATTGAAGAGGTTGCTGGCATTCACAAAGAGAGCGGAGTCGCTAAACATTGATTGCATTAAAGTTCTAGCCTTTTACCTTCATAAGGTCAATTGTATCGCAAAACATACCGGCTGAACAACTCATTTAACGCCTCCTCCTATTTTTTACCACTTTTTCAATGTGTTTTAAATTGTTTACATTATAAGACAATCAGGTAGTCTTCAATTCCAAATACTATGTAACATAGTATTGCATTAAATTTCAAATATAGTTTAGCGAAGGAAGTAGTTGTATATAATTAAATATTATAAAATCAGTAAACTTAATCTACTCATTTTATTATAGAAATGGATTGATCTTTTGGATCGGATTCTGTATGATTGAAAAAATGGGTTAATTTTAATTAAGGTTAGGTGGAAAAATGATTTACAATTTAGAAAAAAGTGTAAAACTCTGTTTCTTCGCGCTGTTTATCTTCAATATAACAACACTTATTTCATTTTCTGAAGTCGAACCCAACAATTCGATCCAATCCGCGCAATTGGTAGCAGTTCCTTCAAACGAAACGGGCTCACTGAGCGAAATTGAACCACTCGACTTGGTCGATGTTTTTCTTGTCAACATTGCTGAAAACGGCTACTTCTCCTTCGGAATTGTTCCAGACCCTGAGCTTGATGTTCGGGCTGAACTGTTAGACAGCGATGGCTTTTCTGTCTTGATCGGCGGCAATAATGGGGGGGTGGGCGCAACCGAAGGCGTAATTTATTCGAACATAAAAACAGGAAGCTATTATTGTTTGGTCCATCTCGTTGACGGCTCTGGCGGGTATGAAGCCCGCTTTCGTTATTCACAAGTCGAATCGATTGACGTTGAACCCAATGACGTTCCTCAACAAGCAGTGCTCATTGATAAAAATTCGAACGCAGCCGGTAATTTAGGCTTTCATGGCAATACGAAAACCGACAAGGCCGACTATTATCAAATTCAATTAGATTCAGACGGCGAACTCGAACTCACCGCCTCTCCAGATGCGACATTAGATTTATCTCTTCATTTGTTTGACGCCAATGGCGTTGATGTCATTTTAGAAGACACCAATAGCAACCCAGGCGATTCAGAAACGGTCACCGCCTCTCATTTGGCCGCTGGAACTTTCTATGTGATGGTCTACAACGTTGGCGGTTATGGCGCCTATTCGCTGACCAGCCTTTTTAACGTTGATCCAAATCCCAATGACGCGGAACCGAATAACACGCTATCGCAAACAAACTCGTTTCCGTCGGCGACGCTTCAAGACGATGTGTATGTCACAACCGCTAGCGGGCGTATAGGCTATATGAATAACCAGTTTCGAGATGACCGTGACTGTTTTGTGTTTACCGTTCCTCAATACAGCCGCGTCGTGTTTGAATATACCCAAGATTACAAAGAGCCTAGTTTGGGGTATACAGTCTATGATTCTGACAAACGCTATCTTCATGGCTCTACAAGCACTCGCTATGATGCTGGCGTATATGAAGCCGGAACCTACTACCTCAATCTTTACCACCGTGGTGGAGTTGGCGCCTATACAGTCTCCATCACGATGACGCCCCAGGATGATCCCGTAGCATTCAACCAAAACGCTGGATCATACACGTTAGGCCAAACCTTGTCGGGCGTCGCCTTGAACGCCGAAGCGCCTGTCTATTATTACTGGTTTGACCTGGCCCAAGACAGTTCGGTATGGCTCAAACTTTCTTCAATTGACACCCTTTGGGTGAGCGCGAAGCTCTATGGCCCCAAGGGATTGAACCGCTTGACTAACCTGGGAGCGTATTACACCAACGATCCACAAGAAACCACCATCCCCAATATGTTGGCTGGCCGCTATCTTCTCGAAGTCCGGCGCGAAAATGGCCAGGGAGATATTACGCTAGAAAGCACCGTAACGCCTTCGTTATATCATGACGCTGAACCCAATGACGTGTGGGCTGAACCGACCGTTTTTTCTCCCGACTCACTCATTCAAGGCCATTTAGGCTTCACCAATAGCCGATGGACAGACAATCTGGATTTCTACCAGATTGATTTGCCTTCAGATGGTTTGTTGTCTGTTGATTTTCACGGCGAGGAAACGCTGTGGTTTGGAGTCGAGATCGCTGAATTTCATGGAACGACTTGGAAACGAATTCACCGGGAAGGACTCTATTACGCGAAAGATGATGTCGTCAACAATGTTCATGGTGTTAACTTAAATGCAGGGACATACCTCATTCAAATCAACCGTGAAAACGGGTATGGAAATTATGAGTTGGATGTTTCGTTTGCGCCGAACCAGACAGGCGATCTGGAAGATAACAACCATCCATTTCAGGCTGTTTCTCTCGAATCAGAACAAGGGATCACTGGCCACCTGGGTTACGTCGGCGGGTTTCAAACAGACACAGTCGATTGGTATCAACTGGTCACGCCAACCGATGGAACGGTCGAAGTCTATTCCCAAGGCGAAGCTTCATTGTGGTATGACGTTCAACTGTTTCGTGATGACGCCCAGACGCGGTTTGAAACAGCCGGGTCTTACTATACCAAAAATTCCTTCTGGTCTAAGAATGTCCAAGTTAAAGCCGGAGTGAATTATATTCGGGTGATTCGCCAAAACGGTTACGGCGTCTATCATCTTTTCGCTGTATTCACGTCCAACGGAACCCCCGATGTTGACCAAAATAATTTCGCCGATATGGCGCAACCGTTATCGGTCAACCAGGTTGTTCAAGGAAACCTTGGTTTTCACAATCGTACGACGTTAGATTCAATCGACTGGTATAGGTTGACCGTTCCAGCGGAAGCCAGTTATAAACTGGCGTACCAAACCGAGTCGGCGCTCTGGTCAACGGTTCGAATCTTTGATTCAACCTCACTGAACCGTATTTCAACAGACGGTAATTATTATCACGCCAACCTCTTTACAAAGAATGTCACCCTTCAGCCAGGAACCTACTATGTTTATTGTCTGAGAGAGAACGGCGCTGGTTCCTACACGTTATGTATTGGCGATGATAACGCGTCTTCAACCGGTGTGTTGACCGGGACCGTGTTTGATTCACGCAATCTCGAAATATTTGAAGTTGACGCTTCTGCTTACGGCCAATCCGTCAAGACAGACTTTGGCGGCGTCTACACGTTTGAACATCTGCCGCCAGGAACATACACCGCTGCGTTCGGCAAGGGCGCGAAGTACTATCAACACCAAGAGCAATTCACCATTGTTGCGGGCCAGACAACAACGTTAGATGTCACGCTTCAAGAAGCGAATCTGACGCCTCCCGCTGATGTAGACCATTTCTATGGGTTTGCTGGTAATGGAACGCTGCATCTCTTCTGGGACCCGAGTGAAAGCCCTGACGTTGCTGATGGGGGTGGATACAACCTCTATATCAATGGCGAAAAAACAGATCTTGGCGCCGAATTGTTCTATCGTGATTTTGGCTTTGCCAATGGGACGACTCATGAAATTCGGTTGACGGTATATGATAAGTTCAATAATGAAAGCGCGGGCAAGACGCTGTTCCTGACGCCAAACGGGGAAGGGCCTCAACTCCCGACGCCAACCCCAATACCTGTTCTGCCTACACCAACGCCACAACCTAGCGTCCCGACTCTTCCGCCGCCGACATTGACGCCAACGCCGACGATGGGTGTTGGAGAACCAACCGTGACGCCGACTCCGCCTGTTGTGATTGTTCCGACTGCGACGCCGGTTATTCCTACAACCCTGACTCCAGATTATGTTATCGAGTTTGGCGGCGCCGATTTGGCTTCGGTTGGCTGGGGCGAAATTGTTCAGAACCCACCAGGCCAGACCCAACTGATTGATTTCATTGGTTCGTTTATTCCTGATTCAGAAGACGGCAAAGGACTGGCGCTTACTGTGAATCCATACAATTTTGAAGCGGGCGACCCGTTTGAATATGTCTTCTTATATGGCGCGCCGCCAATCAAGACTGTCGGTAAGCATGTGTTCATGAGAATGACTGCGCGGGCGAGCGATCCCAATGTTTCCATTTTTCTCGCCGGGATGAAAGCCGACTTCACCACCTTTGAGATTGAAGGTTCGCTAGTCGTGACGAACCCCGCGAACGCAAAAGCGCTGACGGATAAACCAATGTATGTAACGTGTATGTTCCCGGCTGACCCTGAATCGTTGAATTTACAGACTGGCCAGTTTGAATCGCCCATGACGCCAATCACGCCCATCATTCAAGTGGCGGCTTCTGCTGCGGCGACGCAACCTGTTATCGTTTGGGTTGATAAACTCGAGGTGTTTTTGCTCGACCCAACAACAAATTATCCAGCCAGTTTGTTTGATTTGGATATCAAGTAACAGCGATTGTTTTGGTTTAGGCTCTCAACGTTTCATTGAGGGCCTATTTTTGTCCATAAAATTGCCTTGACATTTCAGCAGATATAATGTATAAATCATAATATGAATTATGATCGTTTTTGAACAGCGGCGCCGCTGACAGGCACGAAGTCTGCCTATCAATCTTAAATCTCGTGACAAAAGACCAAAACCACAAAGACCCTTCGATGATGGACCGTGATGATCAGATGATCCTCACGCTTCTTAAGGCGATAGATGACAGCCCTGAGACCACTCAAAAAGACCTGGCGACACAACTTGGCGTCGCGGTTGGTTTGGTCAATTCCTATCTCAAGCGCGTCATTTATAAAGGCTATGTCAAGACCAAACAACTCGACCGCCGGCGTCTTAAATACCTGATTACCCCAACGGGAATCAAAGAAAAATCGCGCCTAACCTATGAATTTCTCCAATTTTCCTATCAATATGTGATGGAAATACGCCGAAAGGTAAAACACCAACTGCTCCAATATCAAAAAGAAGGCTGTAAGAGCATCATCCTCATCGGCAGCGGCGAGGTGGCTGAACTGTCATACATCGCCATTCGTGAATTGGGTTTGGACTTAATCGCTGTGATTGATGACCAACAAGCGGGGGAGCGTTGCGTCGATCATGATATTTTTGATATGAACTGGCTTATCGAAAATGGCAAAGCGGATATCTTGATTGTCTTGAACGCTAAAGCGCGCGGGGTCGTCAAGCCGCCTGACCTGAAATTGTTCGCAGAAGACAAAGGCATGAAGTATTTTTCAATTGAATAAACCCAACTTGCCAATCGGTTCTTATGAAACGGCCCGTCAAATTGACGGGCCGTTTTTCGTTATTGCGTGATTGCGGTGTTGAGTTCGTCTAAAAATTCGTCAATTTTACCGTCGCAATGCGTGTCGACAAAATGCTGAATCGGGACGGGCGGCGGGTCGTTGCGGCAATCTTCACAGATGCCGTGACGCTCAAACACGGCCCATGCTTGAGCGTGTGTACTCAATACATCTTTGACTAAATCGGTTGCTTGAAATGACATACACATCTCCTGATTATTTAATTTCCTGCCACGAACTTCCCATCAATCATGATGCGGCCAGAAATATAGTTGCCGTCCATTCTGACGATATCTCCGTCCGTGGCAAGACCATTACTGATATCATACTGGTAAATCGTTGTGCCTCTAGGAAAGTTGTCGTTTCCACTGACTTCTTCTCTAAGATTTGGTCCTGGAGAAATGATGATATACGCCACGTTTGGGAGGTTGGCGCCGCCTTTGAGGTTTCCAGACTCAAATTCAAAATTCGGGTTTTCTTCTTGAGTTTGTCTGGCCGCAGAGGGAAACGGGTCGAGAGGCAATGACGCCATATAGGCAGTGGGATGAGTTAATTTAGTCAGACCGCGCTGGCTTCGGTCAGACGGGTAGTGGTGATCGTCAACATAGGAGTTGTGTTCAAGAAAACACATTTCTAACGCAGTCGCTGCCGCTTTCTGGTCTAAATAAACGCGGCTGATCTTGGCTTTCATTTGCGTATTCAAGAAATTCGGGACAGCGATGGCGGCCAATATTCCGGTAATGGCGACAACAATTAACAGTTCAATCAATGTAAACCCAACGGGTTTTTTCATCCTAGTTGTTTTCGCTCTGTATTGAAATTCGTATTAAGCGTGATCTATGGCCTTCAACATTTTCTCAACATATCGGGGGATCGCTTCTTTCGGTTCATCGGAACCTTCATATTCTAGCGCAACATACCCGCGATAATCGTTCTCAGCGAGAATTCCAATGATGCGGTCAAAGTCAGCGTCTTCATTCTGTCCGCCTTTTCGGCGTATATGAATTTTCAACTGCGCATTGACGGCGTAAGGGGCAATCTGTTCAAGCTCCTTGTAAGGGTCTTCGCCGTGAAAGTTGCCGCCGTCAAAGTTGACGCCAAACCAGGGTGAATCAATCTGTTTGATTATCTCGACCATTTCTTGAGGGCCGGCGACGATGCCGCCGTGGTTTTCGAGGGCAAGAAAGACGCCCTTTTGGGCGGCGTACTCTAAGGCGATATGGGTCGTTTCGACCGTATTCTTGATCGCTTCTTTTTTGCTTTGGCCTTTCAGAATTTTACCGGCGAATATTCTGATACACGGCGCGCCCATTTTTACAGCGTTGTCGATCCAGGTGCGCGTCATCTCTAGCTGTTTGTTTCTCTCAACGCCGCTTGGGTGAGTGAAGGTGTTGCCGATTGCCGTCCCTGAGATATCCAAGCCAAGCATGAACGCTTTATGGCGAAAGGTGTTCCAATAGGCCATCGGGGCGTCAGCGGGAAGGTAGTAAGAAGTCGGCTCGGCGGCGTCTAGGCCCAACTTGGCGCTTTCTTCTAAAAACTCGAGCGGCGTCATGCTTTTTTCATCTTTGAGATATTTGCGGTATGAATAGGCTGCGATGCTCGATTTCATCTTGGCGCCGAATGGGCGCTTGATGGGTGAAATGGCGTTAGCGTCTTGATTGCCTGTAGCCGCAATAGCAGCGGCGCTTGTTATCGTTGTTTGGACAAATGCGCGGCGGTTCAGGACATGGCTCATGTTTCTCTTCCTTCTCAAAACTCGGATAAAATAACTTGACGTGAGATAGTCACCTGTCTCGAATATGGTATACTACCAAATCTTTAGGATGGATGGGAGGACTCAGATGGTTTTGAATTTAGGTCGTCGTTCATTTATTCAATCCGCCGCCGCTGTAGGCGCGTTATCCGCTCCAGTCGTTAAGACCCAGGCGCGCGATAAAAAATACATCACCGCCACGATTGGTTCTGGCTGGTGGGGGATGAACATCACCCGTGTCGGCATTCAATCAGGTGAGTGCGACGTCGTCGCCCTTTGTGACGTTGACAAAAACCACCTGAAAGGCGCCGCCGACGAAGTCGAACAAATGACCGGTAAGCGCCCTCAGACGTTTGGCGATTACCGCGAAATGATTGAGAAAATTAAGCCAGAAATCGTGATCGTCGGTACACCCGACCACTGGCACCCCTTAAATACCATCGAAGCGCTGAACGCTGGCGCCCATGTGTATGTCGAAAAGCCCGTCGGTCACACCATCAAAGAAGGACGCGCCATGGTTAACGCCGCCCGCGCTAATGACCGGGTCGTCCAGGTCGGGACTCACCGCCGCGTGTCGCCTCACAACATGTGGGGAATCAACTTCATGAAAGAAGGAAAGCTCGGCGACATCGGCATGGTGCGCGCCTTCGTACACTATGGCGGGGGGGCGGGTTCGCCCACACCTGATACGGAACCACCAGAACACTTAGATTGGGACATGTGGTGTGGCCCAGCCCCAATGCGCCCATTTAACCCTCGAATTCATCCGAAAGGGTTTCGTTCGTTTCTTGATTACGCCAATGGAACGCTGGGAGACTGGGGCATCCACTGGATGGACCATATAACCTGGTTTTCTGAGGAAAAGTATCCGAAAAAAGTCTGCTCGTTTGGCGGACGTCATATCAAAAAAGACAACACGGAAGCGCCAGATTGTCAGGTCGCCCAATTTGAATTCGAAAATTTCACCGCCGTGTGGGAACACCGCCAGTTCGCCGCCAACAACGCCGAAAAACACAACCTGGGTATCTATTTTTATGGTACTGAAGGGACATTACATATAGGCTGGCGAGGAGACGGAACAACCTTTTATCCGACAAACCAAAATAAGGATATCATTAATGTTCCTCCAGAATTGCATGAGCCAGATAGCCAGAACATCCCTGAATTGTTCGCTGATTTTCTTGATGCGATCAAGACCAACCGTCGGGCTGTGTGTGACATCGAAATTGGCCACCAGTCGACCAATTTAAGCCTGCTAGGCATGCTGTCATGGAAATTAGGACGCAGCGTCGAATGGGACGGCGAAAAAGAAATGTGCATCGGTGATGATGAGGCCAATGCATTATTGAAACGCGAGTATCGCGACCCCTGGAAATACCCTGAAGCATAGGAGTTAGGCGAAAAAATTTCGCGAAAAAATGCGAACAGACTGATTACAATCGCTTGACAAGGATGATTGTGAGGATACCATAACAAATCGATAGCCGCGTATGCAGGAGTAGCTCAGCTGGTAGAGCTTCTCGTTGCCAACGAGAAGGTCGCGGGTTCGAATCCCGTCTCCTGCTTATTTTTCATACCAATGACATTCAGTGAATCTTGATGACAATCGTTGCCTAACGTCTTTGTTTGTAATGGGTTCCCGCCTCTTATCTCTTTAACCTTCGATGACAGTGAGTGACTCGAAATAGCGGGTTGCGCCGCCTGAGTGTCTACGTAGGTGTCTACATAGCCAGGGTAAGGTGGGCTCGCGAAGCAGCCCACCAAGCAATGAATCAATATTTGAAAACGGTGGGTTAATCCCCCCCGGCGCTACCGCGCCATCCCCCCTTAAAAAGGGGGGCAAAGTTCGCGTACAATTAAAAAGTTGTGCAGGATTCTGTAGCTCTTTGCGTTTTTACTGTTTTACCATTTGCGGGGTTCCAAGGGGTTTACCCCTTGCTCGCGAGAAAAATTGAAAATCAAGGCGGACCTCCGCGGCGGAGTGGGAATATGTGTGTCGTCGAGTCTTAAGACGGATTTATCCGTCAACCAAACCCTCTACTAATGCCGCGAGTGGTTTAATTTTGTTTCATGAATGTATAATGAAGCACAGACCTCTTGTGGTGATCTATGAGGAGCAATCAAAATGCCGGTTATTTCAATGTTTTATGGATTGATTATTCGGATGTACTATTTTGATAATCAGAAGCACAAATCTCCGCACATTCATGTTCAATACAGTGAACAACAAGTTGTGATCAGGATACCCGATGGGGCTGTATTAGAGGGAGAATTAAAACCGCAAAAATTGAAATTAATCCATGCTTGGATAGAGATACATCAAGAAGATTTGCTAGCGAACTAGCAACTCGCGATTGAAGGTCAGAAAGTGTTTGCAATCGTTCCATTGAGGTGAAATATGAATCCCAAAGTTAAACAGGTCGAACCGACAGACAACCATACGCTGGTCGTCACATTCGAGAATGATGAGATTCGAGAATTCGATGTGAACCCTTATCTGGACAAGGGTATATTTTCGGAACTAAAAGACCTTCCATATTTTCGCCAGGTCAAAGTAGTGGCGGGTAGCGTTGAATGGCCTCATGAGCAAGATTTCAGTTACGACACGTTGTATCTAGCAGGGTATGTTCGTCTAACTGAATGCGACGGATGAATCCCAAAATGCGGCTCATTTTTTTTCTGCATGAACTGAGATTTCTCTATATATATTAAATCCCAATCACCACCACAATTCTCAGGAG
>CAZKYC010000091.1:0-17615 GCA_964556895.1 uncultured bacterium | reverse complement strand
TGTCTGGAAATTGTAATTCAATTTGAGAGAACGTATCCAAATCCCGGATGAGCCTCAAAAATTCTTTGATTGAAGCATAGTTGGATTGAGATGACGCATTAACTTTATACATTCTTTAATGTACCTTATAACAGATTGCTACTTGAATACAATTTCGTAACAGTCATAAATTATTGTATTTAGAGTAGTAATGTTTTAACTGAAATAGTTTATAGAAGCAACAGACAAACTTCTTACCGCATACTGCTTGAGTAAATAATCGAGATATGTTAAAGTTAGTGCTATAAGTTTTGGAGGGTAGATTGTGCCAGCGCAAATTCATGAATTGGCTGTCCCTAAATATCTTCAGATTTCCCAACAAATCGTCCAAGAGATTCAGTCAGGACACCTGACTCCAGGTGCACAGGTCAAGTCTGAGAAT
The DNA here is from genome assembly GCA_964556895.1 of uncultured bacterium. Lineage (GTDB taxonomy): Bacteria > Hinthialibacterota > Hinthialibacteria > Hinthialibacterales > Hinthialibacteraceae > Hinthialibacter. The sequence continues at coordinate 17,194 of CAZKYC010000091.1, read as the reverse complement.
GAGATCATTCAACTCTATGACGTGAGCAACACCACCGCGCGAAAGGCGCTCCAACATCTGGAGCATGAAGGCTGGGTGCGCCGAATCAAAGGCAAAGGCTCGTTTGTTCGCGAGAAGAAGATCGAACGCTCCGCCTCGCGCATTCTCAGCTTTACAAAAAACATGGAAGAAGTAGGCCGAACTCCCTCAACCAGCCTCATCAGCCTTCACATGATGGAGCCGACCCGCGAGCTCACCATCAATGGGTGCGAGTATGTTTTAGAGGGCCCTTCCTGCAAAATCCAGCGGCTTCGTTCGGGCGACGGCGAGCCTCTCATGTTCGAAACGCGCTATATATCAACCGCGCTTTGCCCTGACTTAAACAAAATAGATTTAGAAAAATCTCTCTACAGTATTTATGAACACGACTATGGCTTGAAACTATATGAGATCATTCAAGTGGTCAGCGTAACCATGCTCGAACCAGAACTGCAATCGTATTTCGGCCTGGATGAATCTGTCCCGTCGTTTCGCGTAGAAGGCGTGACATTGTCGGGCCCGAACACCATTCTTGAAATGGAAGAGTCAGTCTATCGCGGCGACCAGTATCAATTCACCATTAGCGCAGTTAGCGAGATGTTGGAACATTAACCATGAAATTCAAATCAGACAAAGACCGCGCGATTTGGATGTACAAAACCATGTACACCATCCGCGTGTTTGAAACCCGCTGTATCGCCCTGTATCGCAAGGCCCTCATTCGAGGCTATTTTCACCCCTACTTAGGCGAAGAAGCCATCGCCACGGGCGTCTGCGCCGCGCTTGAAGACGGCGATTACATTTCGAGCACCCACCGCGGCCACGGCCACTGCATCGCCCGCGGGGCTGACATCGCCAAGATGGCGGCGGAATTGTTTGGTAAAGAAACCGGATACTGTAAGGGCCGCGGCGGATCCATGCACATTGCTGATATGACCGCAGGCAACCTGGGCGCCAACGGCGTCGTTGCGGCGGGCATCCCCCTGGGCGTCGGCGCTGCCATGGCGGGCAAGATTCGCAAAGACGGAAGTTGTTCGGTTGTGTTTACCTCAGACGGCGGCGTGTGTAATGGTGTGTTTTCAGAGGCGTTGAACCTCGCTGCGATTTGGAACGCCCCCATGATTCTCGTGATCGAAAACAACCAATACGCGGTCTCGACCCCAGTCGAAGATGTGAGCCGCGTCAAAGAACTCTACAAACGCGGCGAGGCGTTGGGGGCGCCTTCATTTCGCGTCGACGGCAATGACGTGATGAAGATGTATCATCTAGCCAAAGACGCCCGCAAGCGCTGTGTGAATGGCGAAGGCCCCGTCTTGATTGAAGCGATTACTTATCGCCAAGGCGGCCACCATTGCAATGATCCCGGCAAGTACATGCCCGAAGACAAAGTCAAGTATTTTCAAAAACACGACCCCGTCACAATAGGCCGCGCCCATTTAGAGAAATTCATGTCTTCGAATGAGATTGATGAGATTGACGCCGAGGTCAGTGAATGGATGGACAAGGCGATCAAATTCGCTGAAGAAAGCCCCGAACCGTCAATTGATGAATTTATCGAAGACGTTGTGAACTATTAACTTTAGTTGTACCCAAGCCATTGGCGGTGATAGACTCTGTTTTTTCAAGATGGGTTTAATTATGACCATGGTATCCACCGAAACAGTCCAAGCGACCAAGACGCTTTCGATTCGAAATGCGCTCAACGAAGCGTTGAAAGAAGAGATGCGCCGCGACCCTACCGTTTTTATCTTAGGGGAAGGCATCGCCGAGCGCGGCGGTTCATTTAAAGTAACCGTTGACCTGTTAAATGAATTTGGCCCTGAACGCGTGATCGACACGCCCATCGCTGAAGCCAGTTTCACTGGCGTCGGCGTCGGCGCCGCCATCGCCGGGATGCGACCAATCGTAGAAATTCTCTTTATTGATTTTTCGATGTTGATTCTCGACCAGATTATTAACCAGGCGGCGAAATATTCATTCATGACAGGCGGGGCGGGCGCCGTGCCAATGGTGTTACGCACCCAAGGCGGTTCGGGCACAGGCGTCGCCGCGCAGCATTCGCAAAGTTTAGAAGCCATCTTTTATCATATCCCTGGCCTAAAAGTGGCGATGCCGTCATGCCCTTATGACGCCAAGGGTTTGTTGAAATCTGCTATTCGCTCAGACGACCCGGTCATATTCATCGAACACAAACTGCTTTACGCCAATGAGGGAGACGTTCCCGATGAGGAATATCTTGTCCCGTTTGGCGAAGGCGATATTAAGCGCGAAGGCGATGACGTCACTATTGTCGCCTGGTCGAATATGGTCCCACGCGCCCTGGAGGCGGCGGAAATTCTCTCTGAACAGGGAATCGAAGCGGAAGTCGTCGATCCACGCACGCTGGTCCCACTCGACACAGAAATTATCATTAATTCCGTTCGTAAGACTGAGCATGTCGTCATTGCTCAAGAGGCGGTGCGCCGCGGCGGCGTCGCGTCAGATATCGCTTCGATCATTCAGGCCGAAGCGTTTGACTCGCTTGACGCTCCGATTGAGATCGTCGCTGGGCTGAATACGCCGATTCCCTATAACGAAACATTAGAAAAAATTAGCGTGCCGCAGGTTGATGACATCGTGAATGGCGTCAAGCGCGCTGTGTATGCAGATTGAGACAATCCAACATGAAACTATTTCTTGATACCGCCAACGTTGAAGACATTCGCCGCGCCAATGACACCGGGCTATTAGATGGTGTTACGACCAACCCATCTCACCTCGCCAAGACTGGCGCGCCTTATCGAAAGACAATGGAAGAAATCTGCCAAATCGTCAGCGGCCCGGTCAGCGTCGAAGCGATTGGCGCCGCATGTGACGAGTTGGTCGCTTCCGCCAAAGAGATGGTGAAGATCGCCGACAACATCAATGTTAAAATTCCGATGACGGTTGAAGGCATGAAAGCCGTTCAGAAACTCGAAGGCAACTACGGCATTCGCACCAACGTGACCATGATCTTCTCATCGTCGCAAGCCTATCTGGCCCTAAAAGCCGGCGCGATGTTTGTCAGCATCGTATTGGGCCGTCTCGACGCCATCGCGACGGATAGTGAACAGTTGGTGTTGGATTCGGTCAAAATCAAAAAAAACTACGGCTATTCAGGCGAGATTCTCACTGCCAGTTTAAAAAACCAACACCATGTGCTTTGGTCGTTGCGCGCGGGGGCGGGAATCGCAACCGTGCCGGCGGATATCTTCTTTCAATTGTATAAACACCCGCTGACCGATACTGGCATCGAACAGTTTGACCGCGACTGGAAGACGGTTCCGCAATAGATAGTGTAATTCTGAATTTTAACAGTATTACCATTAGTTTGGGGAGAACAGAAATGAGCGATTTGAAAATTTCGATGGGGATCTGGGGCAACACCAACCTGGTAGACCGCTTTAACGTGAATGGCTTTGGAGATTTTGTGCCGATCATTGACCGCATCAAACAAGTCGGTGAGATTGAAGGCGTCGACGGCATCGAAATTCACATTCCAACAGAAATCAACGACGACAATGTCGATGAGATCGAAAACGTTCTCAATGACTACAACCTTCAAATCGTCCAATTGTGCGGCCACACCTGGACGGAGAAACAATATAAGTTCGGCGCTTTGGCCGACACTGACCCGAAGGTCCGCTCCAACGCGATCGACCGCGTCAAAAGCGCGTTGGATATGGGCGCCCGCTTTAACGTACCGATCAGCGTCTTATGGCCTGCGACCGATGGCAATGATTTTCCTCTGCAATGCGACTATCGCTCGTTGTTTGACCGCTATGTTGAGAGCGTTCAGACTATTCTCGCCTATCTCCATTCACAAAAATACGAAACCAAATTGTGTATTGAACCCAAACCGTTTGAGCCGCGCTCTCACATTTTGATGGGCAACACAGGCCAGGCGTTATGTATCGTCAACGAGATCAATGACCCTCATTTTGGAATCAACTTAGACATAGGCCATAGTTTGATCGCGTCTGAAAACCTCGAAGACCAACTCGCGCTCATTCTTCGTTACAACAAACTTTACCACACTCACTTTAACGATAACGACCAGCAATGCGACGCCGACCTGCCGCCGGGTACAGTCAACTTCATTCGCCTGGTTTCTGTAATGTATGTCTTGGATGAAGCGGGCTATGACGGCTGGTATGGGCTTGACCTGTTCCCTTATCGCGATTCGGCGCGCCGCTTCATCGAAATTTCTCGCGACAATCTCATCCTGGCCAAACAGATTGTGCAAGAAATCAAAAAACAAGGCGCGGCTGACATGCGCCAGTCAGGGACGTTCGGCCCGGAAATGGCGGAACTGGTTCGCGACTGCATCATGAAAGCCAAATCGTAATCCGGAGAGGCGATGATGTTTGGTTCTTGGAAACGAAAACTGCGGGTTGGCGTGATCGGAGGCGGACAGGGGGCGTTTATTGGCGTTGTCCATCGCTTGGCGGCCCAGGTCGACCTTCAGGCGGAACTTGTCGCGGGCTGCTTTTCACGCGATCCTGAAAATACCAGACAAACTGGCAAAGACCTCTACCTTGATCCCAGCCGTTGCTATGACAACTATGAAATGATGGCCGCCAATGAAGCAGGCCTTCCTGACGACCAGCGCATTGATTTTGTTATCATCGCCACACCAAACACCTCACACACGGTGATTGCAAAGGCGTTTTTGAATCACGGCATTCATGTTGTTTGCGACAAACCCCTGGCAACCTCTGTCGCCGAAGCGCAAGAACTGGTCGACTTGGTCGAGAAAACAGGTTTGGTGTTTGGCCTGACTCATAACTACACCGGGACGGCCTTGCTGCGCCACGCGCGAAGTTTGTTCAAAAGCGGCGCGATGGGGCAAGTCAGAAAAGTGCTTGTTGAATACATGCAAGACTTTTTTATGTATCCCCACGAAAAAGAAGGCCAGAAGCAAGCCGTCTGGCGTACGGACCCCTCTCAAGCAGGCCCTGCCGGAACTCTCGCCGACTGCGGTTCGCATTGCATCAACTTGTTGGAATACATTACTGGCGACCCTGTGACCGAATTGTGCGCCGACAAAAGTACGTTTCTCCCTGACCGCGTTCTTGATGAAGACATGAATTTTCTTCTGCGCTTTCAGGGCGGCGGTAAAGGCGTGATGACCATCAGCCAGATCGCTACTGGAGAAGAGAACGGACTGCGCTTAAAGATTTATTGCAGCCAAGGCGCCATCATCTGGGAACAAGAAACCCCCAACGAATTAAAACTGTATCAATACAACCAACCCCGCCAAGTTCTGACGCGCGGTCAGGGCTATCTCGCTGAACACGCCGCGTCATCCACCCGCTTTCCGACCGGGCACCCAGAAGGCTTTCTTGAATCGTTTGCGAATATTTATGTTGGCATCATCGAAGCGGTTCGCGCCCATATTGACGAAAAGCCGCTTTCGCCCGATCAGTATGATTTTCCCACGGTGTATGACGGGTTGCGTGAAATGGTGTTTATCGAGAAAGCGCTTGAGTCGTGTCAGAACGGCTCACGCTGGGTCAAACTGAGTAATTAGAGAGGCGCATTGAATGGCTGAATTTATTGATATGCCTAAACTGACCGAGGCGATGTCAGAAGGCAAAATTCTTAGTTGGATGGTTGAACCAGGCGCTTCAGTCAATGAAGGCGACGCCATCGCTGAAGTCGAAACCGACAAAGCGGCGATGGAAATCGAATCAACCGAAAGCGGCGTGTTATTACACCAAATCGCCGTTGTGGATGACGTGGTTCCCATCGGAAACCCCATCGCCATTGTAGGGAAGAAAGAAGAAGACGTTTCAGCGCTGTTAGCTTACACTCAACAAAATGAGGTCAAAAAGCAACCCCGACTTTTTTCTCAAGTCAAGAAACAAACGAAACAGGAAACGATTGAATCGGCGATGCCCAATAAGATTATCGCGTCTCCCGCCGCCGCGCGATATGCAGCCGAGAACGGCGTCGACTTGGCCTCTATCCAAGGCAGCGGCCCACATGGGCGCATCATTAAACGCGACATTGCCGAAGCCATGAGTGGGGCCGCGCCCGCCGCGCCGCAGAGCGATTATGGCGACGCCGCCTATCAAGACATCCCGCTTAGTTCGTTTCGTTTAACCATCGCCAACACGCTAACACAAAGTCTTGGGCCGATTCCTCATTTCTTTGTCGATATGGAAGTCGACGCAGGACCGCTATGTGAATCAAAAGACCTGCTTCAGCAAAAATGGGCTGGGGTCAAACTCACGTTAAGCGACTTTATTATCAAAGCCTGCGCGTCCGCGTTGAATTCACATCCAACACTCAATAGCCATTTCATCAACCAGACTGTGCGCCAATTTAATCAAGCCAATATCGGCTTGGCCGCAGCGAGCGAGAAGGGCGTTGTGATTCCAGTTCTGGTTGGGTGTGAGTCAAAATCGCTGAAAGAAATCGCCCTCTCTCGAATTGAAATGATGAAAAAAGCCAAAAACAACCGCCTGACGCCGACTGATATGAAAAACGGTACCTTCACCATTAGTAATCTGGGCATGTTTGGCGTTAAGAAATTCAACGCAGTGATTTTCCCGCCCCAGACCTGTATCTTGGCGGTTGGCGCTGTACGGGATGAAGCGGTTGTCAACAATGGGGCCATAGAAGCCGGGAAACGTATGGCGCTTTCGTTAAGCGCTGACCATCGCGCGATTGACGGCGCCGCCGGCGCCGCGTTTTTAAGCGAACTCAAACGCCTGTTAGAAAAGCCTGGGCTGATTACACGTTAGTTTGTTAAATGATAGATAGAAATTTGTCAGTGTATGGAATAATGGATGAAAACTCAAATTTCCCACATGAATTGTATTCTTGGTTTCAAGTTCTACATGCAACATGAGTGATGTTTGAATTGCTGTCTGAAAATGAAAAAGCCGGGGCAGAGAAGCGCCCCGACTTTTTATCAATTTATCTCGCATTACCGCTTCGGAATAAACTGGCGTAAGTAGGTGTGGCTTTGGCGTAAGGCGGCTTTTCGGTTTTCAAGCGTGCCTTCATAAGCGCGGTCTTCGACTTCGACGCACACCGGGCCATCATAGCCGCAATCGCCTAGCACAGACACAAACTTGCCCCAATCAACTTCTCCCAAGCCAGGTAACTTTGGATTATGAAACTCAAGCGGGTGGGCCATGACGCCGACTTCATCAAGGCGATGTAGATCAAGACGCACGTCTTTGGCATGAGCGTGTGAAATTTTATCAATAAAGTTACGAATCGCTTGCAAATAATCAATATGGAGCCAGACTAGGTGAGAGGGGTCAAAATTTAGCCCGAAATGGTCGCTGGGGACCTCTTCAAACATGCGCCGCCAGATGGCTGGCGTACACGCCAGGTTTTTGCCGCCTGGCCATTCATCGCTGCTGAAAAACATGGGGCAGTTTTCGATGCCGACTTTCACATCTTGGTCTTCAGCGAATTTGATCAGGTCTTTCCAGGTTTCAAGAAAGCGCGGCCAATTGTCATCAACTGATTTTGTCCAATCGCGGCCAACAAAGGTGTTCATTCGTTTGACGCCCAATAACGCAGAGGCCTTGATAACCTCCTTGATATGCGCCACCGCGGTTTTGGCTTCGTCTGGGTCTGGCGCCAGCGGGTTCGGGTAGTAGCCCAGCCCACTGACGGTGACGCCATTGGCCGCCGCCAAGTCGTTGACAAACTTGGCGTCATCGGCGCTGAATTCTGCGCAGTCAATGTGGGTAATCCCTGCGTAACGGCGCTCGGCCTTGCCTTTTGGCCAGCACATCACCTCGACACAGTCATAGCCTTCTTGTCCGGCGAAGGAGAAAACATCTTCTAAGCTCAAATCAGGAAGAATGGCGCTAACGAATCCAAGCTGCATTGTCGTACCCTTTCTAGATTACTGGTTTAAGCATCTATCCAGCGTTGTTCGCGGTGGCTTTTTAAGATGGCTTCACAAAGATGAACTTCGTGGTGGCCCGACTCAAACGTCGGGTAGAGCGGCTCAGTAGTGAAATCGCCCGAGAGAATCGTGTCATAAAACGCGCGAAAACACTGCTTAAATGTGTCAGGAAACCCCTCGTTATGCCCGCCTGGATAATTGATAAAGCGTCGAGGGAATTCAGACACCAGAGACGGATCGCGCATCAACACTTCGTTAGGACGTTCACGGTGGCCAATCCATAAATCGTTTGGCGTTTCGCTGCACCACGAAAGCGCGCCTTTGGTTCCAGATATCTCGTAACGGATGCAGTTTTTGCGCCCCGCTGTCACCTGTGAGACGTTGACGTTGCCGCGCGCGCCGTTCGAAAAGCGCAATAACAACGCGCCATAGTCTTCGGTGTCGATGTTGATTGGCTCTGTTTCTGTTTCTGCGCCCATTTTGCCTGTAAAGGTTTCAACCTCGACTTTGGGGCGCTTGCGGACGCTATGAACGGTGTGCAGGTCAGCAAAGACGGATTGAATCTTCAGCCCGGTGATGGTTTGAATCAGGTCCATCCAGTGGGTGCCGATATCTGCGACAGCGCGCAGGGCGCCGCCCTGGTCGGCCAACACCCGCCAGTTGTAATCGGTGTCATACAACAACCAGTCTTGAACATAACCGCCATTGATGAGAATGACATCGCCTATCTCGCCGGATTGGACTTTATGTCGTGCTTCTAAATTGATTGGATAAAACCGCACGTTATAACACACGCCCGCGGCCAGAGCTTTTGTCTTGGCCAAATTGACTAATTCCTGCGTCTCAGCGCTAGTCATTGCCAGCGGTTTTTCACACATGACGTGTTTGCCCGCTTCAAGCGCTTGTTTCGCCATGTTGAAGTGTAAGACATTGGGCACAGCCAGGTGGACGCTGTCAACTTCAGCGTCAGCCAACACATCGTCATAACTTCCATAGGCTTTGGTGACGCCGTTTGCCTCTTTGGCTGCTTGTGACTCGGCTTCGTCACAACCTAAAATGCCCGTCACGTTAACACCGAGCCTGCGTAACGCCTCAAGATGAACCGGCCCGATAAACCCTGCACCGACCACGGCGGCTCCGATGGATGAATACGACATAACTGTTCTCCTAAATAGAGTGAATTAAATGAGTTTGAACATTGTCCATCTTTTCTTGGTTTTTATTGGAACCATAATCCCATGAGGCAAACCAAATTGTAAGAGTTATACAAGGGATATAATGTGTGAGATCAAGTCACCAAAATTCTTAATTTTCAAGCCTTTATTAAATAGAGAAAATAAAATACTTATTTCTATTTATGACTTTTACTCATTCTAAATTCATGGTATAAATGCCGTTAATTCAATTATTATTTGCGTTTTTACGCATAACTATGGGGAGGCAATATGATGAGAAAAGTATGTCAAGTTGTGTCTGCAGTAGCCGTAATACTCTCTTTGGTAGGGCTCACACCACCAACCGTCTCAGCACAAGACCTGACTTCAGACCTCGAAGGCTATTGGGCGTTTGATGATGGCGAAGGCGTCGTTGGCGCTGACCAATCACCCAACAACCGTCCCGCCGAGGTCATCGAAGGCGAGGGCGGCTGGACAGCCGGTAAAATCGGAAACGCCATGTTATTTGACGGCGACGACGGCGTTGCGGTCGATGGCTTTGACGGCATCGGCGGCAACAACCCTCGTACCGTTGTCTATTGGGTCAAAGGAACCAGCACCCAAACCAGCGCTCACGTCGCTTGGGGCGCCAGCACAGGTGATAACGGCCGAAAATGGCACGTTCGCTTCAACGATAACGCTGGCAATGGAACGTTGGGCGCTGTGCGCACCGAGATTCAAGGCAGCTTTATCATTGGCTCGACGCCGATCAATGACGGTCAATGGCACCACGTCGCTTCAGTTTACCCGGACGGCGGAACGGTGATGGGCGACACCATTCATTACATTGATGGAGAAATTGACCCACAGTCTGGCATTGGGAATGAAACCTTGTTGGTCGACACGGCGACCGACGCGGGCGACGACTTTGTTCGCATCGGCAGCCGCATCCAGGGCGCGAACATACAGTATTTTCCTGGAACGCTAGATGAAGTTCGCATCTACAGCCGCGCTTTGACTCAAACAGAAGTCCAAGCCTTGATGGCCCAAGGCGATGTTGAAGAAGCCAAAGCGGTTCGGTCAATTTCTTCAGCGTTGATTGAATCAGGCGCTTCCGTTGACGTCACGTTATCAATCGGACAGCCAGGCAGCGGTGCGCTGACCGAAACCATCCCTGATGGCTGGACAGCCAGCAACATCAGTGACGGCGGTTCCGCCAGCGGCAATACCATCACCTGGAACCTGACCAGCAGTATCTCAGAAGTATCTTACACCGCGACCCAGGGCGGAGACGAAAAGTTGGTTTCATTCTCCGGTAAACTGGGCGACCTCTTCACTGACGGTGATCTTCAAGTCAATGTCATTGTTACTCTTGGGCCCGTTGGCGATTTTGAGAACCATGCCGACATTGGTGATGTCGAAGTTGCAGGCGACGCGACTTTCAGCGACGGAACCTATGAGGTGACTGGCAGCGGCGCCGATATTTGGGGATCAGCGGATGAGTTCCATTTTGTATGGAACGAAATGAGCGGTCCGTTCTCAATCATCGTCAACGCCTTCCCTGATCCGTTCGAAAGTACCAGCGATTGGGTCAAGGCTGGCCCGATGGTTCGCCAAAGCCTGACCGCGACCTCCGCCCATTACATGCCGTTGTTCCGTACCGACCTTCTAATTAACACACAGTGGCGTGATTCGGACGGCGCGGGCGCTGACAGTTTACCAGACGCCGAGCGTATTAATCCCACCAGTCTTCCCGAAGGCGTTATCTTCCCGACTGGCCGTCTTGAAATTCGCCGCTTGGGTGATGTCTTCCAAGCCTGGTATGAATTTGAAGCCGAAGCGGGTGGAAACGAATGGGCGCTGTTAAATGAACGCGTCTTGCCAATGACCGACCCGGTGTATGTTGGTTTGGCGGTAACCTCCCACGAAGACGGCTCGCTCTCTGTTGGCGAGTTTTCGGGCGTTCAAATTACTGAATTCTTAGGCACGGCCCAACGCGTGTTGGCGTCACAAGTCATGCCGAAGGGCGGCGGAACCATCGTTGGCAACGAAATTCAATTCACCATTTCTCCGGGCAAAACTTTTAGTGGCTCGTTGACTGAAAACCTGCCTTCAGGCGTCACCGCTGAAAACCTGAGCGAAAACGCAGGCAGCGCCAGCGTCTCGGGAAACGTGATCACTTGGGACCTGAGTGGTGTATCAGCTGACGCAACTCTCACCTATGACTTGGTCGTGAGTGAAGCCGTTTCGACTGGTGTTTTAGACTTTAGCGGCGAAGTGGGCGGCCTCACGGTCGCAGGCGCAAGCCAACTCTTCCCGCTCAATTTCTCTGTGCCAAAAATCGACCGCGTGACCACGCTTGACGGCGTGATTGAAGCAGGCGAATACGACGGCGCTTACAGTGAAATGTTTGACCACAGCGACAAAGTGCCTCCTGGAGTCCATTGGGGCCCGGACGGCGCCGAAGTCGCGACCGATGATGAAAACGTTACCTTCCATATCTTCCACAATGACACTCACATCAACGTGGGCGTCGAAGTGGTTGATAAATTAGGTCTCGATTTCATTGACCAATTAGGCGGCAACACCTGGCAGATGGACTCAGTCGAACTTTACCTCGACGGTAACTTCAGCCGTTTGGCGGCCAAGGAACGCAACCAGTTTGGCCCGCAAATGACCGTTCTCGGCGACGGCTTCCAATTGGGCGGCGACGCGGCTCCGACCCCGATTGAAATTGACGATTTGGCCAACTTCTCAACTGACGGCGCCTATTGGAACTACGGCGCGCGTTCAAACGATGTTGACGGCTATGTCGTTGAATATCAACTCGACAAGAGCATCATGCTTGACCCGCCAAACCGCAGCGTGGTTGGGTTTGAAATCTTGATGAACAGCTCGTTGCCTGGCGACGGTACTACCCGAACCGGCAAATGGGGCTATTGGAACACCAGCCCGGGCGCGGCTGAAACCGACAAAGAATTTTGGGACGACGAAACCGGTTGGGCGATTATCGAACTTATTGGTCAACCTGATGTCGGCGTTATGGACTGGACGCTGTATTAAGCTGTTCCTGGAATGCAACAATCAAGGCGGTGGGTTTTCCCGCCGCCTTTTTTGTTGATATTGCTTTTTTTGAAGAGGTTAGGAGCGCCTCTGTCCACAGAGGCATTTCACTTTTGCGCGTGTGGACACGCACGCTCCAAAAGAAAGCCTGCCGCGGCGAACTTATCTGCGGCATACGGATTGCACCAGAAACAGTTCGATAAATGAAACACCTCAAGGGGCGGGATGAGAGGAACAAATCCCGCCATTGGTTATTGAAACATATTAATTTGTTGTGATTCGCATGGAACACCTCTCAAACCAAAGATGGTTCTACGGTACAAAAATCCACTCGAATTACAAGGAACTGGTAAGGGAAAATCTGTATACCACATTACAGGAGAACCGCACAGGTTCTATGCGTATCAATTATTACTATAATCATTAATATTTTTTTAACTTTAATTTGAAGAGATATACCAGATATGAGCGACAATCAATTGAGTGTGTTATGGAAAAAAGAAGACTATTGGGCCATCTGGCTTGGCTTCGGTTTAATTGCTATTGGGTTGGTGATGTTTTTGGTGAATCAACCCTCCGACATTGATTCGAGATTCAATACATTAAATTCTGCGATGAAGAGCGAGGCTGAATCAGCGCCGTTCAAAACCATTGAATGGCATGAGGCCAACGACGAAAAGAAAAGCATTAAAGCGACCAGCGGACCGTTCGCTAAAAAGATTGCATCATGGTTGAAAACGCCGCATGGTTGGACAAACAACCCAATCGACGCATTTGTGTTGAATGAGGAAAAAGCCCAACAAAAGAAAGAACTAGCATCCGTAGCGCTGCAAGAAAAACAAATCCTCACACAAGCCGCCCTCGAAAACGCTCAAACCGCCCAAGACGCCGCAAGACAATCAGGGTTTCAAAATCCAACTCTCAATGACGAAGCCATCGCGGCGATCCAAGCCTGGCGCGCGGCGGTTACCGCAGAATCGTCAGCCAACAAGAAAACAAAAGTCACCGCCTACAACCAGCTGCCATATCTCCTCGGCCTGTGCGGGCTCTTCGCGCTGTTATTCTTGATTGGTCAATACTTCATGGGCAATTCAGTCTCAGGGTTTCTGAAAGCGTTTGTGTTTGTATTCGCGTTGGCTGTATTGGCCTATTTGTTTGCATCTCAGTCGACCATGAAGGCGTATGGCATTGGCTACGCCGCCTGGGCGATCGTGTTCGGGCTAATCATTAGTAACACCATCGGGACGCCGAAGTGGGTGATGCCCGCTGTACAAACTGAGTATTACATCAAAACGGGCTTAGTCTTACTTGGCGCCGAAATCTTATTTGGTAAGATACTTTCCATCGGCTTACCAGGTATATTTGTCGCTTGGGTGGTCACGCCGATTGTTTTAGTCGCAACCTATCTGTTTGGGCAGTATGTGCTCAAAATTTCATCCAAAACCCTCAATATTACCATCTCAGCCGACATGTCGGTTTGCGGCGTCTCGGCGGCCATTGCCACTGCGGCGGCGTGTAATGCCAAAAAAGAAGAACTCACACTGGCGGTCGGTCTGTCGTTGATCTTCACTTCAATCATGATGATCGTCATGCCGTGGTTTATTCAGTGGGTGGGCATGCCGCATGTGTTAGGCGGCGCCTGGATGGGCGGGACCATTGACGCGACCGGGGCCGTGGCGGCGGCGGGAGCGTTTTTGAGCGACCAGGCGCTCTATGTCGCCGCGACCATTAAGATGATTCAAAATATTCTGATTGGAGTCATCGCGTTTTGCGTCGCAGTCTATTGGAGCGCCAAAGTAGACCGAGAAGCAGGAAGCGAAGTGACCGCGTTTGAAATCTGGCGCCGGTTTCCTAAATTTGTGTTGGGGTTCATCGCGGCGTCAATTTTATTCTCAGCGTTGTATGAATATCTCGGTCAAGACTTAGGCTACGCGCTGATCGACAACGGCGTTATTCGCGGCTTCACAAAACACGTTCGTGGATGGTTTTTCTGTCTCGCGTTTGTCAGCATCGGCCTGGCGACCAATTTTCGAGAATTGAAATCATATTTTGCTGGCGGCAAGCCGCTGATCCTCTATATTTGCGGCCAGACATTGAACCTTGTTCTTACCCTCGTGATGGCGTATATCATGTTCTATCTGGTGTTTCCAGACATCACGGCGAAGATATGAGAATGAGGATAAATGGGTGGACATACAAAAAAGCGCGAAACTGGACGCAATTGCTAATCAGTTGCGGCGTCATTTATCTATTTGTCTTTGTTCTCGCTCCCGCTATGCAAACGATGCCCTTTATCAAAGAAATCCATCATCACTCGCAAGAGAATGATATCGACGCGTCAGCATTGTTCTATACAGAAATTGAAGAATTCGGCGACGCCGATGTGTCGATTCGTGATTCGATGAATTATTCGGCGCCATAGTCATAGAAAACCCGCCTCTCCTTTGTCTACAATCCTTAGTGAATTGATTTGATCTTAATGAGTGGGGCATGTCATGTACGTCAAACACCTATTTCAAAACAGTGTTGTATTTCTACTTTTTGTTTTCTTTGTTAACACGGCGCTATCCCAGAACTATCCTAATTTCAGCGGCGTCTACCCTCACCTCGCCACTTACAACCAAGAAAATGAATGCGGCACGGGCGCTGTAGTGGTTTGGGCGAATCGGCTCTGGATAACTTCCTACGGGCCGCATCGGCCATTTGGATCGACTGATAAACTGTATGAAATTGATTCAGATTTAAACCAAACCATCCGCCCCGAAAGCATCGGCGGCACTCACGCCAACCGCATGATTCATCCGGAGTCGCAGCAGCTGTTCATCGGCGGCTATGTCATTGATAAAGATCGAACTGTCAGAATCATTCATCCTGACACCATGCCAGGGCGCCTGACAGGAAACGCCCTTCATCTTACCGACCCAAAGAACAAAATCTATTTTGCCAGTATGGAAGAAGGGTTCTACGAAGTTGATGTTAACACTTTAGACGTTAAAACCATCAACCTCGACGGCAACGCCATGACGCCGCCAAATGTGTCAGGCCCATTGCTTCCGGGATATCACGGCAAGGGGTTCTACTCCAGCCAGGGCAGGGTGGTCTACGCCAACAATGGAGAGTACACGGCTGAAGCAAGAAGGCGCCCTGACATCGTCTCTGGCTGTCTGGCGGAATGGGACGGCGAAGAGTGGACGGTCATCCGCCGTAACCAGTTTTGTGAAGTCACCGGCCCTGGCGGAATTTATGGCAACGAAAAAGTAGACGACCCGATCTGGTCAGTCGGCTGGGATGACAAGTCAGTCATCTTGATGTTGCTAGACGACGGCGAATGGAGCACGTTTCGACTGCCCAAAGCCTCGCATACCTATGACGGCGCCCACGGTTGGAACAGCGAATGGCCCCGTATTCGCGACATTGGCCAAGACGATCTGTTG
Organism: uncultured bacterium; assembly: GCA_964556895.1. GTDB lineage: Bacteria > Hinthialibacterota > Hinthialibacteria > Hinthialibacterales > Hinthialibacteraceae > Hinthialibacter. Next base: position 1,628 of record CAZKYC010000091.1, on the reverse strand, counting down.
ATGACCATGCATGGTATGTTTTGGAAGTTTCCCAAAGATTTCTCGAAAGAGAATCTGTCCGGCATTCAACCCATGTCGTCATATCTCAAAATCATCGGCGATTTTTGTGAATGGAACGGGAAGGTCGTATTCGGCTGCGACGACGCGGCTAAATCTGACTTTCGCTCGAATGGAATCTTTGACGCCCATGGTCCGCTGGCGGGCCAGTCCAATTCAAATTTATGGTTTGTTGATCCAAACCAGTTAGAAAATCTCGGCCCGGCAATCGGACGCGGCGGCCCTTGGAAAAACGAAAAGGTTAAGCGGGGCGTCTACTCCGAGCCATTTCTCTTCGACGGTTTTGATCACCGAATGGTGCATATCAAACATTCAACAGACCGCGCAGTCAAATTCAACTTTGAGATCCTAACCAGTGCAGGGAACTGGGAAGGATTCGAAACAGTTTCTGTCGCAGCGAACAGATACGCATATCATATTTTCTCTAGCGACACCCAATCCAGTTGGATTCGAGTCAAACCCAATGATGATTGTGAAAATATCACACTCATTTATCATTTCTCAGACAAGGATGACCGTTCAACACAATCTGAAAAGTTGTTCAATGGATTCACGACCTATGACCAGCCTCATACCTCTGGAATCATTCGCGCCAGAGGCGGCGATAAACGTACGCTGCATTTTGCCGCAACATCAAACAATGGCGCGGCAATCGAAGACATCGGCTATTACGAAATCGGCCCCGATCTCAATCTCAAAATGGTTGAGAACCCGGCTGCGCGTCAATGGCTGGTTGAGAATAACAACTTCGGCGAGCCTTTATTCTCAAACGATGAGGCTTCGGTCTTGGTCATCGATTCGATGGGCAATCGCTACCGCCTGCCGAAGGGGGCGGATTCACTTCAGCAGCCTGTCTCTGGCGCTGGCCCACGCATCATGAGAGAAGTGGTCACCGAACGCAGCCTCTTCAACGCGCAAGGCAACTGGTATGAACTTCCGCGCCAAAACGCAGGCGGTTTCTCAAAGATACGCCCCATTTCGTCGACTGAGCTCTATATTGCTGACTTTTGTTCCTGGCGAGGCATGTTGGTGTTATCGGGCCTCTCGACCAAACCCACAAGCAACAAACACACTATTCGGTCAAGCGACGGCAAAACCGCTCTCTGGTTTGGGACCATTGACGACCTGTGGAAACTCGGCAAGCCCAGAGGAAAAGGCGGCGTGTGGAACAATAGCCAAGTGAAGAAAGGCGTAGCATCTGATCCATACCTAATGACGGGATATGACAATAAATCGGTGTCAATATCTCACCGCTCAGAATCGACGATTCAATTCGATATCGAAGTCGACATCACTGGCGATGGAGAATGGGGCAGGTATAGTTCTTTTACAGTAAAACCCAAACATGTGTTTACCCACAAGTTTCCAAAAGAATTCAACGCCTACTGGGTGAGAGCAAAAACATCTGAAGATACCACCGCAACGGTGGAATTGAATTACAACTGATTTTGATGGAAAAACGGTGCGCCTTAATGGTTTCTGAAAATGAATCATGGGTTGCAAAACAGATTACATTCTCAGGCATGGGTGCAACTCTGTGAGCGCCTGTGCAACAAAGCGGAGCGGCGCCG
>CAZKYC010000090.1:0-17888 GCA_964556895.1 uncultured bacterium | reverse complement strand
TGCACCCATGCCTGAGTTGGATTGTCTATTATTGATAGGACGAATATCGTTTTTTGACCAAATTCCAAGTCATGCAGCAAGGGAAATGCTCAAATATCGGAAAAACCATAATTTTTGTTTGGCATATAGAAGCGCCTTTGGCATCATCCGCTTCCTGAATCTACCGCTAAGCATTATGGGTGTGCTGGGCGGCCCCGCCGCCATTTGTGTTGAACTTAGTCCCATGTTTTTTTTCGACACATGATCTGAATTTATCGCTGAGCCCTTCGGGCGCGCTGATACTCTGCTTCTCGAGTTCTCATACTCAAGCCTCTCTAATTAAGGGGGAAGGGGCCGACAGGCGCCAGGGGAGATCACGATAAACCGCTCTAGTTTATCAAGTCTTGCGCCCCAAAAAAATTGGGAAACAAAGCTCCATGAGATAAGATGAAGTAAACGAATAAGTAACATGAAATTGAATGGAACAAACGAATGACACGCTTGCGGTGGAGTTGCATTGGGTTACTTATTTTACAATTCTTATTTTCACTTCAATACATTAAGGCTGAACCTTTATTGATTTCAGACAGCCAGTATTTTGCGTCTACTGTCTGGCGTGATGATTTTTTACGGCTTCCAGACCAGCCTGCGGGGTCTAATTTCAAACTACAACAAGACCAACCTCAAATGCCCATTTCGATTCGCGGTGATATCGAGGCGTTGGTGTCTGTGCCTAGCGACACATTAACCGTCGCCATCGTCAAGCAAGATTTTAATCTACAAGAAGGCAGTGAAGCCTTCGCCCTGTTTGTCATAGACTCGTTTGACAACAGCGTCGCGGTGGGCATCGCTTCAGACGACGGCGATACATCCGCCAGCGGCGTGTTTGGCCCGGTGACTCAAAAGACGGTCACGTTTAGCCTGCCGGGGCCGGGCGTATACCGGCTTCGCACCAACGCCAGTCGTGATGCGCGCTTTGCGCTAGTGGTAGACGCGCCGTTTTTTGGCTTGCCCTCGACGATTGAGTTGTTAAACCCCGACCAGTCAACGGAGTTGTATTTCTTCGCTCCACCTGAAGAGGTCGAACTACGTTTTCGAACCCAACACCTCGACGGCGTAAACCAAACAATCTCACTTTTTGATTCATCAGAACAATTGGTTGGCGCTGTCGAGCCGACTGCGATCAACCGGGGTTTTACTATCCTCGCTGATGTTTCGCCTGAACAAGCGGGCGCATTGTGGCGGCTGTCGATCCCCAAAAGCGATGTGTTGATTGAGGGCGGCGGCTTTGACCTTTTCTATTTGGACCCCAAATCGGCGTATCCGTTCCCTCCCCTAGAGGGGTTGTTGCTGCCGCGTACATTAACGATGGTTGGCGCGCCGGGCGCGGCTGTCCCATTTCAGTTCCGTGTTGAGAATGACAATGAGCAACCGTTGTCGTTATTGGTTAGCGCTCAAACGACCAGCGGCGCGCCGCTGACATTTGAAAACCTGTCAACAGCGCCGATCAATATCAGCGGCGCCACAACGATGCATCTCCCTTTGTTCGTTGGCGCTGCACAAAACGCGCGAGACGGCTCATCCTCACAATTTGAACTCACCCTCAGCGACCCGGCGGGGACGCCGATCATTCGCGCCAATGGCGAACTGATTCTCAAATCATCCGCCGCCGCGATGAGCGGGCCCCCGTATGTATTTTTTGATGACGACCGTTTGCGAGAGATCCGAGATACAGGGCTAAACGGCCCCCAAGCCATGCGCAACATCCATTCAAGCGCATTGCGTTTTGGCGACGCAATTGTGAATGACGACCTGCGCGTGATTGATCAGCCCGCGGGATGGACGGGGCGCTATATCTCTGACGGTGTGGGCGACGGCGACGACGACCCCAACGACGGCGACGGCGCGCCGCTGATTTATGACCCGTTTCAACCGACGCTGCATATCAGTTCAAGCGACGGGCGCGTCTATCAGGGCGATCAATATGACGAAGGCTGGCGTGGGTTTTATCATAGCGATTTGAGTAACCGCCTGCGCGGGCTGGGGCTGGCCTATGGTCTCGACCCGAAGCCTGAATACGCCCAAAAAGCGCGCGAGATGTTGCTTGATTACGCCACTCGTTACAACTCCTGGCCGCTGGATGATTTTCTTGGCAATGTCACCATTCGCGCGGCGCGAATCACCACCGAGACCCTGGGCGAGGCCATCTGGCTTCACCGCATCGCGCTGGCCTATTCGCTGCTTCGTTGGGACAGCGCGTTCTCAAACGAAGACCGCATCCATATCGAAGAAAACCTGGTTCGCCCGGCGGCGGAAATCATCCGCCGCAACCCGATGGGAATCGTTAACTGGCAGTCATGGCACAACGCCGCCGTCGGCCTCTCAGGGTATATTCTCAATGATGAGTCGATGGTTGAGTTTGCGCTGCGCGGCGAAAACGGGCTTCAGTTTCTCATAGACAACGCCATTCGCGAAGACGGCCTCTGGTTTGAAGGCTCGGTGGGGTATCACTTTTTCGCGTTGTTGCCGCTTCACTTGTTGATGGAAGCCGCCGAAGCCCACGGCGAGTCGGTATATGGCGAACAGATCGAACTCGCCCACGCGTCGGTACTCGACCTCGTGTATCCCGATGGAACTTTTCCTGATCTGAATAATTCGACCAACAACAACGTCTACTCACGCGATACGCTGTATGAGTTTTGTAACGCCCACTATGACAACCCGGTGTTTGATGAGATTCTTACTTTCATTTACGAAGAACTGGGCAGACCGCGCTCTGACGTTGAAACGCTCTATTTTGGCCGCGGCTATGGCTCCAACCGTTTTTCGCCATCGCCTGTATTAAAGGACCGCATGGGCAACGCCATTCTGCGAACAGGCAACCAGCTCAACGACCTGGTGACCTTGATGGACTTTGGCCCGCACGGCGAAGCGCATGGACACTTTGATAAACTTCATGTTTCGTTGTTTGGACAAGGCGCCGCCTGGCTGCCTGACATTGGCGCGGTGGTCAGCAGCCAGCCCGCCCAAGAGGGATGGTTTCGCCGCACGATCTCACACAACGCCATAATCATGGGCGAAGTGGGCCAAACCTTTGACACCGAGTTCGAACGCCCGATTGGTTTTTATTCGGCGGGTTCAGGCCCGCTTCAGGTCATGCGGTCAGAGATCAGCCAGCCGGTCTACTCGCAAGGCAGCGTAGACCGCGCAGTGGTCCAAGTCGACGATGACTACATCATCATCATTGACCATGTTGACGGCGGGCCAGCGCCCTATGATTTTGCCTTTCAATCACTCGGCGCGTTTGGCGGCGATGACGGCTTCGCGCCGTTTCAGGGCCAAGTCGCTTGGGCGAATTCACAAACCGGCTACCAATGGTTAGACGCGCCGCGAATCTTCAACCAGGGCGAGGCGCCGTCGATCCTTCAAACCACTTCAAGTGATATGATGCGCATCCAGGCGCGGCATGGGTTTGGGTTCGCCGACGACTGCGAGTCGCTGACTGACTGGCGCGGCAACGTCGGCCTGTCGGCTGACGCCGCCCAGGGCGAGTCGTCGCTGCAATGGATTGTGATTCCGCGTGGATTCAACAGCATCGGCAAGTCATTTGAAGTAGTAAACCAAAACGCACGCGCGCCTCAACAGTTGACGTTTGACTATAAGATCGAAGCCGCAACGTTTAGCGAGTTTTCACTATCACTCAATGGATTGCTTCCGAACCAACGCGCCCATTTTGTCATCGGTCAACATGATGAATTAACCATCGGCGAATGGCGCCAGGCCCAAGTCGATCTGACGCAACCATCAATCACTGTCAATGACCCCTTACGAACTTCCCGCCTCGATTTTCGCTTGACCGGCGCGTCTGGATTTGAAGGCTTCTACCGAATCTTGATCGACAACATCCAAACCTGGAGCGACGGCGCGCCCCACCGCTCAGAAGAGCGCGGGATGCAACTTCTTTTTGCAGGCGGGGAGGATACGCAATACATTCTCGCCCAAGGGCCGTCGCAACTATTGCCGCGTACTCACCCGGTGATAATCGCCCGCCGCGACGGCGTGACAGCCACGCGCCACATCGTCGTGGCTGAGCCGTTTTTAGAGTTCCCCACGGTGTTTGGGGTGTTGGCTGAAGGCGGCAATTCACTCATCATCGAACACAGCGAAGGCGTCGATTTTTTTGAGTATGACCTGTTGACCAACCAATACTCAATTGACCGAAACGGCGGCGCCACCCCCGTCGCCGACTGGCCGTTGTATGAATAATGGCTCAGCCGGGATTTGGATACTTTCTCTCAAATTGAATTAGAGCGGTTGTCAAAAATATGTGCGTAAAGCGCACCCGTATCCGCCGCGGCAGACAGCGATAGATAGAGATACGCAAACTCAATCCGCACATAATTCTGGCAACCACTATAGTTAGACCGAGACGGTCTCCGCCTCACAACTAGCGAATTTAAGCAATGGAATTCGGTCTGTCACTATCATCGATTAGTTTATTAGACATTGACACCTATACGGTGCTTGCGACCATCGACCCGATGGGGCTACTGCCAGAAACCAACCGCAGCAAAAACATGGCTGTTTCAGCGCCGCAGAGATTTGGTCAAACAAGTGGGCGATCTATTGATTTGGCGAGCAGTTTTGTGCAGTTATACAGCCCTATCCAACCTACTTCTTGTCGTTGGATGGTTGCAACTCTTCGACAGAAAACAACAAGATATACCGTTCGTCGCGCTTGCGCAGGCCAATCATATTGATCTGGCCTAATTTGGTGAGTAACGAGGTCGATAAATGAAGATGGTTTTCATTAAACATATTCTTACCGTCTTCATTCTCAAACACATTGATCTCAATCTTAAACTTGCCGTTATCATCCACGCCAGCGTCGCTCATGACCTCGACCGCAAACCCGTCGCCCAAAACCGTTTTCAGATGGCCCGGGACGGCGCTCTCGGCCGCTAAGACCGCTTCGGTTTCGATCTGATAGACTTTGGTGGTCTGAAGAGAGCGTATGATCGAGTTGAGTTTTGCATCAGGAAATATTTCGTTCAATTCATGGTATAAGTTTTGCAGGCTTTCTTTCATAAAGTCGTGTTCGGTAATCTTGGTGTCAGAGTCAGTGTTGAGCGATTTTTGAACAAACCGGGTTATGTGTTCGGCGGCGGCGCGGGTGCGAGCAAACCCCCTTACTTCAAACTCGGTTTGTTTGTCTTCGCGGTCGACTTCAACAGTAGCAAACAGCAACTCAGGAAACGTCTCTTTGTGATCGGTCAGCCATTTTGGGTAGCGGCTGCGAGTGCGGCCTTTATCCCAACACTTGCCCCTGATAAAAAATTCGAAGGGATAGTCTTTGAGCTTCGGGTGAATGTCTCTCTCAACAAAGGCCATGCGATACATCACAGGCATTCTGTCGACTTTGGTCTCTTCGAGTTGAGACAAAAATTGTTTGATCTGCTTGTGTTCGGTCTTGGTCGCCAAGACGATCAACAGGTTTTTTTGGGCCTCATACTGAACTGGGCTGGAAGCGGATTGAGGCAGAGTGGAAGCCGCGCTTTGGTCTGTCGCGCTGTCAATGAGAAAATCATTTGAGAGCGGTTCGGGATAGCGAACACTCTCATTCGACTCGATCAGCTGGGCGATGATGTCGAAATAGCCTCTCTGAAACGAGGATGGAACCGTATACACCTCAATGACACGAGCTGTCTCCGCCGCTGGCGCCTGTTCACTGTCATTCGCGAGCGCGGCCGGATACTCGATGCTTAGAGGCGAAAACAACCAAGCCGCGCCAGCGAACAGCGCCACTATGGCCAGCAAAAAGGCCTTTTTCATGATTTAATAGTTCCAGACGACTTGAATGTCTTCGTCTAAATAGCCGTGGACCATGAATCCACTTTTGTCAGGCTGAGATTGGTTAGACACAAGGGTCGGGTTGTCGAGACGGGGGAACAGCGCGATGAGTTGAGGGTCGTCAACAATATGTTGGCCCGGCATCAGAACCAGCCCTGAGGATTGCGTCTGGGCGTCTTGAGAAGAGAACAATAACGAATCGCCTGCGTTCAGCCCGGCGAGAAGGATCATTACGCCAACCAGAACCAAAACAACAGGCGCCCGCAACACGCGGCCCCAAACTGTGCGCCGTTGCCACGACTGTTCAAACATGGTGCGAAACTGGTCAATATCGTGAGACGGAACGTCATCTTGTAAGGCGGTTTGAAACCGCTTTTGAACCGGCTGATGGTCAAGATCATGTTGGCTCATCGTTGATCTCCCCAAAAACTACACTGCAAATTCTTGCCGCAAGAATTCGGTCACTCGAAACACGCGAGTCCGCACCGTTTTGACCTGGCAATCCATGATGTCGGCGATTTCCTGGTACTTCAGGTCCTCAATATAACGCAACGTAAACGCCGTGCGAAACACGTCCGGCAGTTCTTGAATGGCGTGAGCAATTCGCTCTAACCACTCGTTTTGTTCGGCGAACTGGGCCGGGATGAACTGGGCCGGATAAAGCAAATGTTTCAGCGCGGTTTCGTCAACTGCGCGTTGGCGCTGCGCCCGGCGAATGTGGTCGACGCACAGATGGTAACAAATCGACGCCGACCATGATTTGAACGAGGTGCCGATTTGGTATGTATTCAGGTTCTGAAAGATTTTTAACCACGCCTCCTGGCTGACTTCTTCCGCGGTGGCCTTACACAGGGTGGTTCGATAGGCCAAGCGAAACAAAAACAACGCATACCGTACAAATAGCTCCTTACCGGCGGCGGCGTCATTGTTTAGCGAGCGTTCGATCAGTTGGTCGTCAGTCAGGTGGTTCACACGACACCTATTTGGGCTTTATCAATTTTAACGATTGATTTCAAAAAATGTTCCCAAAATAGTGTAAAAGAATTCGGTCTATTTGGGAACCATTATTTATATGCAGCGTTTAAGGTATTGAAATCAAACTTGTTGAAAGAATTACCATGCTCCAATTCCGGTTCCAATCTATTTACATCACATTTATAACAGTATGCCTGATAGCGGGTTGTTCCGCCAAACATCATCGCGAGACGGTTGACCGCTCAGCCTATGAAACCATCACTCATTATCAACAGGTGAGCCTAGGCGAAGCGGAAGACTTCACCATCCAAAAGCCGTCAGAACGGTTGCGCCAGCGGCTCATTTTCACCCAACCCGTTCAAGTTTCTCACCCCGGCTCAGCCGGCGCCGACTATATGGAGACGATCCCTCATTGGCCGTCTGACGGGTACATTCAACCCGCGACATTTTCACAACCGGTCATTGCTTCAACAGAACCCCTCAAAATTGACCTGACCGATGCGATGAAGGTGGCCGCCCAAAACAGCCGTGACTACCAATCCCAAAAAGAACGCGTGTTTGGCGCCGCTCTTGATCTTGACCTTCAACGAGAAGAATTTCGCGTCGGGTTTTTTAACGGAATCGACGCCCGCTATGAATATGACCGCTCTGAGTCAGACAGCGCCGATGGGACCGTTACCGAAAACTTCGCTCTTGGAGTATCGCCTTCAATCTCAAAGACCTTTCTGTCGGGCGCCCAGTTGTCAGCGCAGTTGGGCTGGGACCTGGCGATGTTGCTCAGCCCCGGCAACTTGTCGTCAAAATCGCTGTTTGGCGACGCGTCGATCACGATACCGCTGCTTCGCGGCGCGGGCAAACACATCGTGGCGGAGTCGTTGACCCAAGCGCAACGCAATATGGTCTATTCGATTTATGAATTTGAGCGCTTTAAGCGGTCGTTCGCGGTCTCAATCGCGGATGACTATCTCTCGGTGTTACAGCGCCTCGACGAAGTCCAAAACGCCGCGCAAAACTACCGCAGCCTGATCACGTCCGCGCGGCGCGCCCAGATCAACCTGCGGACAGGCGAAATTTCGCCCGTCGAGGTCGACCAGGCCTATCAGGAAGAACTCTCCGCGCGCAACCGATGGGTCAGTTCACGCCAGGAATACACCAACGCGATGGACCGGTTTAAATTTCGTCTTGGGCTTCCGGTCGACGCTTTAATCGAATTCGACCGCAGCGATTTTGAACGCCTGGCCAGGTCGTCTGACCAAATCATCGCTGGAGCGACCACCCTTCAGCGCAGCGATGACGTGCCCCCCGCTGACGCCGAAGTAACCCTGGTCGAACCATCGTACGACACCGCGGGGCGTATGGAAATCGACCCAACCCGCGCCATTGAGCTCGCGTTTGACAACCGCTTAGACCTGCGCACCGCCCAAGGCCGCGTGGTTGACTCACAACGGCAAGTCGTCGTTGCCGCTGACGCGCTGCGGCCTGAATTGACGTTGTTCGGCGGCGTGTCGACGGGGGAAGGCCGTGGACTCGGCTCGGCTGAGAAGCCTGACGCGCAAGTGCTTGATTTGAGCCGGGGGCTCTACACATCGCTGTTGACAATTGATCTGCCAACCGAGCGCACGCGCGAGGCGATTGCGTTTCGCCGAAGTTATATCGGCCTCGAACGGGCGGTGCGCGAACTGCAAGAGCTCGAAGACCAGATCAAACTTGATGTTCGCATTCAACTTCGCACCTTACTCGACGCTAGAGAGAGCCTGCGCATCCAGGCGCTGTCGGTCAACCTGGCTGAACAGCGGGTTCAGTCGACCGAACTGTTTATGAAGGCAGGCCGCATCGAGATTCGCGACCTGTTGGAGGCCCAAGAAGACTTGCTTTCAGCCCAAAACGCGCTGACTTCAGCGCGAGTGAATTACCGAATTACCGAACTCGAAATGCAACGCGACCTGGGCGTCTTATTGGTCAGCAACAACGGCGTCTGGCGTGAATATGATCCGGAGAACGATTCTAATGGCTAATACAAAGACGCGAACCAGCGTTTGGATTATCGCAATCATTATCGCTTGCGCACTCTCAGCGGTCGGTTATTCGGCGTTACAGAGCGAAGGCCTGTCGAGCGCTGACCTGGCGAATATCCCTGTGTTTCAGGTCAAACAGGGGCCGTTCAAGATCAGCGTTGTTGAGTCGGGCGCTGTCCGCCCGCGCGATGAGGTGATTCTACGCAACGACACCGATGACGACACCACCATCGTCTCAATCGTTCCTGAAGGCTCAGAGGTCAAAGCCGGCGACCTGATCGCCGTGTTAGACGCTTCAGCCAAAGAAGAGCGCTTGGTGGCCCAACAACTCGACCTTCAAAACGACCAGGCAGAGTTAATTAGCGCCGAAGAAAACGTCGATATCGTCATCAACCAGTCTAAGTCAAACGTTGAACAGGCCGAGCTTGATTACCGTTTTGCCAAACAAGACTTAGAGAAATACATTGAGGGCGAATATCCCAAACAACTCAAAGAAGCCGAAGTGGCAATCACATTGGCTTCACAAACATACTCGCTGGCCAAAGAAGACTTAAAATGGTCGGAAATTTTATTTGAAAAAAAATACTTGGCCGAATCGGAATTGCAACAAGACCAACTCTCAGCCAAACGCGCCGAATTGGCCCTAGACTTGGCCCGCGAAGACCTCGAACTGTTGAAAAATTACGCTCATCTTCGCCAACTTGAGCAGTTGAAGAGCGACGTCAGACAAAATGAAATGGAGTTTGAACGAACCAAAAGCCGCGCCTCGGCCAATATTGTCGAAGCGTCAGCCCGCTATTTTTGGCGCCAAGAGAGCGTCCAACGCCAAAGCCGCTATGTGCGTGAATTAGAAACCGAGATCAAAGCCGCCAAAATGTACGCCCCCATCGACGGGCTGGTGTTATACGCCTCAAGTGTGATTGAAGACTGGGAAGACGACGAAGACAGAATTCGCGTTGGGGCCTTGGTTGACGAAGAGCGCGAAATCGTTTTCTTGACTGCGGCGAAAGAATATAACATCGACATTCTGATCCAAGAAACCGATCTAAACAAAATCAACCAAGGCCAACCGGCGAAGATCACCGTCGACGCGCTGCCGGGCAGCGAATTTACCGGAACGGTAAAACAGGTGTCTCACCTGCCCAACCAACGCCAGCAATATCTTAACCCAAACTTAAAAGTGTATAGCACCGAAATTGAGATTGAGGGCGACTCAGAAGCGCTCAGAAACGGCATGAGTTGTATGGTCGAAATCGTAGTTGAAGAATACGAAGACGCTGTGTATGTCCCCGTTCAATCAGTCGTCAAAGTGAGCGACGTCAGTACGGTGTTTGTCAAGCGAGACGGCTCCATCGAAGCCCGCCCGGTCACGATCGGGCTAGACAACAACCGGATGGTGCACATCAAAGAAGGCCTCAACCAAGATGAGTTGGTCTTGTTAAAACCACCGCTGAATTTCGAACAAGACCAAGACGCGCTCGATTCTGATCCGTCGTCCTCATCCGATTTGATCACACAGTTGTTCACTCAATAACCGATGATTCAATCCAATCCAGTTGAAGCCGAGTTGACCTCGGTGTCAAAAACCTATCAGATGGGCGAACAGACCATTCATGCGCTTAACGGCGTCAGCCTCAAATTTCACCAGGGCGACTTTTGGGCGATTTTGGGCGCCAGCGGTTCGGGCAAGAGCACGCTGCTTAATTTATTGGGCTGTCTCGACCGCCCCACCCGAGGCGACTACGTCTTAGACGGCCACGCCGTTCAAGACATGGATGACGACCAACTCAGCGAAATTCGCCTCAGAAAAATTGGCTTTATTTTTCAAAGTTTTAACTTAATTCAACAACTGACGGTTGAAGAAAACATCCAGTTGCCGCTTCATTACCAAGAGACCGATTCAGACAAAAGCCAAGAAACCGCGCGGCGGCTGGCTGAAATGGTCGGGCTGAGCGACCGCCTGGCCCATCACCCCTCCGAACTCTCAGGCGGCCAACAACAACGCGTCGCCATCGCGCGGTCGTTGGCCAACGATCCACAGATTATTCTGGCCGACGAGCCGACCGGTAACTTAGATTCATCGACCAGCAAAGACATCATGAACCTGTTGTGTCAACTTAACGATGAAGGCAAAACCATCATCATGGTGACTCACGAACATGACATCGCCGCCTACACCAAACAACAACTCTATATGAAAGACGGCCAGGTCGGGCGCATCGAAAGGAAGTCTCCATGAAAAACAGTCGCATTCTGATCGAAGTTCAGATGGGCGTCAAAAATTTGATGAACCACAAACTGCGGTCCTTTCTCACCATGTTGGGCATCGTGTTTGGCGTGTGCAGCGTGATTTCGATGTTGGCGGTGGGCGAGGGCGCCAACAAAGACGTGATGCAGCAAATTCAAAAACTGGGCAGCAACAACATCATTATTAACACCATCAAGCCGATTGAGAGCGAAACCTCGCGGGACGTCTTGGCGCGCATGAATGTATACGGCCTCAAAAATGACGACTATGACCGGATCAAAGAGAGTTTTGACGACGTCAACCAGACGGTTCCCGTCAAGATCGTCAGAAACGAGGCCCAGCTGGGCTCGCGTACGCTCGACATTCGCGTGTTGGGCGTGGCGCCTGACTGGTTTGACCTGGTCAAGCGTGAATTGATTGCGGGCCGCATTCTGTCTCAACATGATGTTAACACGCGCGCCAAGACCGTCGTTCTGACTGAGTATGGCGCCCGGCGCCTGCTTGCGACCGAAGAAAGCGTCGGCGCCCACCTGCGCATCGGCGGGGTCGTATTTGAAGTGGCGGGCATCGTCAAAAGCGAGGGCAGCCAGGGCAGCAATGTTCAAACTCCCGATCAACAGATCGACGCCTATATCCCCATCAATGTCGCCCGCACCCGTTTTGGCGACATAACCCTAAAACGCACCGCCGGGGCGGAACTGCGCGAAAAAGTGGAACTGCATCAGATCATTGTTCAAGTCAACAGCCTCGAAAACGTCGAGAGCGTCGCCGAAGGCATCGAATATGTCTTAGAGCGGTTTCACAAACAAGACGACTATCAGATCAACGTCCCGCTGGCGCTGCTCAACCAGGCCCGCCAAACCAAACGCACATTCAACATCGTGTTAGGGACCATCGCCGGCATCAGCCTGTTAGTCGGCGGCATCGGCATCATGAACATCATGCTCGCCGCGGTCACTGAACGCACCCGAGAAATTGGCGTGCGCCGGGCGATTGGCGCGAAGCGAAAACAGATCATTCAACAGTTTCTCATTGAAACCATTACCCTATCTGTCAGCGGGGGCATTGTCGGGGCGCTGTTGGGGGTGATGATTCCCAAGGTGATCACTCATTTCGCTGACATGCCGACCGTTGTAACCATCGAAAGTTTGGTGCTCTCGCTTGGCATCAGCCTCAGCGTCGGGATCATCTTCGGCCTTTACCCCGCTATCCGCGCCGCCAACCTCGACCCCATCGTGGCGTTGAGACACGAATAAGCCGCCTTTAGGTCAGCGGGCCGTAGCGCGTCCCCAGGTCGGGCGCCAGCTGTTTGCCCGTGTTAAGCAATGCGGATGTTTGCTCTGCGGTCAGCGGCTGGCAGCCTTTCGCGATTTCAGTGTTTTGAATGGCCTGGTCAACGGTGTAAGGCCCCACAACAGCCACACTGACGCATTCTAAATCGAGCGCGTACGCCATCGCGTGGGGCATGCGCTCTTGAGGCGTCACACATCCGACATGGGCTTTTCTGTGGTTAGAGAAGCCGCCTTTAATCCCTCCATATACCTTCATCGCCGCCAGCGCCACATTGTGTTTTTTGGCGACGGGCAGAATCGTGCTGTGAAAATCATACGTGTACGCATCGGCGTAATTGATGACGGTCATGGCCACATCAATGTCTCCGGTATCTAACACACCCACCACCCGGTCGGGGCGGCAGTGTGACGTTACGCCGATAAAGCGGATCTTGCCCGCCTCTTTTTGTTTGATCAGGTAGGGCAAAATCCCATCATTGGCCAACACCTTGTCGACATCTTTCCCGCCCACATGATGAATGTGGACCAGGTCAATGTAATCTGTTTTGAGCACCCGCAGCGACTCGCTCAACAGCGACTCGGCTTTCGCGCCGTTATCGGTCCAGGCTTTGGTCACGAGAAACAGTTTGTCGCGCTGTTGTGGGACGATATGGCTCAATATTTCTTCAGCGTTGCCATAGCTTCTGGCCGTGTCTATATAATTGACGCCGCGCTCAATGGCCGCGCTAAAAATTTTTATCCCTTCTTGGGTGTCGACCGGGCCTTCACCGACGGGGGCCGTGCCAAGGCCCAAAATCGACACCTTGGCGCCCGTTCGCCCCAACACCCGCATCGGCATGGAACCAGATGAGGAGGCTTCAACTGCGTTGGCTGTCGGTGATGTCAGCGACAGGGCTGCGCCCACGCCAGTGGATTGTTTTAGAAACTCACGCCTGTCTAACGGGTTCGGCGTCTGGGTATTGGTATCACTCATTGGCTCTCTCCGACTGATGGCTTCAGCAAATTCTAGACACAATAGATCAACAAAACGGTGTCTTTACGGCGTTTGTATTGTATTGAATCTATCAAAAAATGGGGGGCAACTTCAAATCAATTGCTATTCTTCATGTTTTTGTTGTGCTCGCCATAGGTTTCACTCCACATACCAATTTGGTCGTAGGCGAATTCAGGAGGATTAGGGATTTAGAGCGTTTGTCAAAAAAATGTGCGTAACGCGCGCCCGTATCCGCCGCGACGGACAGCGATAGATACAGTTATGTAAACTCAATCCCCACATAATTCTGGCAACCACTATAAACAACCGATTCTTGTCGCTGATGCGGCAATTCTCTTACGATTCGACGCCATCTCAAAATACTCTCATTGTTCAGCGGGCGGCGTATGGACAAAACGATTCGCTTCCGTGCTGCTCCGCTTAGACGCACAGGCGCTCCCAGAGTTGCACCCATAACTGCATTGGGTTTTCAATCATTGATCTGTCGACGCTCAAAAAAAATCTAGGTTGTGGAGATGGCTTCTACGTTTTAGCCATGCGTTCATGTAAGAAAGCCGCAAGTTTTTTGTGTTGAGATTTGGTCGTAATTTGGTTTGGGTAAAACCCGATAACAAAGGTTTGAGGGCCTGACAAGAGCGGTTTGGTATTTTTTGTCCGGCCAAACCCAAACACGGCCATCCCGTCTTTGCTTTTCAGGCCTTTGTCGCTATTGCCTAGATATGAAATCACGTCTTCTAAGTTATCGTTCTTAACTTGGGCCATATAGAAGACACGATTCGATTGGTTATGGCCTGCGTACATCCATTGAAATTTCCCTTCTACGATCGTCCCTCCAGAAAAATCCGGCGTCTCCTTCGAAGGGTCGCCTGTGTCGGCGCCAAAATACGAGCCGGATGGGTCAAACACGCCGCCGGGCGTTCCTTCATATAGAAACCAATACGTGCGATCCATATCGGTTTTGGTGATATCTAAGACCGCGTGGTCATCAAAAAATTGCCAAGACCATTTCCACTTGCCACTCAGGCTTTCGGTAACGATTTGGTTGTCTTCTATCCAAGACTTACACTTTTCATGCCCCGGGTGTCCGGCCCCGTCGTCGTCTCCCTGCCATACTGAGTTGGGCAATCCGCGAAAGGCCGAGGCCGCCGAGTCGGGATACGTTCCCCAAGGCTCTCGCTTGAATGACACCCAGTCGGCGCCGTCGCTGTCGATCATTCGAGAGAAGCCGCCCCCCTCAATGTCGTAATAGTAGGTCGCCGCTTGGGTGTGAACGACAAAGTGGGGTTTTTCTTCATAGTCCGTCTTGGTGACTTTGAGTTGGTCATTACGCCAAACGTGCATCCATTGATAGTTGTCCCAGGCGCAGCCGGCGACATCGAGGTCGCCGTCGCCGTCTAAGTCATAGAATTGGGCGCCCAAGTGGTTTTCTTTGCCGGTATCCAGAACCTGTTTGCTGAAATTCGCTTCGCCGTCGTTGAGCCACAATTGGGTCTCAAGCCGCGGGCCTTTGTGTTCGTTGGTGATGATGTCGATGTCGCCGTCAGTATCAATGTCGGCCAAGTCAAGATTGTTCATAGAGTATTGGGTGACGACGCGGTGTTTTGACCAGGGTTGATTCACATCCTCTTTTTGTGAAAACCAAAGCAGTTTCCCGTCAGGTTCCTTGCCGGGGTAGCGTTCTTCGCTCATCACGATTTCAAGTTTGCCGTCGCCGTTTAAGTCGCCCAGTTCGACCCGGTCAATGGGCTTGTCGGTGCGGCCAACGATGTGGTCTTTCCAGGCGGTGTTGACGCTTCCAGGGTTTTCAAACCAAACCAGGATAAGCGGCTCGCCCTCGCCTTCGGGGCGGCGTCCGCACGCGATATCCAGATCGCCGTCATTGTCGACATCCCCAACGCCGATGCCTTCGTCTGATGTGTTTTTGGCAATCATATACGTCGGCCATTTATCAGCGGCGCCAGGGTTGTCAGGGATCGTAATGCAATACACATTGCCGTCGCTGGCGATGACCAGTTCGAGAGGGCCGCCGGGGACAATCTGAGCTTTTTCGAACCCCTGGCTGTTAACATGGCTGGTCTTTGGGATGGTTGAAATAATTGTTTTGGAAAATTTCGTCCCTTCTCTATCGACTGCTTCAAACCAATAGATATTCGGAAGCGCCTGGGCAATGACGTCCGCAAACGGGTCGCCGTCAGCGTCAAGCGTGAAGATGGCGTCAACATTGGCGCCGAGGTCAATTCTCGGCCACGGCGTCTCCATCAATCCGCCGGGGTTATGATAGACATAGCGCCCCGAGACGATGTCAACGGCGCCATCGCGGTTCACATCGCCAAAGTCTAACCCAAAATACCGCAACCAATTTGGCTCGTTCCAGTCGCCCCATTTTTGTTTGGCGTCGTCAATAGGGATATATGTCCAGCCAGGCCCGGCTGTATGGCCGGCTAATGTCCCGCTCAGTAAAACAATCAGCGTGTACATCAAGAAATGTGTTTTCATTTTCTCCCTACTCCGTTGAAGATTTTATTCAGTCATTATGGTTTTTGCGGGTTTTCTTTCGGCCCGTCGCCGTCGGGAGCGCCGGGTTTTAATTTCAGAACAATTTTATCAAGGCGAAACCCATCATCGCGGTTCCAGACATGAAGAAAGTGGTCGCCCTTTTCTAACCGAAGAACAGCCGGCTGCGCGTAGCCGTGTTTGCGCTGGTTTTCCCAGACCCATTGGTGGCGAGGCCGAAAGCCAGACATATTTGAAGCCCCTTTTTCTTTCTCAACCAAAATGGAATTAACGCCAACATGAACGCCATTTGACTCGCCGCCCATCGACATTCCCCGGACATAGACAGAATACGTGCCAGCGTTAGCAATACGGATAGGGTAGGTCAGCCTGGCGCCAGAATTGTCGCGCGGCGAACTCGGGCCTGAACCGCCCTCGGGCCACTCGTCGGGCAGAACCTGTAAAAAGCCGCTGCCGCTAAAGCCGTCTTTATCGGTTTTGACTACCCATTGATGAGGGTTTGTATAGCGTGCGTAAGTCGATTTGGTTTGATGGGTGAAATGTTCCGCTTCGATGCTGACCACGCCATTCGCTTCGACAAAATAATTGTACGGTTTAGCGGTTGGCTTCCAGGGGCCGTAGGTTTCTTTGATTGATTCCATCCACCACAAAATACCCGCGTCGGGATGAATGGCGTCTATGTCAGTATTCCATGCGGCATTCAGGTCTTCGTTTTGCCCGAGGTTCGAGCGCCCGCCGAGTGAAGTGAAAGGCCCATTGATAGAATTTTTCGGCCCACACTGAAGCCAGGTACTGGCGAAAACATAGCCGTTTTCGGTTTCAATTTGGTTATGGGTTTTTTCTAAATGGTCTTGTTTCATTTCGGTGGTATAGCGGCCAATGCGCGAATAGTTATAAAACGTTTTGTCGTTTTGATGAGTTTCTTTACTGTATTTTCCCCAATAGCCGCCGGGCGTTTTGCCGGGCGTGGCTTCGCTGTCGAACCACGGTTTGTCGTCTTCTTTCGGGCCAAAATGCATAGTTAAATCAGAATTGCGCGCAATTTGTTTTGTGTTGTTGGCGACCATGATCGAGCGGTCGGCGGAATGGGCGGCGGCGATCAGGGCTTCGACCGTCCAGCCTTGCTCTCGGCCCGCCATCCCTTCGTTGTCAGGGTCGACGATCACATTTCGGTAATTATTTTTCGCCAGCCATTTGACGGTGTTGGCGACGGCCCGGTTGGCTTCGACCTGGGTCCAATGGTTAAGGTCTTCTTTGGCCCGCGACGTGCTCCAATACAGGCAGCCGACAATCACAATCATGCCGCGTTTGTCAGCGGCTTCGATGATTCGGGCCATGCGGCCCGCATAGACCGGGTCGAGAGACGCATCAGGCCGGTACCCCTTCACATCGCCAAAGCGCGACCCCATGAAAAACACGCTAACGGTATTCATCCCGTATGATTTGTAGAGGTCTAATTGGGCGATGAGATCATCGGTTGTTGTGTCTGTCATCAGAGCGTTTGAACAACGAAGCCCGATAACCTTGAATTCTTGTTCATTGATAAACGTCTTAGAACCGTGAACGCTAAACACATCCTGGCTGGCGAACCCCGCCGAACACACACAGATGAACAGAAGACACACGATGGGCCGTTTCATTGTTTTTATCCTCACTCGATTTGGTTAAATATGGCGCCTCAACAAAAAATCTCAATAAATTGAACAGAAACACAAAAACTCTGGCAATGAATCTAACAAAAAAAACCTGCGACTTCAATGCAATTACAAACTGGGCGCGATGAACCCTTCGCAACAAAACACCAGGCGGGACCCAAATGTCTATTTCGCATTTTATAGCCGCCGGGCGTTTTGCCGGGCGCAGCTTCGCTGTCGAACCACGGTTTGCTTTTTTCTGGCTCATCCGGGAATTGGATACGTTCTCTCAAATTGAATTAAAATTTCCAGACACGATCTCAAGGATGATATTTTTATCGTTGTATGTGGCATGGGTACAACTCTGCTCGCTTCAGTGCGGCTCCG
>CAZKYC010000089.1:0-18203 GCA_964556895.1 uncultured bacterium | reverse complement strand
ATGTGCGTAAAGCGCGCCCGAATCCGCCGCGGCGGACAGCGATAGATACAGTTACATAAACTCAATCCGCATATAATTCTGGCAACTACTATAAATCAATTTGAGAGAACGTATCCAAATCTAGGATGAGCCTCTTTTTTTTATATTCCCTAATTGGATTTGTGAACTAGGTCTAAAAAAAAAGGGGCCTTGGCAGCCCCTTCTAATTCGTGTGAGATAAAGGCGGATAATCTATTTTAATTCAACGAGATAGAGGCCGCTTTTACCCGGGAGGATGAACTCGATATCGCCATCATTGTCGATATCATTGATAGCCGGGTTTAGCCCGAATCCGACCGTTCCGCCTTCATGGATGGTGTGGCGTTTCCAGTCTTTTTTGGCTTTGTCATACTCATAAGCGTATACACACAGTGGGTCGTTGGCGCCTGGGTCATTGCCATTATGGGCGCGATAGCGCTTTCCGGTGACGAGATATTTCTTGCCATTTTGTTTTAGGTCGACGATGCGAATGTAGTGGGCTTGCGACCACGATTTGTCGATTTCGTGTTTGGTCCAAGAGCGCTTGCCGTCTTTTTGCGTTTGCTCAAACCAATAGAGGCCATAGTCGTGGCCCATGCCCCAGACGACATCGTTCAGACCGTCGCCGTTCACGTCATGCACTTCGATAGGCACGCTGGCCGTGCCCAGCTGAAATTCAGGATGCCATACCCATTCAAGCGCGCCGTCTTTCTTCTTGCCTTCATACCAGCCGTGAGGCGTGGCCAGATCTAAGACGCCGTCTTTGTTGATGTCACCATAACCCAGGCCGTGGCCCGCGCCTTCGTTTCCGGCTTCTTGTTTGGTCCAGACGGCCTTTTTGGGGGTTTTTTCATACCAGGCGACCACTGTGCTTATGTTGGGCAGAAAATCGATTTCGCCGTCTTGATTGAGGTCGACCTCAAGTCCTGTTTCCATGTTGCCGGGGGCGTCAATGGTGTGAACCGCCCATTCGTCGCAACAGGCATTGGGGTTTTCGCGCCAGAAGATGCTCTTGCTAAACCAGGCGCATGAAATCAGGTCGATGTCGCCGTCGGCGTCGACGTCTTGCATGGCGTGGGCGAAGTCGTCGAAATACTCGTTAGTTTCTTTAAGGCTGGCGAATTTGTGTTTTGTCCATTTGGGCGCTTCATACCAAAACTCGCCGCACAGAATGTCTTTCTTGCCGTCGCCATTCACATCGGCGACGCCCGCCGCTTCAAATTTTGAGTCGGCGTTGATGGTTGTTACGCCCCATTTGAGTTCGGTTTCTGACGCAAGGCAGGGCAGGCTGAGTAATGCTGCTAGAGTGAAATAGGCAAGTGGTCTCATGGTTTTCTCCTCAATCTCATTGCGACTATAGTACGAAAAACTGGGTAAAAATTCTATGCGTCGGCGCTGAGACCGCCGCTAGTAATTTGTTTTAGTTGGTCGTCAATATACCCGGCCAATTGGTCAATCGACGCGCGAACCGCATCGGCCCGTGGGCTGCGCAAAAAGAAAGCGCTCCATTGGGCCTGGCGGGCGTGGGACTGCGCTTGACGCAAAAGGCTGGCGTCTCGCGTCAATACCGCTAATTTGGCCTCTGCGCGCGCCAGCGTATCAAGATAGGCGAAGTTGCGCGGGTCTTTATCAACGGCCCGTTGGGCAAGGTCGATTGCTCTCTGGTAAAGTGACTCCTTCTCATCAGAGGTATCCATATTGTCCGCTCGAAGGATCTGAATCATTGCTGCTATATTTTCAAAATAATCTCTGACTTGGGCTTCTTGGCTGCGAGATGAGGCTCGCGCCAATAGCGCTTCACATTTCTCAAGCAGTTCAGCATTATCGCTTTGAATATATTCATATAAGGCGCTGTCGGCGTAGACGACGCTTAACAGCCAGTCTTCTTGCGCCGCTTCACTGATCGATTCCGGCGTTTCGCTGATGGCGCGTTGACGCAGGGCGCGCTCTAAGATTTGAACAACCCGGGGCGTCGTTTGGCCGGTTTCAACTTCGGTTTTGCGTTGTTGAATGGTTTGGCGAATCAACTCGGTCGGGAAGCGGGCCGAATTCTCTAGCCAGGCGTAACAAAATGCCACTAACACCGCGCTGCCGATCAGCGGCCAAAACTTTCGCCATGAAAACACCACCAATGGCTTGCGCTTCTTGGATGCACGCCATGAAACTTCTTTCACGATTTTTATCGTGCTCAACGCGAATATCGTGATGATCGCAAACGAGCCTGCCATCCATCCGATTTTGCGGTAATACAGGACCTCTTCTTCAATGGATATGAACAATACATATAGAATGAAAAGACAGAACACCACAAATGTCAGCAGATAAAAGGTCCCGTATGAATGAAGTGAATCTCGCCGTTTAATGTGGTACACGCTTGAAACGCTCAATAAGACCGTCAAGCACAGGCTGAATACCGCGACTAGGCCATACCAAAAGAGCGGCGCCGGCAACTGGGTAACATGGGCCAACCCGACCAGCTGAGCCGTCAATAAATCAAGCCTCGAAAATGTGTAAGAAAACCCCACCCCGAACATCGTTCCCGCCAACAAGGCGAGCGGAAACGGCGTAAACGGAAAACTGTCTTGACCAGACGCGGCAGGAGACTCTGAGCGGTGAATGATCTTTTGGTGGTTGCTGCAAGTTAGCCAGGCGGCGAACACCGAAGCGCCCAAAAACGAAAGCGGCCCGATCAGAAAAATTCGAATCAACTCGCTGATAATCTCGCCGTATGTCAGATAACTCAGGTCTACGGCTTCAGGCAAAATAAACGCCAGGTTTTGGACGCCCAACATGACGCCGCTAACCAAAGCGATGACAAATCCCAGCGACATGTGGTCGGTATAGTCGTTTGGATTCAACCAGTCGGCGGAGCGGGTGTACATCCCCTGAACGCAGCGTTCCATCAACCCGCGGCCTTTTGGGGAGAAATCGATGCCTGGAGGGATATACGCCCGAAAACGGCCCCATAAGGGCGTCGATTCTGTGTCAGGGCCGCGCAACGACCGCCGGGCGGCCTCTACAGCGCCAATCGCGGTGGGGTTTAGATGAGGCGTCTGCAGCGACTGGTCGATGCAGAGCGATTGATAAAATCGCCGCGCCGCAACAATCGGTTTGTCGTTATCTTCGATCTCAGCCTGATACCCCAAAACACAGAGGCCTAGATCATGAAGGCCTGATGCGAACCCGGCTGAGTAGCGCCCCCGGCTTGAAGAGCCGCACGCGTTTAAAAAGAAAATAGACGGGATGGTTTTCTTTGCGTCGCTTTCTTTCACAGACGTTAACACAGAGCGAAGCCGTGAGACCGAGACATAATCCATCTCACCATCGTCATCTTCAAAACATAAACAGGGCTCGTCATCAACCATCACTCCATGGCCGATAAAATGAAGCACCATTTTGGGGCCGCCCTGTGATGTGCGAAGCGCCGCTTCGAGCTGGTGTAATGTCCGGACGCCGCCAACTCGACGTCTTGATGGCGGCGGCCAGATTCGGACCAATCCACCCGACCAGTCTTCAAGCGAGCGCAGCATGTCGATTTCTTCAATGCTGTGAGGAAGAGTCGGCAGTCCGGCGTTGGCCAAAGTATCTTGGTGGCCGTCAGCAAAAGGCGTCGCCAGAATCACGCCCCAGGTTGAGACATCAAGGGTTTGGTTGGATACAGGGTCATTGTCGCGGGTGTGAGACCGGATGATCTGAAGCCCATACCGCCAACTGATATAGGTCTCGCCGTCGTGAAGCAGTTCCCAAGGTAAATCCTCTAACGCCAGGCATCGTTCTTTGGCGTCACGTGAGGGAATCGGGAACTGTAATACTAACGCGCGGTCTGATTCGTCATCTTTGAGGTTGGCAAAAGTCTGAATTAGCGTTTTTTGCGCTTCAGGGCCTAACAGGTCATAAAGCCGACGGCCCGTCTCTTGGGCCTGGTGGTCCCACGCGCCAAACCAGGCGCTGGATGATGACTCACCCGCCTGAAGCGGCAGCGAACCCGCGCCTGTAAAGCGGCGCGTCGGCCAGGCGAACTGAAGAGTGATATGTTTGCCCGTCTGGTAATAGAAATCGACCGCCAACCCGCCGTCATTTTCATGCGGTTCGCCAAAACTCCAGTTGAGCCGAATCTCTCCCATAGGGTCTGCGTCCGTTTTTAATCACAATAAACAGGCACTTATTGTTAAGCATAGCCAAATCAGGGCTTGCTGACTATAAGGCCTTACACTTTCTTGTAGACAATCTACTGTTTTACGTGACATTTTAGCTAATCGTTTGGGCAATGCGATACCATTAACACAGTACACGATGGAAACTATTGTATTGAGAGGGGACGGAACAATGACTATTTTTACTTCTCAATCCCGGGCCATTCTTATTTGGATCGCCGTTTTCGCTAGTTTCACGCCAGTATCATTCGCTTCAGACGATGCTCCAATCCCGCCGCGCGTTGCGAGAATTTCAGCGATTGAAGGAACCGCGTCAATCTGGACGGAAGACGAAAGCGAGTGGCAGGCGGTTGATATCAATGCTCCCGTTTTGGCGGGCGATCGGGTTTACGCGGGCGCCGGCTCGCTGGTCGAAGTTCAACTTGGCGACGACATATTTGTTCGTTTGAATGAACAATCTTACATTACGCTTTCTTTCTTAGAAGAAGAGTTTGTTCGAATTGAAATTCAACAAGGCAACGTGAACCTCAACGCCAAAGAGACCGCCTATGACCGCCCACCGGTTGAAGTATTGGCATCGACCTTTTTGGCGACGCTAAGTGGTCCTGTTAATTCAAGGTTTGACGTGTCGCCGACCGGCGCTGAAATCTCCGTTCAACGCGGACGCCTCAATGTCAACATTGATAGGGAGCGCTTCATTCGGGTTGAGCGCGGCGAGAAACTAATCGCTCCGACCGCTGATCCTGACACTTACACCAAAGTGCCCATTGGGCCAGCGGACGCATTTGACCAATGGACGGACATACGCGACGCGGCGACCACCACAATTTTCAGCGAACCCAAGGTGTCGCCCCGCGTGTCTGGCTATCGCGACCTCGACCGCCATGGCGAGTGGATTGAAACGCCTTCTTATGGAACTGTCTGGCGCCCGACAGCCGCGACAGCTGATTGGGCGCCCTACCGGGAAGGCTATTGGACCTGGCGCTATCGCTATGGCTGGGTGTGGGTGTCGCATGAACCCTGGGGATGGGTGCCTTACCACTATGGGCGTTGGGTGCATACAAACCGCTACAACTGGGTTTGGACGCCGCATTACGTCTCCTACTCCGGTCCGCGTTACCATTACCGCCGACCGTATTGGTATCCAGCGCTGGTGTCATTCACTTACGCCAACCGCGGCGACTATTTCCGCTTTTCGATAGGCGGCGGCCATCGCTATTATGATGATTCGATTGGCTGGTTCCCGCTCGGTTACCATGATCCGTATTATTGGGATTGGGGCTACTATCACACTCATCACCGTCATCATTATTATCATCACGGATACCACGGGTACCACTATCGCGGCGGGGACGCATTCATCAACAATGGAACCATCGTTATCAACGACCATGACTATGATAACTACAACGTAAAGAACGCGGTGACCGTCATGCCGCGCAAAGACTTCACCGCCAGCGTCTATGACCGCAAGGCCGCCGCGACAGTAGAGACATCCGCGCGACGCGCTATTGCGCTTGGGTCTGATGCGATGAGCAACGTGCCGGACGTGAACGCTGTTCGTACAGAATCTCAGAAGACGAAATTAGCGTTGAAGAGCCAAAGCAATCGCTTAACTTCGCCGACTCGTTCGGTCCATTCGGCCCGAAGCGCTGTCTCTAGTTCGAAGCCTCGCGCAATCACCTCTAACAGCGTGAAGCCCGCTGCAGTAACGACGACCAAACCCGCGCGGTTGCGTAACCCTGAAACGCCGCGCATGAAGATGAGCAGCCCGGTTGTGCAACAAAAGCGCACCCAGGTCGCCCAACGTTCGACGGTTGATTCGAAACGGGTCCGCCAAGCCGAAACGGCAAACGCGGTGAGAACGACAGCGACAACCAGCCCTCGCGTTACTTCTCCCGCGCGCAATACTTCGGCTGAGCGAAAGCCTGCCGCTGTTGGCCAGACAACACGAACCCGTGTTGCGTCGCCGTCGGTTGCGTCTCCGGACGAACGCTCAATTCGTTCCTTGACAATACCGAACAGTCCTGCTCGAACTGTAAGCTCATCTCAGCGTAGGGTACAGCAATCGCCGTCGACGATTCACGAGCGTTCATCGCGGGCGCAAGAACTTCGTTCGCAAAGAACCATCACGCCGCCCAATTCATCCGCAGCGCGGTCTCGACAAGAACTGTCGCGCCCACGGCCAGAACAGAACTGGTCAGAAGTTGCGCGCAACCGCAGCTACGAACTCAATACGTCTCGGTCGCGGTATCAATCTGAGTCGGGATCACGCGCGATAACCCCTTCTCGAAAAGTGCAAGCGCCGCGTAATTCCGGCAGCGTTTCTTCAACGCCGCGTACTTACAACTTGCAGGGCAGGGGAGCGTATTCGGTATCGCCTTCGCGATCAGAGCCCGAATCGAAGGTGAGAGTCTACAATCGAAGCGGGCAAACAACGGAACCAAGTAGACGTTCTGTCCAGAGAGAACAATCCGTACAGCGCTTGAATGTCCAGACCTTCACGCCTGATCAAAGCCCGCAACGCTCAACATCAAGGCGTTCGTTGACGCCGTCAGCGTCTCCATCCCGCTCGAACGAACGCTATTACAACACGTCGCCGTCGCGTTCTTTGAACCGTCCACCGTCGGCGGCCCCGTCGCGCAATTCGACCAGCCGGTCTCACTCAACGTCGCCGTCGCGTTCTTTGAACCGTCCATCGTCAGTGGCGCCGTCGCGCAGTTCATCAAGCCGTTCGCCTTCGGTGTCACGCTCTTCGGGCCGTTTGAGCAGTCCGTCAACTTCGCGGGCGCAATCAAGCCGCTCGGTGTCGCCGTCGCGATCGAGCAGCAGCTCGCCGTCACGTTCAAGCGCACCCTCAGGCTCAGCCGCTTCTCGAGCGCGAAGACCGTAATTGAATCTTTTGATTACAAGAAAACAGCCATTAGTTCACAATTCATGTTGGGCTATTCGCAACGGCGGATAGCCCACTTGTTTCTGGTATATCTAGAATCCATCTTAAAAATACTTGATCATTTGTAGCGGGTGGCATGGGTACAACTCTGCTCGCTTCAGTGCTGCTCCACTTAGAAGCACAGGCGCTCCCAGAGTTGCACCCACGCCTGAGTTGGATTGTCTATTATTGATAGGACGAATATCGTTTTTTGCCCCAATTCCAGGTCATCCAGCAAGGGAAGTACTCAAATATCGGAAGAACCAGAAATAATCTTAATTTTTGAGATGGATTTTATAATACGATTGAATGATCAAATTGCGCCGTGGCCTGAGAGCGACACCCGAACCGTGTTGAAGATGATCTTCATGTCTAACAAGAAGGTCATGTTGTTGATGTAGGCGAGGTCGTAGCGCAGTTTGTGTTCCATCGGCGTGTTATAGAAGCCATGAATCTGCGCCAGGCCGGTCATGCCGGGGCGCACGCTCTCTCGAAGGCGATAGAGCGGTAGTTTCTCTCGGTATTGCTGAACGAAGTGGGGACGTTCGGGACGTGGGCCTACCAGGCTCATTTCGCCAACCAAGACGTTAAACAATTGAGGCAGTTCATCGAGGTGTAGGCGCCTTAGAATACGCCCAGTTCGAGTCACGCGCGGGTCTTCTTCATCCGCCAACACCGGGCCGGAGAGCGTCTCTGCATTGTCTTGCATGGTGCGAAATTTTAATATTTCGAATGCCGATCCATCGCGGCCAACTCGCGTCTGGCGATAAAACACCGGCCCTCGGCTGTCGAGTTTGATGGCGATTGCCGTCAAAAAAAATATGGGCGCCAACACAACCAACGAATTTATCGAAAACGCCATATCAAATACCCGCTTGACAAAGCGCTTCCAGTCGCTCCAGGGCGCCATGCCAACATTGATAAGGGGAATGCCCGCCACCTGGCCGATTTCGACCTGGCCGATGGCGACTTCATAGAGTTCGGGTAACAAATACACCTTACAGCCTGTCATGCGGCATTGAGTGAGAATCTCAAGCATAGTCTGGCGGGTCGCGCGGCGGCTGGTTACGATGATCTCATCTATGTCTTCGCTTTCGACCAATTGGGGCAGGTCGTTCATGGCGCCTAACACGGGGGCGTTCTCTGAGCCTGGCTCCAGGTCGTCGTCAATTAAGCCGACCACTTGGTGGCCCAGGCGGGAAAATTGTTCGATATCGCGATGGACGCTCGCGCCGAGCGGCCCGGCGCCGACGATCAACAAGCGCGTGCGGTCATACCCCCAATGCAGGCGGCGATAGAGATACATCATCCGCCACAAGGCCGACAGCAGCCAGCTATTCACAAAATTGAGCAGGAGTATGATCCGCGAAATTTGATACGCCGATGCGTCAGGGTCGGGCGTTTGAAGCGGCGCCAGTCCAAACACCACCCGGTCAGAAAAGTAAGTCCCGGTGTAGAGAATCAAGAGGCTTTCGATGCCATGCGCCGCCAGGTTCGCCCAAAAGGTCATATACAACGTATCAAACTGGGTCACTGGGCGGCTATAGTCATACAGGCGAAAGGCGAAATACGATGTCAGCCGAATAAAAATAATCAACGGCATCAACTGAATATATACATTCAGGTTTTGAGGGGAGATTTCACGGATATGGATGGAAAACGCAGCCCCTAGCGAAACGAAAATGATCGCCAGGTCAACAAACGCAAATTTCCAAAACGGGCCTTTGGGCGCGCCTTTTTTCTTTGTGGTAATCATTTTGATTTACAACAACACCGCTGCTGATTTGACGCCGTCTACGTTATGATAGTTTGAGCATATCGTTATCCACACAAAAACCAAAGGAACAAGCATTTCATCCCTTCGCCTCCGCCATGACAACGGGTGAAATCAGCGATAGATAACCATCTTCTTGTAAGGTAAACTGTTGAATGGATAACACGCCGATCTGTGAACCGCCTCAATGGCGGCGAATTGACATCTTCTGTCTGCTCGCGATAATCGCGGCGGCGTTGGCGTGTAACGCATCCATTGCGTTTTTGGGGCGTGTCCCACTCGATTCCGACTCGCTGTTGTTCTTTTATCCACTGGTTTCCATGCACGGCGATTCAACAGTAGGGCTTTGGAGCCCGTATCAATTTTGCGGCTTCCCGCGAGAATCAAACCCACAAGCCCAGCTTCTCTATTGGCCCGCCTGGGCCGCGATGGTCTTGCCCACACAAGTCGCCTTCCCATTACTGATCGTATTTCATTTCGCTTTAGGCGGCGTTGGGATGTATGTCTTGTTGCGCGGCCTGCGCGTCGCTCCCTTGGCCGCCCTGTTTGGCGCGACGGTTTTTTTGATGAGTACTTATTGGCGGTGCAAGATCACCAACCTCGGCATCCTCGAAGGCGCCGCTTGGGCGCCGTTCTTTCTTTACTTCAACCTGATCGCTTTACAAAAACGCTCGTGGATTCCGCTGTTATGCGCCAGCCTGTTTTTATCGATGGTCATTCTCGCCGGCGTTCCACACACTGTGGTCTATCTATTGTTGCTTTCAATTATTCTTCATCTTGGAACCAGCCTTTGGGATATAAAATCCATCGTTCACTCAATGGCAATGTATTTGGGTTTGGTAGTTGCTGGTCTTCTGCTCTCCGCCGGGATGCTCCTACCAGCGCTCTTTAATTTATCTGAAACCGTACGAACAGAATTGGCCCTCAAGGACGCGCTGCAAGGCGCCCTGCCGCTTGTTGATGTATGGAAAGCATTTCTAGGCGGATTGAGCCAACCAGGCATCTCCCGCACTGACCCCTGGGAAGGGACATGCTACATCGGCGCAACGGCTTTATTGCTTGTTCCACTCGGTTGGAAAGCCATGCCTACCCGATTGCGCTGGCCGTTCTTCGCCGCAATCGTTTTGTCGCTGGCACTCACAGTGGGAAAACAAGGCTTCATTTATCCTATATTGTATGATTGGCTGCCGGGGTGGAACTCGCTCAACCTTCCCAGTCGGTCCCTGCTTATGGCCGCGATTGCGTTGCCTGTTTTTTCGGCATTCGGCGCTGAGAGAATTTTCACTCTGTCTGCCTCCAAGAAGCGAGCGGTTTCTCTTTTTATTGCTGGTTTCTTCTTGATTGGCATATGGATAATTGCAGCCTTATTAAACCCAACATTGTTTATTACTCTCACTCACTCCGCGCTTACACAACAATTTCAACCGGGCGCCTATAGCGACGGCGCCTGGGCGCTTCTTACGTTTAGCCTGTGGAGCGGCCTGACCGTTTTGGCAATCGCGTGTCTGAGTCATTCTTGGATCAAGCCAAAGGTTCTCTGGGCCATTTTGCTCGCGCTGGCCGCCGCTCAGTCAGCCCAATATACCCAGCGCTTATTTCTTGAAACGGCCCCATCGACTTACCTACAGGAGCCCAGAACGGTCCGCGCAGTAAAAGACTGGCAAAGCAGCCAACCGTTTGCTCGAACAGTTGGCTTTGACCCGACGCTCGACAGCGGCAACGACGTTCGAATGAAATACATCCGTTCAACTGTCTCACCGCGTTTGAATGAAGTGTTTCGGTTGCATGACGCCCAAGGCTATGACCCCTTGGTCCCCAAACACTACGCGGAACTGTCACGCGCTTGGGCGGGCCATTCGGCGATTGTTCACCCAGACCGCAACATTCGCTTCCAGTCGCTGCCCCCCAAGATGGTAGACGTGTTTGGGGTCGGCTCTATCATTGGCAGGCCCAACCATTTGGTTCTTTATCAAGGCCAAGTCGGCCTAGAGGAACCGGGGCGCGTCGAAACGCCGCTGCAACCGCCGCAAGCGTTAGATTCGTTGCTACTGCGCTGGGTTGCCATCGGCGCGGGGCGGCTTCAACAGGGAGCGAAAATCGGCTCTGTCCATTTGATCAGCGCTTCACAACCCGTTCAATCATTGCCGATTCGGCTAGGAGTACATGTCGCTGACCAGATTGTCCAGTTTGGGCCAGGCGCTGCGGCCCATCGCTCTGCGGCGGAATACCGTTGGTTTCCGATCCCATCACGATTTGGCTATGTTCAAGCGCGCCAATATGAAGCGGTTTATCCGGCTCAAACCAATCAACCTGTCGACGCTGTTTCGATCGAACTGACGACATCCAATATCACTTTATTGATCTATGGCGTGTTTGCTGAGCCCATAAAGAAGCGATTTCAGTTAATCACAGACGCGGCTGAAATCCCGGTTTGGAAGCATGGCTCTAAATCCGGCTTTGCCTATTTAAGCCGGACGCCAATCGAGTACGACTCAGTTGAAGACATGGTGGAGCAATTTAACAATTGGCCACATGACGAACCGCCAATCTTTTTTGATCAAGAATACGGCCCCGGGCCGGAGCGTGCGCCCAACGCAAAACGGCTGGAGGGCAACTCGTCCCTGCGCGTTCACCGTGAACATTCAGACCATTTTACAATTACCGTTCAATCTGACTTCGACGCCATGTTGGCTGTCTCAGAAGGCTATTCGCCGAATTGGACGGCGGCCCAAGACGGCGAGCCGCTCGCTATTTTCCGGGCGAACCACGCCTTCATGGCTGTTCAAGTCAGCGCGGGGACGCATGAAATCAAATTTCACTATTTCCCCAAATTATATTATTATGGCTGCTCCATTGGGGTGACGGCATGGGTATTGATTTTGGCGATGCTATGTCTATACCCACGACAGTGGCTGTTGAGAGAAACGCATCAGCCTAAAGGAACACTGAATGAAACCGAAACTGCTTAGCCCTCAAACCGACGGCATGTTGAAGTATCTAAAAGACCACCGAAGCCAGCTCGTCGAACTCACTCACGCGATTTGTTCGTTTCAAACCGAAAACCCGCCTGGGCGCAATTTCAACGCCTGCGCGAAATATCTCACCAACGTGGTTGAAGACATGGGGCTTGAGGCGCGCCTGCTTCGCGTCCCTAAAAAATATCAAACCAAACACGCCCCGCCTGAGACATCGGGCTTCCCTCGTTATAACGTTGTTGCGCGTTGGGACGTCGGCGCGAAACGAACGCTGCATTTCAACAGCCATTATGACGTGGTGCCCGTATCGCCGAATTGGAAAACCGATCCGTTTGACCCTGTGCTTAGAGGGACCAAGTTGTATGGCCGTGGAACCGAAGACATGAAAGGCTGTCTGGCGGCGTCGATCTATGCGGTCAAAGCCATGCAGGCCGAAGGCCTCGCGCCGCCGTGGAACATCGAACTCTCATTCACCGCTGATGAAGAAATTGGCGGGGCCTGCGGCGTAGGCTATCTCACCCAAGAGAAGATTGTCTCGCCAGACGCCTGCGTGGTATGCGAAGGCGGCAGCGGTAATACCGTCGCCTATGGCCATCGCGGCGTCTTATGGGGAAACGTCAGCGTCATGGGGACCGCTGCTCATGGCTCCAACCCATCCTCAGGCGTGAATGCGTTTGAACAGGGTATTCAACTGGCTGAGCACTTTCAAGACCTTCACAGCAAACACCAATCCCGATCGACGGCTGAGATGATGAATGACGCATACGCCAAACACCCGACCCTGACATTAGGCGGAGTGTCTGGCGGTGGATCAAAAGTCAATATTATTCCAGACGCGTTTCAATTTACTTTTGACCGGCGCCTGTTGGCGGAAGAACCAGTAAAGAGCGTCCAGGCTGAATATAACAAACTCATTCAAGACGAAATGAAGAAAAACAAAAAACTTGACGCGTCGATTCATTACTCAATGGCGTTTAACGCCGGGTATACCGACCCCAAACATTCATTTTGTAAAATCGCCCAATCTGCGGCTAGACGCATATATGGCGGGCCGGCCAAGTTGCGCATGTTTGGCGCATTTACAGACTTACACTTCTTCACCAATTATGCGAAATGTCCAACCGTCGGTTATGGTGTTGAAGGGGCGGGCTTACACGGCGACAAAGAATATTGCGATATCAATTCACTGGTTAAAACCGCGAGAGTCTACGCTGAGATCGCGAAGAACATAACTTAACCGTCGTTTTGGACGGCCTTGTCGTTCAAACTCATTTGGTCATACCCAAATTCTTCTTGGATTTTTGGCAGATCAACCAGGCGCCACCATGCCGCCCTGACAAAAAAGTTTTGCAATGCCAAAATCTGTTTTCTCCAAATTCCATCTGTTTCAACAGGCCGGATGATTAATTCTATACCTTCAAGGCCTAGTGTACGTTCGTGCTTCCAGTGTGCGTAAGCCGAGTAGTATTTAGGGGGGAACTGTACAATTGATTTCACGTTGTTGGCAAATACCCACTCTCGCACCAGCCGATGAAAGTCAACCGCAGTTGTCGCTTGATAGGGCAGATTGGCAATCGCATGAGCAGGCGCCTGTTGCTGTAACAGTTCTTCGCGAATAAAAACGTGAGCGGAGATTGGCGGGTCGGCGTTTATATATTCAGGGCGCGGGCCGCGCGTGATCAATATGCGTTTCGCGCTGCCATTGTGAAACAATTCCGCGGCGGTTTTCGTCTCGCCCAATTGCGAGATAAACACCGCATCAACATGTTTCATGGGCGTTTCATAGACCAGGGCGTAATCCAAAAACAACTGAATCGGCTGGAAGAAATAGACAAAAACAATTAACAAAACCAATACGGCGCCCCAACGCAAGAAACGCCGCGACCTTCGCCGCGGCGTTGTTTTGATCCGTTGAGGCAGCAATGCGCTGGAACCCATTTATTCTGCAGCGTCAGATTTCTTGAGCGCTTCAGGTTTCACCTTGCCGATATGTTCTTCAATCGTCTTTTCAAGAAAATGGACGCGTAAGGGCACATGCTTCGCCAATAGTTTACCGTCAGGGCCAATCAAAAATGGAGAAGGATAGGATTGAACATAATACTTACGAAGCAGATCTTTTGGCGGGTCGCTAATGTGAATCCAGTCCATTTTGTTGGCTTTGGCGAACGGTTTGATCACACCAGCGTCTTCAGCGGAAATACTGACGATTTCCAATCCTTTTTTGTGGTACTTCTCATACACCTCTTTCAGATGGGGCAGTTCCGCCTTACACGGCGGGCACCATGTCGCCCAAAAGTCAACCAATACCAATTTCCCTTTATAGTCTTCTAACTTAAACTCTTTACCGTCGATGGTTTTGGTTTTGAACAACGGTGCGTGTTCGTCCAAAAACGGCGCGGTGTCATTTTCACTCGCGATTACACTTGGGGATACGACCATTACGCATAAAATCAAGCATGAAATAAACAGATTAACTCTAAGTTTCATAGTGATAACTCCAGATTGAATATGGATAGTTGCGTAAATTATATCTACGATTCAGGACTACTCCAAATAACTATATCCTTAGGAGATAATTGAATGAAATATCGTTCGCTCGGGCAATCCGGCATCGACGCCAGCATAATCGTTTTAGGGACCTGGGCCATCGGTGGGACCTGGTGGGGCGGAGCAGACGAGGCCGATTCCATCTCAGCAATTCACGCCGCCATTGATAACGGCGTCAACTGCATCGACACCGCTGCGGTGTATGGATTTGGCTTGTCTGAAACCGTGGTGGGCAAAGCGATTAAAGGCCGCCGCGACCCGTTAGTTATTGCGACCAAATGCGGGTTGCGTTGGGACTTCGATCAAGGCCAACACTTCTTTGATCTCGAAGGAAAATCCGTTCACCGCCACTTGGCGCCTGACTCGATTCGCTGGGAAGTCGAACAAAGCCTCAAGCGCCTGAATATCGATTGCATCGACCTCTATCAAACCCATTGGCAGGACGACTCCACTCCAGCCGAAGACACCATGGCGGCGCTGGTCGAGTTAAAGCAACAAGGAAAAATTCGCGCCATCGGCGTCAGCAATTGCGACTCGGGCCGGATGAAACAATACGCCATCGCCGGGCCGGTTGACGCCGACCAGGAAAAATTCAGCATGATTGATTTGGAAATTAATCATGACCAGGTTCCCTATTGCCAAGACAACAACATCGCTGTATTGGCCTACTCTCCCATGGCGATGGGGCTGTTGACGGGCAAACTGACGCCTGAGCGTGAATTAAAAGAAGGCGATGTACGTCTCATGCGTCCACGATTCAGCAAAGAAAACCGGGCGCGCGTCATTACGATGTTAGACGAGTTTAAACCAATTGCCGCCAACTATGATCTCACCATC
This sequence comes from uncultured bacterium, assembly GCA_964556895.1. Classification (GTDB taxonomy): domain Bacteria; phylum Hinthialibacterota; class Hinthialibacteria; order Hinthialibacterales; family Hinthialibacteraceae; genus Hinthialibacter. The sequence goes on along the minus strand of CAZKYC010000089.1, from coordinate 2,966 downwards.
GCCCAATTGGTATTAGCCTGGACGATTGCCCAACCCGGAATCACTCATGTGTTAGCGGGAGCGCGCAACGCCCAACAAGCGCTTGAAAACGTCAACGCGGGAAATGTTGAAATGAGTGAACCTGATTTGAATGAAATCGACCGTATTCTTGAGAACCACCGGGCGAATATTGAGTAAGGAAATTGTGTCTGTTTAACGCGTCGTTTGTATACCGTCTCGACATATCTAATTTTGAACAACCAATATCGGCATGGGTGCAACTCTGGGAGCGCCTGTGCTTCTACGCGGAGCAGCACTGAAGCGAGTAGAGTTGTACCCATGCCGACCGCTGCGAAATGATAGTTTTTCTGAATAATTTCGAATTAGCATTGTTCGTGTATGCTAGAGCGTTTGTCAAAAAAATGTGCGTAAAGCGCGCCCGTATCCGCCACGGCGGACAGCGATAGATACAGTTATGTAAACTCAATCCGCACATAATTCTGGCAACCAATATAAAATGATTAATGCAATGCATCACTCAGGCGGGAACAAATCGACGGCCTTCTTGGTCTTGGCTTTTTGTTGAGTTTGAGAGCCAACCATCGCTTGATAGAATTTTTCGCCATACTCGCGCGTTTTCACTACCACCGGCATGGGCGTGGCGTGGCCCAAAATTAGCGCCTGTTGTTTGCTGTCGAGCGAGGCCAACACATTGCGCAGCGCCGCCGCGCCCGACACGCCGGTAAACACCGCGTTGATGTCTTTCTCGTCGTTCAACAACGCTGTTACCCGCGTTCCCAATTGAGAAAGTATCTCATCGTCGATGCCAGAAGGGCGCTGGTCGACCACCAACAGCGAGACGAAATATTTTCGCAGTTCGCGGGCGATGGTTCCAAATATGGTTTGCCGCGCGGCGGCGGGGTTCAGAAACTTGTGCGCCTCTTCGATGGTGATCATCAACGGGCGCGGGCGGTCTTTTGAGTCTTGGGTCGCCATGTATTTCTCGGCCTGGTTGACCCACGACTCGTGGATGCGTCGGCTGATCAGGTTGGCGACCAGCAGGTATGACAACATGCTCGAGACGCGGCCAAACTCGAGGTCAATATTGCGTCCTTGTTGCAGTTCGCTAATCAGCCGCCTGACGCCGACGCGGTTTGATTTGACGTGTTCGCCCTCTTCACGCGCTTTGTCGACCACGAAAGACAGGTTGCGAATGGCGCTTAGTTTGCGATACAACGCTGCCAGGCTCTCTTTATTGGCGCCGATCTCTTCCGCGAAATCTTTCAGTGCCGCCGGATCTTGATCAAGCAGTTCTTTCAACCATTTTTTCCTGTACCGGTTGCGAAGAATATACGCCGTCTCAATGGCGGTGGTGTGTAGGTTCAGTTCGCCCTGCAGCGGGGCGATGTCTTCAATATCGATCTCGCTGAGTGGAATTTCAAGTTCTAGATCAACGCTGACGTTGCGCGCCCGGGCTGAATCAGGGTCGAGCGTACAGATCAACACCTGTTGACCAAATAGGTTTTTCAGTCCTTTGACGAAACTGTCTTTGCCAGCGCCAGACTCCTTGCGCGTCTGCCAGCCATATTCGCTGTGCATGTCAAAGATCAGGTTCACGGCTTTGTTGTTACGAATAATGCCCGCGAGAATCAGACGGGTGAGGAACGTCTTGCCCGTACCGGTTTTTCCAAACACGCCGTTTGACCGCTCAATCAATCGGTCGAGGTCAAGGCAGACTTCTTCATCGCCCATATCGATTGGGGAGCCTAGGTTAAAGAAGCGTTTGGTATCGTCTTCTTTACCAAAGATAACCTGTATGTCGCTTTCTTTAGCGTTCCACACGGTAGAGAAGTGAACCGGGATGCTCTTCACTGGCCGCAAGTCGTCCTCGCGCTTGATGTCCTTCTTGCGCTCGACCATGAGCATTGGTTTCAGCGATAGCGTGGCGTAGGTATGGTCGCCCGCCAATACATCACTTAACAGAGAGCCACGCAGCGGCGGATCGCGCAAAATCGACGCGCTGGAGGCGTCGAGCCGCACGTCGGTAATCATTGAGAAGAAGTCAAAATCTTTGCCCTCGACAACGACGAACTTTCCCGCCCTCACAGCTTCAACTGACACACCGGGGTTAAGCTTCATCTCAAGCCCATCGCTGAGCGAGCCGGAGGTCACCACGCCCAGGCGGGCATTGTCTTTCCGGGGCGTTAGTTGGTTAGCCATGTTTCGAGCCTCGTCATCATTCGCCGCAGCGATTCATAGTCATCGCGGTAGAGGTCAGACAGCGCCTTGCCAATCTTCACCGCCGCCCGACGATTGGGCTTGGCGCCAATGGTGAGAAGATTTCGGCAAACCCGCATTAACAATTCTTCAGACGATGTCTTGCCTGAGTCAAACAACAGTCTGAGAAAGCCCAGGTCATTGACAATCACGCTTACTATTTTGTCATCGCACAAGGTTATCCCGGCGTGCAGCCCCGGCGGACGGCTGGGCAGGCCGTATAAAAAGCGAGTTTCGCTCAGTTCTCCGATGACCAGTGCGCTGAACTGCTTGCGCATAATGGCGTAGAGTTGAGGGTGTTTTTGGGGCAGTTCATCTTCGCTGAATCCCGTCATGCCGGGCTTGCGGTAGCCTTCAGGGCCGACCACTTCGACATTGTAGACCACCGCGATACAGGGTGCGTCTTTGCCGGTGCAGACAAACGAACCAAACTCAGGCCCGGTGGTCTTGAGTTTGCTTTGTCCGGTGATTTCGGACGTACTGGTTTGGATGACTTCGCCGATCAATTCGCCCATACTACGCCTGATTCATTGAAAGATGAGTTAGTATGGCGCCTTCCAGTTGGGCGGCAATGCCTGGAAATGCGCCCGGCGTCTTGATTTCCCGATGGCTAGAGTTATCATTGCAGTCGTTCTCAGGGGCTGTAGCTCAGCTGGGAGAGCGTCTGAATGGCATTCAGAAGGTCAGGGGTTCGATCCCCCTCAGCTCCA
>CAZKYC010000088.1:0-19412 GCA_964556895.1 uncultured bacterium | reverse complement strand
TCTAGTTCACTGTTTTCATAAACTGAAAGCATGTGAGATGAGCCTTCGATGTATTCACCAGTGACGGCATCATGCAACGCTAACCAACCGGGGAGTTCGGGAGTGTTGGCGGCATCGTCGCCAAAACCAAGTGAACCGGCTGTGCCTGGATCCTTGGTGTCCCAACTGGGGCATGAGTAAACCGCAAAGTAGGGAAGGTCAGTATTGGCATCAAAACCTGAATGGAACCAACCGATATAGGTATCGAGGAAGTTTTGCGCTTCCACGTCAATTGCTGGAGCGGTGAAGGTAAACAGCTCATCGCGAATGAATGGTTCCGCAAAATCAGGCGTGGTAAATTCACGGCGAATGTTGACGCCAAAGCCGCTGGCGCCGCCGGGGAAGTTGCCGCCAATGAGATAGATTTCATCGCCCGCTTCGTTTATGTAAAGCGAAGAGTTGCCGCCTCGAAAATCGATTTGGTCAGTGACAGGTGAGAATGATTCGCCATCGGTCGTAGTGAATACATACGTCTTTTGGTTTGTGCGCCAGGTTTTTCCACCGGCGACGACGACTGTGTCACTTTCTGAGCCAGATACTTTAATGGTTTCCCAGCGCCAAGCAGTCCATGTATCAGTGCCATCATTTGGATGGACATAGATGACTTGAGGTGCGCCAAACGTTCCATCGCCATTGGGTTCATACTTAAATAGTTGGTTTTTATGACCGGAATAAATCACGCCATCGTCGCCAACGCCAAACGACATGTAGTAATCAACTTCTGTTCCGCCAGCGCTTGCTAGGGCAGGGTCTAATGGAACTGGTGTGAGACCAATTTCCAACGCCACGCCCATCGGTTCACCAGTAAACGAATCAATCCAGATCAGTGAACGATCCGGAAACGCAGCGGCTAGGGCCGCGTCGTGGTTCGCGTCTGATTCGTTGATACCATTTTCACGAACGCCCAATAACAACCGTGTTTCATCATAACGTTTTAGGCCGCCATATGAGTCGTATACGTCAGTACCATCAAAGGTTTCACCAGGTGTTGGTTCATTCTGCTTTAGAATGGGCAATGGCGAACTGTCATCGGTGATGAGATATTCCCACAACGGAGTGATTTCTTGCGCCATTGGCGCTGCGGCGCAAATGGTTACTGCCAGTACTGTGAGTGCAAATTTTTTGATCATATTTCTTTCTCCTTGAGTGTTCCTGCTGAGACAGGGGTTTGTTTTGAATATACATTTATTAACATATCGTTATAAAAGTCAAGAGAGCGTTAGAAAAAAATAAAGAGATTGTTTTGGAAATGTCAGGCAACCAGAATGGTAGTAATTATAACACTTTGATAAATATGGCTTTAATAGTTGGTTTGAAATTCGGCAACTAAGCGTGAATATTCAATAGCGGGAATAATTTTAACAGTTTCGATAAAACATGACGGTAGAGGGCTGGCCTTCATTTGTGGCGTCGATTGACGAACATTCTCTTGTGGTCACTGGTTTCGGCTTCTCTATTTCATACGGGGGTTATCTCTGTTCACTAATTTATGTTCCTTCATTATTCGCAAACATTTGCTAGACAAAACTCATGTTTGAATTTAGATTGGATAAATAGCGCCGCTTTGGCAAATTAAAAACTTTATCCTAACAAAGGAAGGAAAAAATCTCTATGAAAAAACTAATTGGATGTCTATGTGTAGGAATGATTGCGTTTAGTGTATCAGCGCAAGACATTGAGGTTGTGTTTGAGCATCTGCTGACAGATGCCAATCCGCCTCTGCCAATTTTGACTGCGCAAGGCCGGACGCTTGATTCTGAAGGCGCAGAAGTCGGCAGTTGGACTGCTGGAGAGCGAACATCAGATACCTATTTTGGATTGAAGCGTTTTGATGAAACCCGCTTGCTTCTCGGGATTCGTCAAAACGGGATCAATGAATCTGATCCTGACGCCAATTTGGATTTAGCCGCCCAATATCCAGACAACTCGTTGATTTGGATCGATTCGTTCAATGGAAACCCAATGGGTATCGCGTTGGAATTGGGCGTGGTTCCTGAGCCTCAATCATCCGCGGAATGGAATGAAGCGTGGTTTGGCAGCCCATCGGATGCGCCGCCGTTTTACATGTCATTTGACTTGGATGACGATGGCAACGTTTATATTAACCAAGGGCAGCACATCGTTCGCTATGTTCCCGATGGCGCGGATGGGTTCACAGGCCCTGAGGTGGCCTTTTCATTTGAAGGCGATTATTTGGGATACGATTTTCGTCCAGGCAACTTGTCTGTGACTGGTAGCGGCGCTGACACGATCATTACAGGCGGCAATGACGGCTTGTATTTTGTTATTTCGACCGAAGACGGCGACACATTTAGCGTCCGTGAAACCACATCCCGCATGGGTTGGCCAGGATTTAATGGCGCGGCCAGCAACATTATTCTAAGCCCTGATGGGTTTACCAACTATGTGTATAACTCCGGTTATCCTGGTGCCAGCAACGGTTGGGATTCCACCTTCTATCGCGCATTCAAAGACGTCGGGTCAGAGGATGCTCCCTGGGCCAATGATGAACTATGGAGCGTTCAAGGCGAAGAAACCGATACGCCCACCATTCAGACCTACAAACCCAACTATATTAACTCGATTAAAGGGTTAGATAACTTGATTTATGTTGTCTCCTGCAGCTCTTCGACATGGCAAATTGACAATACCCATGCGGATGACAATGGTGAAGTTCGCCCATGCTTCATTGCTGTTCATGACGCCGCCTTTGAGGCGGAACAAGACGGCGCTCTGATCGCGCATCGCGCCATTCAAGCGTTTACGACAGATGAGTTACGAACCCCCTCGTCAACGGTTCCAAGTTCGTATGGTGGATTCGGACAAGCGATCGAAGTCAACCAGCCAGCAACCGCAGAAGAAAACGCGTTTGAGATTCTGTGGTCAGGCGGCGTGTTTGGTTATGGTCGTTACACCTTCGGCGCCATTGGCGAAACCAGCGTCAACGAATGGTCTTTGTTCTAACGCCATTCACAAAATTTTCGAATATATGCAGGCGGGGACGGTCATAGATTGTCCCCGCTTTTTTCAATGTATTTTCTGGGGGAAGATTAACCTGCTAAAATACAATCTTTTTCAGGTTTTTCCGATAGTTGAGTGCTTCCCTTGCTGGATGACCTGGGATTAGGTCAAAAAACGATATTCGTCCTTTCAATAATAGACAGTACAACGATAAAAAAATCATCCTTGATATCGTGTCGGGAAATTTTAATTCAATTTGAGAAAAAGTATCCAAATCCCGGATGAGCCCTTTTTCAAATAATTTCAATTTTCATAATGAAATTGATTTTTAGATCGTATACATTATATGAGGTGATCTATCGAAGCGGGGTATTGGGATGATGAACAGTTCAATAACGACAGACCGAAGGGCGTTTCTTAAAACAAGCGCGGCGTTGCTGAACGCGGGGCTGATTGGCGCGCCGCTGGTTCTGGCGCAAGACGACGCGAGTGAGGCGGTGTTGCCTGAGTATGATGGCCCAAACATCGTCGTCATTCGCTTTGGCGGCGGGGTCAGGCGGCGGGAGACGATTGACCCGCAGAATACATACAGCCCTTATTTTCTCCATGAACTCTGTAAGCGCGGAACCTTATTCACCCAGATGGAGATTGAACAATTTACTGACGGCGATGAGAGCGGCGAGAAGCAGGAAGTCGAAACTAGCCACGGCCAGGGCACGCTGTATATCCTGACGGGAACCTACGAGCGGTATGAAGACATTGAAAACAAATTTTTGGGTTCGCGCTTTGAGCCTAAAGTTCCAACGATGTTTGAGTATCTGCGCAAGACGTATCGCGTCCCTGAACATCAGACGCTGATTATCAACGGTGAAGACCGCACCGATGAAGAGTTTTATAGTTTTAGCAACCACCATCTTTTTGGCGTTCAATATCGCTCGACGGTGTTAAGCCTCTACCGCTTCAAGACGTTTCTATTGCGCCGCCAGCTAGAAACGGGAAGCGTGCCTGACGAAGAAATCGAAGCCAAACAAAAAGAACTCAAAGAACTGGAGGCGGTCGATTATCGCGCGGGGCTGCGCGACCAGCCGATTCCAGAAATCGCCCAGTTTTGGGAAGACTGGCGCCGTTTTTATGGCGAGTCGGGGCTTGTGAACCCGCGCGGCGACCGTTTGTTGACTGAGATGGCGACGCGGGCGATTACCCAGCTGCGCCCCAAAATGATGATGATCAATTATAACGACCCTGATTACGTCCATTGGGGCAACCCGGCCCATTATACGCTTGGCGTCAGCGTGATCGACCGCGGCATTCAACGCCTGGTCGAAGTGGTCGAGGCCGACGAAGAGTATCGCGACAATACCGTGTTTGTGATTGTTCCTGACTGTGGGCGCGACAGCAACCGCATGATGGCTGTGCCGTACCAACATCATTTCAACACCAAATCTTCACACCAAATTTTCGCCCTACTGGTTGGCCCGGGCGTCGAACAAGGCGTGGTGGTCGACAAGCCTGTTCAGCAGATTCAGGTCGCTTCGACCATCGGGCGGTTGATGAACGCGCCCACTGGTTTCACCGAAGCGGGGCCGCTAGAGGAGGCGCTGTCATGAACACAACGCTGGTTGGACCTCCACAAACCACGATTAAACTCCCTCCCGTCGCGCCGCCAGATGAAGCCGCCGCGCCAGTAAACCCGCCGCCTGAAGCGCCGAAACAACAGAACGAAGAGCGTTCCTACGTTTCATTCGCGCTTTGGTGTCTGAAATGGATTTGGCTCATCGTGGTGGGGACGCTGTTTTGTCAGATGTCGATCGTTGCGTTGATTGTCGTCGGCTGGACGCAGCGGTACATGCAGCGCTGTGTGGTGCGCCGCTGGTATCGCATCAAGAAAGGCAAGTTTTTACCTCGTGAATGGGAAGCGTTTGTGGGCCAAGACGAGGAACTCGCGTATCTGAAAAAAGCGCCGAATTGGTTCTGGCGGCAGCCGGGCGTCCCATGGCCTCAGAAAACGCCTGGGGTTAAAGGCTTCATGAAACTGTTGGGGCTGCGATTGGTGTTCCCGCTGCATTCATTTGGCAAGAACCTACTAATTGGTTTCAAGGCCATTATCAATATTTGGATCTTCACCATGCCCGCTTGTGTGTTGTGGCTCTATTCATGGCACGCGGGGTGGAACAATTCATTCAACAAAATCTATGAACAGGCCTATATCGGGCCGGTGACGGGTATCCTCGGCATTATTTTGTTCATCGCCGCGATGTTTTACGTCCCGATGGCGCACACCCGCCAGGCGGCGACCGGGCAATGGCGTTCGTTCTTTGAATTTGGCCTGGTGTGGAACCTGGTTCGCCAGCAATGGCTATCTGTGATCGGGTTGGCGTTGTTGTTCTCGTTGTTTTCGCTTCCACTTTCGGTTTTGAAGATGGCGCCAGTGTTTATGATGCAGGGCGATTCAAACCTGGCGACGATGAGCGACTTGGAACTGTTGGGATTTCTGCGCGGCTATTATTTTTTCGTAGGCTTGTTGGGCTTTATCGCCTATGTGTTGCTGAGGGTTGTGTCGGCGCGAATTTACGCCAAAGGGGTGATTCGTTGCGTCGAAACAGGCAATATCAAAATCGGGCAACTCACGTCTATAGAACGGCGGGTGATGGGCCGCTTGGATGTGAAACCTGAAGCCCCAAAAGAACCGCGTCATGTGGTTGTTCGCGCGGGGGCGTGGACGGGCCGCCGCCTGGTGGGAGTAACAGGTTTCGCCGCGTTGGTTGTGATTTGGTTTTCGTTCGCGGCCCAGATTTATGTCAGTGAGTTTTTTAATTACCACCCGGTGCGCGCCTGGATGAACCAGCCGTTGGTGCAACTGCCGTGGTATCAGTCGATCCCCAAACACTTGCTCGACGCCGAGAAAGACCACAAAGCGGCGTTGGCCGAAGCGGAGAAGATGGAGCAAGAAGATAGCAGTAGCGGTGTTGATTGAGTGGGCTAGAGCGTTTGTCAAAAAAAGGGGCATAAGCGCGCCCGTATCCACCGCGGCGGACAGCGATAGATACAGTTACGTAAACTCAATCCGCACATAATTCTGGCAACCACTATAATATCTTATTGCCCCTTTTTCTTTGTGCAAACGAAAACCATTTTTTTTCTAAAATTCGAACAAGCTCATTAAAATTCATCTGAGTGCAACCCCATGAATCACTCTTTCACAAAAAACGGTGCGTAGGCGTAACCATCACGATGTTTTAATAAGGCCAATGTAGCAAAGTTATGAAACGCGATGTTCAGCGATGACATCATCGTGAAGTTTACAGCCCAAACCGGGTTGCTCAGGCAAGGTGTAATAGCCGTCGATGACTTGGACCGGATCTTCCCAAATATCAAAAATGGATTCGTAGCAACATTCAACCATCTTCACATTGGGCGTGGCGGCGGCGAGTTGGACGTGAAGTTTTTGTTGGACATTGGTGTGTGGAATCACTTCGAGGTTGAACGCCCGCGCCAGCGCCGCGACATCGAGCCATTCATCAATGCCCATCAGTTTGGTGCAATCAGCCTGGACGATATCGACGCCGCCCGACTCGATGTAATCGCGAAAGTCATACAACGTATAAATGGTCTCGCCGACCGCGATGGGGACGTCAAGCGCCTTGGCGAGTTTGGCGTGAGCGCGTTTGTCGAAGGGGTGCATGGGCTCTTCGAGCCAAGCAATGTGAAACTCTTCGAGGCGGCGCCCCCAGGCAATGGCGGTTTTGAGGTCCCACACGGTGTTGGCGTCGACCATAATCTCGACATCATCGCCCAGCGCTCTGCGCACGGCTTTGACGCGCTGGTAGTCTTCTTTGGGGTCAGGGCGGCCGATCTTCATTTTGACGGCGTCAAAGCCGCGGTCGAGAATCGCCTTCATGTCGTCGATGAGTTCGTCGACCGACCAGGTTAGCCAGCCGCCGTCGGTGTTGTAGGCTTTAATTTTTGATTTGCAGGCGCCCAGGTGTTTCCATAACGGCAGCCCGGCCTGTTTTAACTGGATATCCCACAGCGCCATATCGACCGCGCACAGCGCGACGCGGGAGATGCCAACCCGGCCAATGAAGTGGTTTGAGTAATACAACTCGCGAACGCGCTCTTTGCGCTCTAGGGGGTCTTTATCAATCAACAAGGGCGCGTAGGCGTCGTCGATGGTGACCTGGACGGCGCGGGTTCCCTTGGTGTAGTTCCAATTAAACCCCCAGCCGATTGTCTCTTCATCGGTGTCGATGCGCACTTGGACGAACTCGACCGACTCGACATAACTTTGTGAATCCGTGATCGCCCGCTGTTTGAGCGGGACGTCAATCAAGTAGGTTTCAACGCCAATAATCTTCATCCCGGATAATCCTTGTTACGCTGGGACGCAAGTTTGTTTTTGCGAGCCCAGGTTTTGGATGTTGAGTTCCATCACGTCGCCCGCTTTGAGAAAGACTTGCGGCTTCATGCCCATACCGACGCCCGGGGGCGTTCCCGTTGTAATCACATCACCCGGCAGGAGCGTCATGAATTGGCTCAGGTAGTGCACCAAAAAGCGCGGTTTGAAGATCATGGTGCTGGTGTTTCCGGTTTGGCGGCGGTCGCCGTTGACGTCTAAGGTCATGTCGAGTGATTCTACATCGCCCGCTTCGTCTGGCGTGACCAGCCACGGCCCCATGGGGGCGAAGGTGTCGTGGCTCTTGCCTTTGACCCATTGGCCGCAGCGTTCAATTTGCGACTCGCGTTCGCTGACGTCGTTCATCACGCTATAGCCAGCGATATGTTGGTCAGCGTCTTGGACGGCGACGTATTTCGCCCGCTTGGCGATGACGACGGCGAGTTCGACTTCCCAGTCGGTTTTGACGGCGCCGCGTGGAATCTCAACATCGTCATAAGGGCCGCTGAGCGCGGTAGAGGCTTTGGTGAAGACGACGGGTTCGGGCGGCGGTTCCATGCCGGTTTCTTTGGCGTGGTCAGAGTAATTCAGGCCGATGGCGATGATTTTGCTGGGCCGGGCGATGGGCGCCCCCAAACGCGCGCCCGCTGGCGCAGAAGGGGCACTGTTCATCTTGCCTTCGAGTTGGGTGATGCCGCCGCTTTCGAAGAACGCTTCGTCATAATCGCTCGCCCATTGCGAGACGTCTAGGATGGCGCCGTCGCTAGAGAGAACGCCGGGTTTTTCGCTGCCTTTGTCGCCAAATCGAACTAACTTCATTGCTGGTATCCTTTCAACAAACTTGTTATCCCATCAGGGTTCCGCCCGAAAGCGGGAAGGCGTCGCCGGTATGAAACGCGCCTTGGTCGCTGGCTAAGTATAAAGCCAAATGGGCCACTTCGTCGGGGGCGCCCATGCGGCCAATGGGTTGATAAGCAGAGAGGGTTTTAAATACTTCGGCTTCTTTGCCTGGGTAATTTTTTTTCAAATATTCATCAACGAAAGGCGTGTGCACGCGCGCCGGGCAGATGCAGTTGCAGCGGACGCCTTTGTCGACGTAATCAAGCGCGATGCTCTTAGTCATCATAATGACCGCGCCTTTGGTTGCACAGTAGGCGAAGCGTTCTTTGACCGCGATGAGCGAGGCGATTGACGCGATGTTGATAATACCCCCGCCGCCGTTGTCGATCATGCCGGGCAGCGCAGCCCGCGTCATGTTGAAAACGCCTTTGACGTTGATATCCATCAGGCGGTCATAGTCGTCTTCAGGCGTATTCAACAGGGCGCCGACAAAGCCCACACCCGCGTTATTCACGAGAACATCAATCGGTGTATTCACTTGTTCAACGGCGCGCTGCATGTCCTTAAATTGTGTGACGTCGCCGTGAACAAATTGTACGGGAGCGCCCGTTTGAATCTGCGCCGCCGCTTGTTCGCCGGCTTGTTGGTTGCAATCAATGGTCCAAACTGTGGCGCCGTTTTCGGCGAAGACGCGGGCAATGGCGTTTCCAATGCCGGAAGCGCCGCCAGTGACGACGGCGGTTTTATTGGTAAGAGCGAACGGGTGGTTAGGCGGATTCATTTGTTATCCTGAGATGAGTGAATAGATCGAACGCCCCGCCATAAAGGCGATTGAGGCCAGGCTGATCCACAAGGCGATATCATATACAGGCGATGGCTTCATTTTACGGTTGGTGCGCCAATAGCGCGATGAAATGGTTTGATAGGCCACAACGATCAAAAACAGGGAATTGACCACGCCCATGAAAATGACCAACAGTAGCGGCTTCTGAAGCAGAACGTAAATTGTCCCACTCAACACCGGAAACACCCAAGCGACAATAAACACGCTGGTTTGGTTTTGTTTTGGATCGCCGCCGTCGATGATTCCGCATATGCTGAAGAAGTCAGTCCACATGCGAGAGAAGCCCGCAATGTTGGCGAAAATGGTCGAGAACAAGACGGTGAACGAACACACCATAAACGCCGTCTTGGCGCTGGGGCCGATCACGTCAGTGAAGATGGATGATAGTTGTAGGATAAATTTGTTGCCGTCGGCGAGTTCTGTTTGTGAATGAAGAACGGCGGCGCCCAAGATATAAAACGACGCCGTCGCAATGGTGAACACGATCATTGAAATGACCGCGTCGATCATCATCACGCCAACCCATCCGTCGGCGCGGCGTTGCCATTCAGGCGTGCCGTCGTCGGGGCCGGCCCAGGCGGCGTAGCCTTTCTCAAGGCACCAGTAAGGGTACAAGACAATCTCGCCCGCCGCGACGCCGGTGATGCCGAAGGCGGCGACTGCCAGCGGCAGCATGTCAGCGGGCATTTGAAATTGTAATCCACTGGCTAGGTCAGAGATGGTAAAGGCGTATTGAGAGAATTGGATGGTGTATACGCAATACAAAATCGCCGAGATGAACAACGCGTTAAAGACCAACGAGATGGTTTCGATGAATTGATAACGCCCCATTGACGCCAGCGCGCCGAGGATGATAACTAACACGCCAATCCAGACTGAGGTTGCGATGGAAGGCATGAGATATTCGCCGACTTGCGCGGCGCCGCCCAACACGCCGGCCTGTCCTGCGAAGGTGGCGATGAGATACATCACGGCAATGAAGACCGTCCAGTGAACGCCTTGGGACGCGTTCCAAAATTGCAGGGTGGTTTTTCCGGTAAGAATGCAGGCGCGGCCATATTCAATTTGGACGGCGGTCTTGGCCAAACAACCAAAGAGAACCACCCACAACAGGGCGAAGCCCGCTTTGGCGCCCAATGTAGTGGTTGCGATCAGCTCGCCTGAGCCGACAATCGCGGCTGAGAGAATTAAGCCAGGCCCGATATAGCGAACCGCGCCCAAAACGCCTTTTGGCGGTTCTTGAATGTGTACGGCTGACACGTTGGTTCTCCCCAAAATTCATCAATAAAGAAACGGCATTATACACGAAAGCAGAGGCGCGCGTCTAAGCGAGCGGCGCCAAGGCGCCATTTGAGTCGAATGCTATATCACCAAGTTCTCCAATTTCAGCAACCTGTTTCGATTTCTTCAATTCATTAAGCAACGCTTCAGAGGCCTCGATGTGAGTCAGCGATAAGGTGTCGCGAATTCGCAATACGCGCAATTGCGTCATATCTGGTTTGCCGACCGATTGAAACGCCCAGCGCAATGTCTCCTGGTCAGTCGGCCAATGGGGCGGGATATCGGCGCAGATCACGTTTCGCGATGTAACGGCATTCACATAGGTGGTGTGTTTGTTCATCGAATCTACCACGCGCTGGCTGCAAAAATCAGCCAGGCCGCACCCGACTGCGTTTCCGTTGGACTCTGGCGTGAGACCCAATACGATGATTCGCGTGATGTCGGGCGAGGTGTTCCATCGGCGGTTGATTTGATAGCGGCGCCCGGTGATGTTTGGGTCGAGGCCGACGCCGCTGATGTTTTTGCCGATGCGGTCAACGACCAGGCAATCGGCGTGTTCAACCGGTAGCGACGGCATCCATTCTTTGGCTTGCAGTAACCATTGTTGTTCTTTCGCGTCCAGCGCGTCTGGCGCAGCCCATTCGAGGTGGGCGGTTTCATGGTAAGCATTTTCGATGATCGCCAGGCCGCCGAGAATTTTACCGCTTTCAAGAGCAACCTGGGCGATGTCGCGAATCATCTGGTCTGATTCAAATTCAGAGGTGCGGCTGTGAAAGGCGCTGGCGCCGTCTATTTTACCCAACCCAATCGCGGTCATTTTCATCAGGCCGCTTTCGACTTTACCGATAAAATCAGTATGAGGCTTAATGCGGTTAATGAGAATCACGCCGTCTGACTGATAGGCGTTCTTGTCCATATACACAGGGATATCATTTAGTGTCACACCGAGTTGAACGGTCTCCATTGATGAGATGATTTCGGCGCCAACGGTTTTGGGGGTAAGATTGTAATCATGCAGTATCTCTTTTTGCGCTTCCGCCTTGCCGCCGCCGTGAGACCCCATTGAGGGGACAAGAAACGCCTCAGCGCCCTGTTGGTTGATGGCTTTGACTGCTGCGCGAACGATCACGTTGATGTTGACGATGCCGCGGCTGCCAACCGCGAGTGCGATTCGTTTGCCAGAAAGCGACAGAGAAGACAGGGTTTCAGAAAACGCTTTTGTTGCGCTCGCCTCAACATCTGTGATTATCGGGCGTGGAAACTTTTGTTTGACGGGCGCCATCTTGGGGAACGTAGCCATACACCTATTTTACTTCAGCGGCGGAGTGGATGAATAGGCTTATCGCGCACATATTATCGCCGAATGGATTATGATAGACTGTTTGAAACAACAATCCGCCGCGGCCCACATCGGTTGTCATCCATCCATTGATCGACTATTGGATTGCATTACGGGGAGAGTGAAATGAGAACGTTCTTGTGTTTGATTCTAATGGCTTGTATGGCCGCGCCGGTGTATTGCGAAGAAAACCAGATGCTCCATGCGGCGAAGTATTTTATGAACTCGTTTGGCGCCGAAAAATCTGACGTCCAATTTCAATTTGCTGACAAAGAGCGCTTTAACTGGCATTTCTTTCCTAAAGAACGGCCCAGCGCCGCCTTTGACCACATGACAGAAGGACAGCGCAAACTCGCCCACGCCTTTGTCGCCAGCGGCCTCAGCCGCGAGGGCTATGAGAAGGCCATGCAGATCATGTATCTCGAACAAGTCTTGTATGACATGTCGGGGCAAGACAACCGCAAGGCGGGCGATTATCATATCGCCGTGTTTGGCGGGCCCACCAACGACGGCGCTTGGGGGTGGCGCGTCGAAGGCCACCACCTGTCAATGAATTTCACTCTCAACGACGGCAAGGTGGTCTCGTTTTCGCCGTTCTTTTTAGGCGCCAACCCCGCCGAAGTAAAAGAAGGCCCATTCAAAGGGATGCGGGTCCTCGCCAACGAAGAAGACTGGGCGCGCGAACTGGTTAACTCATTGAACGAGGCGCAACGAGAGAAAGCGATCTTCGCCGAACGCGCGCCAAACGACATTCTTTCGGCGGCGTTTCCCTTTATCGAACCGCTGCTTGATGAGGGCATCGCGTTTTCTGAACTCAATACAGACCAACGCGCATTGGCGTTTGACATCATTGAACTCTATGCCAACTACTTGAAGCCGTCAGTCGCTGAAGCGGAACTCAACGAAATTCGTGCATTCAAGACAGATGAATTGTATTTCGCTTGGGCCGGCGGGTTGGAAAAGGGCCAGGGGCATTACTACCGCATCCAAGGCCCGACGTTTTTGATCGAATATGACAACACGCAGGGCAGGGCAAACCACGCTCATGCCGTCTGGCGCGACCCGCGCAATGACTTTGGCGTCGAGACCTTGCGCGACCATTACAAAAACAGTCCGCATCATCAAAAGATCGGGCTGTCGAATTAGATCTGCTACGATCATCCAATCGTTGAGTAAAGCATGGGTATAACTCTGCTCGCTTCAGTGCGGCTCCGCCTATTTGCACAGGCGCTCCCAGAGTTTCACCCATGCTTTCATGAGGTTGACAATACATGAAAGGCCAGTGTTTCTGGTCTTTATTGAATTGATTCAGTTATTTCATCCCAAGACGCTTTTTGCATTCATCCAACATCTCTTGCGTTCGAGACGCGCCGCAACGGCTCACGCCTAACTCACGCACCTTCAACAACGCATCCAGGTCGCGCACGCCGCCCGCTGCTTTAACTTCAACATGGTCGGGCGAATGTTTTCTCATCAAAATCAAGTCTTCATGTGTGGCGCCGCCGCTGCCGTACCCGGTGGAGGTTTTGACCCAATCAACGCCGATTTCGCCGCAGATTTCACACAAGCGGATTTTCTGGTCGTCATTGAGGTAGCTGTTTTCAAAAATGACTTTAATCTTCTGGCCCTGGTCGTGAGTGGCTTGGGTAAGAAGGTCAATTTCGTTTTGGATGTAATCCCAATCGCCGCTGAGCGCCATGCTGATATTGATCACCATGTCGAGTTCTTCGCCGCCGTCTTTGAGCGCTTGTTCGGTCTCGGCGAGTTTGACCGCGGTGGTATGGCCGCCATGAGGAAACCCAATGGTCGTGCTGGCTTTGACCGTACTGTCTTTAAGGATTTCAACGCATTGCGGCAGCGCGTAGGGCATGATACAGACGCTGGCGACGTCATATTCGACCGCGAGATAACACCCCTCTTGCAGCGCGTCTACATCAAGAGTGGGGTTGAGCAGCGAATGGTCGATCATTTTGGCGATGTCTTGATACTGGTAATCCATGGTGGTTCACCTTTCTCAAAGTCAAAAACGTTGTTTATGAGATGACTGGGTTGAGATACCGTATTGATACTTCGTCAGCGTTAAATTCAACGCGGGCGCCGTGGGCGACGGTGAAGTTTTTTTTGACATGCCCAATGGGGAAATTCATCACAATGGGGATGTCGAGCTGGGCGCAAAACGCTTTTAATACGCGCTGCATCAGGTCAGGCGCTTCTTTGGTTTGTTGTTTTCGTTTTGTGAATTGCCCTAATACCAACCCCTTCACTCGTCTAAACGCGCCTGACTGCATGAGCTGTAACAACATCACATCGACGCGATAAGCGAACTCGCCAATGTCTTCTAAAAACAAGATGACGTCCCGGTCTTGTGGGGCTGCCCAGGGCGTCCCAGCCAAGGCAGCGACTAATGTCAGGTTGCCGCCGATTAACACGCCTTGGGCTTTGCCGGGTTTCCATACATGGGGCAACTTGCCGCCGCTCATAAACCGAGAGGCGTAGTCGCCATCGAATTCGACCGCATTCCCCTGCAGCATGTTGAGCCAAACGGCCTCGGCGTCTGGGTCGAGCGGGTGTGAATCCATGTTGGGTGAATGAAACGAACTCAAGCCCGTTTCACGATAGATAGCCATGTGAAGCGCCGTGGTATCTGAAAAGCCGCAAATGATCTTGGGGTTCTGTTTTAGCAAAGAAAAATCAATGTCGCGTAGGATGCGCGTTACGCCATACCCTCCGGTTAAGCAGCAAACCGCTTTGATATCAGGGTTGGCGAACATTTCGTTGAGTGCTGAAGTGCGCGCCGAGTCAGGCCCGGCGAGTGTATTAAGGATGGCGTCATCTTCAGCGCGGTCGGCGTTGGGCGCGGAGAAGACGTTATAGCCCTTCGACTCAAAGTAGTCGACGCTTTGCTTGACTCGCTCTGTTGGTACAGCAGATGCGGGAGCGGCAAGCCCAATTGTGTCGCCAGATTTCAGTGGAGACAGTCTCATCATGCGCTCAGCGGCTCCATGTATTCAATCGTCTGGTTGCCCGCGTCGAGTTCGACCAGGGCGCCATGAGCGATGGCCGAGTTATAGGCGTGATGGCCAATCGGGACGCCCGCGAGCGCCGGGACGCCAATCGCCTCGGCCTGGGCTTTAAGGACATTCGCAATTCGCGGCGTCTCGATGGTTGCGTCTTCATCTTTGGGGAAGTGTTGGCCGATCACCAAGCCTGTCACGCGTTCAAACACGCCCGCGTCGCGCAACTGGGTGATATACCTGTCGACCCGATAGGCGGCTTCGTCGACATCTTCTAAGAACAAAACGAGGTCTTGTTGGCCTTGTGGAACCCAGGGCGCGCCCGCCATTGAGGCCAGGCGCGAGAGGTTGCCGCCGGCCAGGCGGCCTTGCGCTTTGCCGCCAACCAAGGTCTTGAGTGAATCGACGCTTGACCATGAACCATCTTGAAGAAAGCGAAGTGGGCCTTTCGTAGTCCGGCCTTCGACCATATCCCAAAAGTCGTTCACGACGAAATCGTTCGCGAGCGACTCGCCGCCAAAACTATAGCCAAAGGCGGGGCCGTGCATGGTGATGACGCCCGTCATCTGAAATAGGGCGACATGCAGCGCGGTGATGTCTGAAAACCCTGTGACCCATTTTGGATTTCTTGCGAATGACTGGTAATCGATTCGGTCGAGCAGACGGTTGCAGCCATAGCCGCCGCGAAGCGTGAATATGGCGTCGATGGATTCGTCTTGAATCATGCCGTTCAGGTCGGCGAGACGTTCTTCGTCTGTTCCCGACAGGTCACAGAGAAATTCTTCGGTCAAGTGGATGCCCAAACAAACCTGATAGCCGCGTTGTTTGAGATAGTCGGCTGAACGCTCGACGCGTTCTTTGGTGATGGGGCTGGCCGGACAGATCAACCCGACCGTGTCGCCGGGGTGGATCGCTTTGGGACTCTTCGCTGTCGTCGATTGGGTACGAGTCATCATTGACTGGCAAGAAACCTGCGTCATGGCGAGCAGCGGCGCGCTGGCGGCGACAAAGTTTCTGCGAGTGATTTTCATTCGGCGCTTTCCTGAATAGGGTCGCACCATTATAGCCAGATTCAATTTGTCGTTCAGCGCTAACAAGCACAAATAATTTTAAGAGTTCCCGCCCAAAGTCCCTGCAGGCGAGATTGACGAGAACAACAAAACAACTGAAAGTAGAAACCAGCGCATTTGACCTCTTCCTCGAAGTGGTAGGCTTACGGGTGATGGTCCGAAGAGGAAAACTGCGAAGTCGCATGCCGAAGGGGTATTAAACGATAGAAAATCAACCGCGAAAAGCCGAGACCTGTTGGAATCTCGTTTGGAAACTCACGGAGAAACGGTAAGATACTCTCTATGAAGAACCGATTTATCTCAGTTGTCATTGGATTGTTGGCCTCGAGTTTGAGTCTCAACGCGAACTGCGCGGAGACCGTACGCGCGGTTGTGGTCAATCAATTTGTTCACGATGTTGGCGCGTTTACCCAAGGCTTGGTGTGGGATGAAGGCTGGCTGATCGAATCAACCGGGCGCTATGGCGAATCGACGCTGCGGCGCGTCAACCTCTACTCTGGCAAAGTGGAAGAGATTGTTGACTTGGACGCGCGGTTTTTTGGCGAAGGCTGCGCGGTTGTCGATGACCAGGTCATCGTGTTGACCTGGCGTGAACAATCGGCGCTGGTGTATGACAAACACTCGTTTGAATTGCTACAATCCTATTCCTACGACGGCGAAGGCTGGGGGCTGGCTTATGACGGCGCCAATCTCATCATGAGCGATGGAACCTCAACGCTGTATTTTCGTGATCCAAATACGTTTGACCTGTTGCATACCATTACTGTCAAAGACAACGGACAACCAGTCGTTCGCCTAAACGAACTAGAATGGATCGAAGGCGAACTCTGGGCGAACGTATGGATGAACGAACGCATCGCGCGAATCGACCCCAACGACGGGCAGGTAATCGGGTGGGTAGACGCTAGCGGATTGCTTTCGCCCGAAGAGGTTACAACACGAACGGACGTGTTGAACGGCGTCGCCTATGACGCCATGAACGGGCGAATTTTCATCACCGGAAAAAATTGGCCAAAGGTGTTTGAAATTGAAATGCCGTCACGCCAGTCTAATATGGCCGAATGGCCGTGGGTGAAATAGGTCTCTGGTTTTTTTATCTGTTAGAATTTTGAAAAAGTTTTTCATGGGGAGGGCGAGTCTTCCGACGAGCCGCAAAACTGTGATTTGTTGACGCTCTCATTCGGCTCACCAGAAGGTTCGCCCTCCCCAAATACGACTCATAATGACACGATGCTGATTTTGAGTTTTGGTTTGCACAGATTGGAGATGTGAATGTTTGTTCTACGTTTAATTTTATTTCTATCACTTGCGTTCCCGATTTCATCATTCGGGCAGGGGCAGGAATACAAAGACATCGATCTTGATTATCTCTACAAAAAAGACGAACTGGGCGTTAAACCCGTCGCGCCGTATATTCCACGAACATTGCAGTGGTCGCCTGAAGGTCACGATCTTGCCTACTTGGTTTCTTCTGTTACTGAAGCGCCACACTTGGTGATTTATGATCCCGCCAAAGACGCGACGCCGTATGTGGTCTCGCCGTTCGCCGTACATGACGCGGTCATCGCGCTGGCGTCGTTGCCTGAGGGAGTATCGATTGCCTATCAATCCGAACGAGTGGATGTTCCACAAGACGCGACCGCGATTAAAACGGTTCAGTGGTTTCAGTGGCGAAAACTGACCAATGACCTTCGCCTAAGCGTCGATGGAACCCGCTATGTTTGGGATTTAAACGCAAATTTGTTCAAAAAAGAAACGCGCCCTAAGCTGCCCGAAGGCGAAACGAATGATGTGAAAGACTCGCCCAATGAACGGTTCGCCGCATTCACCCGGGCGGATGACATCTATGTGTTCGATCGCGATCAGAACAAAGAAATTCGCCTTACTACCGACGGCGGCGACGGCATTCTCAATGGCAAACACTCATGGGTGTATTGGGAGGAAATTCATGGCCGCCGCAGCTACCGCGCCTTCGAATGGTCGCCCAACAACGACCGCATCGCTTACCTGCAATACGATGAGCGTGAGGTTTCTATATATCCCGTGACTGATTTCTCTGAGCCTGCGCCTAAGACGCGCGAGATGCGTTACCCCAAGACGGGCACGGTCAATCCAAACGTGAGGCTTGGCGTTGTTTCTCTTTCATCGCGCGAAACGCGTTGGGTCGATCTCGGCGAACCCTATGAATATATCTGCAGCGTTGAGTGGCTTCCCGACGGTGATGCGGTGGCCGTGCAAGTCTTAAACCGCATGCAGACCCAACTCCGATTGATCTTTGTTGATTTGAAGACGGGCCAACACAAAACCATTCTTGAAGAGAACGACGATGAATGGGTGACCTATTATGAGGGGCCGTTCTTTCTCGAAGAGAGCAAGCGCTTTTTATGGTTCTCAGAGCGCAGCGGGTTTCGCCATCTCTATCTGTACACCAATGAAGGCAAGTTGGTTCGCCAGTTGACGCGCGGCGAATGGGAAGTAAACCCCAGCCCCTGGGGCGTTACCTTTGGCGTCGATAAAAAAAACAAACGCGCCTATTTTGTCGCTAACAAAGAGGCGCCAATCGAACAACACGCCTATTCGGTTTCGCTCAATGGCGGGGCGCCGCGCCTGTTGACAGGGGAGCCGGGTTCTCATCACGTGACCTGGTCGGCTGATTATCAATTCGCCATTGATGATTATTCAAACACCTCGACGCCGCGACACGTTCAAATAATCGATAACCGCGGGCGTGTCGTGCGCGTAATGGGCGAACGGACGAAGAGTGATTATGCGCCGTGGCGTTTCAACGAGAAAGACATCATCACGATTGAATCGCCTGACGGGCTTGTTTTTTTCGCGAGCCTCTTAAAGCCATTTGATTTTGATTCAAATAAAACCTATCCCGTCATCGTGTATGTATACGGAGGCCCGGCGGGGCAGGTGGTGCAGAACCGCTTCACCAGCGCCCAAGACATGGCCTTTGTCAATCAAGGGTATATCTATGTCGGGTTCGACACCCGTGGGACTTACGGCCGCGGGCGCGAATGGATCGAAGGGATTCACAAAAACGCGGCGGACAAACCGCTCGAAGATTTAGAAATGCTGGTTGCTCATCTGAAAATGATGCCATACGTTGACGGCGAGCGAATCGGTATCTGGGGGTGGAGCAATGGCGGATTCATGGCCTGCGCGGCGATGCTTAAAAAGCCATGGCTGTTTCGCGCCGGGGCGGCGGTCGCGCCAGTGACCGACTGGCTGTTGTATGACACCATTTATACCGAACGCTATATGGGCCAGCCTGATGAAAATAAAGACGGCTACCATGATGCGGCGCCGATTTATTTCGCTGACGGGCTTGAAGGCGCCTTGTTGCTGGCGCATGGCGTGTCAGATGACAATGTCCATATTCAAAATATATATTCGTTAATTGACGCCCTCATCGAAGCCGAAAAAGAATATGATTTGTATATCTATCCCCAACGCGCCCATGGCATCGGCGGCAATGACAGGCGCTTTCACTTGTTTCAACGTATCTTTGAATTTTTCGAACGCGAGTTGACGCCTGAACCTGAGATACCGGAATGAACTAAAAATTCTGGTTCTTCCGATATTTGAGTACTTCCCTTGCTGGATGACCTGGAATTTGGTCAAA
>CAZKYC010000087.1:0-19516 GCA_964556895.1 uncultured bacterium | reverse complement strand
AAAAGGCGGAGCCGCACTGAAGCGAGCAGAGTTGTACCCATGCCAAATACAACGATAAAAAAATCATCCTTGAGATCGTGTCGGGAAATTTTAATTCAATCTGAGAGAACGTATCCAAATCCCGGATGAGCCAAGAATCATCATTTCAAAAGCCGAAGTGGGTCTCTGTCCCTTCCAGTCTGGGCATGGGTCGGTAAGATGCTTTTTTATCACATCTTTTGTCTGGCTGGGCGGGGTCTGGCCTCATGCTTCGTGTAGAGCGGGCGGCGATCTTGCGCCTGCTGGCTGCAATAGATAGATGGCGGGTTGTTTTCGTTCCTGCTGACTACATTTAAGTTGATAATGATGAGGCGATAGCGCGATGGTCAGTATGCGCGAGCAGTGCCCCGAAAAAGTCGACGACATTCTTAAACGGTTTCCCCAACGGAAGACCGCCTCGATTCCGCTTTTATACCTCGCTTGGGACGTCTACGGCTATGTGTCTGAAGAGGCGATGGTTGAGATCGCTGAGATAGTAAATTCCTCGCCCGCCTGGGTAGAGGGCGTCGCCAGTTTTTATACCATGTTCCCGCTCAAGCCGCAGGGAAAATACCACATCGAAGTCTGCACCAACATCGCCTGTCACCTGGTCGGCGCGCATGACCTGATGAAACACTGTGAAGTTAAACTCGGAATCAAAAGCGGCGAACGCAGCGAAGACGGCAAGTTTTCGCTGCAGGCGGTCGAGTGTTTGGCGGCGTGTTCGTGGGCGCCATGCCTTCAAGTCAACGGGAAAGAATATCGAAACGTCAACGCCGACAACGTGAATGAAATTCTCGACTCGCTTGAATGACAAAATCGGCAAGTGTACTAGTAAACAGGCCCATAATCACGCTTGTTTGCTACGGGTGAACGATTACAATCAGCAGACGGATTAGCAGAAAATATAACTAAATATCTGTATACGAATTGACTATGGCCCAAGAAACCCGTGTGCTACTTCAACATTTAGGAACGCCCGACCTTCTGACGGTAAGCGGCTACCGTGGAACAGGCGGCTACAAATCGCTCGAAAAGGCGCTTAATCAGATGACGCCCGAGCAGGTAATCGACGAGGTTAAAACATCAAGCCTACAGGGCCGCGGCGGCGCGGCGTTCCCCACGGGCATGAAATGGTCATTTATCCCTAAAAATTCTCAAAAACCGATCTATCTGACCTGTAACGCCGATGAGAGCGAGCCGGGAACCTGTAAAGACCGCGTTATTATTGATGAAAACCCACATCTGTTGATCGAGGGCATCTTGATTTCATGCTACGCCATCGGGTCTCACAAGGCGTATATCTATATTCGCGGCGAGTTTCACCGCGGCGCCCAGATTCTCGCCATGGCGATTGAAGACGCCCGCCGCGAAGGCCTGGTCGGTGATAACATTCTCGGCTCGGGCTTTGACTGTGATGTCGAAGTTTATCGCGGCGCCGGGGCGTATATCTGCGGCGAAGAAACCGGGCTGTTGACCTCGCTTGAAGGTGAGAAGGGCTACCCGCGAAACAAACCGCCGTTTCCGGCGATTTCGGGGCTTTATGATTGCCCAACGATTATTAACAACGTCGAAACGCTCGCTGCTGTGCCATGCATTGTCGAGAAGGGCGGCGAGTGGTTTAAGTCGATGGGGTCAGAAAAGAGCACAGGCACAAAGTTGCTCTGTCTTAGCGGCCACGTCAATAAGCCCGGCGTCTATGAAGTCGTCTTAGGTGAAATGACCTTGCGCGAATTCATTATGGAATTCGGCGGCGGCATCCCCGGCGAAAAGAAGATCAAGGGAGTCATCCCGGGCGGATCGTCGATGCCGGTCATGCGCGACGAAGAGCTCGACGTCAAGCTCACTTTTGAAGATATTCACCAGGCGGGGTCGTCGTTGGGGTCGGGCGCGATCATCGTCATGGATGAAACCGTTGACATGGTCGAAATGGCGCTGCTGTTGGCGAAGTTTTATGAGCATGAATCATGCGGGCAATGCACCCCCTGCCGCGAAGGCACCCGCTGGTTTGTGCAGATTCTCGAAGCCATGATGAACGGCGAAGGCCACCCTGACGATCTCGATTTATTGCATGAAATCTGCCGCTCAGAGTTCACATCGATCTGCCCCTTGTGGGTGGCGGCGGTGTGGCCGGTGAGGGCCTTTATTACACAGTTTAAAGAAGAATTCGAAGAAAAAATCCGTAATGGAAAATTCGGCAAAAAGCCTGACCCGGCCGTCGCGATGGCGGGCTAGTCGGCGGGTTGTTGACTGAGGAATTTTATGTCGGAGAACAATGGCCAAACAGTTACGTTGACCATAGATGGGCGCGAGGTGACTGTCCCTAAAGGGACCAGCCTGATCGAAGCCGCCAACCAGGCGGGCATCTTCATCCCCCATTATTGTTATGACCCTGACTTGTCGGTGGTCGCCAGCTGTCGTTTATGTCTGGTCGAAATCGAAAAAGTGCCCAAGTTGCAACCCTCCTGCAACGCCCCCGCCCAAGACGGCCAGGTGGTCTTTACCCAAAGCGAAAAAGTTCTCGACGCCCGCAAGATGCAGATGGAGTTTCTGCTGGTTCAACACCCGCTCGATTGCCCGGTGTGCGACCAGGGCGGGGAATGCAAACTGCAAGAATACAGCCGCAACCACGGCTTTCATGAAACCCGCTTTCGGTTTCAGCGGCGCACGTTCCCCAAACCCGATATTGGCCCGTTTATCGACCTCGAGCGCAACCGTTGCGTGTTATGCAGCCGTTGTGTGCGCTTTCTCGATGAAAAAGGCGGCAACGCCGAACTCTCGGTGGTGTCGCGCGGCAATAAGTCATTTATTTCAACGTTTAAAGAAAAACCGCTGCAAGGCGATTTTACAGGCAACATCACCGACCTCTGCCCTGTGGGCGCATTGACCAGCAAGGTCACCCGCTTTCGCGTTCGCGTGTGGGAACTCAAAGACGCGCCTTCGGTGTGTTCGATGTGTTCGGTGGGGTGTAACGTCAACCTGCAATACCGCAGCCGCACCCGCGAGGTGTTGCGCATTACCCCGCGCAACAACGCTGAGGTCAACCATCGCTGGTTATGTGACATGGGGCGCTTTGGTTTTGACCAGTTCAACAGCGACCTGCGCCGCCGCAAGCCAGAGGTCAAGTCTGAATCAGGCCAACTCAAAACCATCAACTGGGGTCAGGCGATCAATGAGTCCGTCAAACAACTCAAGGCCACGGTCGACGCCAAAGGCGCGTCTTCGGTCGCGGGGCTGATTGGCCCGCGCCAGAGCAACGAAGCGCTGTTCTTATTCCAACAGTTCATGCGCAATGTGGTGGGGACGCAAAACATCGACCACCGCACCGAACATTCCATCACGGACAACGAAGACGGGTTGTTGACCTCGCTGGCGTTGGGCGCGGCCAACCAGCCGCTCGAAGAAGCCCGCCGCGCGTCGGATATTTTTGTTGTCGGTTCAGACCTGCCCAACGAAGCGCCCATCTTGCGCCTGCAGCTTCGCGAGCATAACCAGGCGGGCAAGCAGGTGTTCTTCGCCTATTCGCGAAACACCCGCATGGACGACGACTGCAGCGATTTGTGGTTCTATCGCCCCGGCGGCGACGCGGCCTTTTTGGCGGGCGCGCTGCACGCGGTCTACCAAAAAACCAACCAGACGCCTGACGCTGAGGCCCAGGCGCTGCTTGATGCGACGTCATTTGACGACGCCCAAGACATCACCCAACTCAGCCCCGAACGCTTCACCGCTTTCGCCAAACAACTTCTTGCGTCTGAAGCGCCGACGTTATTGTTGGGTGAGCCGGCGTTCAATGGCGAAAAAGGCGTCGCGGCGGTGCGACTGGCGGCGGCGTTGTTGAAAGCCGCGGGCAAGGCGGGCGATTCGCTTCCGCTAAGTTTGGTCTTGCCCTATGTGAATTCACGCGGCGCGGCGGACATGGGCTGCTTACCTCATCGCGGCCCCGGCTATGAAGCGGTTGGCGCTCCAGGCAAGAACACCACCGAGATTCTCAACGGCTGCGTCGATGGCTCGATTCAGGCGCTGGTGTTGTTTTCCGTTAACTTGATTGAAGACTACCCCGACCGCGATCTGGCGAAAAAAGCCTTGGAGGCTGTCCCGCTGTTGATCGTGGCTGACCCATTCAAATATGAGACCGGCGAGTTGGCGAGCATCTTCCTGCCGCTATCGACTTACTCCGAAGAAGACGGCACCTTCACCAACTTCAGCGGGCGCGTCCAGCGCGCTGAGAAGGCGCTGCCTCAGATGGACGGCGCGCTCTCCGGCTACCAGGTGTTGTTGGCGTTGGGCGAGCGTTGGGGCGCGGGGTGGAAACAGATTCGCCCGCCTCAAATATTCGACCACGTCGCCCAAGCCGCCGCGCAGTATAACGGGCTGTCTTGGACGCAGTTAGGCCCGCAAGGCAAATACGCCCAGCCGATTGATCCTGCCTTGTTTGAGCATGGCAAACCAATTCATCAAACAGCGCTTCCGTCCCTTAACGGATCGCCCTCGGGAGACTATCCTTACCGCTTGGTTGGGGGACGATCCCTGTTTGACCAGGCAGGCGAAAAGCGCTTTGCGCCGCCGATGGTTGAGCGCAGCGCTCCTTGCACCGCAGAACTACACCCTGACGACGCCCAATCGCTGGGAATCGGCGAAGGCGCAACCATCAAGATCGCGGGCGAGCGGGGCGAACTCGCGTTGCCCGCTCATATTAGTTGTTCGACGCAGCCGGGATGCATTACCGTTCTTGGGCGGTATGACGGCGTCCCCATCAATCAGATAACAAACGAGTCTGCTCCCTGGGTGAAGATTCAACCATGACAGACAGTGCATTTCTTAATGCTCTCATACCCGCCGTTGTCAAAATTGCGCTGATCTTTCCGGTGCTTTTGGGGTTCGTAGCCTATTCAGTCTTATTAGAACGAAAATTATTGGGCCGGTTTCAACAACGAATCGGCCCGTTGCGCGTTGGCCCCTGGGGGCTGCTTCAGCCCATCGCTGACGGCATCAAACTCTTTCTCAAAGAAGATATCATTCCAACCAACGCTGACCGCGTGTTGTTTATCGCGGCGCCGACGATCTCTATGATCACCGCGCTGATGGCGATAGCAGTGGTTCCATACGGCCCCGAGTTTTCGATCATGGGCTATGACATGGGGCCGCTTCAAATCGCTGACGTCAACGTCGGCATTCTCTATATCTTCGGCGTCACCGCGATCGGCGTGTACGGCATCTTTCTCGCCGGGTGGAGTTCGGGCAATAAATACTCACTACTGGGCGGCATGCGTTCCTCGGCCCAGATGATCAGCTATGAACTCACCCTGGGGCTTTCGATCATCGTCGTCTTGATGGCGGTGGGCAGCCTGCAGATCAGCGAAATCGTCAATTCACAAGCCGCCGGTTTTTGGAACTGGTGGATGTTCTCGCCGCAGTGGCTGGTTGTCCCGGGCGTGATCGGCTTTTTCTTGTACATCATCTCGGCCTTCGCTGAGACCAACCGCCTGCCGTTTGACCTGCCCGAGGCCGAAACCGAACTGGTGTCGGGCTATAACACCGAATACAGTTCGATGAAATTCGCCATGTTCTTCATGGCCGAATATGTGAATATCCTGGTGGTGTGTTCAGTCGCGACCACCCTGTTTTTGGGCGCGTGGCATTCGCCGCTGCCCTTCGCGCCGTTCACGTATGTTCCCGGCGTGATCTGGTTTATCCTTAAAGTCTACCTTCTGGTCTTTGTGTTTATCTGGATTCGGGCGACGCTGCCCCGCTTTCGCTATGACCAGTTGATGTATTTTGGGTGGAAGATTTTGCTTCCACTGGCGTTGGTGAACATTGGGCTGGCGGCGATTGGTTTAATCGCTACCGGAAATAACTAAACCATGATAGCAACAACCATCTTTTTTTGGGTCTGCGCGTTGGCCGCCTTCTTCGCCGGACTGGGCGTCATCGTGGCGCGCAGCCCGATGCACAGCGCGGTCAGCCTGATCGCGGCCCTGATCGCGGTCGCGGGGCTGTTTTTGACGCTGCACGCCGAATTTCTCGCCTGGATTCTGGTGATTGTTTACACCGGGGCGGTGATGGTGTTGATTATCTTTGTGATTTCTCTCTTGAATCTCGAAAAAGACGAGCCCATCAATTACACCGCCGCCCGTAAGTGGGGCCTGGCGATTTTGGTGTTGTTCTTCTTGTTTTTACTCGCGTATATATTCAACGACCCCATGGTGACGCTCGACTCGCCCGAGAAACCTGCCTTGCCCGCTGAGTGGGGTTCGGCCAAATCGCTGGCGCGTGACCTGTTCACCCGCTATATGGTGGTGGTCCAACTCGCGGGGGTGTTACTCACCGCCGCTGTCATCGGCGCGGTGGTCATCGCGCGCAAACCCGAAGCCCAAGAAGGGAGCGATTTGACGCCATGATCGGTCTCTATCACTACCTGATTTTGAGCGGCGTGTTGTTTAGCCTGGGCGTGATGGGCGTGTTGCTGCGCCGCAACGCATTGATCATTTTGATGTCGGTCGAACTGATGTTAAACGCCGCCAACCTGGCGATTGTGGCGTTTGTGCGCTTCCCGCTGTTTTCGGAAGCGGGCGTGATTGGAACCCAAGACGTTTTCGCCGCCGGAAACGGCATGGCGATGGTCTTTGTAATTATGACCGTGGCCGCCGCCGAAGTCGGCGTTGGCCTGGCGATTGTCATCAACTTATTTAGACAGAAAGATACGGTCAGTATCGAAGCGGCCCAGCTGCTCAAAGGCTGACCCAGTCGAACGGAATGGCTGAGATTCAAGTTTCAACAATCTCTTTGTGGGCGGTGTTGCCCGAACTGATCGTGTTGGCCACGGCGGTCGGCGCGTTGGCGGGCGATTTGGTCGTCAAGCGTGTGCAGCGCATCAACATCACCCTGACCTCGGTCTTGGGGTTGTTAATCGCCCTGTTTGTCACCCGCAACCTGGAGCCGTCGACTGAGCCGCTGTTCGCGGGCATGATCATTCGCGATGGGCTGAGCCTGCTCTTCGACCAGCTCTTTATCATCGGCGCCATTTTGGTGACGCTGATTAGCCATGAATACGCCCGCCGCGCTCCCAAACAATACCCCGAATATATGGCGCTATTGTTGTTCTCAACGCTGGGCATGATGGTGATCGGCTCCAGCGCTGATTTAATCGCCATGTTTGTCGGCATCGAACTGCTCTCGCTTTCGCTGTTTGTTCTAGCCGGAACAGACAAACACCGCCTCGCCTCCGGCGAAGCCGCGCTGAAATATTTTCTCTTGGGCGCCTTCTCGACCGGGTTTCTGGTCTATGGCATGGCCTTTATCTTCGGTATGACCCGCACCACCAACCTGCTTGTCATTGGCAACGCCCTCGCCGAAACCGGGGGGGAAGCGACGCCGCTGTTAGTGTTAGGTTTCGCGCTGGTGTTGGTCGGTCTTGGCTTTAAGGTCTCGCTGGCGCCGTTTCACATGTGGGCGCCGGACGTCTACCAGGGTGCGCCCACACCCGTAAGCGCCTGGATCGCGACGGGGTCCAAAATTGCTGGCTTTGTCGCGCTGTTGCGCGTCTTTATCTGGCCCAATATGTCGTTCGCTCCGCTCTATGAGTTTTGGGTCGACGGCGTGTGGTGGCTGGTGTTATTCACCATGATTATTGGCAACGCGGGCGCGTTGGTGCAAACCGATATCAAGCGCATGTTGGCCTATTCATCCATCGCCCATGGCGGCTATCTCAGCATGGCGTTTCTGGCGTCGCCTGAAAATAATATAGGCGCTGAAGCGATGGTATTTTACCTGGCGGCCTATCTCTTTATGACGATTGGCGCGTTTGGCGTCGTCATCATCGCCAGCCGCCGCAGCCAAGGCGCAACCCGCGAGTGTGAAACCATCTCTGATCTCGCTGGCCTGTCAAAACAACGGCCCTATCTCGCCGGGTTGATGGTGGTGTTTATGCTGTCGCTGGCGGGCATGCCCGGTACGGCGGGCTTCGTCGGCAAGTTATGGCTGTTCGGCGCCGCTATTCAGGCGCAATATTACTGGCTGGCGCTGGTGGGCGTATTGACCACGCTGTTGTCGTTCTATTACTACCTGCGCGTGATTGTCATGATGTATGTTCAAGAACCCGAAGACGACGATTACTTTAATCGCTATTCAATCTCAAACGGCCTGGCGCTGACCATCTGCGCGTTTGGGCTGCTAACGCTTGGCGTCTTTCCCAACTTGTTGTGGGGCGCCATTCGACTTTGCACGGGGGCGGCATGAGCTGGTATCTGTGGTTGATTCCCATACTGCCCGGCCTGGCCGCGGCGATTAACGGCCTGGCGCCGCGCCTGGTCGGCAAGTGGGCGGGCCATCTCGCCGCTGCGTCAATGATCGGGTCGCTGGCCTTCTCGGCCATGACGCTGCTCACGGTCTTGTCTCAAGGCCACGACTTCCACACGCTGGATGTTGATTACTTCACCTGGATCGCCGTCGGCGGGCTTGAGGTTCCCTTTGGCGTCTATATCGACGCGCTCACCACGGTGATGATGATGGTGGTGTCGTTTGTCGGCACGGTCATCTTCATCTACGCCATCGGCTACATGCACGGCGACCCCGGCTACACCCGATTTTTCACCTACCTGCCGCTGTTTACCTTCTTCATGTTCCTGCTGGTGATGGGCAACTCGCTGCCGCTGCTCTTTGTCGGCTGGGAAGGCGTGGGGCTGTGTTCGTATCTATTAATCGGTTATTACTACGACCGCGACTACGCCGCTGACGCGGGCATGAAGGCCTTTATCGTCAACCGCATCGGCGACTTCGCCTTCATTCTGGGCATGTTGCTCATCTTCTATTACTGCGGCACGCTCAAATTTACCGGAATCTTCGAAAGTTACTCGGCCGCGTTTATGGCGGCGGGCATTCCAATCACTGTTATTACCTTGTTGCTGTTCATCGGCGCCACGGGCAAGTCGGCGCAACTGCCGTTGTATGTGTGGCTGCCTGACGCGATGGCGGGCCCCACCCCGGTCAGCGCGCTGATTCACGCCGCTACCATGGTCACCGCGGGCGTCTACATGATCGTGCGTCTGAACCCGCTATTCAGCATGGCCCCGGCGACGCTGTTGGTGATTGGCGCTATCGGAGGCTTGACCGCGCTGTTCGCCGCCAGCATCGCATTGGTGCAACGCGACTCGAAAAAAATTCTCGCTTATTCAACCGTAAGCCAATTGGGCTATATGTTTCTCGCGTGTGGAAGCGGCGCCTATGTGGCGGCGATCTTCCATTTGATGACTCACGCCTTCTTTAAGGCGTGTTTGTTTCTCGGCGCCGGCTCGGTGTTACACGCCTTTCATCGCGACACCGACGTCGATGTGTTTGAGGCGGGCGGCCTGCGCAAGCATCTGCCCTACACGCGCATTACATTTCTCGTCGCGACCATCGCCATCGCGGGCATCCCGCCGCTGGCCGGCTTTTGGTCGAAAGACGAAATTCTTTGGGAAGCCTTCTACGCGGGGCGCGTCTTCTTGTGGGTATTAGGCCTCTTGGCGGCGTTTTGTACCGCGTTTTATATGTTCCGTTTGTATAACCTGCTCTTCTCCGGCGAATTTCGCGGCACGGACGAACAAAAAGCCCACCTTCATGAATCGCCCGTTATCATGTGGGGGCCGTTGATGGTTCTCGCGGCGTTCTCAATCTTCATCGGCTGGCTTAACATGCCGCTGCTTGGTTTTTATGGCTTCCATGATTTCTTGCATCCTGTGATCGCTCACGGCGGCGGCCATGAAGAAAAGGCCAGCTTCATCGCGGGATCGGTCTTCTCAAAATATACCCTTGAACTCATCCTCGCAGGATTATCAGTCAAGATCGCTGTCGTCGCGATTCTTCTCGCCCGCATCATCTATGTGTGGTTCCCGACGCTGGCCGAACGTATGCGCGAGGCTTTCTCATCAATTCACAACCTATTAATGGAAAAATATAACGTCGACGAGATGTATGACGCGGCGGTGATTCAACCCTATTACAAAAGTTGTCACGCAGCCAACTGGTTTGACAACGCCGCCATCATCGGCGGGCTTAACGCCTTCGCGCGCCTGATTGGCGGGCTGGCGGAACGGCTGCGCGCAATTCAGACCGGGCTTGCCCCTCATTATGCGTTGGCGACCTTGGCGGGCATGGCGTTTCTGGTGGTGGTGTTTTTATTATGCTATTGACGTTAATCGTATTCACGCCGTTGATCGGCGCATTCGCTTTGTTTCTGGTTCCTCGCATGTTCGAGGGCGCCCATAAGCATTTTGCGCTATTGGTCTCGTTGGTTCCATTGGCGTTGTGCGGCGGGTTGTGTTTTGCGTTTCCCTATGGCGAACCGGGCTACCCCATTCAGGTGTTAGAGCCGTGGATCCCCGCGCTTGGGGTCGACTTTAGGCTAGGCGTCGACGGCATGAGCCTGGTGTTGGTGGTGTTGACTGCCTTACTCACCACACTCTCTATCGCGGCGTCGTTTGAAGCGATTAAAGACCGCGAAAAAGAATATTATTTCTTCTTGCTGTTGCTTGAAACCGGCATGATCGGCGCCTTTGTCGCGCTTGATTTGTTCTTGTTCTACTTGTTCTTCGAACTGCTGCTTGTTCCGATGTACTTCCTGATCGGCGTCTGGGGCGGCAAGCAACGCATCTACGCCAGCATCAAGTTTTTCTTATACACCGCGTTCGGTTCGGTATTGCTGTTGTTTGTGATGTTCTATCTCTACTTCCTGGCGTGGGAACAATTCGGGGGCAGCCCGTCATTCAACTATCAAAACTTTGTGGCGTTAACGATTGAGCCAAGCGTCCAGCGTTGGCTGTTTGTTGGGTTCATTCTGGCGTTCTTGATTAAGATGCCAATTTTCCCGTTCCATACCTGGCTGCCCTACGCTCACACCGAGGCGCCGACCGCGGGTTCGGTGATTCTGGCGGGCATCTTGCTCAAGACGGGCGTCTATGGCTTCTTGCGCTTCGCGGTGCCCATCTTCCCAGAGGCGGCGGTGGCGTTTACGCCCTGGCTGCTGCTGCTCGCGCTGATTGGCGTGATCTATGGCGCCATGGTGGCGATGGTCCAGCAGGACGTCAAAAAACTGGTCGCCTATTCGTCCGTTAGCCACATGGGCATGTTGCTGGCGGGCATCCTCGCCTGGAACGCGCAGGGCCTACAGGGCGGCATCATCCAGATGATTAACCACGGCCTTTCGACCGGGGCGCTCTTCTTGGTCGTCGGCATGATCTATGACCGCCGCCACACCCGCGACGTCGAAGAGTTTGGCGGCTTGGCCAAGGTGATGCCGGTGTTCGCGGCCTACTTCTTGATTTTCTCATTGTCGTCGATTGGCTTGCCGGGGCTGAACGGCTTTGTCGGCGAGTTTCTGATTCTCGTTGGCCTGATGGGCGCCTCGATTCCCGCGGCAGTGATCGCCGGCCTGGGCGTGATTTTGGGCGCGGCCTACTTGCTTCGTTTGTATAAGCGCATGATGTTCGGCCCAATCACGGTCGAAGCCAACTACGACCTCAAAGACCTCAACGCGCGCGAATTTTATATTCTGCTCCCCATCGCGATTTTGTGTTTCTGGATCGGCCTCTACCCACAACCACTACTCAAAACCATTGAGCCGACCACCAACCAGATTCTTGAGTACGTCCAGCCTCACCTCGACGAGCCGTGGCATGAATCGCTTGAAAAATTTGAGAGCGGCCGTCACGCCGAAGCCGACCACTAAGCGTTTCACCCGCCTCGCATCAAGTTATAAAAACAGGTCTCGTTTAAAACTTGCGACATATATAGTGGTTGCCAGAATTATGTGCGGATTGAGTTTACCTAACTCTATCTTTCACTGTCCGCCGCGGCGGATTGCTTTGGTCGTAACACGCCCTCGCGATCACGCAGCGGTTAAGTTATCTAAAGAGTAGAACTGGTTGGTTCGAACTTGAATCCGGTCGTCTCAACCTATCGTTTACATGCTCCAAGGCCGGCGGTATTTACGGTCCACCAAGCGGTTGGCGCGGTAGTTGCCGATCACTTGTTCTTTTTCGCTGTCCCAGTGCAGGGTTTCGCCGACCCGGTAGGCGATGTTGGCAAGCAGCCCCGGCTTGGTGAGCCGGAAGGCGTACTCCACATTACAATCGGCCTGTTCGCGCGATTTCATACAATCTAAAAATTGGCGAACGTGCCCCGGTGAGCTGGGGACTGTTTTTGGCGGACGTTCAAAGTCGCTGGCTTCTTTGCCGTCGACGAATATCTTGTTACTGCCATAGTTGGTGACGCAGCTGGCGTCTTCGCCCTGAAAGACGCAGCCGATTCCGCCCATTTCTTCGTAACCGGCCAACCCCTTGGGGTGGAGCGTCCAGGTGAGAATGAGATTGTCAGGAAACTTCATCACCACTTCTAATACGTCCGGCGTCTCGGCGTTATCGTCATGCAACCAGCGCCCGCCGGTCGCACTCACGGTGAGTGGATCGCCCAAGTCGAGCGCCCAAAACGCGACGTCGGTGATATGACACCAGAAGTCCATAAAGTCGCCGCCTGAGTAATCCCAAAAATAGCGGAAATTAAAATGCGAGCGGTTGGGGTTATACGGCTCGTCGGGCGCCACGCCCTGCCAGAAGTCGTAATTCAATTCGGGCGGCGGGAGCGCGTCGTCGGGCTTGCCCAGGTTTTGGCGGTACGAATTCTTCCAACAACTGACTTTGGTCATGCGCCCCAGTTT
Source organism: uncultured bacterium (assembly GCA_964556895.1). Taxonomy (GTDB): domain Bacteria; phylum Hinthialibacterota; class Hinthialibacteria; order Hinthialibacterales; family Hinthialibacteraceae; genus Hinthialibacter. Next base: position 6,810 of record CAZKYC010000087.1, on the reverse strand, counting down.
ACCTGATTGAACCATCTCAACCACGCGGCGGTAATTGTCACCGCTATGAATGTGGTTGCCCATTTGGGTGATGCGTTTGTATTTCTTGGCGGTTTCGACCATCTCTCGGCCTTCGTTGATGGAGTGACACAGCGGCTTTTCGACGAACACATCCTTGCCTGCTTCCATGGCTTCGATGGTGGTGAGCGCGTGCCAGTGGTCGGGGGTGGCGATCATCACGCCGTCGATGTCGCTGCGGGCGATCAGTTCGCGAAAGTCGGCGTAAGCGCCGGGCGTGGTCTCGCGGCGATTTTCAACTTCTGTGACCGCGTGCGCCAAGTGTTTGCTGTCAACGTCACAGACCGCAACCGGGGTTACATCATCATAACGCATGAACTCTTTGAGGCGGCCTGTGCCCATGCCTCCTAGGCCGATAAACCCCATACGAATTTTGTCGCTGGGCGCGGCCACGGCGGCGCGATAGTTGGCGGCGGTCAACCCCAGTGCGAGCGAAGCGCCTGACGTTTTTAAGAATCCACGGCGGGATGAAGCGGGCTTGTTGGCTATAGGTGTTGGTTGGTTCATTGGTTAGTTAGTCTCCATAAGAAAATCGTTTCTTATTCTAACCATAAATCAGAACCTACGCCAAGGACAAATCACCTATTTGCTATTAAGATACGCTTTCGTTTTACGAAAAAAAAGCGTATGATACAAAATTATAACTATGAATGAGACAAGAGAGGCGCTTGTATGAATGCGTTGGGTTTAATCGAAACCAAGGGGCTAATCGCGGCCATCGAAGCCAGCGACGCCGCAGTCAAATCAGCCGAGTCGGTCATTTCACAACTCGAATATAATGTTCCGGGCATGGTGACGGTCAAACTGCGCGGCGGCGTGGCCGACGTTCAGGCGGCGGTTGAAGCGGGCGCTTCGGCGGCGCGGCGCGTGGGCGAAGTGTTGTCAGCCCATGTCATCCCCAGCCCACATGAAGACGTCGAGAAAATCATCGCCCATGAGCCAGAACAAACCATGACCGGGCCGGATGTATTGATGTCAAAAGCGCCAGCGAAAAAGAAATCAAAATAAGTATTTTTTACCGCCCATTGGGGAGGTTGAATTGGTTGAAGACACAACATCACAAGACACAACATCACAACCGTTTAGGGAGGTCGTATGATGAAGGAAAGAGGTTTTACGCTTATTGAGCTGTTGATTGTTGTAGCGATTATCGGCATTCTGGCCGCGATCGCCGTGCCCAACTTTTTGAACGCGCAGATGCGCGCCAAAGTGGCGCGAGTGGTCTCTGACATGAAAGCCGTTGCCATGGCGCAGGAGCAATACCGCCTCGATCGCAACCAGTACACCTATGATGGCGACTGCGGCGTGGGTCGGGCCGAACACCTGTCATACATCCCGCTCACAACGCCGGTCTCGTATATTGGACAAATTCCTGAAGACGCGTTTGCCAGCATCAATTCTGAGTTCCAAAACCGCCAGACCATCAAAGACGGATTGAAACCTGTATACGAATACACATCGCGCGTGTCATTCGGCCCTCAAGGGACTCCGAATTGTAAAGACAGCACAGCAGCGTTTAACATGATGGGACGCCAAAGTATTGACTATTTAATGACCTCGCTTGGGCCGAACGGCGAGCAAAATTTCCCTTGGGGTGAAGCAGGCTATCGCGACCTGGGCCAAAAGACAGGCAGTTGGATTTATTTGCCGTCGAATGGTCTGACGTCTCGCGGCAATATCTTTGTTCTTAACAGCCAGATCATCGGCGGAACAGGCAACTAACGTTTCCAAGAATAGAGTTCATCACGGGCGGCCCATCGGCCGCCCGTTTTTGTTTCATTTAATCGCGGCTCTCCAGGCGGATTGAACTAAACCTCATACTTGACATTCTACTCGGATATTGAGCCACCCCCCACCTAACCTCCCCCAGGTGCGCCTTGTGTTAAGCGGCCCACATCCCTTATAGTCAATTCAAGAATACATTGGGAGATTGTCGCCATGAGTTTAATGGGAATTGATGTTGGCACCACTGGATGTAAAGCCGTCGCCTTCGATGAATCAGGCCAGTTGATCGCCTATGCCTACCGCGAATACCCGCTTCACGCGCCCAACCCGGGCTGGGCCGAACTCGACAGCAAGCAGGTCTGGAACTTCACCAAAGAATGTATGGGTGAAGTCGCCCAAAAGACCAAGAAAGACCCCGTCCAGGCGTTGGCGGTTTCAGCGCAAGGCGAAGCGGTCACCGCCATCGGCGCCAATGACGAATTTCTGTCGAATTCCATCGTCAGCTTTGACCCACGCACCGGCCCTTACGTCGACCAATGGATCGAACGCTTTGGGCGCATGCCGCTCTTTCAGGCCACCGGGCAGCCGCCCGCGTCGATCTTCACTGCGCTAAAACTCAATTGGTACCGCGACAACCAACCCGAAGTACTCGACAAAGCCAAATACATCCTCGGCTACGAAGACCTAACAAACTATTTGCTCACCGGCGAAGCGGTGGTCGACTATAGCCTCGCCGGGCGCACCATGTTGTTCGACATCGTCAACGAAGAATGGCGCGACGATTTTCTCGGCGCGGTGGGCCTAACGGCGGACGTCATGCCCAAAGCGGCCCCATCGGGAACATTGGTGGGGACGGTGCTCGACAGCGTCGCCGATGAGATCGGCCTGCCGCGCGGGGTGAAGGTGGTCACCGGCGGCCATGACCAGCCCTGTCAGATGTTGGGCGCGGGCGTAACCGACGCCAAGACGGCGGCCTACGGCATCGGCACCGTCGTTTGTATCGGCGCCGCCTTTGACCAGGCGTTGCTCAATGAACAGATGTTGGCGAGCAACATCTGTTGTTACCATCACACCTGCCCCGATTTATATTGCGTGTTGGTCTATAACTACACCGGGGCGGTATTGTTTCGCTGGTATCGCGACCAGTTCGCCCGTGAGGAATCAATGCGCGCCGATAAACAGAAACGCGATGTCTATGAAATCCTCACTGAAGAAGCCGCCGATAAACCGACCAGTTTGTTGGTATTGCCTCACTTCACTACCACCGGCGTTCCTCACTTTGACAACAAGAGTAAGGGCGCGATTTTAGGATTGACCCTCGACACCACCAAAGCCGAGATTACCCGCGCGTTGCTTGAGGGCGTGACTTATGAGCTGCGCCAGGGAATGGAACTGTTGGCGCAGGCGGGCGGAAAGGTCGAAGCCTATCGCGCTACCGGCGGCGGGGCCAAGTCGCCTTATTGGCTTCAGATCAAGGCCGACATCATGGGTGCGCCGGTGGCGGCGCCCAAAGTCGCCGAGGCGGGCTGCCTGGGCGCGGCGGTGTTGGCGGGCGCGGCCAGTGGGGTGTATTCATCGATCCCCGAAGCGGCCAAGGCGGTCGCCAAAGTCGAGCACACATACGAGCCGAATCCCGAAAACAAAAAACTCTACGACGAACGCTTTGAATGGTACAAAGAAATCTATCCGAAGAATAAAGAACTGTTTGGCAGGATGTGAGTACAGGTGGGGCGTGTCGGATGGGAACTGAGGTCAACCACATATAAGGCTTGGTTATGGAAAAAGATGCCCAACTTGCCCATCGGCCAACTCCACAATCGCGAATATGGCTTCGGACGACTTGAGTTCAATTCCGCATATCACGGCCATGTAAAAAACTCCTTAGGGCCTAACGTTCCGGATCAGGCGCGCTATCAAGCATCGCCTGCATCCGTCTTGTTCGACATCCTTCCCATTGCATAGCTCTCAACTGACAGGACTCAATCGCTCACGAAGCCCTTTGAACCAACAAAGAACGGTTAGCAAGCTTCCGCCAATCGTCCATATGACGAAATTCACAAAGATTACGGGATACAGAACAGCCATTCCTGTAAGCATCGTGCAGACAAGGGAGAAGACAAGGAGTGCGGCGAAGCAAGTGACAATAAGCCGAACCTCGCGTTTCTCTACTGGCGCTATGGATACCGGTTCGCGTCTGCGTTGCAGCCACAATCCGGAGACAGCTAACGCATAGAAGACGAAAGTGAAAAGCTGCACCGGCACTGACGGCAACCCGTCGGGGCGCAGTAAGAAGTATGCTGCACCATACAGCACCATAAGGTAAGCGCATAAGCCGGCAAAGCCAAAGCGGCCGAAGTTGACGATGCGACGCGCATCTGCGGCTGTGGAAGAGGGCTTGGCCAAACGCGACAGCAGTAGCAGAAGAAGGAGTGCCACAGCCATGTTGGCTGCCAGATTCATAACGCCACCGGAGTTCATTGCCATAATCGGCACAAAAGAGAGCAGAACGTAGAACCATACGGCGTGTGCTCCTTTGCTCTTACCGGTGAACCACACAAGATCGGGGAATAGAGAGCGCAGACCGGGATAGAGCAAACTGGCAACCGTCAGCGGCAGGACGAAAGACATCACAGGATGGAAGAAAAAGACCATGCTGATCTCCGAGAACCCGTATGGTCCAATGCTACCCATTGCCAGCTTTCCGTCTCCGGCGTAACCATGCCAGACTACCTTGGTGATCCACGACTCGTAGAGCCCGAAAAGAACGCCCCACAAATAGAGGGATGGGAGCGATGTCCGGCCAGTCCGGACGGCGAGTGTTGTGAAGAAAAAGAAGTGCGCGAAATAGAGCCAGTAGGTGACCAATATGGTCCATGGGTGCCACAGTCCGGCCGGCAGTGAAGCACCGGACAGCACTTCTGCGCCAATTAGTACGATGACGCCGATCAGGGCACGTGCGAACAGAACTCTGAGAGGACCTGACGGGGGCGAAACACTTTGTTCTGAAACTTGATTCGAAAAACCTGATTTCATTTGCTCTGATACTCTTTTCGTCGGTTGGTTGCCGAACGCTTCGCGTAACCGGCTGGCAAAAGCTGCAAAGCGAAGCGGCGCGGCAGCAGAAGAGAAGAAACAGGAAATAGGAGATAAAAAGTGAACAAAGAGAGGGTCTGTTCAATAAAGTGTGTAAACGGTATTTTTGCCTAGATGGGTTTTGGCTTTGATACGATCCAAGTTGTTCTCTGAAATCGTATGAAAAAAAGATGCTCCCCGCAAGCCCATCCCCGACGGAGCCGCCCGTCGCTCACTGGGGCGGCGGCGGGCGCGACGCAGGGAGATGGGCAACGTGCTCAATACCCAATCCAACACTTGGCTTATTCATCTTCGCTTCATCGTTTTCAGCTCTTTGAACTTATGTGCATACGGCGCCTGGAAAGTGCGGTGGTTTTGATGGCGCCGTAAAAGTGCGGTACATCCTCCCCACTGTATTTGTCAAGGATATATCGCAACTTATGATATTATTGTTGATCCCGCCTTTATAAATATCATCCTCATTCTACGATATCGTCATCATGGTTGATGCGGGGTTGTATCTCAAAGAAGACGTGATTGCGGCGTTGTCGACCGCGCCCGGACGGGGCGCGGTGGCGGTGGTGCGCGTCACCGGACGCGACGCGATGGCGATTACCCAGCGGGTGTTCCAGCCCAAACGCGGTTTTCTTGACCAGGCGCGGCGGCTGATGTTCGGACGGCTGGTTGACCCCCAAACCCAAGAGACCGTCGACGAAGTTCTCTGCGCCGCGTTTTTTGCGCCCCATTCGTACACGGGCGAAAACCTGACCGAGATTCACTGCCACGGCGGCGAGGCGGTGGTGCGCCGCGTGCTCGAACTGCTCTACCGCGAGGGAGCGCGTCCGGCGGAACCGGGCGAGTTTACCTTTCGCGCGGTGTGTAACGGTAAGATGGACCTCACCCAGGCCGAAGCCGTCGGCAGCCTGATCGAGTCGCGCTCTCAACTGGCACGGTCGATGTCGCTGCGCATGTTAGACGGCGCGTTTTCAAAAGCGTTGGCCGAGTTGCGTGAATCCGTGACCACCACCATGGTCGAGCTTGAAACCCAGCTCGAGTTTCCTGACGAGGCCCTGGAAGAAGACTTGGGCCGCGAGTTGCGCACTCAGGTCAATGCACTCGCTCAACAAGCGTGTGAATTGAAACAACGCGCCGTGCGCGAACAGCGCTTTGAGCAGGGTGTGATTGTCGTACTCGCCGGCCAGCCAAACGTCGGCAAGTCGAGCCTGTTTAACCGCCTGTTAGGCCGCGACCGCGCCATCGTCACGCCTCACGCCGGCACCACCCGCGACAGCATCGAAGGCGCCATCGAGCTGAAGGGCCGCCCAGTGACGCTGATCGACACCGCTGGCATCCGCGAAACCCACGAAGAGATTGAAGCCATTGGCGTCGAACGTTCGCGCGAACTGCTCACTACGTCGCATATCGTCTTGTTGGTCTTCGACGCCTCGGTTGGGCTTCAGCCCGAAGACCAGCGCCTGTTGGATGAATTGAGCGAGACCGATGACCAGGCGCGTATTGTGTTGGTTGCGAACAAATGTGATTTAGGTAAAACAGCGGAGGTTGAACCGAACTACCCGCTCATTGAAGCGTCGGCGCTAAAAGACGATGGAGTAGAAGAACTCGTAAAGCGGCTTCAGCAAGAAGTCTCTGCGCTTGTACCTGCTGACGCCGACAGCTCGTTTCTGATTGGAGACCGCCAGGCCCGACTGCTTGAACAAATCAATGAGCGCTTACAGCAGAGCGTTTGCTTATTAAACAACCAAGCGCCGCTCGAAGCCGTCGCCGAAGAGCTGCGCGTCGTGTTGAACGACATCGCCCAACTTGACGGCAGCGGCCTCGCCCCCGACATCATGACCACCATTTTTTCTCGCTTTTGTATCGGTAAATAATTTTGCCTCATGCGGGATTTGGATACGTTCTCTCAAATTGAATTACAATTTCCTGACACGATCTCAA
>CAZKYC010000086.1:11860-19818 GCA_964556895.1 uncultured bacterium | reverse complement strand
TCCGCCGCGGCGGATACGGGCGCGCTTACCACACGCAATTTTGTCAAACGCTCTAGCATGTAGTAACTATATCACAGACATTGAGATTTGTTTATCAACCCGTCAATAGAAAAGGCGGGGAACCTTTCGATCCCCCGCCTTGATTACTGCTTTGACTTGATGTCCAGGTTACTGGTTGGTGTTGTAACCAGTCACTGTGACTTCACCACTGGTCGGTTCGAAGGCGCCGCTAAAGGCATCGAAACCTTCCGCGCGACCCGGAATGATCAAGTTAGAAACACCCGAGACACTGTTATCAGCGCCAAAGTTGACCTTCAACGCGGTGTAGAGTGATTGTGGCGGGTTCAAGGTGACGCTAGCAGATGTACCGCTGTAGGTCACAATCGCCTTAGAACCAACAACCAACTCTTGGCCGTCGCTTGAGAAGCCGGAGAACTCGCCAACGCCAATGTTAAGACCGTTGGATGGGTTCGCGCCTTCAGGCAGCGAGAAGGCATTCTGGATGCCGCCGCCGATGATGTTCAAGGCAGTGACTTGACCACCTGAAACAACCGGGCTGGTAATAAGGATCCAGTTCTTCAACGCCGCTGCGCCTGTTGAGTCGCCTCGGCTTGTCACAACGACTTCAGGCGTACCGTCGCCATTAAGATCGGCAACCGCTAGGTTGACGCCTTGGTCGCCGCGGAAGGCGCCCACTGCACCTTCAAATGCGGTGAAGACATCCAAGGAGGCGGAGTAACTGGCGTCGAGAACAATGTTCGACACGCTAGCGTTTGGCACGCCGAGTGAAATCGCTTGGATTAAGCCCAACGGACCATTCTGACCAACGAGCAACTCATCTTTGCCGTCGCCATCAAAGTCATGAGCGACAATTGAGTAACCAGCGCCAGCATTGGAAGCAACCAGATCATCTGACATGATCCAACCACTGTCGGCGTCGAGATCGTCTTGATTGGCCAACTGAGCAACGATGTCATAGTTGGTTGTACCGTTAGCGAAGTCGAGGCCGCCGTTCCATTGCCACAAGCGTAAGGCGCCTGTGCTGCCAGTACCTTGCGCGAAGGCAATTTGGTTTGTGCCTGTACCAATGAAGTCACCCACTGCAGCGCGAAGTTCACCAGTCGGATACAGAATCAACGGTGAAGAATCAGGCTGATCTGGGAAGACGTTACCGATCGGAGGCAGCGGAACCGTGCCTGTCGAATTGCGAATTACAACCATGTTGGACGAATTGGCTTCGGCTGTGGCTGAGATTGGGCCGAATGTCGTGATCAATTCAGACTTGCCGTCCATGTCAACATCACCCACGGCGAAGTTGACCGCACGGTCTGTACCACCGCCAACATTGGCTTCGAATGCATCTGGCATCGCATCCCACGAGCCAATGATTGCCGTGATATCGAATGAATCGAGACTGGCGTCGCCATTGGCGTCAACCGTCGGATCCATGTTACGCAGGTTCACGTTCGAACGTCCACCAACGCCTTGTGCAACAACGATTTCGTCGTATGGCGCCGCAACGGGTACAGGACCAGTCGGTACATGGATGAAGTAACTGACTGCGCGCGCTTTGTTGACAGGTATTGATGTGTCAGTCGCGCTAGCAATGACCTCAATCACCGCACCAGGAACCGCATCAGAAGCAACCGTCACTGAGAAGGCCAATGAGAACTGGCTGTCAGAGATCGGAGTCGCTACACCAGGCGCGTCAGAAGAACCAACAGCGTCACCAACAGCGCTGGCTGTCGGGATACGGATCGCATCACCGTCAATGTCAATGATATCGAAGGTGAAATTAACAACTTGGCCTTGTGATGCGAACACGGAGCCGTTAGCAACAATGGCTTCAGCAGGCTGGCCATTGGCACTGACTTGGGCCGTGATGTTTGGAGCCTGGCTGACGTTCTGAATGTTCAAAACGCGGATCGCCTTGCTGCTTTCGATTGTGGAATTCTTAGCGGACATGATTAGTGTGATGACGTCTGCGTCAAGAACACTCGGTGTGTAGCTAATTGTCGCGTATGCGATACCTTCAGTAGCCGACTTGGTGATGCTTTCCGCCGGGATACCTGCCAATTGGCTTTGTTGAACAATCAAGATATCGAGAATTTCGTTACCGTCATCTGTTCCCTTAATAACGAGTTCTACGGTATCTTCTTCAAACAGGTCAATTTGAAGCGTGGTGGCTGGGTCGCCAACCGAAACGCCGTTGACCTTGATTGACTCAACATTCAAGGTAGGTGTAGCGGATTGAGCAACAACCCTTACGTTTACGAAGCTTAAGTCAGCCGGAATGTTGTTGTCAGTGGCAGACAGGTCAAGAGTGAAGTCTTGTTCTGTTGATGCACCAGTGACAGCCTTGAAACCTGGCTGGAATGTGAACTGGGTGCCATTAATGACTGAGTTGGCGAACTTAGCAGGATCAACAGCGGTGCCTGTCGCTGAGAACGTAAATGAGTCGCCATCCGCATCTGCGGCGATGAGATCCAACACTAATGTCTGACCTTCAACCACAGTGGCAGAACGCACATCTTCACCAACGTTTGGCGTATAGCCAACAACCGTTGAATCAACCGACACTGTGGGCAGCGGTTCGTTAGCGGAAGACGTTAAAGCGCCGCTGAATGATTCCGCAAAGATAGCAGGCTGGTTAAAGTCAATTGTCACCGCAACTTGCTTGGTATTGTTACTAATGTCAGTGACAGAAGCAATCGCGACCACTTGACCAGTCAACGTGGCATTGACATCAGCCACAACAACGAGATCAGTCGAACCAAACTCGCCAGAAATCACTGGAGCGGTTGTAGTGAAGGTTGCGCCAGTGACTGACGGGATGGACGACCAGGCGATATCAGTGATTCCACCAACATCAAACGCGCTCGCTGAAATAACTGTAGTCGCGCTGGCATTTGCTGTTATCACAGCGCCATCAGCGGCTTCTACGCCGTCAACGACCATCGCCAAGGCTGGATCGCCGTCAAACTGGAAGCGGTTGATGGTTGTGATTGTACGAGAGTTACCAATCGTATCTGAGGCAGAAACTGTGAAGAAGAAGTTCTTCGAACTGACTCCGCCGCCAACGTTTGGTAATGTAACTTCAAACGGAACGTCAATTGTGTCAGTGCCAATCAGGCCGACGCCTTGAGTGATCAAGAGAATCGTAGCATCCGCGAGATTAACCCCATCCATTTTTGGATCGCCATAATTGATATTGTTAAGAATATCAAGCGGGTTATCTAAAGTATCAATCACTGTAGCAGATACACCCAATACGGCGTTCGGTGAAATTTTGGAGTCGTTCGTCACTAATTCTCCAACAGTTACGGGATCACCATTCGGTTTAACGGCTGAACCGCTGTTCAAGCGAACACGAAGTTCACCACTGATTGTTGGGGCGCGGTTATCGACCGCCAGCGGCTGGAAGAGTTGGTTTTTGACTTTGTCAGCAGCCGTCAAACCAGCTGTGGTTCGTTTGCTTGAATCGGTGTAGAAGTCATCGTATGGCTTGTTGCCAGCATCATCAACTACAGTGGCAGTAACTGAGCGGGCTGTACGAGAGTCACTACCTGCGGTGCCGATACCTGAATCAGGCCCTGAAACAGTCACATCAAATTGAGCCTTGATGGTGTTTTGGGTTCCACTTGGGATAAGTGAGGCTGTGTAGGCAGCGACGCTTGAATCCAAACCAGCCTGGAGATTACTCATTCCAGTCGCAAAGCGGCTAACGTCCGCTGTAAGCACCACAATAGATTGTGCAGCGCTTGAACTGATGTCAAACACGTTGCCTGGAGCAAAGGCGTTACCTGGCAACATACGGAACAGGTCGTCTTTAGAACCAGAAATTGAGAAGTTGGTGACATCGAAGACGAACGGAACAACGTCTCCGCCGCGAACCCGGTTAGGAATATCGCTGACACTCTTCGACTGGCTTTGAGCCAATGGGAAACCAAAGCGGTTGTTGCTGGTATCCGTTACTTTTGTGCCAGCAGGCAACGCACGGACAATCTTGGTTGTATCGAGGCTCAAAGTTTGTTCAGGCCGCTTGGTATCAACGGCAAACAGACGCGAAGCGGTTTGAGAACTAGCAAAGCTGTCGCTAGTTACGTCGACCGTGATGGTAATCGACGCAATATTATCTGCAATCTTCGGATCAGGTTGTACCCAAATCGCAGGTAGACCCTTGATATTTTCCACTGTTGTCGTCGCAGTGGATGGGACTCCACCAGGCCAAGACTCAGTTACCAGTTCTGTTGGACGCTGAGCAGTGGCTTCGGAGATGACTGTATTTGAAGCTAGAGGTATAAAGGTTCCATCACTAACTTTCAAGCGTGTGTTTAGATCATCCAAGAAGTTCAAATCAGCAAAGGTCTGGTAATTTGTTCGAATCGCGTTTCCACTGTTTCGATCATAGACCAAGTTGCTGAAGTCATAGGTTAAGTATTGCCATTTCGCAACAACGAGATCGTTGTCGTCATCAAGGATGATGGATGATGGCAACACTTGATCAACCAAACTAGAAACTTCTTGAGGATAGAACGCTCTCAAGTCAGCGTGGACAACTTCAGGAATTTCACCGCCAGCTGTTGACATTGTCGCCGTGATTACGATGACGTTATTAGGCGCCAGCTCGAAGTTGGCGTTTACGCCAAGATCAGGGCCAGTATTGCCAATTCCAACGTTGGCAAAGTTGTCAATATCGTCTGCTTGACCATCCACAACCAATGATATCTCATTGGCGCGCGGTCCGGCGGCGTCAATCGCGATAAGCGCGTCATCACGTTTGGACGTGTTGCCCAACTTATCAACAAAGGTGAAGGTTGGGTTTTCTGGGAGAATTGGAGGCGCAGTCGCGTTCACCTGAATCGCGTATGTACCGAAGCGTAGAGTGCGCGTTGCTGAATTAGCGCCTGCCAATACTGTTGAGCCTTGAGAGACTGAAGATGAATCGAACCGCACAATGGTGTCTGGAACGAAGTCGCCAGCGGTCACGTCAGAAGTGATCGCGCCGAAGTGTGAAGCATCGGAACCGTCAACAACAAACGTACCTGCAAAGACCATCCATGTGCTTCGGCCAAGTTGTAAGAAGCTACCGTCTGCATTGAACTTCTTCAACAAACTTGAAGAAGGCGTTAACGATTGTATGGCTGACAAGCCTAGGTCGTTCGAGACTGCGAAGACACGCGAATCGACCAACACCGGCCCGGTGTTGTCAACTTCGATCAACTGAGTCGAAGTGGCACTACCCACATTACCGACAGTATCAGTTGAAGAGACAACAACGTTAGCCAAAGAACTCGTCGGTGACAACTTGTAGAAGTCAGGACTATCGAAACTCTTCGATCCATTCGCAACAGCGGTCTTATCAACTGTGAAGGTTGAGATACTTGACCCTACGGTAAATGTGTCTGTGACGCCTGTTTTAGATTGAGTCACGCCAGCAATCAATTGTTTTGATCCTGATGAGACATACTCGTCAAGTTTCAACAACACGCCTTCAATGTCATCATTTGGATTGTCATCAACATCCAAAGTGATTTGCATCAAAGCGCCGCCCTTGACTCGTGTAGCAGCGAGAATGTTACCCGTTGCGTCAGTAACCGCAGGGCTAAACGTACCACTTACAACTTTGAGGTCTTTGATAGTAATTGTTGGCGCTTCGCCATCAATAACTACTGTACCTAAAGTTTTAGAGACCGAGTTGCCGATTGTATCCGTTAATCGAGCAATAAACGAAGCAGCACTATTGATCGATTTTGTGATTGGTATGCCATCCCAAGTCGCTGTAAGGATATACGCAGTAGACGCATTAACTTTAGCATTGCCTGCAATTGAGGCGTTGCTGTTAAAGTTAGTGTTATCTACTTTCGTTGCATTATCAGCAGAATCAGCGACAACGCTGAAGGAGAAGTTGGTTCCACCTGATGGGTGAGGCGGTGTGAAGTTACCCGCAGCGAAGTCTCCACCACTATTTGTGTCTGGTGCGTTATCATTGAACCCTGTGAAATCAAGACCAATAACTTCAGCCACGCCTGTTGCATTCTTGGCTGTATTTTCAAAGAAGTGGCCTGCCACTGTTTGATCTTTGAATAATGTCCCAGCGGCTGTCGGGTCATCAAAGTTTGCGGTGACAACAACTGTGGCCGTTACGCTATTGCCAGTTGTTTTCAGAGATGAAGGACTTGACCCAAGATCAGTACCGTTGGACCAGAATTTCAATTGATTCAATGTAATGTCGCCAGGAATTACCTGGGTATCAACATTGATTTTTGGGAACTTAGTAATTCCGATGCCATTCTGGGACGCAGGGTCAGCAACGGTGATCGGGAACGATACGTTAGCAACGCTTGTAGCAGTCGCTGGAACTGTTTGTTCCCAGGTTGCGAACATCTTGCCGAGGAAATTAGCCGTCTCTTTCGGCGCAACAGCACTACCTAAACCAATACCTGAGAAGTCAGCGGTGAATGAGAATTTGGTCACGTCTGAGAAAACGGGGTCATTTGGTGTAATTTCAACGCCGTATTCGATAGTATCGCCGCCGCCAATAATCGCGCCGCCTTTTCCGGTAAGTACCGTTTCAACGTCATTGATCTGTGTGGTAGCGATTGGCGTTTTGGTTGTAATCGCTGTTCCTGTTCGAACATAGTCAGCAGTCGCATTCAATCGAACAATGTCAAGTGACGGCTTTTGCGTTTCAATTCGAACATTCTGACCATTCAATTGAGCAGTCGTGTTCGAACTGGCATTTCCAGCCATGTCAGTGACATTGACAATTGCGTTAGCTGCTGTAACACCTGAGTTATTAGGCACTGTGTAGTTGAGTGTGTATATCCATTGTGCTCCTGAGCCTTCACTGGCTGGCGTTAGAACTCTCACATCAGCCGAAGCAGGGTTACTGAAGTTTTTGAAGTCCCCTGAAGCGGAGAAGCGAGACAGGAGCGACGCAGAGTCTTCATAGGAATCAACTGTAGCAGTAACCGTGAGAACTAACACGCGATTTGGACGAACAAAAATGTCCGTGCCGCTATCGCCGTCAAGAACTGTTTGCTCCTTCAGAGTAGCCGCAACCGATGGCGCATCACCGTCAACTTGTGCGCCACTCGCTGAAGCGCCCTGTGTGACAGTACCAGTCACCGCGGTTACGGTTGCGACCAATTTAGCGCTTGCAACGCCATTGGTTGCATCCAAAGCGGATGCATGATTGGACCAGTCAATCACGAAGGTCGCGAAACCGATTGTTGAGCTGCTGACCAACGACCCGCCTGAGTTATTCGATGTTCCAGTTGGCGTAATCAGTGAACTAAGCAGGTTAGTATTGCCTGATGAACCAGCGTCGTCTAACAACAATGAAATCGGAGTTGATGTGTCGAACGGACCATTTTCAAACTTAACAACAACTGTTGAGGTCGCGGTTTTACTAATCGTCGCGGCGCTAACGCTTGAGGCGCTTGTGCCGACTACTGTACCGATGATGTCGCCAGCGTCACGTCCACCACTGTTGTTAGGACGTGAAATATCCCAGCGCTGGAATGAAACTTTAGGAACGTTAAAGTCTGCTTTACCTAGCGGGAAGCTGAAGATTTCTTTGTTCCCCGACAAGTCGCGTGCTGTGAATGTGACATAACGTACTTTATCAGGCAGGATTTCAGAATTGATCGATTTCGATGGGTCTACAAAGAACGCCCAAGTAGCATGAATGGTGTCATTGGCCGCAGGATTGAGCAAACTGTTCGTAACGGCGGAAGAAGCATCCGGAAGAACATTCTTGGATGAGGTGATAACTTCAGAGAAGTCGGCGCTGATAGTTGCAAATTCACGACCAATCAAACGTTTTCCAGTATCCGTCTCAAATTCGGCAATTAAATCGTCGCCGCCAGCAGCGTTATCTGTAGCAAAGACAAACGGGAAGCGGACAACGCCATCTTGCGAACCATCACCATCAGCCCATGTCGTGATGTTTG
>CAZKYC010000086.1:0-11760 GCA_964556895.1 uncultured bacterium | reverse complement strand
CCGTCAAGGTCAAACGCGTTGGTGTGATTTCCATTAGCGGTCGAGTCAGAGATGGCTGATACGTTATGGTTCGTATCTGAAATACGAATCATGGCAGTCGCGTCATTGACCCCGCCTGCGGAGTTAAACGCAACCGTTGAGGTAACGCCATCTGTCAACTGGAAGATTGCAGTCGCTTTGTTGACAGTAGACTGGTTAAAGCCTGCGCTTTTAAGCGACCATGGGTTAGACGCCGAGCCAGCCGAACTGGTCGGTGTACTGACAAATGCCGGAACACTGCTGTTCAGAATTGTATCGTTGTAGGTCGTAGCGCTACCGATAAAGATTCGATTAAAGAAGGTAACCGCATCCGCGTTCTTACCAGTAAAACGCCAGTCGTTACCTGCAAGAGTTGCATCATCAGGCGAGAAGGCGACTTCGAGTTCAATCGGCATGCCTTTATAGTCGCGAGCCGGGTTGCGGGTACCAAACTTGGTAACCAAACGAACATTTGTCGAAAGATTTACATTTGACGCAGCGCTAATAACTTCAGATATCGATTGGACAAGTTGGAACAAGGCTGACTTATCGAAGTTTGAATCATCGCCTTGCGGGCTGGTATAGAAGTCAGATGGAAGCCCTGTCGCATAAATCGTCGCATCTAATACAATCGGGGCCGCGTTTTCGACAGTAAGCGTAACGGCGTTGATTTCGTTACTCGATACACTCTTACGGGTATAAGTCACTTTGTTATCAGAAACGATCTGAGTTGTACCATTTGTCAAGCTCGCGTAGTTACGAGCATTGTCGCTGACTTGAACAATAAAGGCCGCGCTGGTCGCGCTGTTGGTGTTCGCAGCAAAGTCAGCCGAAACAGTAACAACGTCAATTTCCTGACCCGCGACTGTATCAGGCAAGGCCAATAATTGAGTGATTGCTGTTGTGACAGTATTGATCGTCTTGGCAGCATCACTAGTCCAAATACCACCAGCGGCAGTATTGTCTTTAAGAGTAGATGTAGCAGAGATTGAAAGGCTGGCCCATGCCTTAGCCTTGGTAGCCGTTGTTACATCTTCGCCAGCGGGGTCAATGTTGACATAAAAGTCAACGTTGTCAGCGCTTGGGTTATTGGCGCCGATCTTACCCTTACCATAAACACTGCTGTATTGTTTACCAATTTCACCTTCGGTGGTGGCGTCCATCTTAACGATAATCGGCTGAACGGTGTCAATTTTGAAATCGGTTGTTGTGATTGATGAGGTGTTACCAATATCGTCTGCAACTGAGAAGGCGATTTGCAGCCCCAAATTCGCGCCTGTTGTTTGAGCATCATCGCGAACCACACCTGTGATTGACATGATGACGTCAGAACTAACAGTACGTGAAGCATAAACAACAGTGCCATTTGAAGCAGAGGCTGAGTTAATGGCCTGGCCGCCGCTCTGGACATCAACGTCATACAAGACGGTCATTTTATTACCGCCAGCGCCAGAACCCTGACCTGTATCTGCACTAAAGTTTTTAAAGGAGTCGCCAGCCGCGCTAAAGTATTCATTCGGCTCACCGTCGAGGCTCGCGTTTTCTGTTATGCGCGTTTCGATTGTCAAGCGGTCTTTGGTTCGAAATTCAACGCCAGTTGGCGAAGGCTTGTTAGTCGCAGCAGCCAATGACGCGCCGTTTTCGAACAATTCGGCTTTTGCAACAATCGTAGTCTTCACATTGTTGTCACCGTCTGTTAAAAGGCCTGTTACATATACAGGGCCAGAGTCATCCGTTTCAAACCCAACGAAGTTCGAGTTGGTGGCCGCTGTTGCGCCAGCAACAGAAATGGCCGCTTTAAGCGATTCGTCGGTGTCGTTTTTATCACTATTTGTCGCTTCCAAAACACTCGCGTCTTTCCAGACGAAAACCAGTGTGGTTGTCGAATTAACTTCGATCGAAGCAGGAAGACCGTTGGTATCGGCGCCAATCGCAAAAACACTTGTTGGCGAGACAGCCGTGATGTTTGTCGCGTTCAGCGTGCTCGCGAACAACTTTGAATCAAAGGTGGCGCTCACCAGCGCGATCGCGTCGGCAGTGGTTCCACTGCGAACGTCTGTAACAATTGAAGGAGTGACGCCGCGAACAACGGCCATCAAGGCATAGTCTTCACCGTTGGTGACAGCACCGTCTTTCGCCTGAATATTCGCAATGATCGGGAAGGTGATCCCAACCACGTTTTTTAAATATTTCGGGGCGTCTGCGTCGAGTTTGAGGTCGCCGTCTTTATTGGCGCCGCCAACCTGATCGCCGGATGTAGACCGCCAATCATCACTACCAACCAAAACAGCGCCCGACTTGATCGGGCTGCCATTCAGAGACCCGTCTTTGTAATACTGAGTGCTCAGCTCCACAAATTCCAGGTTCTGCGCCGTTGTCGCGCTTGCTCCAAATAGAAGCGCCACAGCCAGCATAAACAAGAAAAAGGACTTTACTCCCATCAGCGATTTGGCGAATGACTTCCTCATGATAACTCCTTTACCTGCCTGATTTCGTCCAAGATTTAATTTATTGCTAGATTTACTTGATTCCAGTTTTAACATTCCGCCCTCCGAAAAATCAATATCAACAACATCGGTGTTAGATTTTACAAGATCCATGTTTACAAATTCCCTTTCAGTCCAAGAAAACATTTAGAACCACTTTATATTCAAACAAAGCAGCCATCTTTTAGTAAGCACCTTACATGCCAACCAAAAGAGGCCATTGCTTTGGTTTATCTATCTCTATACAGATAAGACCCTTATTTCATTTTTCCTTAGAAGAAGATCGGTTCCTTCCTCTCTGCAAATCGGAACGCATACCCCACAAACACACCAACAAGAAGGCTCGCAACCACTTCAAAAATATAGGGTTACGGCGTTTGGGCCAAACGTTCCAGTGATAACGCCAATTTGTCCCGCTCGTAAGTTCTTAATTTCCATAAACTTTGGTTCATGATCCCACACAAGTTTGTCAACTTTAGCACAAGCCAAAAACGCTGTCAACGCTAATTCTAAAAAAATTAGTATGCAGCAGCTTTTTTTCTATTTAAACGTTCCCCTGTCCGGGAAAGAAATCGTCAAATATCTTACTGATAATTTCGCCAAGATTTTGTACATCGTTGGAGAAGATTTCTTGAATTTCATCATGCGTAATTTCTGGATTTGCTTCCCGAATTAAAAATCGGCTATTTTCTTCGAAATTTAACACCCCGTTTTGGGCGCTAGGATTTGAAGGCAAACAATCAAGCGTCGCAGCCAAAGCGGTCGAGTCAGACATAAATTTATCCACCAGCGCTTTGGCGTCATCAGGGTTCGCAGCATTCAGAGGCGCCGCTGCTGCGTATGTGTATGTAATGCGTTCCGAGCCCGTTTCTAAAGGATATGGTGTTATTACGACACGCGATAATTCATCTTCTGACAGCTGAGAGAGTTCAGAATAGCGGGCCGATAGAAAATAGGCGGTTGATTGAAGAAATGCCTTCAGGTTGCTCAATTTCGGAAGTGCAACAACCTCAGCCTCAGAAGAATGCGAAAACGCCTTCGCGTCTTCAAGGATTGCTTGCTGAACAGTTCTTACCCACTGGTCGTATAGATTTGTTTGCATGTTTCCATAATTGAACGCCAACAGATACGACGCCCAAGCGTCTTGAAGGCTGTTTTGGGATTCTAAAAACACCCAAAACGCTTCTTGGTTACCACGCACTCGTTCTATGGACGTTAATGTACGGAATTGAGACCACTCCGTCAGTGCGCCAGAGTAACCAGCCGCCCGTGAAATTCCCGCCTTTTGAACAAACACAACCGGGTCTAAGGCAAATGCCGCAGCCCATACATTGCCCGAATCAGGCGAAGCGTAGGCGGAAGCGATGTGGTCTGGCATGGAACCACTCAGTTCAATAGGATGAAACGCGCTTGTTTGTTCGCGTAACTGCCGGTTTAACAATGAGGGAAACACAACCAGGTCGACGCCGGATAAAGCGGCCAATAAGTCAGAATTGGTTATTGTCGACGCTACTTGTTTGACGTTGGTGTTTATCGTCAACAGTTCATCTTCAGACGCGTATTCATTAAGTTTCGCTTGAAATTTTTCGGTATTTGGCGAGCCGTCAATTTGCAGTACGGTCACGTTCAATACGCGCGGCTCTGGGGCTGGCTCGGGAGGTTGTTGAGAGCACCCAATAACTGACAACGCGATCAATACAACACTGAATAGAGAAACAAATTGATACTTTACAGAACGGTCCATCTCTGAACGGTCCTTTCTATTGATCAACTAACTAGTTGGGATAAGAGTTAAAACATTACAACTTATACATCAGTTGCTTAACGATTTAACATCCCTTTTCGTTATTCATAAAGATGAAAACACACATCTTCATTTATTTATTTGGTTTGATGGATAGCGAAAAGAGAAATACGCCATTTCCATCAGAGTGTTCATACGGGTTTTCCTCCCGTATTCTTAGGACGTTCTTACCAGCGGAAAAGCTGCAAGTAATTTTCACGGTATTGGTTTCACCGTTTTTTTCTATGAGTTCTTCGCACAGAACATCGTTTCGGTAGAAGGCGATTCGGTGCGGCTCAGGTGAGTTGCCTTTCACTGTCAGCGTCATCGATATAGTCGCAGTCATTTCGTTTACACAATAGATATCGACAAACCGCTCCCAAAGCCTGATCTGGGGTTGGTTGGTTTCTTTGGGAAACAAACTACTTATTTCTCTGTTGCCAAAGCCCGAATCGGTAGGGGTTCCATTGAGCTGGGCCACATAATATTTGCTTGCTATATCGAATGAATCCTGTTCAGAGATTTGTTCAAAATATTCAAGCGATTGTTCGGGTTCTTCTCTGACAAACCGCTCTAGACCGCGTATGAAGAGCGCCTCTGGGGTATCGACGCCCTTCTCGCTTAACTGCGCCATTTGGTTCCAGCGCTCGGTCGGAATCTGGCCTGAATAAAACCGAAGGTAGTTGATCCAGTCTTTCGCAGCGAGTTCATACTGGTTTACGTTAAAATAACACAGCCCCCTTAGGTATAGCGCCTGAAGGTTGGTGGGCGCCAGGCCTTTATGGATTGCTGTAGTCAGGGGTTCGATAGCGTCTTCATACATACCGGCGTCATATCTGACATTGGCCAATGAATAGTAGGGCTGGGCCAGGTTCCAGTCTGAATACCAATCAAGCGCTTCGACATAATAGTCTTCCGCCAGGTCAAGCATCGGCGGCTCAATCTTTGTATGGTAGATATAGGCGATACCCAACAGGCCTTCGCTAACAAAAATTTTGTGTCGGTCTAAGCCCGACTCTTCGTGAAGTTGCTTAAAATACTTGACGCCGCGTTCATACCACTTGAGCGCTTGTACATAGTCTTCTACTTCGATAAAGTCTTTCGCCCGTTTATAGGATGCGCCGGGCTGGTAGGTCTCAACAAAAAGAATGGCTTGGGGAGTATAGGCGAGATAAAAAAACCCCGCTGTTGAAGCGACCATAATCGCTCCCCAAATTGACAGGGTGATGATGATAGATCGAGCGGCCATTCGTAGTTCAACTTCTTCTCAATACGAATCTTCCGAAAACTTGATTTGACAGTTTAGCGGCAATCTAGCATGATGCAGGCATAAGATGCTGAATTTTCTGGAGAGGCCATTCCATGCGATGCATAGTTCCTGTTCTAGTTTGTCTCATTTGCGCGGCGGCATCAACTGGCTATTGCCAGCCCGTCGAATTTCAAACCTATGTCACGGCGGGCCAGGTCAATCAACTGTTTGGCGACCCGGCGACATCACAATCGACCATCGACTCGCTGAAACCTCTCGACATCAAGAAGGTGTATCTTGAAACCATCCGCAGCGGCAAGGAAGTTCCGCTTGAGACGCTGAGCGCCGCCCGCGACGCCCTGCTTGAGAACGGCATCCAGGTGAGCGCGGGCGTCGCGACGATTTTCGGCGAGGGGTTCGGCGTTGATTCTGACAAGCCCGGTATCTGGCTGAACTACCAGGCCGAAGACACCAAGCGCGACCTCGCCAACCACATCACCCGCATCGCCCCACTGTTTGACGAACTCATCGTTGACGACTTTTTGGCCACCGACGATGAAAGCACCGGCTCTCGCCAAGAAAAAGGAAAGAGAACCTGGTCACAGTATCGCCTTGAACTGATGACCCAGATTTCGAAGGATTACATCATCGCCCCGGCGCGAGCGGCCAACCCAGACATTCAAATCATACTGAAATACCCGCAATGGTACGACCGCTTTCACCGCTTTGGCTACAACGTCGAGACCGGCCACCGCCTCTATGACCGCATCTGGGTCGGCACCGAGACGCGCAACCCCGGCACAGTACGCTTTGGGTTCGTTCAACCCACCCAGGGGTTTATCAATTACTCGTATCTCAAGTCGTTCGCGGGAGGCAAAATCGGCGGCGCCTGGTTTGATTTTGGCGATTGCGCCCCCGGCGCCTACTTGATGCAGGCCTATCAATCCGTCCTGGCGGGCGCCCGCGAACTCACGCTATTTGAATCAGGCAGCATCATCGCCAACAATAACTGCCTTGAGCCGTTTCGCCAGCGCCAGGCCGCAGTCTCAACATTGGGCGAAATTGTCGGCGACGCGCGCCTGATTGGCATCCCTTCGTATAAACCCGCGCACAGCGAAGCCAGCGACTCGCTGGGCGGCGCCAATCTGTATATCTATGACTACCTCGCCTGCATGGGCCTGACCCCGGCCATGTTCAGCGATTTGGCGCATGGCTATCGCCCGGGCGCGTATACGTTTCTGCCGCGCCAGGCGGCGGACGACCCGGACATGATTGAGCGAATCGAGTCTGGCGGCCATTGGTTGACCACGCCTGACTTTATTCAAGCATTGGAACGGCATGAGTTTGCCGAATACGCGGGCTACTCCAAACCGATGGACCTCAAGCAACCACTCGTCGAAGTCGACGCCTTTTGGGTAAAAGACAAAGTCATCGACGTTGAAGATAACAAATTCCTGGTGCGCGCCCTGCCCTGGCCCGAAGAGGCGCGGGTGCATGTCGCCGCGATTGTCGATGGAGCGAGCGTGCCCATTTTATTCACCAACATCTATGACGCGCGCGGGTATCGCGTCGGGCTGATTCGTACCATCAACTTCCCCACCTTTCGCCATGACGAATTTGGCCCCGACCGCGAACAGTTCCTGCCGCCGCGCATGTTGGATGTCAGCGCCTGGCCGGATGAAGTGGTCTGGCAGATTCAAAAGGCCTTTCTGCCAATGCGCGGCATCCACGCCCAGGGCCCGAACGGCGTCAGCATCTATCAATATCAGGGCGACGACGATGTTGTCGTGTTTTCAAATTTCAACGATGAGCCGGTCGAATGCTCCATCAAGTTTTATGACAAGTATTCTCAGAGTCTCGTAAAAACAATGAACCACTTTGTCTTGCATCCTGAATTCCCTCATCACGATGGGACCACAATCAAAGACGAAACCACCGACGGCGCGCGCACGTTCATCGTCACCGTCATGCCCTGGGAAATCGCCGTGGTGAAACAGGATGTGAATTTGTAGAAGACATTACAGCGCCTCTGTCCACAGAGGCGGTATACCAATATGCACATGTGGACACGCGCGCTCCAATATAGATTGGCCACGAGCAAATGTTGAGCCGAAGGGCTATTCTCTATATTGGCTTCTCGAAATTCACCTTCTCCAGGCGCTGACGCGCCGTCCCCCCCCCTACTTGGCTGTCCGTTGATTGAGAGACCTTGCCCCCTCTCCGCTCACTCATACTCAAACAAGACTTTGGTGTGGGTTTCGGGGTCGGATTGGATGCCCTGGTAAGCGGCGGGAGCGTCGGCGAAGGGAACGATATGTGAAATAATGGGCCAGACGATCACCTGTTGATTGTTGAGGCTGCGAATCACCCGTTCCTGCATGTTGCTGGGGTCTTCGATGTCGGCCTTCGACACCATGCGTACGTTTTTCTGTCGTGATCGTTGCGCGACCTCTTCAAGCGCCTGGGTTGAATAGCCTTGCCCGCCGGTGACAAACGAGCCGCCGGGGCGCACGTTTGAAAACGCGGCGCGCAGGGCGTCGTCATAGCCTGAGAGTTCGATGACCGCGTCCATCTGAAGCAGGTCGTCGAGAAAGGCGCCGGGCGAGTCGAGTTGGACTACGCCGTGCGCGCCCAGCCGTTGGGCGATGCGCAGACGCGACGCGTGGGCGTCGAGCGCGATGATCTCAGAGGCGCCGTTGAGGCTGACAAACTGAAGCGCCATCATGCCCACCGCGCCCATGCCAAACACCGCGGCGCGGTCGCCGTAGCGGATGCGGGCGGCGTTGACGCAACGCAAGGCGTGAACCCCCGGCCCGACAAACACCGCAAATTCCTTTCGCAACCATTGCAAGGGATAAACAACCTCGGCGCGCAAAACCTGCTCGGGCGAATGCACCATCGGGGCGTGAACCCAGTCGCCTTTGCGAAAGCCGCTAACCCCGCGCCCGACTTCGGCGATCTTGCCGACGCCCCAACCGCCGGGTTGAGATTCTGCGCCCGCGCGCAACGACGCCAGATCCAGGCCCTGCTCGACGCCCGTGAGATAGACCCTGACGCGAACCTCGCCCTCGCCGGGCGGCTGGACGCCGACCGGACGATACTCAACCTGGCCTTGGGCGTTTATGAATACCACTTGCGTCAAAGCCGCACTCCTCGAATCGTGTAATCAAGGTAAGATAGTCATACAATAATCAACATTTCGCCGCCAGCCTATAGCGGAAGTTCGAGAACACGATGGGACCCGGCGTCTACTCAACAATCGGCAAGTCTCTGGTCATCTTCGGCGTGGTCATAATCGCGCTGGGGCTGGCGCTGTGGTTTGGCCCCAAACTCCCATTTATCGGCAAGTTGCCCGGCGACATCTACGTCGAAAATAAGTCGGGCAATGTCTCGTTTTATTTCCCCATTGTGACTTGCATCATCATCTCGGTCGTTCTCACCATCCTTCTCAATCTGTTCAGCGGCGGGGGAAAGTAACCAATACTATGGACGTCGCAGAATTTGATTACCACCTGCCCCAAGACCTCATTGCCCAACACCCCGCCGAGAAACGCGACCAATCGCGCCTGTTGGTGGTCAACCGCGCTGACGGCTCGCTGACAGACTCAACGTTTTCAAACTTGCCCTCGTTTCTTCAAGAAGGCGACTTGTTAGTGGTGAATGACACCCAGGTGATCCCGGCGCGGTTGTTTGGGACCAAGGCGCCCGGCGGCGCCCAGATTGAGATGCTCTTACTCAAGCCTCATTCAAACACCGATTGGCAGGTCATCGCCTATCGCGCCTCACGCCTCAAGCCCGGCGTGAGAGTGGTGTTTTCTGATATGCTGTCATGCACGGTCAAAGAGACGCTCGACGACGGGCGCTTTATCGTGGCCTTTGACTGGCAAGGCGATTGGGACGACGTTCTCCAGTCTCACGGCGGCATCCCGTTGCCGCCCTACATCGAGCGCCAAAACGGCGCGTGCAGCGACCAAGACCGCGAACGCTATCAAACGGTTTACGCCCGCGACCGTTTTGATTACAACTCGCCCGCCGCGCCCACCGCGGGGCTTCATTTCAGTCGGCAAGTTTTCGCTGAGTTGAAAGCGAAGGGCGTTGAAACGGCGCCGGTCAGCCTGCGGGTTGGGCTGGATACCTTTCTGCCGATGCGCGTTGAGCGAGTCGAAGACCACGTCATGCACGCCGAAGAATATGACGTGCCGCAGGCAACCGCAGACGCCGTCAACCAGGCGAAACGCGACCAACGCCGCGTCATCACGGTCGGCACCACCGCAACGCGTACGCTCGAATCAGCCGCCAGCGGCGGCGAAATCACGCCCGGCCCTGGCTCGACGCGCATATACATTTATCCTGGATATGACTATAAGATTGTCGATGCAATGATAACCAACTTTCATTTGCCCAAATCGACGCTGTTATTGATGATTTCTGCGTTCATGGGGAACGAGTTGCGCGAGCGCGCCTACACCCACGCGGTCGAACAACGGTACCGCTTTTATTCGTACGGCGACGCGATGGTGGTTCTATGAAGCGAGATAAAACCATGCCCTTGTTATACCCCCGGCGCCGTATTCGCGCCATTTTGGATGACATCCCCATCGAGTCAATCAACCGCGTCGAAGACGCCCAAACGCTGTGTAACTACATCGGCCATTGCGCCCATTCTGACTTGCGCATGCAAGCCTGGGAGGTGACGGCGGTGGATTGCGGCCCGGTCAGGCTTGAGGGCTGGGCGTCAAACCCGTTCAGCCTGCGCGTTCTTGAACGGGCGGTTGACTCTCTCGGCGGCTCGCTCGACGCCAGTTTGGTCACGATGCTGCCCGACCCGGCTCTGGGCGATGGGTGTTACGCCATCGTGACCGAAGAATGCCCCATCTACGCCGATATTGAAGAAACTGAGCGCATGGACACCGCGCTGCCCGGCGACGCGCTGGTGTTGTTACGTTATGGCTGCGGCTCGTTTTTGTTGCATTCAGCCAACGGATATATTGGCTGGGCAAAGGCGTCCCACCTGCATCCGGTTGACGCATCCGCCTGGGTGGCGGTGGTCAACCAACAGGCGCCCGATGACGACGAGCGAATCAAGACCATGCGTAAGACGGCGGAATCATTTTTAGGGGTTGAATATGTCTGGGGGGGCATATCAAAACAGGGCATCGACTGCTCCGGCTTCACAAATACCGTATATCGCTCAATTGGCGTCCACCTGCCGCGCGACGCTGACCAGCAATATCTCGCCGGGCGACTGGTCGCCACCCCCAAAACCAAAGACGCGTTGCGTTGGGGCGACCTGCTCTTTTTCGCCGGCCCGGCGGGACGCATCTCACACGTCGCCATCGCGATGGGCCCCGGCCAGTTCATTCACGCCGAGGATGACAACAACGTGTGTATTCGAACCTGGAACGAAAAACCCAAACTCATTGAGCGCTTCGTCTGCGCCAAACGCCTGCTGGCGTAATCGTTTTTGGGGCGAGAGCGTTTGTCAAAACTATGTGCGTAAAGCGCGCCCGTATCCGCCGCGGCGGACAGCGATAGATACAGATACGCAAACTCAATCCGCACATAATTCTGGCAACCACTATAAACCTAAAACGAATAGACAATCGTGAATTGACAATGTGGAGATTGTTTGGTTCCATGAACAAATTTCAAGAATCATACCGAGGCGCTCTAATGAAAAAAATTCAATTCTCCATCATCATACTTTTTCTCTTTGCGTTTTCAGCCGCGGCTGATTTTAACGCAGCCATCGCGGTTCGTTCGGTGATGCCTGATCCACTCTTGCCCGTCTCAGGCGGCGTCGGCCCATCAAACCCCGCGACCAAAGCGCTGGGCGAGTTGACCGTACGCGCACTTGTTCTTGAAGACAACGACACCCGCGTCGCCATCGTCAGCGCTGATTTTTTGGGCTTCCCCGCAATACTCGGCAAACGCGTCAAGGCAATGGTGAAAAACATCCCGCCTGAGAATATTCTCATCGCCGCCACCCACACTCACAGCGCGCCGGACTGTTATGGGTTCCCCGATCAAGACGGCAATGTCTCAACCGATCTGGACTACCTCGACTTTGTCTGTAAGCAAATGGCCGCCGCTATCAATGAGGCCGCTGACAACCTTCAACCCGCCAAAGCCAAGATCAACAGCGGCCGGGCGGCGGAGCGCATCGCCTATAACTATTACGCGCCCGAGTTGTATGACCGGCGCTGTAACGTTATGCAGTTCAT
>CAZKYC010000085.1:0-20267 GCA_964556895.1 uncultured bacterium | reverse complement strand
GTGTCTGGAAATTCTAATTCAATTTGAGAGAACGTATCCAAATCCCGGATGAGCCAATCTTGATGAGATTTTCATAAAACCACAGGTTGTATTGGCTAGCCCTCTTTTCATTTCAAGCATTGGTTTAGTATACTGAATGACAATCGCGGAAACGTGATCCCCCTAGATTGATTTCATCTTCAGAAAGGATTTCGCGATGCAATTCCCGATTTGGGACGTCCCTATCCTCGGCGGCGGCATGGTGATCGCTATCATCGCCACCGTCCATGTATTCGTCGCTCATTTCGCCGTCGGCGCCGGCCTGTTTTCTGCATGGGCCGAATGGCGCGCCCTCAAAACGAATGACCAGCTGATGCTGCGGTTCCTCAAAGACTTCAGCCAATATCTTATTCTCGGCCCGTTTATCTTTGGCGCCATCACAGGCGTCGGTATCTGGTTTTCAATTTCGATCGTCAGCCCTGACGCCACCTCGGCGTTGATCCACCAGTTTGTCTGGGGATGGGCGACCGAATGGGTCTTCTTCTTCGTCGAGATCATCGCGGGGTACATCTACTACTACACCTGGGCAAAGCTCACCCCGGGCCGCCACAACATGATTGGTTGGATCTACGCCATCGCCGCCTTTATGAGCCTGGTCATTATTAACGGCATTCTGACCTTCATGCTCACCCCCGGCGCCTGGCTCGAAACCCGCTTTTTCTGGGACGGTTTCTTCAACCCGACCTACTGGCCTTCGCTGGTATTGCGCACCATTAGCGCGCTGTCACTTGTCGGCATCTTCGTCGCGATTATCGCCAACCTGGTACGCGGCTATTCACGCGAAGAACGCCATCACATCATCACCGCAGGCGGTAAATGCCTGATCCCGCTGGCGCTGATGGCGCCAGCATCAGCGTGGTATTTTATGTACGTCCCCGAGCCATCGCGGCAAATGGTGATGGGCGGCGCCATCGCCATGACCATGTTCTTTCTATTTGGCGTGGCGGCTTCGACCCTCGTTGGGTTGTATGCATATTTCGGGCTGGTTTGGCGTAAGCGCTATATCAACCTCGAAACCGCGATCTTGCTTGGCATGATCGCCTTTATCGCGACCGGCGCGATGGAATTCGTTCGCGAAGGCGTTCGCAAACCCTATATCATCTATGATTATATGTACTCAAACGGAATCTTGGTTGACGACGTAGAACGCCTCCAAGAAGAAGGGACACTCGCTTGGGCGCCTTGGACGCTGGTGAAGATGGGCGCTGACCCTGAGAACCTGACCATCGACCAACACGGCGAAGCGCTCTACAAGGCGCAGTGCAGCCGCTGTCACACGCTTGACGGCGTGAATGGAATCAAGCCGCTGATCATGAACTGGCCAGAAGATTCGGTTCGCCACTCGCTTGAGAAATTGCACATCGAACAGGCGTTTATGCCGCCCTTTGTGGGGCCTGAAGAAGACCTTCAGGCCATGACCCACTATCTGTTAAACCTCCATCGCGAACAAGAAGCCGCGATGGGGCTGCGCGCTGAAACCAGCGAACGCAACTCATAAAGGAGAACGCGCTGTGAATGGTTTGATTCCACCGACAGACCCGTTGGGCATCCCTGCTCCGCCGATACTCTTTCAATTTCTGGGCTGGCTGACCCTGGTCTTACACTTCATCTTCATGAATTACGTCTTGGGCGGCACACTAATCGTCACCGTCAACGAATGGCTATTCGGCGGGCGCCCCAATACCTCCCAAGCCAACTATTGGATGGTCAAAATCATGCCCGTCGCGCTGTCACTGGCGATCACGATGGGCATCGCACCTTTGTTATTCGTCCAGGTGCTTTACGGCCAGTTCTTTTATACTGCCAATATCATGATGGGCTGGGGGTGGATGGCGATTCTCGGCCTGGTCATGTTGGCGTTTTACCTGCTTTATGTGATGATCGCGGTCAGGCCCGAAGATAAAAAGGCGACCATCTTCACCCGCCTGATTGTATTAGTGAATCTGGTTTTGTTTCTCACCGTGGCCGCTATTTTCACCAACAACGCCATGCTGGTCGAAAAGCCTGACTTGTGGCAGGCCATCTACGCTGGAGAGCGCAGCTTCATCGTCGGCACATCCGAATTTTGGACGCGCTACTTACACAACGTCACCGGCGCCATCGCCATCGCCGGGCTGTGGGTCGCAGGCATCGCGCGCTTTCAACTGCGCTACCATTCGTCGAAAGCCGACGCGGCGGAATGGATGTATAAAAACGGGCTGCTGTGGGGAAAGACCGGGACCTTGCTGGCGATCATTCTAGGGCTCGCCTATCTCGGCATGTTAGGCGGCGACCGCCTCAAGGCCTTCATGGGCAACGGCATCATGTTTGTCGGTTGGACGGTCGGCGTGTTGACCGCGTTCGCTTCACTGGCCTTTTTGATCGTCGCCTTTATCAAGCGCGACCAACCCAAGTTTTATTGGGGCGCCGTGTTGACCGCGTTCTTAACCCTGTTTGGCATGGTAATGGGCCGCGACCTGGTGCGCGCCATTTCGCTGGAGCAATACTACACATTCGCCGACCTCACCCCCAATTTTGAATGGACCAGCCTCTATCTGTTCTTCGGAACATTCGTCATCGGCTTGTTGGTGTTGGCTTATATGATTCGTTTGTTATGGACCATCCCCGGCGAACCCCAAACCGCCACGGGAAGCATCGCGCCGGCGGTTAACGCCGAAGCCGAAGCGCTGGAGTCTGAACCAGATGAAACTGAATCTGACGAACCTGAACAACCGCTTGAGCCCGAAACACCGCGAGAACCTATTGAGATGAACCAACCCGAAGACCAAGACAAACCGCAGGGATAATTCATCCCACACACTGAAACAAACCGGGGCGATCAATTGACCGCCCCGAGTTTTGTCATCTGCTTCGAGTTAAGTATAATTATCCCGCTCGAAAATTTGGAACCATGCTGGCGCCGTATTCTTTGAGCAGCGACGTCAATCGCTGGTGCATGTCGTTCTGAACGTCGTGGTAGCCCGGCTCGTCAATCAGGTTGTGCATCTCATGAGGGTCATTCGTAAGATCATAGAGTTCGTTTAGGTCGAAGACGCCGTGGTAGTTCATATATTTGTATTGCTCGGTGCGAACCCCCAACACCGTCGGCGTCTGCGGGAACGCGCGTTCCCAGAAATATTCATACAACATGCCTTCGCGCCAGTTGTCGTCGGCGCCGCTGAAGACCGGCAACAGCGATTGGCCCTGTACGCTGCCGGGCGCCTTCACGCCCGCCGCGTCGAGAATGGTAGGGCAGATATCAACATTGAGGCCGATGCGGTCGGTGCGGCGCCCGCCTTTAAACAAGTCGGGGCAATGGGCGATAAGCGGAACGGCGATTGATTCTTCATACATACAGCGCTTGTCGATGAGGCCGTGTTCGCCGTGTAAAAAGCCGTTGTCGCCCATGAACATGATGAGAGTGTTGTCGAGCTCGCCACGCTGTTTGAGCAGGTCAATCACGCGGCCCACGCTGTCGTCAACAGCCAGCATGGTGCGGTTATAGTCGAGAATAAAGTTATCAAAGTCGGTGTCGTCGTGATACATATAATCGACGCCATGCCAGCTGTGGCGTTGGCGGCGCACCCACTGCGGTTTGCGGTGATAGTTCTCTTTGGTGTTCGCCATTGAGGCGGGGTGTTCGATTCTCACATCGCTATACGCGTCTTTGTGCCGATCGGCGGGGTAAAATTCGGCGTGCACCGCCTTGTGAGATAGATACATAAAATACGGCTTGTCATGGTCGCGCTTGATATACTCTTCCGCGTAATCAGTCAGGAAGTCAGTCATGTAGCCTTCGCGTTTGATTGACGTTCCATTCACGTTAAAGGTGGGGTTGTTGTAGACGCCCTGGCCTTTAAAACTCACCCAGTGGTCAAACCCGGGCCGCGGCGCGTCGCTGCTGCCGCCCATGTGCCACTTGCCGATAAAGGCGGTTTCGTAGCCGTTCTTCTGTAGTTCCTGAGGGAAGGTCGCGGTGTCGCTCGGCAGCGGCGTGCTGTTGTCCATAACGCCGTGAATGTGGGCGTATTGGCCGCTCAATACGCTGGCGCGGCTGGGCGAACACAGCGATGTAGTGACATACGCGTGGTTAAACAACACGCCTCCCTTCGCCAGACGGTCGAGGTTGGGCGTTTGTAAGAACGGATGCCCCATACAACTCATCGAGTCATGGCGCATGTCGTCAATAAAAATGAAAATGATATTTCGTTTATTGGCGGCGGCGCTGCGCAACGGATTGACGGCAAAGTTCACCATCGGGAAGGCGGCGCCAGCGGCGGCGGTTTTGAGAAAACCACGGCGACCCGTCGAATTGGTTTTTGTCTTGGTTGATGCAGTGGTCATTCTTATTCTCCCATCTCAAACATATTGTTCACGAGTTCCCAACGGTTTTCGGCTTTGCGGCGTTCTTGCCGGGTGGCGCCAAGCGCGGTCAATAGCGTCCGCGCCATCAGGCGGTTGCCGCGCGGGTTCATATGGACGCCGTCGGTGGTTAGCAATTTTGTTTCAGGAAACATTTTCATCGACAAGCGTTTTTCAAACGCCTGGTTCAGGTCACAAAGCAACAGCCCCTCATCTTTAGCGAGGCCGCGCAGAAAGGCGTTGTATTTCTTGAGCAATTTGTTTTCTTTGCTATCGAGGTTTTCGTCGATTGGCGTCGATGTCAACAAGAGAACCTTCGCACCGCTTTGCCGAATTTTATCAATGAGTTGCGTCATATTTTTGGTGTAATTGTCATAATCCGTACCGCGTGGAGGATCGTTGAATTGGTGCCAGACGTCATTGACGCCGCATGACACGCTCACCCAGTCAGGATCATGAGCCAAGACGTCTTTATCAACCCTGGCCAGCATGTCATTTGACTTGTGACCGCTGATTCCCGCATTGATGGGTTTGACTTCATGCCCATTTACACCACAAAATAAATCAAACAGGCTGATGTAACCTTCAGGCTGGGTTGCCGCCTGGGTAATACTGTCACCCAAAAAGACAATGGTGTCTCCGTCTTTGAGTTTGAAGCCCCGCTGTGCCTCAACTTGGGTGCAAACCACTGACAAAAATAGCGTTAATAATATAAAACGTTCCATGGCAGGCTATTTCTCCCTTAGAGATTTAACTCATGCTTTCCACCTATTTATCACAGAAAAGGGTGTTTTTCCAAGGGGGTGCGCCTGGAAAGCAGCCAAGTTTTCCATATACTATTGTCGCGGTCTATTTTTGTTGTAACTTTTTGTGGTTGTTTGTGCGGCCTTATGATATTGTCGATAAGAAAAATGGGCAGCCGTTTCGAACGCCAATCGGGTATGGGGTCGCGCTGGCGCATTCGCGTTTGAGTGCCTGGCCGAATAAATCGGTACGTTCGAGAACGCTCAGTCTGATATGTCGGAACGCACGTCGTTCAGGCTCGGTCGTGTGGTCGCCGCGGGGAATCGGTCTGCTTCGCAGATGGACGTCAATCAACAATCGTGAGCATGACAGAAATACGTTTGCATCCAAACACTTGCATGTTTTCCCGGTCTGTATGATGACGCCGCATTCGCCCACAAATTATGATCATTGTGATATTGTTTGCCCGAACACCCATATGGAAACCGACGCGCAAGTCAACACAACAAAATAGCGCTTAGATACAAAACCAGTTGAAAATGGAAAAACGAACAGGCGAGAGTCTAATGAAAGACCTTCAACCCAAAGACGAAATCGCAATCAACCGCCAACCGCCCCGCCATGACGCCGGGTTCTCAATGGTCGAGATCATTGTGGTGATTGGCATCATCGGCGTCTTAACCAGCATCGGCGCCATCAGCTATGTGAACCAGATCAACAGCAGCCGCGTCTCGTCAGTGACATCCATCATCAATACCAACCTGGTCCAGGCGCGGCAAATGGCCATCGCCATGCGCCAGTCGCGCCGCGTGGTCATCGACCCAGGCAAGATTGAAGCCAGCTCGGGCCAGCGCACCAAGCCCGCCCGCATCTGGATCGAAGGGAAAGTTTGCGAAGAGTTTAATTTTGAAGAAGAAGCCTTTTGCACCAAAGATGGCGGCCCCAACACCTTTATTATCACCGACCCTGACACCCTGCCTGACGGCGTCTCACTGGTCAATGTCGGCAACACCCTGGTCAGCGAAGTCAATGACGGCTCTGACCCGAACCCTTTGTATATTCAATTCAACCCGCGCGGCCAACTCAGCAAAATTTACTTCGAGGGCGGCGAACAGTCGGCCAGGCCGCGTGAGATGCCCGCCGTGTTCCATCTGACCCGCGACAATGAAACCTATGAAATCGGCGGCAAGGCATTCAGATACGAAGATATTCGCCCTGCGGTTGCTGACGACACCCAAGGCGGCGAAGAAGACGCCAATGTTCGATACAAAATCAACACCATTGAGATATTGTGGTTAACAGGAAAAACCCGGGTCTATGACTACGCCGTGTTTGGCGTGTGGCCCACCGACCTATTAGAAGAACAGAGTTAAGCCTGGAGGAACCCATGCCGCGACAGTTTTCGGCCCAACACCATCCATCGACTCGCCACGACAGCGGCTTTTCGCTGTTAGAGGTCATGATCGCCGCCGTGATGTTAACCCTTGGGTTATTGTCAATTGTCGGCGTGTTTCCCTACGGCATCGAAGCCAGCAAGCGCTCCCAAGACGTGACCCAGGCCTCGTTGCTCGCCCAGAGCATGTTTGAAGGCCTCAAAACCGATCCGCGCAACTTCCCCATCATCCCGGGCGCTGACAATGTAATCATCCCCATGCCCGGCAATGGCTATGACGATGACAACAACAACGATGTCTATGACCCATCGAAAATTCAAAACCAATTTGACCTGAACCAAAATGGGCTGCCTGACCAGGATTACGACGGCAACCCGGAGTTTGACGCGCGCGCCCGCAGCCTCGGCATGTCAGGCATCGTTGAAAACGGCATGGACGACGACGGCGACGGCATCGTCGACGACAACGGCGACAGCTGGTCATTTAATGTGCGCGCCGTGCCGCCCTGGTTTTCAAAATTCGCCCCTGACGGCAATCTGAGTTACGACCCAGAACCGCGCACCGACGAAGAATTCGCCGACGGCATCGACAACGACAATGACGGCCTGATCGACGAAGACACCCGCTTGCCCTCGCTTCGCGTACCGCGCACTGTGGTCTTCCTGCCGACCCTGGCGGGCGACGGCGTCGACAACGACGGCGACGGCGAAGACAACGACGACGATTCACGGACCCCCGCGGTGGCCGACGGCATCGACAACGACGGCGACGGCGCCATTGACGAAGGCATTGACGAAGAGATTTGGGACGGGCGCGACAACGACGGCGACGGCTCAGTTGATGAAGACACCCAGCTGGCGCGGTTCCCTTTTTCACCCGCCAAGTTCCCGCCGCCGTTTGACCGCTATGGTTGGCAGGTTCGCGTCGGCGTGGTTCCCGACAATGGCCGCTGGGGCCTAGTCGACGTGAACGGCGACGGCGCGCCTGATTTGGGCGACGGCATCGACAACGACGGCGACGGGTTTGTTGATGAAGAAATCCCTGATGGGTTAGACATGGACTTTCGAGTGCCTGCGCGCCGCCAAGGCGGAACAGGCTTCCTGCGCGCATTCACCCGCCCGCCCGTCCAAGACGGGCTGGTTGACGAAGACGCCATCGCGGCGCCGCTGCCGGGTTGGCGCCGGGTTGAAATCGTAATCACCTGGGGCGGCGACGGCAAAGACAACGACGAAGATTTTGGCGGCGACAACGACGTCGCCCGCGTCGACCCGCGCGACCGTTATTCACTGGGGACAACAGACCCCAGCGAGATTCGCCGCCAGCGCATCTCATACGGATCGGTTGAATGGGGCGTCGACGAAGAAAAACTTGACGGCATCGACAATGACTATGACGGCGTCGTTGATGAAGACTATTACACCGGCGAATTCGTCCTGGTTGGATTTATCAACCTGAGCGAGCCGTCGCTGTCATTCACCCTAACCAGCGGCCAGCCGCGCGGCCTGGCGTCGAGCGCCAGCGTTGACTAAGAGATTGAGTCTGTTGAAGGACATAACGATGAAAGTGAAACACACCGTCCGGCCCCATCGCCCAAACGAACGCCACCTTGGCTTCACGCTGGTGGAACTGTTGGTCTCTGTCGCGGTCATCTCAATCTTGGCCGGCATGGCGGCCCAGACCTTCCGCGCGGTGTTGGGCGCCCGCGAGATTGCCGTCAACCGGCTCGAAATGAACGAAACCGCGCGCACCGCGCTTGGCTTTATGTCGGCGGAGATTCGCGCCGCCTACCTCACGCCTGACTCGGTCGCCCCCATACAACAAGATTCCTCCGGGCCGCGCTTTCGCTTCGCAGGCGTCCATCGCGACCTGCTCACAGATAACAGCAACGACGACAACATGCCCGGCGGCCTCAAAGATGATGACGGCGACGGCGAAGTTGATGAAGAAACTCTCGACGGCCTCGACAACGACGGCGACGAATTAGTCGACGAAGACTTGGGCAACGCGCCCAGCGACATTCTTCACTTTGTCAGCGCCGTCGAAAACTCGGGCGACGTCGTCTTACAAGAAGTGTCGTACGGCCTTGACCCGACCGGGACCCGCCTCGTGCGCCGCGGCCAGACGCTTTCGTTAAACAACAGCGGCAACGACGAACGCGAAATTGGCGACTTTGGCCAATTTATTGACAACTCGTCCAATGACCGCTTGCTGCCGCCAATCCTACCGGTTGGTTCGAGCATAAACGGCAACGCCGTCAAAACCGCTATCGAAAATTGGGACCACGGCGCCAAGTACGGCAGCATGAATGCGCGAAACTTACAATCCAACAACTCGCCGACGCGCATCTTCGAATCACTGGCCTATGACATACGCGGCTTGCGTTTTCGCTACTGGTATTTTGACTACAACCGCGGCGGCTGGCGCTGGACCACCGAGTGGGATTCGTCCCGCGAGACGGCCTTGGTCCAACCGAGCCAGCCTCTGTTTAACGACTTCGCCGCCAATAACAGTATAGAAGGCAATAACCGGCGCGGTTTTTCGAACCTGATCATTAACGAAATTGACGATATGTATCCACGCCAAGGGGTTGGCAACAACTTCTTGGTCACCAACCCGACGGTGTTGTTCAGCAACCCTGAGTATCGTGATGTACGCGAGCGGATCATACGGCGCACAGACGGTTTGCCCAACATGGTCGAGATTACGATTTACGTTCAAGACCGAAAGCGGGCCAATCCGCCTGAGCCTTACACCACGCGCGTCTTTTTACCGAACAATTACCGCAGCATTGGCCTCTAAGCGCCCCGGCGCCAACGCCAACGCAGCGAACAGCGGGCGCGGCCCGGCCATGACAATCGTTGTAGGACGCTAAGTACAAGTGAGAACAAAGGAACGCAGAATGATGAGCGACCGAATCACAGCCCAATCCATTCCCCCACGCGGGCGAGAGTCAGAACGAGGCGTCGCCCTGTTGACCGTGACCGCGCTGCTGGCGATTTTCGCGGCGATCATGGCGGGCTTCGTCTATACCATCCGCATGGAAGAATTCACCGTCCAGAACTTCGCCGACAGCGTCAATGTCGAAGAAGCCGCCGAATCGGCCGTTCAAGGCGTCTTGGCCCAGTTGGCCGACGACCTCGACCCGACCAAACAACATGAGGTCTTAGGCCGCCTTCAACCGCGCTACGTTTCACAACTCGACCCCTGGTATATCGGCTATCAGGGCAAGACCACCGCCAGCGTTTCTTATGACGCCAGCGCTCACATGCTTGACGCGCGGCCTCAATCCGTGGTAAACCGCACCGCCCTAAAGATGATCCCGACGCCCATCCCGCGCGGCATTGATGAAGACCCGCGCGGCGACGCGACCGGCTCTCGCTCGTTGACCCAAGGCGGGCGCGGCGACGGCGAACCCGGCCTCGGCGGCATCGACGACAACCAGGACGGCATTGTTGACGACGGCGGCGATGATTTGCTGTCATCATCAGATGACGACGAAGACTTTCGCGAAGACGAAGACCTGCTCGACCGCCGCCGCGATGGATTGTTCTTCCCTCCCGGCGCCGGTTACGACAACGACGGCGACTTGGTCGGCGTGTTTGATGAATCCAGCAAAATCAATTTGAATTTCGCCGGCAACAACGCAGGCGAAGGCGGCGTCTATGTCTATAACCAGGGCGTCCATCCCAACGAACTCGACCTAGAGGTGTTTTTGTATACCCGCGTCGTGAATTATTCACGCAACGGCAGCGTCAGGACTTTCAGTTCATCCAACGCCCAACAGTTGGCGCGCTATATCGTCAATTTCCGTAACGGCAGTTCCAGCGACGGCGGCCAGACCGCCCGCAAGCCCGGCGTGGAAGCCCAAGACGACAACAATAACAATTCGCCGGGCATCCTCAGCGTCCAAAAACTCAGCGACGTGTTTCAAACCCAGACCTTCACCAGCGAACCCTTCGCTATTGTGGGCAACGGCCCGGTCGACGACGACGGCGACGGCCTGATTAACGAAGAAGACGAAACTTACATCGGCGCCACCACCGTCAACACCAGCGGGTCGCCGATTTCGCGCCCCGTTGACCAAAAACAAGGCAACCTGGACCAGTTTCGCCCCGGCAACAAGATCGACGACGACGGCGACGGCTTTATTGACGAAGAAGACGAAGGCGTCGATGACCCGCTCGAATTCGACCTGTTCAATCCCAAGGGCGACGACCGCCCCTTCAGCACCCACGAAGACCTAAACCTGCTGGCGCTGGTCAGCGGCGACACGGGCGCCGCGCCGTCGCGCGTTCAATCGCCGCCGCCCAGTTTGTTTAAAATCCTACGCGACTCGACCACCATCTGGAGCCAGTCAGATGAAGTGTCGGGCCCGCTTTCAAGCGGCTTCAACGAAGTGGGAAAGATCAACCCCAACGCGGGCTATAACTGGCGCGCCCAAGACACTTGGTCGCAAGGCGGCAGCACCAGCGGCATCGACGTGATCGCTGACTTCCAATACAGCCCGCCCTTGCGCATTGGAGACTTGTTCTCTATTCAGGTCGACCAAGACCAAGACTGGCAACACCAAGCCGAACCCGACGTGATCGCCGGCAACCCCAACGGCGCCGACGATGATGGAGACGGCCTCGTCGACGAACCTTCAGACGACTGGGACGGCAACCATTACCCCAGCGGCGACTTTGACGGCTTCGCCGAAGCCGATGTGGGCTCGCCGCTCTATCTAGAAAACGGGGTGGACGACGACCGCGACGGCGATATCCGCGACGAAGCCCGCGGCGGCGACGCCAACGACGGGCGCCTGCGCCTGCTGCCCCGCAACCAGAATGACGACAGCTTTGACGGACGCGTTCGCGACGAAAACGACAACCAGATTCGAATCGGCATGACCGTCGAAGGCAACGGCCAAGACGACGACAAAGACGGCCTGGTCGACGACCTGGGCGACTTTAACGGCGACGGCCTGTTGGCCTATGACCCCGAATGGCACGTCAGCGAAGACGCCTGGGGCGACCTCTCTGGTGATGGCTTCCCTGGCCTGGGCGCCGACATCGACGCGGATGAAGACTCGCCCCTGGGCGACATTGTCGCTGAGCCCCAGCGCCGCGACGACATGGTGGCCACCAGTTTCGCCGACGACGACTATGACGGTTACGCCGACTTTTATGATCCACAAGTCTTGGCCGCGATGTACGCCCCCGAAATGGACGGCGTCGACAACGACAGCGACGGCGCCGTTGATGAAATCGGCGAACGCTACATCGCCGCCTATGACGACGACGAAGACGGACGCATGGACGAAGACCCGCCCGAATTTCAGCTGGCCCTCAACCTGTTCGACTATGTCGACACCTGGGCGCCCCACACCCCGTCTGAAGACCGCGACGTTCGCCAATTGTTAAGCAAGAACGAAGATGATGTGGTCTTGTCTGACCCCGTCACCTTCCAGACGTTTAACCTCTACTCGAGCCGCCAGCGCGCGTTTCGTATGCACCCGCGCATGTTGGCCGGGCCAAACCCGGGCAGCCGCAGCCAGCAGCTGTTTGAAGAACAGATGCGTTTTCTCCTGCCCAACCCGCCCCAACAAGGCATGGAAGTCACCTTCGAAGGCGTCGAGTCGGTTCGCATCAACGAAGTCATGCCCAAGCCAGTCATTCGCCTTGAGATGGAAGACGTCTTTGAAACCATCCAGTTTAACCCGGCTGACCCTAGCGTGCGCCCATCGGCCACCCTGAAGCGTAACCGCTTCGCCGTGGGCCGTCGCGGCAGCGGCCTCACCGACGACGGCCAGATACCGATTGCCGGCTATCCTGTCGATACCAACTGGGGGCTGAAGCCCGACCCGATCACGGGCAACGCCTTCCCCCATTTATTATTGCCCGCCGGCTTTACCAATACATTTAACCCGGTGTTCTCGTTGGCCAACCTCGACGCGATGGCGCCTGCGGTGATCTTCATGGTCACCAACGTAAAGCCGCAGCCGTTGACCGAAACCGTCATCGGCGTTGAGCCGGAGATCGCCACTTGGAGATTTGAAAACATTCCAGAGGGTTATTATGACGTGGTGCTCTACCTTCACCCCGGCCATGAGTTAAACCCGCTGGTGACCTATTCGTTTGACGAAGGCCGAACCACCTTCCCCGTCAAAAGCGATACTCATGTGATCACCGATGTGGGCGGCGCGCCGACCAAACAAGAACTCACCCAGATTCCAGATGCGTTCACTCGCGAAGTCATCCGCCGCGACACGGGGCGTTGGGACAACGGCATTCAAGCCCCGATGGAACTCCAGCTACCCTACCGCCTGACCTGGTGGCCGGGCAACGCGGCGGCGTTCAGCCAAAAATTCTCCGACCCGCGCGTTGGCCGCGTACGCGTCCGCTCTGACGGCAAGTTGAGCCTGACCATCAATGCCCAGCCGCTTGACCCGACAGCCCCCGACTTAAACCATTACGTCACCTCAATCGACCGCATCGAGTTGATCAATCCGTTCGCCCAATATGTCGAACTGGTCAACCTGGGCCTTGAAGACATCAACCTCGCAGGCTGGACCATCACGACGCCTTACGGCCATTATGTGATTCCCGATGAAGATGAAGATTCAGTCATCGCCCGCATGAAGCCCGCCTGGAAAGACGATCTGGGCGAAGAATTGAAGCAGGGCGAAGGCCTGCCAGGTGCGGGCGTCCCATTTGAACCGCTGCTCGACCAAGACCGCTTGGGCAATCCGCTCAACAACGAAGACCTGCGCATCGAAGACAATAAGATGTTGTTGGTCAACAACGTCGAGGGCTTCACTGACTTTTTGAAAAGCAATTACGCGCAGCTCGAAACCGAAGCCGAAGACCGCATCCTGGCGCCGCAAATTGCCCGTTTTGAAGAAAGCGCCATCGAAGACAGTATCAGCAACTTCAATGATCCTGACCGTCCCTTCCCCAACGCCCAATTGGGCGACTTGGGCTTTCGCCTGTTTGACTATCAAGAAGACGCGCTGACCCACAACCCGCGCGAAAAGAAAGTCAGCCTCTATGACCCTGCGGGCAACTACGTCGATTCGTTCACCTATCGGACCACCTTCAACAACGCTGTGGTTGATATCCCAAACGTAAACGGTTCGTTAGACGTTGTCGCCCTGCCTGGCTATAAAGGCATGGAAACCTTCGAACGCGCCGACCCCACCCACTTTGAAACTCAACTCGAAGTGGAACCGGTCACGGGCAACATCAGAGGCAAGCGCTCCGTGCCGTCGAGCATCAAACTCCACGCCAAAGACGCCATTGTTATCGATATGCAACCCAACCTCCGCACAGGCCAGATGCGCCGCAATACCATCGGGGGCTACGTTGACCGCACCCGCGGCGAAGAATCTGACTTTGTCCGCGATGAATTAGACCGCTTCGCCGACCGCACCATGCTCAACTTGGCGGATTCGTTCAAAGACTCCTGGTGGAACGGGTGGGACTTCATCGGCGACTATTACGACTACCCGCGCAACATGGCGCGCCGCGACCGCAACAACGTGCGCAACCTGGAGCGTTCCGGCTCGATGATGAAAGAAGCCGCGCTCGAAGAAGTTTCCGATAAGGCGATCTTCTATGACGCGGCGGGCGGGTTTGAAAATTTCGTCAACGTTCGCCCCAACCGAATCTCAGACATTCGCTACACCGCGTTTGTCTGGCGCCTCGGTTTGCGCGAACTCACCCGCGCCGGCTATGACCCCACCATCGACGACCAATTCACAGTTCGCATGTTGGGCCGCCAATACATCGCCCGCGAACGGTTAGTGATTGACGACGATAACAACCCGTCCACACCTCCGCGAATCATTCAAGAAGGCGAGCGGGCGCCGTTCGACATGCCCGTTGGTGAAGTCTTGATTGAGCCGTCGTTCAGGATCATCGATCCGGGCAAGAACCCGATCAACGACGACGAAGACATCGCCGTCAATCCTGACAATATTTTCGTCCCGGCGGGCCAACGCCGCAGCAAGTTCCCCGTCTTCGCCAAACTGCGAAACGGCGACACCGCGTTCACCGTCGACCTCCGCGCCCAAGACCGCGAACTGTGGCAAGACATGCGCAACGATTCTGACAGCGAACCCATGGTGGAGATCACCGTGGTGATGCGCAAGAGCACCCCCGACTTGTCCTATCCGTTGAAGCGTGAGTTAAACGCCGCCGACCGGCCTGACTTCATCAATCGTGTGCCTATGCCGCTTGAAGACGAAGACGGCGACGGGTTTTATGAACTCAACGGCAACCAATTCTCACTCATCGGTTCAGTCGCCGACGACAACTACTTCTTCAAAGGCGTCGAACTGTTTGGCCGCGTCAAAGGTGAAGGCCAACGCCGCAAGAACGACCGCAACGCCTTCCAGCGTATGGTCGCCGGGACGCCGGGCTGGGACAACAGCGGCTACGTTCCCGCCTACCCGCGCCGCCGCCTCGACCTGCGCGGCAGCACCCGCGACCCGTTTGACATCATCGACAACACCGCGTACGTCAAAAACGGCCCGCTAGCGACCATCGGCGAGATTTCGCGCCTCTATACCGGCAACAAGTTTGAAACGGTCAACACCCCGGTCATTCCACAGCGCCTCGAAGACGGCGCCATGGAACGCGGTCAGGTGCTGCCCAACCCACAACTGGTTGAGCGCTCCAACAATGACGAACCGCGCCGCGTTCAACTGGCCCAGCGCGAACGCCTCGACCAGTGGGAAAACCAATACACCCAGGTCTATGACATGATCACCACTGCGTATAGCGGCATCCTGCCGGGCAAGATCAACGTCAACACCGCCTCACGCGAAGTGTTGTCGGCCCTGCCCAGCATGCCCCCGGTCGAACCAGGCCAGATCGAGCCGCTGCTTCAGCGCTCGTTGTTTAACTCTCTGGTCGCCGACTACATCATCGAAGGCCGCCAGCCCACCGGCCGCGACGGCAGCTTCGGCGTCCAGGGCCTCAATGACGACTTGCTCAGCAACGAAGCCAACCGGCTGCGTACTGCGTTCCAGCCGGCTGACACCATGTCTGAGTTTAAATACCGCAGCGTAGGCCGCGAGTTTCGCTTCTTCAACGACTTTGACGACATCGCCCAGCGCCGCTTCAACAAGCTCAACTTGAGGCCGCTTGATGTGTTAGACACTCAGTTAGACTTTGACGACGTCTATCTCAGCACGCCAGTCGTCGCTCCTGACGACGGCCCCTACGCCGACTTGGGCGCGCTGTTCGAACAGATCACCCACCTGCGACGCCGCGAACGCTTCTCGTCGGCCTTGCGCCGAGGCCTCGACCGCACCCTCGACGGCAAGCCCGAATTGCCCAGCGACCTGCGCGACCGCCTCAACGCCGAACTCAGCCGCGAGCTGACGCCCGAAGACATGGAAGCGTTGATGAACCGCATCTCGAATCTGGTCACCGTCAAATCGCGCGCCTTTGGCATCCTCGCCCAGGGCCGCATATTTGACAGCGACGGCAACATCGTCGCGCAACGTAAGTTAGAAACCGTCTATATGTCTGAATAATCAGGCCCATAGCGATAGAGATATTTAACGAACCGTCTGGTAATACGATATTGTATTGATGAAAAACGTTTGCTAGACGCGAGCAACGGAAGGACAAAACCATGAGAGCAACAGCCCTCAGCCTGTTAGCCGCCGGACTCTTGGCGGGCGCGCCACTGTTGGCGAACGCCCAGATCGGCGCTGGGCCTGTCTTTACATCCAACGCCTGTATCAGCGAGCCGGAACCGCCGATCAATTTATCTAAAAACTGGGATTTTGAATTATCGTTCGTCGGCGATACGCCGCCGTTGGGTTGGATCGCGACCCAAAATCCTGCAACCACAAGTTCAGAACTCGGCCCGCTAACTGACTCAAACAACAACCTGATCGAAAACCATTTCGCCGAATTCTCAGACGGCCACAGTATGGCCCAAGAACCCAACCCCGACACTCAATCGGGCTCAAACTTTTATGTCATTGAGTTTTGCGCCAGAGTCATTAGCGGCCAATTCATCATCACAGTCGGAGACGATGAGGTCTTCAAATTCCCCACCAACCCAGGGGATGTTGAACAAAAAGCCCGGTCGCCCCAGTTTCGTCCAGTTCCAGGTCTGTCAAATGCGAATGGCGTTTCGAGCAATTTAGTTGTTGTTCGCTTTGAAGGCCAAACCCCGATTTCAAAAGGCTATATCGACAACTTTGTCTTGCGTCCGGCCTCTGGCGGTACAGACGAAAACACTCCGACGCCGACGCCGACCGAGCCGGTCGTCCAGCCGACGCTGCCCAACCGCACGCCGCCAACCTCGGAACCCACCCCGAGCGCAGGCACGCCGACCCCGACGCCGACGCCCAAACTGATCGCCCAGTCCGTCCAGGTGATCGCCAACCCGCCATTGTTGACGGTCAGCCCTGACGATTTCGCCAACCCCGCCGGCCCGCGCCAGTCGTCTTACCTAAACATTCAGGTGATTGGCTCGGACGGCAAGCCAATGGACATCACCCGCATCGACCCCAACGCCCGCATCCGCGTCAACATTGATGAAAAAGGCGCGACAGAAAACGTGGGCTTCATCCGGTCGTTCGAAATCGGCGGCGGCCATGACCAGGCGATAACCGACCGCGAGGCCGACTTTATTGACACTCTCGAAACCGAACGCCTGTTGTCGTTTGTTCCCAGCCGTAC
Organism: uncultured bacterium; assembly: GCA_964556895.1. Classification (GTDB taxonomy): domain Bacteria; phylum Hinthialibacterota; class Hinthialibacteria; order Hinthialibacterales; family Hinthialibacteraceae; genus Hinthialibacter. Next base: position 3,064 of record CAZKYC010000085.1, on the reverse strand, counting down.
CTATGACGGCGCGGTGCGCATCGTGGTCGACATCGAATTTGAGTCCATCACAGATGGCCAAAAAACCAAAAAAACCGTTCGCGGCGTCGCGCCCATCGTGTTGCGCTCTGATCCCAAGGCGTCAATGATCGACCCGACAGGCCAGTTTAACCCGTCTCAAAACCGCCGCTTGGGCCGCCAGCCGGGCGACCGCGGCTTCCGTCCCGACCAACGCACCAACCTGTTCTTCCGCGAGCGCACCGAACAGTAATTCCTCCATACCCTACCAACCACTCGGGGCGGCCATCTGGCCGCCCCGTTTGATTTTCTCACCAAATCAAAATACTCTTCAAATGTTTGGTATCAATAATGTGCAAACATGCCCGTAGTCATAGCGTGTCTCTTGTTATGTTGAACGACCTGTTATCCAAATGGCCCTATAACCTACTCACGCCGCTCGTATTGTTTTCGGTCTTAACGGCGTTCATGCTGCCTAACCACTATATTTATCACCAAGATGAAAACTACTACATGAACTCTACCCGCAGTATGTGGGCCAACGGCGAATTTCTTGTCCCGACCTACAACGACACTCCGCGCATCAACAAGCCCATCGGCTTCTATTGGCTGATGCTTGCGCCCCAGGGGCTGTTGGGGCATGGCTTCGCCTCAAGCCGTTTGGTTTCGTGGGCGTTTGCGGTTGCGATGCTAGTTCTGGCCTATGGTGCGGCGGGGCTGGTGTTCGCCGACCCACAGCGCCGCTCGCTGGTGGTGTGGACCCTCGCTTCGATGGACGCCTTCTACCGCTACGCCCATTACGCCGTGCCCGAAATGACGCTGACGTTCTTCATGGCGTGCGCCCATTTGGCGGCGTGGAGATGGCTGGCGTCGAAACGGCGCGCTGACCTGGCGTGGATGTATGTCTTCTGTGGGCTTGCCTTCAATATCAAAGGCCCAGTCGGAGTGATCTTGCCCTTCGCCGCGACAGCGTTGTTTCTTGTGTTCAATCAACGCCGCCAAGAGATGGTACACTTGTTTTCACTACTCGGCGCCGTTCTGCTGCTCACCATCACCGCGCCCTGGTATATCGCGCTAAGCGCTGAGTTAGGCGTTGAGCGTATGCTAGTAATGATGGGCAAAGAGACTGCGGGGCGCGTGTTTTCGCTGGTAAATTCGCCGTTTTATTATCTGCCTGTGTTGTTGCTTTACTTTGCGCCATGGACATGGTTCCCGCTTGTCCATCTTCGCCATTGGCTGAAAGGCGATGCCCGGCGCGGCTTTTTCGCCAGCCTTAAACAGTCATATCCATTTGTTTGGTTTATCACCTACATGGTGTTTTATTCAATGATTGTTGGCGAAAAACATCAATGGTACGCCCTGCAATGCAGCCTGCCGCTCGCGTTGTTATGCGTCAAGACGCTCATGCCGAACAAGGAAGCCAGGCCATTTCACCGAACCTATCTGTTTCTCGGTGTGGCGACCGGCTCAATCACAGCGGTTGGGTTGTATCTCGCCCTCGCGCTAGGAGACATTCTGATTTCAACCAGCGCAATGGCGCTTTTGTTTGGTTCAATCGGGTTCGGAATACTCAACATCGGTTTAACACGAGAGCCTGCCGCCCGAATTCGCGCCGTCGCCTTCTGGGCCATGGTCATTCACTTTCTCTTCTTTCAGGCCGTCTTGCCCTCCACCCAGCTGCGTCCGGCGACCAAATTTGCGGCGCCGCTTCAACAACATGAGCGCCCCTTTGAACTACTCATCAATGAGCGCTATTTTCACAAGAAACTTTTTTTGTTTGATATCCCCAACTTGACCGCCTCCGAGCTCGAAAAACATAGCAACCTCTTTGAAGCCAAACTGCGCGAACAATTACACGAGTTCGCCCTGTGCCGTAAAAGCGTATTTGACGAGATGGACCTGTCCATACAGAACGCCTATGAAATCATTTCAACAGGCTATAGCAAGAAAGAAAAAGAGACCGAACGCCTGCCCGACAGCCCTCTTGCCCGCTGGCTGCGTTTTTTAACAACCTGGGATGAAACCCAAGTGGTCGAGCCCGTCTACTTGCTCCAACGCAATAGCAAAACTCAATAAACTACGACAAAACGGCGCCGCCCGGGGGATGAATCGAAACCGCCCGTTCGCCTACGCTGATAGCGTACATTCAACTCATCAGCGAGGTCGACATGAGGACGCTTTCATTCAAACGATTCGGCATAGTGGGCGACAGCCCTGTGATGAAAACACTGGAAGCCCGCGTAAACGCCGCCGCCGTCAGCGGCGAAACCCTACTCATCACGGGCGAGCGCGGCGTCGGCAAGGAACTCATCGCCAAAGCCGTTCACAAACTCAGCCCACAAAAAGGCGGCCCCTTTGTCACGGTCGATTGCGCCGCCCTTCATCCCGCGACCGCCGAGTCGTCCCTATTTGGCCACGAGCGCGGCGCCTTCACCGGTGCGGTGCATCGCCATATCGGGTTGTTTGAACAGTCCGGGCAAGGCAGCGTCTTTCTCGATGAGGTTGCGTCGCTGCCTCTCGAAATGCAGGGGCGGTTTTTACGCTTTCTTGAGGAACGCACCATCCAACGAATCGGATCATCCAAACCCGTCCAAATTCGTACACGCGTGATCGCCGCCGCCAACCGCGATTTTATGGTTGAACAACAAGCCGGGCGGTTATTACCAGACCTTTTTGACAGGCTAAACGTCATCCGACTTCATGTCCCCCCGCTGCGCGAGCGCGGCGAAGATATCATCACACTGTTTCACCACTTCTTACCCAAAAGCCAAGAACGGCTTGGCGACGACTCGAAAACTCAACTTCTAAAGAGTTCTTGGCCTGGCAACGTACGCGAACTGAGAAACCTTTGCAGGAGAATTGCGGTGTTTTCCCTTGAAGGCCCCATCGACCGCGAGGTGATTGAGACCCATTTAGATAAAACTGACAGATGCAAGAGTCCCAATGCCCCAATGAAAACGAGCGCGTGAATCGCAGAATATCAGCGCGCCCGTATCCGCCGCGGCGGACAGTGATAGATACAGTTACGTAAACTCAATCCGCACATAATTCTGGCAACCACTATAGA
>CAZKYC010000084.1:0-21026 GCA_964556895.1 uncultured bacterium | reverse complement strand
AATTTATCATAAACTTCTGTTAAAAAATCTAATTTTGTTTCATTAGTACCAGGTACTATGCTTCGATTTTGTTTTGTTTTAAATATATATTCCCCTTCAGGTGAAATGCTAATTACATTTTCACCATACCCATTGCCAATTTTTACTTCTGAAACAAAATTCAATTTTTCGATATTGTTGTAAATAACTTCATTGGTTAGAAAAAATAGATTATCGAGATTCTCATCATACTGCTTTGTAAACAGCACATTGCCATGGTAAGCATCCACAATTAACAGTTTCCTGTCTTGCGTAACAAAAGCAAACGATTGTGAATCAGGCGAAAAATTGACTGAATGGTTATGTATTATTGCGCCATAACTCTGATAAAACTTCAAACTTCTACTATTTCTCCGTATCTTCGGAACATGCACAGCACTATTGATTTCAGTGATCGTGTCTAGCGTCGGAAAGTCAACGATGAGTTGAACGTCTGAGTATTCTGAGATCAGCGCCAGCATGGTTCCGTCCGGCGACCATTTGGCGAAGTCGATCTTGTAATCAAAGTCGCGCCGATTGTGCATGACGGGTTCGGCGCGGACGTCCCACACTTGGACGCCCACGCTGGTTACGGTCATGGTCCAGTCTCCATCCGGCGAGTAGGAAGCGTCATACACTTCACCCAGCCCCCACTGTTGCTCCGTCTCAGATGCGACAGAAACAAAAGTGATGAAACTGATTAGAATGAAGTAAAGGATACAGTATTTCATTTTATTTACCTTTTAGTCACCATTAATTGTGACTGGCACACGTGTGAATTTACTGTCTGCAGGGCCTAAGGGCTCCCCATCTAAATCTAAAAAGTAAAAATAGTTATCAGATGAACTTAGAGTTGTATCTCCACTTGCTTGAGACATTAACATGGGATATTGGGCATCACCTGTTTCAACCACACCGGATCAATCAATTAGAAAAAAAGTAGGGTAGTACTCAATTTTTAATGCAATCTTCACACTGAATTATTATCATACCTTTATTCTATCTGTTTCCGGTTGATTTACATGTTAAAACATAAGGGTTTTACTCTCATTGAATTGTTGATTGTCGTTGCCATCATTGGAATCCTAGCCGCTATCGCCGTTCCTAATTTTTTGAACGCACAATTACGCGCAAAAATATCACGCGCCGCGGCGGATCTCAACTCCATCTCAACCGCAATCAAGATGAGCCAGATCGACCGAAACGTTCTCCTGGTTGATTTTTGGGACCAGGACAAAGACTGGGGAAAACAACGGATCAACGATGTGTTTCTCGGAGTCGGAATTGGCAGCGGAGAGCGGACTCTCATTGATATTCTGGCGCCATTGACGACGCCGGTCGCGTACATCGCAACGATTCCCGTTGACCCATTCAACGGTGAAGAATACGCCGATACGTTTTTGGCTTTGTATTATGGTTATGCGGATGATGATCCAGAGGATTCTGGCCCTGACCATGACATTCAAACCATACTCCCTGAATATGCAGACCAATTTGGGCTACTGCCTATGAAACGAGGCGACTACATTCTTGGTTCCGTCGGCCCGGATGGAATCTGGGGACTCTACCTAGGCGCCGGCGCCAGCGTCGATGACATCGCCAGACCCTATGACGTCAGCAACGGCGTCGTTAGCGTCGGAGACATTACTCTTCGAGGGGGCGGCGGCATTAATCGTTAAGCCCGTTTTTACGCATCCATTTTACGCCGCGGCGAATCAATTCAAATCCGATTTCGTTTAGATCAACTTCTTCCAAGCGCATCAGCCAAGTAGGGCGGGTTGAGCGTGAGTGATACCCGCCGCGGCGGACAGCGATAGAAACAGTTACATAAACTCAATCCGCACATAATTCTGGCAACCACTATAAAACTAGCCAATCTGTGTATGGCGGCGCTCAGCCCGAGGGCGCGACCACCTTCGCCGCGATGAAAGAGTATGGCATCAACACCCTCATCAGCGTCGCCCGCGCGAGGCCCGAAGTTGAATTCTCCAAGTTGAAAGTCAGCAAACAAATGAGTGAAGTGTTTATGGCAATGATGAACGCGTCGGTCTACGCGGCGAAGCAACTGGAGACGCAATTGAGGGATGATATAGGCGCGCATGGTTTGCTCAATGCGCGTTGGGACGCGCTGGCTAAATCTTGCAAAACCTGCCACGCCCAGTTCCGCAACACGCCTCAATAAAAACGGCCTCCCGAATGGAAGGCCATTGAAGGGTTCAAAGAGAAATATACGCTTATGCGGTTTCGACCTGGTCTTCAAAGACCAACAGCGGCTCTGACTTGGCCTCAATCACCTCTTTGGTGATGATGCACTTTGACACGCCAGAGGTCGACGGGATGTCATACATAATGTCGAGCATGGACTTTTCAAGAATGGCCCGCAATCCGCGCGCCCCGGTCTTTCGTTCCTGGGCCTGGGCGGCGATTTCTTCAAAGGCGTCGTCGGTGAATTCGAGTTCAACGCCTTCTAGATCAAACAACTTTTGATATTGCTTACAGATGGCGTTCTTAGGCTTGGTCAGAATGTCTTTAAGCGCTTTTTTGTTGAGTTCTTCGAGTGACGTGATACAAGAGAATCGCCCAATAAACTCTGGGATCAGCCCAAACTTGATCAAATCTTCTGGCTCGACCATGTTAAGCAAAAAGTCTTCATCAATCGCGACTGGCCCGCCTTCTGATTGACCGAAGCCGATGACGCGCTTGCCGATGCGGCGTTCGATGATCTTATCAAGACCGACAAAAGCCCCGCCGCAGATAAAGAGAATATCAGAGGTATTGACCTGAATGAATTCCTGATGCGGGTGTTTACGTCCGCCTTGGGGCGGTACATTGCAGGTGGTGCCTTCGATGATTTTGAGCAGCGCCTGTTGAACGCCCTCGCCTGATACATCGCGGGTGATGCTGACGTTTTGAGTGGTGCGGGCGATTTTGTCGATTTCGTCGATATAGATGATGCCCTTTTCGGCTTTTTCGACGTGATAGCCCGTCGCCATCAAGAGTTTGAGAATAATGTTTTCAACATCTTCGCCAACATACCCCGCTTCGGTGAGCGTGGTAGCGTCAACGATGGTAAATGGCACATTGAGAATTTTGGCCATGGTTTGGGCGATATAGGTCTTGCCCGAACCCGTGGGGCCTATCATGAGGATGTTGCTTTTTTGCAGTTCGACGTCTTTGTTGACCGTCTCGTGATAGCGAATTCGCTTGAGGTGGTTGTGGACGGCGACTGATACCGATTTTTTGGTGTGCTCCTGACCGATGACGTAGCCGTCGATGGCTTCTTTGATCTCTTTGGGTTTAAGAAACTCTTTTAGTTCGACTTCGATCTCTTCTTCAAGCACGCTGTTACATAAGCGCACGCATTCATCACAGATATATGCGGGCTGCGAGGTGTGTTTTTGGGGAGGACCGGCAATCAGTTTCTTAACTTCGTCCTGGTGCTTCCCACAAAAAGAGCAATACAACGGCTTGTTCTTTGCTGCGTAATCCATGAAACCCTCAGAGTTAGAATTGGTTCAGCCGTTGACCTTGAAAGAGTAAAGCCAATGGCCTTTTAATTAGTGTAAACCTTTTTCGCCAAGAATCAGCTAAATTCTTCTATTTTTCGTCTTTATCAGACTTTTTGTCTCTGTTTGAACCATTTTTATCGTCTTTCAGGGTGACAAAAATGTCATCAATCAAGCCATAGTCTTTGGCTTCATCGGGAGACATAAAGAAATCGCGGTCAGAGTCTTTTTCTAACGCTGCGAGGTCTTTTCCGCTGTGTTTTGAGATGATTTCGTTGAGGCGTTGTTTGGTTTTGAGGATTTCTTTGGCGCGAATTTCAATATCAGACGCCTGCCCCTGAAACCCGCCCAACGGCTGGTGAATCATCACCCGCGCGTTTGGCAAGGCGTATCGTTTTCCGGCTTGTCCTGCGCAGAGCAAAACTGCGCCCATACTGGCCGCCAGCCCGACGCAGATGGTCGCGACTTCGGGTTTGACGTATTGCATGGTGTCATAAATCGCCAACCCGGCTGTGACAGAACCACCGGGGCTGTTGATATACAGTTGTATGTCTTTGTCAGGGTCTTCGGCCTGGAGAAATAACATCTGGGCAATCGCCAGATTGGCGACATTGTCGTCGATTGGCGTTCCAACGAAGATGATTCGATCTTTCAATAAACGCGAATAAATGTCATAGGCGCGTTCGCCGCGGTTGGTCTGTTCGACCACCATAGGAACCAGAACCACGATTAGTCCTCCTTGGCCGTATCTTCGGCTTCTGTCTTGGCTTCGGTTTCAGTTGTTGCTTCGTCAGCGTCATTGGCTTTATCATTGGCGCGGGCCCTCTTTGGCTTGGCCTCGCCTTCAGCCAATTTTTGAAGCATGTCTACCACTTTTTCTTCAAGCGCGACACGGCGGTAGTAACTATCCAACCCCTGGCTGCGGATACGTTCGGCGTACATGGACGGGTCAGCCTGATTGGCCTGCCCCATCTGAGCAATGTAGGTGAAGTAGTCTTCATCTGAGAGAACGATGTTTTCTTCGTCAGCGATCTTGTCGAGAATCTGTGACAACCTGACTTCGTTCTCAGCGGTCTCTTCGTTGCGGGCGAGCAGGCCTTCGTCTTCTTTGGCCGCGTTTTCGAGCGACTGGCCATAGCGGCGAAGTTCCATGTCCTGCATGGCGTTAATAAAGTTATAGCGCGCTTTCACCATGCTGGGTGGGACGGGAAAAGCATTGCGCTTCAACAGTTCATCGCGAATCGCCTGACGGAGCGCGTCTTTGGCGCGTTGTTCTACATTGGCTCGCATATTATCACGAATACGGTCTTTCAACTCGGCCAACGACTCAAACGCGCCCATGTCTTTGGCGAATTCATCATCCAGTTCGGGCAGTTTCTTTTCTTGAATCTGTTTGACCTTGACTTCAAACTCGGCTTCTTTGCCGCGCATCTCTTCGTTGGGGTATTCTTCAGGCAATGTAAGTTTAAACGTCTTTTCGCCGTCTTTTTTGAGGCCGACCAGTTCTTCTTCAAACCCGGGGATATAGCGTTTTGACCCAATTTGAATGGGAATTTCATCGTGGCTGGCGTCGGTAAACGGCTCGCCGTCAATGGTCGCCTTGCTTAAAATGGTGACAATGTCTTCATTCTGGACGGGACGATCATCGACGGTTTCGTACATGGCCTGGTCTTCACGGAGCCGCTCAAGAGTTTTGACCACCTCTTTTTCGGACACTTCGGTTTCAGGCTTGTCAGGCTTGATGTCGTTATATTCAGCCAAGTCAAACGGCGGTACATACTCAAATTTGGCTTCAAAAACGATGGGCTTGCCACTGTCCATGTCTTCGATGTCGCCGATTTCCGGCTGGTTGACCGGTTTGATATTGAGTTCTTCGGCGGCTTTTTCAAAGGCGGTTTCGAGCGCCTTGCCGCTGGCTTCGCGGTCGAGGTGTTTTCCATATTTCATTTTGACAATATGGCGCGGCGCTTTACCGGGGCGAAAGCCAGGAACGTTGGCGTGAGTCATGAACTCTGTATAAACGCCTTCGAGTTCGTTGGTTATGTCTTCGGGCGGCACTTCGATCTTCAGCGATTTAGTGCATGGCCCTATGTCTTGTTGTTCGAGGATCTTCAAGGCTCCCCCACACTCCTATCCATTGATCTTTGCGGCGGTTACACCGCACGGTTTATTAGAAAGCGGCGGCGCAATCACACCTCCGCAAACCTAAGCGTATATTATGACCTCTCTGACGAAATCCGTAAGGTTTGGGCGCTCTGGCATTATCGAAATTCGCCTAGGCGTCCCACATGTTGCCGATGGAGATGGACAGGCCGTCTCCGTCTTGCAGGCGCTGCATGATTTCGGGCGCCACGGCGGGGTAAATGGTCAAGTCAGGCAGAGATTCAACCGGATGCCATTGCACGTTGAACAGATATTTATCGTCACCGAGTTTCATGTTTCCTCCAATGACTTTGGCTTCGTAATAATAGTTAATCACATGGCGGTGGCGGTCAGGCGGGATCGACTCGGACACCATGATCAGGTCGCCGGCTTCAACATCCAGATTGGTTTCTTCTTTCAGTTCGCGAACGACGGCCTCTTGAAGCGTCTCGCCATACTCAACGCCGCCGCCAGGGAACAGCCAGTAATGCTTTTCATTTTTTTGGTGTTGCACCAGCAGCACCTTGCCGTCTTGGACAATGACGGCGCAGGCTCGGTTACGAATTTTATTTCCCATATATCACCCAATCATATCGATCTGATCGAAGGGTGACGCCGATGGCGGCGCGATTCAACCCCAGCGGATATTAAGCATGAGCAGAGGCCGGCGGGACATCGGCGTTGGCCCGTACGCGGCGCGGTTTGGTTTTGGATTGATACATCAGGCCCACAATCGACCTCATCAACCCCAACTTGGCTTGATAGAGCGTTTTTTGAAACGAGGGTTTGACCAAGCCGACGGCGTCGGTGGGCTGGACCACCAGGCTGACTTCGATATTGGGCGCGAGACTGATTGGTATGCCGCGCTCCATACACGATTGATAGACTTTGGCGAACACCGCGCGCATGTCGTTAAATTCTGGCGAGGGCCAGTCTTCCATGTCTGTGCCAATCACGGGGCGGAAGATGCACACCGTCGGGAAGGCGCCCACGCTGGTGATATAGTCAATCGCGTCGAGAGTGTCTTCAACGGGTTCGATGCCGGCGATGATCTCGCCTGACACGCGGCCTTTGCCCATCCGCTTTGAGGCGTACTCGATTGCGTTGAAGAAGGTCTGTTGGCCGAGATGTTTGTTTTTACCCGGCAGGTGTTTCTCAAACTGCTTTTTGTTATGCAACTCATAACAAAACGAGAGATGGTCAGCGCCGCATTCAACGATCCAATCATATTTCCACAAGTCAGCGGTGGGTGCGGCCTGGACGCCGATCAAGGCGCCGACTTCCTGCTTGATGGCTTTGACAAACGGCGCACAGACATCAAGCCCCCTGCCCTTCTGATATCCCGTATTGAAATGGACGAAGGTCACACCTGACTCGTCTTTGGCGGCCTGGGCGACTTCGACAACCTCGTCGACTGTTTTCTTAGGCTTATCGCCGCCGGGCGCACCCACATTGAGACCAGTGGCGCAGAAGCGGCAATTCTCTTTTGGATCGCTGTTCCAAAAGGCGCACGCCTCACCGAGGTAGAACCCGAGATAGGTCCCCTGCAACACGCCGATCTCCCGCATGGGCGTCCCGCTCGACGCGTTGCGTTCATACCACGTGGGCGCCGGGGGAATGTGAACATCATAGGCTTCATTGTCGAGCGTGTGGTGGACAGTGTATTGGCCATCATGTAAGTGAAGTTCGTAGGGGCTGTCTGACACGAAGTGCTCTTGAACTGGCGCGTTCATCCAGATATCGCGTTCGCCGGGGACAACCAATTCCAACCCGCTGCCCAACCCGGCGCGCGCTTTGACAAACGAACGGGCGTCGCGTTCCAGGTCGCACGATTCGTGAATGCGCAAGCCCTTACAAAACAAATCAATTTCGAGCTCAACAGGAACCAATCGGCGGCCATGCCGCAGAGAAGAGGGAGCGTCGCTCATCAAGAATGTCCTGCCTACGATGGTTTTTGCTATCTTATATTGTATCATAGGTGAAACGCGACGCGTTATATATAGGGGTGCGGGCATAGGGTTCAAGCATTTGAGAATCGACTAAACAATTCTCCATGCCCCCTTTTTTAGGGGGGAGACGGCGCCACAGGCGCCAGGGGGGATCATGAATGAACCGCATATAAAACCATGCATTACGGAACTTATTTCTTTCTGCTCTTATCGACTATTCTCTACTCAATCCCCGCCCATCCCCAAACCTGGCATGATGTAGAGATGACATGGGACGCGGCGCCCGTCGATGTATCATTTCTCTTTGACGCCCCCGCTGGCAAGCACGGCTTCTTAGGTGTGAAAGACGGCAAGTTTGTCTTTGAAGATGGGGCCCGGGCGCGTTTCTGGGGAACGACGGTAACGGGTTCGGGGTGTTTTCCGCCCCAAACGATGGCGCCCAAGATCGCCGACCGCCTGGCGCGGTTGGGGTTTAACCTGGTACGCTTTCACTGGCTCGACGCCGAATGGGCTGATCCGCCGTTAATCGTTCGCGACCATAACGGCAACCCGGCGCTCAACCCTCAGGCGCTTGACCGCCTCGACTTCTTTCTTTTCCAACTCGAAAACCGGGGCGTCTACGCCTTCATCGACGGGCTGGATGCGCGAACGATCTCTGAAGACGACGCCATCATCGGTTGGCAGCGCGTCCCTCCCGGCTGGAAGGGGTACATTCACTTCGCCGACAAACTGAGAAATCTACACGCCAATTTGCTCGACGATTTCTGGACCCATCGCAGCCCCTACTCAGGCTGGGACCTGCGCCAAACCGAATACCGTGATGAACCTACCATCGCGCTTGCTCAACTATTTGAAGCCAACACCCTTAACCAGACGCCGCCGCCCTTTGGGCCGTTCTTGTTAGAATTTGACGACTTGTGGAGAAAGTGGACAACCAATCACAACAAAGAATATGGGGCTTTTGATTTTAGAAACCCGTCTGTAGAAATGCGCCAGTTTTTGGCTGAGACAACAGCGGCTTCTCAGTCAGAATTTGGCGCTCAGTTGCGCTCACTCGGCGTCAAAGCGCCAGTTAGCGGGACGGATCAATTCTTAGACCTCTGGGACCTCGCCCACCAGATCCATTTTGACTACATCACCGCTCAATCAATATGGAACCGACCGTTTGGCGAGTTTCGCGGGTTCCCAAACCGGGCAATGACCGATGTCAACATTCGAAACGCCCCCAACCTGTTTACTCGGCTGGCGTTTTCTCGTCTGAAAGACAAACCATTTGTTGTCAGCAGTTGGGGCGCCCCATGGCCCAACCGCTTTCGCGCCGAAACGCCGCTATGGATGGCGGCGACCGCCAACGCCCAAGACTGGGACGCCTGCATCGCCTCGACGCTCGCCAGTGGATACGGCCCTGACGTTCAACACATCACCGCGCCGTTTGAGATGATCAACGACCCCAGTTTGTTGGGCCTCATGCCAGCAGCGGCGCTGCTCTTTCATCAACACCAGAACAAGCCCCATCGGCGAACCATCGCCATGAGCGTGACGAAAGACACGTTAAAATCGAGTGAGACCGTCACACCTGACAGCGCGACGCCGCCCCGCTTCATTGATCGATTTCGAATTGAGACCGTGTTCAACGCGAAGCCTAACAACAAGACAATCTTCGCGCCCACTCAACCACAAGACGCGAATGCTCTTCTCAATCAACGAAATCAGCCAGAATCGCTGCGCCATGACCCTGACCGCGGTTTGGTATTGATTCAAACCAATCAAACTCTCGCAGCCGTTGGGCGATTGAACAAACTACACGAAATGGATGTAGACGGATTGAGAATTGAAACAGACGAAGCGTTTGGCGTGATTAGCCTCAGCTCGCTTGATGAAAAAGACATACGCCATTCATCCAAACTTCTGGTTACAGTTGTGTCTGAATCAAGAAACACAGGCTTTCGCGACCGCATCCATCCCATGGGGCGTTGGATTGAATCGCCTGGCGCCGCGCCGGTTCAAATTCGCAAAACGCCCGCGCGTGTGTTTCTTGAAACCCGCCAGGCCAACTGGGCAATCTCGGCAGTAGACATGCGTGGAAATGCGCTAGAGCGTCTTCCCTATCAATACGACTCTGGTATGCTGAGTTTTAGGGTTGGATCCCATCCATCCGTCTATTATTTATTACAGGCAATCTAATTCCCGCTTCAGGAGACGGCATAAATGACTCAACCCAATAACTCTAAAAACCTCATTCAAGACACCCATGATTTATATACCCAACAATTTGGCGGCGCCCCCCAAACGATCAGCCAGGCGCCGGGGCGGGTTGAGATTCTTGGCAACCACACCGACTACAACGGCGGGCATGTGTTGACTGTCGCCATCGACCGCACCATCGCCATCGCCGGATCGCGCAACGGTTCAGACTCTGTCTGCGTCTATTCAAACGTCATGGGCGAATCAACCAAGTTTTCAATCAATGATCTCAACCATGACGAAGCCTCGCCCTGGGCGGATTATGTCAAAGGCGTGGCTGAACAAGTCCAGAAACTGGGCGTAACTCTTGGCGGATTTCATGCTGTGATCTGCGGCGATTTGCCCATCGGCGCCGGCGTCAGCAGTTCCGCCGCCCTAGAAACCTCGACCGCGCTTCTCTTAAAGGCGCTGTTCCCCTATGACATTGAACCGATGGCGCTGGCCCAACTCTGCCGCCGGGCGGAGAACGAATTTGTCGGCATGCCCTGCGGCTTGCTTGACCAATTTACTTCAACCTTCGGCAAAGAAAACGCCATGCTGTGGCTTGATTGCGACACGCTCGAACATGAAGCCTACATCATGCCCCAGCCCGCGCCCAAGATTGTGTTATGCCACAGCGGGGTCAAACATCAATTGGTTGAAGGCGAATACAAAAGCCGCCGCGACCAATGCGTCGAAGCCGCCCGCGTCTTAGGCGAGAAAACCAACAAGCAGCCAAGGTTCCTGCGCGACATTCCCTATGAAGAATTTCTGCAGCATAAAGATTCGCTGGAGCCAGTCGTACAGATGCGCGCCCAACACATCATGGAAGAAAACATCCGCGTCTTAAAAGGCGTCGAAGCCTTGCGCCAAGGCGACTTGGTAACCTTGGGCGAATGTATCTTTCAATCACACGCCAGTTCAAAAGATTTGTTTGAAAATACTTGCCCTGAATTAGACATTTTGATCGAAGAAGCCAAAACCATTCCCGGGTGTTACGGCGCCAAGATGACAGGCGGCGGGTTTGGCGGCGCCACCGTTAACCTGGTCGAGGCCGCCAAAATAGACGACTTCACTCAAACCATCAAAACGCGATACAAAGAGCGTGCGGGGTTGTCGTGCGACCCCATGATCTGTGAAGCGGCTTCGGGCGCGCACATTGTGAATTCGTAATTGTTTCTTGTATTCAATAGCGCGTCCGCCTTTAATAGTTCCACTTCAGATAAGGCGACTGGCAAGCAAACCATCAGGCATAGTTCTGGCCCCTGAAGCCTTGCGCATCCAGCGCAGCGCCTTACTGGTTGATGGCCATAACGATGTTCTTGGCCGCGTCAGGGCCAAATATGGCTTCGACCTGGACGGATTCGACTTTGCCGCGTCAAACCCGCAGTTTCTTACCGATATTCCCCGGTTGATCGAGGGCGGCGTCGGCGCCCAGTTTTGGGTTTCATACATCCCTGCGAGTTCCATCGAAAAAGGCGGGGTCGCGCTGAAGCGAAGAGAGACGCCCCCACCCTTAGCGCCAATCGTATAGAACCCAAACTGGTATAAACCAAAAACGCTGCATCGAACCGATGCAGCGTTTTTTTATTTCATACTTAGTTGCGTGATTAGTAAATAAAGCGCGGGTCTGACGATTTTCCATTGCGTTTGGGAGTACGAGCGGTGCTCACTTTGCCGTAGGGTACGTCTAAATAGGCGGACGCGATAAAGACATCGTCTTTTGAGAAGCCCAGGGCCTCATACGACGTGCGCAAGATTTCCAAGGTTTCGTCGACAGTGCGGCGATTGGGGAAAATCTCGCCTTGCTTCAAACAAACATCAATCAGGTATTGCTTGTTTAACACATAGCCATTTTTGATAAAGACGTCAGCCACGCCCATCAAGCGGTTGCGGGTGACAGCGTCTTCTTCACAAATGACGGCGTCGCGAAGCGGGGACAAAATTTTGATGCGGCCGTCAACGCTGGACGGATCGCTTTTACGGGCGATGTCAGCGTCGGTCGCGTCGCGCGCTTGTTGCATGAGATACATCAGGTCTTTTTCGGTCAACGCTTGACGGCGGCGCGCAGTGCGCTCCAGCGCCATTTCGGTCGCGCGGCGAAGCAGCACCGGGCTGATGCGTTGGCCGTGAGTGCGGCGGTACAACACGCGATACCCCTTGGTAACGGCGCGCATGTAATCGACCGCCTCGTTTAATGTCAGACCAGGTTGACGCTGCACAAAGCGCCGCGCCACTTCTGGGGACATGCCCCACTCTTGGACTAAATGATTTTCGATGGACTCTTTGACCTGGCGGCAAGTAGCCTCATCGTTACGCTGAGTCGACTCCATTCCTTCATTGCCTCCCTTCTAGTGAGGCTGTGATTCTGGTTGTCAGTATGACAAAACGCCGCATTCGCCTGTTTACAACTCTTTTACTTCCGGCCTTCGGCGCCCAGGGGGCTTTTACTTCACAGCCAAATAGAAATGTGTTTATAGTGCCGCCTAACTCATCACGAGCGGCGGCGGGTTATCTTGTTTAAAAAAGCCTTTAAGGTTGTGCGTCTCTATTGAGAGAGATGTATCCTGTTCTCGCAACCGTTCCGCTACGAGAGCAATCGCCCGCTTGACCCCTTTTGTTTTGATCGGATCGGTGGCCGGATCAAGCCGAATCAAAAGCCTTTGGTTCGAATCGGTCGAGGAGAGTCGCATGTAAAACGTCTGGGGATGGCCTTCTTCGATAACGATGGCTGGCAAAATCGCCCGGTCCCCACCATGTTCTACATAAATCTCGTCAACTTTGATGATCCATGCGTCTATCTGCTCGTGAATGGCCGAAAACGCTTGGCTCCACTCGCGAATGTAAAACCTACCCGACAGGACTACATGAGGCACAGAACTTCGCTCCTCAAACTCAACGCGACGCCGCAAGTCGTTGTTACTCAAAATTTTGCGGCGCATAACAATAGCAGGGCGGAACATTTTATTGCACTCAAGCCCTGCTAAGACTCAAACAAACTGTTAAAAAACAGTTTGTTTTGGGTAATCATAATATTACGTCGCTTTGTCTATCAAAAGAGTCTATACAAAAATATGGCAACGTCAAGACATTTTTTCACTAATTTTCCCCAATCTGCATGAAGAAATAGCCGATTTTTGAATGGTCACTTAAAATGAATAAATACAATAACTTAAATGATTTGTAATATTTAACTATCTATGTAATCTATCTATGCTCATTCGAGTAAAGATGACTAATCCAGCCCCTTCATATTATAATATTACTATCTTATCGACGCGCACCTCTGGAGATGGAGTTATTAAAAAAACATTCTATTATATATATGTATATATAATTATAGCCTATTGGGATTCTAAAAAAGCCATCTAAACTATGGTTCGAATGGTGAGTGATGGCTGATAGCAGAATGAACCAAGCGTTTGAAAGCACTGTATATGGCCCGGTTCGGTCATGGCGTGAGGGCATGTCTCTCGGCATCGATCTTATTTTATCTACATCTGTCTGTTCATTTAATTGTATCTACTGTCAACTTGGCGCCATTCAGAAAGTCACCAATCAGCGTCAGTTGTTCGTACCCACTGAGACAGTAATCGCTGATTTTATGAAAAGCGACTGGGGGTCAGCGGATATCTTGACCTTCTCGGGCAGTGGCGAACCAACTCTCGCGACCAACCTGGGGGAGGTTTCTCGCGCAATCGCCGAATTTTCGTCCCAACCTCAGTTGGTCTTAACCAATGGGACCCTACTCGGCGACAAACAGGTCATGGAAGACTTACAAACGGTCGACCGGGTTTATGTCAAATTAGACGCTGGCGACGAAACAACATTACAACGGGTCAACCGGCCAGTAGATGGAATCACACTAGAGAAAATTGTTGAAAACATCCTTCTCTTTAAGCAATCTTACCTTGGCTATTTGGGGCTTCAAATCATGGTCATGCCAAACAACCAGAATGAGATTGATGAGATATCCAGGCTTGTTGAAACAATCCAACCCGACGAGGCCCAACTCAATACGCCAACCCGCCCCTACGCCAAAGAGTGGCATGTCGCTTCGCGCGGCGGCCACCAGGCCAAAGACCGCCCTTATCCGTCTGTCAAACTGAAAACAATTGACGCGCCGTCAGCGGAGCGCTTCGCCGAAACGCTGCGTGAACGTTCGGGCGTTCGCGTGAGGCCGGTTCGGCTGTCTGAATAAGTTTACTCGACGTGTGATTTGATTGCATCGAGAATAGACCGCGCCCGGTGGGCGGGGGTGTGGTTCTCACGATAGGTTTTGTGTCCGTCTTCGATCAACTGATTTCGTTTGTCAGGATCCTCCAACAGTTCTTGCACCAACTGCCTTAGTTCTTTAGGAGTTCGAAACAAGGCCAAATCACGGCCCGGTTCGAGCAGGCCTTCGTTCATGTCAGCGATGTCGTCTGACACCAGACACCCTCGCGCCGCGAGGATTTCAAAATCGCGCGCATTTAAACAGGTCGGACATTGAAGGCTGTGAAGGTTCAACGATAACGATGCCGACGCATAGACATCATGGGCGCCGTCTGACGGCAGCCATCCCCGATACTGATGTGCGCGGATCTCGCCTAACACATGCAACCACGACTCAGGGCCATAAATCACGATTCCGAGATCGGCCAGCGCGCCGATACACCGCTCGCGCTTGAGGCTGTTTGACAACGCATATAAAAAATAATCTAACTTGGCGTTTTCGCTTTCAAACGACCGCTGGATTGTTTCGATAAAGGCCTGCGCTTGTAGTTGAAGAACGGCGGCCGCTTCTTCGCTGACGCCTGATTGTTGAATCGCGGCCTGCCCCATCTCGGTTGGATGGTCAATTTTATATTGGGCGACCGACTCAATCTCTTCTCGAACCGCTGTGTTCACATCCTTCAAGTAGTCTTCGATAGGCGTGTAAGACCCCACAAACACGATGGGGGCGGCTAAATCATCGCGAACCGCCCCGACCTTGGTATTCATGGGATACGCAGGAATAAACTGGCTTGATCCCGCTTGAGTGGTTTCAAAAAACGGCCCATAGCTGCGGTCGGCGTAAAACACATGGTCTAAGCGGCTTAATTTGTTTTGGAGCGAGCCGGGCGAATAATGTTCTGGGTGGTCTAACATGATCGTGACGCGAGGCCGCGGCGTTTCACACGACACAAATTCTCCCGACGCGCCATTACAAAAGAAATAGATGTCGGGTTGTTGTTTGAGAATGTCTTCGCCAACTTGTGCGCGGGTTTGAAAGCCGTCGCGAACAATGATCACCGACTTTCTCCAACCAATCGACTCAAACCCGCCTAACAACGATTCGATAAGGGGCGTGTGTGCATAAGCGTCTGGCGCGGCGAAGGCCCAGGCGACGCCAGTCTCAAAATCTGGCGGCAGTTGCATGCGCTGGTTGAAGGCTTGCTGGGCCTGGTTGATGCGCGCAGCGGCGTTGCGCTGCCAAGATGATAACTTCGACCTCACCTCGCGGATCGCCTGGTTTTCTTGGTCAGACAGCTGCCGCTCTTGCACCAACGCAATTTTATCTGATGAAACCAACATCAAGGCATTTTGGTGCATTGTGGATTCAACCCTGGAAACAAGCGGCCCGCCGACCGCGAAGTAGACCTGGTATGACCGAATGACATGACGCGCTTCAAACAGACAAAGCTGGGCGGCGAAGAGTTCGACGCGCGGTTCTACCACCAAAACGCCGAACTGATATTGGTCTTTGATAATGGGCTCGATATGGGCTGCGAGATATCCCAATCCTGACCCGGCGATGATGAGAAGGTTAACGCCGCGCTGATAAAACGCTTTGGCGCGATCGAGTTGAGTTTTGAGTTTTGAAAGCAGCGGCCCGGGCGGGTAGATTTCTTCGGTTGAGCCGGCCCAGCGACAGGAGTATTGCCCCGGGCCTAACTCGCAAACTTCGACCTGGTCTAACAAACTCACTGACGCTTCGACTCGCTCAGCGAGTGGCTTGTCCCGCTTTTTTAGTTCATCAATATTGCTGGCCCAATGTGAAGACTGCTTCACATGGATTGTGCGCCAAGATGGTGTGTTGTCTTCTTGAGCCATGGGCCTTATTTACCCGTCCGACGCTTGTGTTTTGTTCCACACCGCTTGGGTCGACGCGTGGGCCTGTTGGGTGATTTGTTGGGCGATCTTCAGCGCCTGAACGCCGTCCTTGCCCGAAACGACAGGAGGCTTCTTATTGATGACGCAGTCAATGAAGGATTCAATTTCGGCGACTAATGGTTCGCGTTCGGTCAGTTTGGGTTTTTCATGTTCGATTTTGACGCCGCCGCCCGGCGTTTGGACTTTTCGAAAAATTTGTAACTCAGGAACAAGATAATCGAGCGACAAATACGCGTCCGATTGAAAGAAGCGAATCTTGCGCTGGCGCTCGGGCGTGACCCGGCTGACAGTCACGTTGGCGACGCACCCGCCCGTGAAACGCAAACGCGCGTTACAGATATCTTCTTGCGGCGTCAGGATCGGCACGCCGACCGCGTCGATCATCTCAATGTCTGATTTCACCAATGACAATATCAGGTCGAGGTCGTGAATCATGAGATCAAGCACGACGCCGACGTCTTTTACGCGCGGCGCGGGCGGCCCCAGGCGGTGTGATTCGATAAACAATGGCCCGTTGAGACGGGCGCCGAGTTCTAACACCGCCGGGTTAAAGCGCTCAACATGGCCGACTTGAAGAATGACGCCGTTGTGATTGGCCAACGACACCATCTCTTCGCCCTCTTCGACCGAAATTGCGATGGGCTTTTCAACCAAGACAGGGACGCCGGATTCGATTAAACGCTTTGCGATGTTTAGGTGGTCGACGGTAGGCACCACTACGCTGGCCAGGTGAATCGGCCCGTCAACATCGTCTAATGTCGCAACCGCCTTACAGCCCCACTGCTGAGCAGCGGCGCTGCGGGCTTGTTCGTCGGTATCAACCACCGCGAGAAGGTCTACATCGTTGTTTTGCGCATAAATACGCACGTGGTGTTGGCCTAACGCGCCGCAGCCAATGACAACAGCGTTTAACGTGTCTGTCATAATATTTGATTGTCCTTTGAAGCGAATGGATGCAGATCAAATCAACCTAAGCGTGCATACTAGCAGGAAGCGGAATGAACTTCCAATCTCATCGATTGCTTTTAGAATGAAGAGAGAGATTTTATTTGCCCGTAAGAGTGGTGGGCATAGGGAGACCGCCGCGATGAAAAGCGGATTTTTGAAAAAGGTGCTTGACCGCGCCGACAAAATTGACAAAGACAGCATCCTCGATTATCTCAAACAAATCGCCCAAGAGCGCGACTTGATGGTGTTGATCTTTGATAACATCCGCGAGGGCATGGTCTTTGTGGATGAAGATGAAGCGGTGATTTATGTTAACCAGTCGGCGCGCACCATGCTGCGCCTGGGCGACGGTTCGGCGACGCCCAATGTTTCGCTGCCCAAGTTGCTTGGCAACGACGCGCTCTATTCGTTCTGTCAAAAATTGATTGAAACCGGCGAAACCAGCGTGTTTGAAGACTATACCCTTCACGCGGGCGATGAAGAGCGCTATTTGAAAATCAATTGCCTCCCCTTACACAATAAGAACGAACTGTTTGGTACTCTCTATTTGTTTTTGGATGAGACCGAACAAACTGAACAGGCCGAAAAACTTCGCGAGGCCGAGAAATTGGCGGCGCTAACGACGCTGTCAGCGGGCGTGTCTCATGAAATTCGCAACCCGCTCAATGCGCTCTCTATTCATCTTCAGTTGCTTAAACGCCAACTCAAAAAAAGCGGAAACGCCAGCGACGACATTGAAGACACCCTCAATGTATTTCAAAGCGAGATCACGCGGCTCAATGATGTGATCGAAACCTTTCTGACCGCGGTCAGGCCGTCGCAGCCTGAAATGAAGTTAATTTCGCTCTATGATTTGATTAC
Organism: uncultured bacterium; assembly: GCA_964556895.1. GTDB lineage: Bacteria > Hinthialibacterota > Hinthialibacteria > Hinthialibacterales > Hinthialibacteraceae > Hinthialibacter. Next base: position 3,244 of record CAZKYC010000084.1, on the reverse strand, counting down.
GAAAACCTTGACCCTGATTCAACCTGAGTTCGAACAAAACAAGATTCAGCTGGTGTTGTATGAAGACGGCGCGTGGCCATTGGTCCAGGCCGATTCAGATCAACTCAAGCAGGCGTTTATCAACATTCTTCGCAACGCCATCGACGCCATCAAAGAACAACCGGATGAGACGCGGCAAGAGAAAGACAACCGCATTGTCATTCGCATGTCGCGCAACGAAGACCGCATCCGCCTGTCATTCGCTGATGACGGTCGAGGCATGAATGAAGAAGACGCCCGCCGCATCTTTGAGCCGTATTTCACCACCAAACCCAAAGGCACCGGCCTCGGCATGATGATCGTCGACCGCATCATTCGTGAACACAACGGCGGCGTCAGCGCGGTTTCCGAAATTGGCGAAGGCTCCCAGATTTCGGTCGAGCTGCCCATCGCCGCCGAAAGCCCCAAACAATTGCAATACGGCGAGGCGGGCGGCAATGAATAACTCTGGCGGGTTTGGCCAAACCTTACAAAACGCGATACTCACTCAGCGCCCAATCGTGACGCTGCTCACTGATTTTGGAACAACCGACGGGTTTATCGGCGTCATGAAGGGCGTGATGCTTCAGATCGCGCCTGATATTCATTTCGTCGACATCAGCCATGAGCTGCCTTCGTTTTCTATCGAGTCGGCGGCGTTTTTAAACGCCTGGTCGTATGGGTATTTTCCCCCGGGGGCCCTACACCTATGCGTCGTTGATCCCGGCGTGGGCTCCTCCCGCCGCGCACTGGTGGTTGAAACCCAGGGCCATACCTTTATCGCGCCAGACAATGGCCTGTTGACTCCTGTGTTGACCCTGTCAGGCGACAAGATTATCGTTTCCGCCGCCAAGCCTGAGTATTGGTTGTCGAAGATCAGTAACACCTTTCATGGCCGTGACGTTTTCGCGCCGCTGGCCGCTCACGTCGCCCGTGGGGCCGCAATCACTGCGTTAGGCGAAGAAATTAGCGACCCGGTATTGGTTCACACGCCGCCGCCAGTATTCACACCAGAACGGATTGAGTGCCGCATTCAATACATCGACCATTTTGGCAACCTGGTCACCAACTTAACCCAACCCCGGTTTGACCAATGGACGCAGCAAAATGGATACGATAAACGCCGCGTAGTGATTCAATCAGGCGATGTCGTAATCAACGGAATCAGCGAAACCTACAGCAGCCAAAACCCTGGTGAATTAACGGCTGTGTTTGATGGATATGACTGTCTAGAAATCGCCGTCACCCAAGGCAATGCGGCGAAACACCTTCAGATCAACATCGGCCAAAAGGTTGTCATTCAACCAGCGGCTGGCAAGGGAGCCTGACCTTGAAGATCGTGATGGTGCATCCCCACGATCTATGGCGCGACCCGTGGACGATACGCATTCTCGAACTCGCCCGAGGGCTACAAACGCGCGGGCATCAGGTTTCAGTTTGTCACATGCCGCGTAAAGAACCAAAACACGCGCCTTTGCGCCAGCCCGAGCCTGACGACCCGCCCATCTTTGAATTTCAGCCCCGCCAACAGCACGTCATGTCAAACTATAAACTGTTGACTGATCTGTGCGCTGACTGTGATGTGATTCACTTACAGAAATGCTTCCCCGCGGTGACGCTGCCGGTTTTGTGGGCGGCGCGAAACCTGAACAAACCCATTCATTACGACTGGGACGACGACGAGACGGCCATCTCTGGTTTAGTCGAGAAGCGCGGCCTGGCGCGGCTTCACCTGTCGGCGTATGAATCACTGCTGCCCCATTTCGCGAACTCGCTGACCTACGCCAGCCAGGCGATTCGCGAGCGCGCGCTCGCGTTGGGGTTCAAAAGCGAGCGAATGTTTCACCTGCCTGTCGGCGCTGACCTAAAACGCTTTCACCCCAGCTGTGGAGACCCAGAAACCATCAAACAATTTGGATTGAATCCCGACAAGCCAATCATTCTCTATGTTGGGCAGTTAGAAGGCGCCGCGCATCCCCATTGGCTGGTCGACGCGGCGCCGCTGGTGTTAGAACAATCCCCTGACGCGCAGATTCTCTTTGTCGGTGGCGGCGAACAGCTCGATGACTTAAAAGCGCATGTCAACGCGTCGCCCGCGCGCAAGGCTATCTGTGTCGGGGGCTATATCGAACATGACCGCGTCGCTGGCTTGGTCGGTTCGGCGACGGTGTGTGTCGCCTGTTTTGACGACGACCGCGCCACGCGAGCGAAAAGCCCATTAAAGATCGCGGAATACCTGGCGGCGGGCCGCGCCATCGTGGTTAGCGACGTGGGCGACGCGCCCTGGATGGTAAAAGGCTGCGGCGTCGCGGTTGCGCCCGAAAGCGTGACTGCGCTCGCTGATGGAATAATCGCTTACCTGAACGACCCACAAAAACGTGAGGACGACGGGCGCCGCGCCCGTCAACGCGCAGAGCAATACTTTAATTGGGAGCATGGGGCTAATATTCTACAAAAGACGTATACTATATTATATTACTAATTTTATATATTTAATTTTTCTGTTGACATCCCCCCCCCTATCGTGATACATTAATACCAAAGATTGGGCTGGAGGGGAAAATGTTTAAAATATTTCAACTAGTCATTTTTGTAGTAATTTCGTTTTATCCCATTAGTATTTTAGCTGATGAAGACTATGAAATTGATGTCCAAGTTAAAACATCTGGCACCCCGAAACCGAGTATAATGGACAATCTTCTCACATCTGGGATGACGGGCTATCCATGGCTAATACTAATAGAAAATTACTTCACGAACGAGTGGTTCGAATCCCCTCCGACAATCACTCCAACTCTTGGGAAAGGGTATACTTGGATGCCAATGTATGGCATCGGTGATTTATATGCTGTCCCAACTTTCCACTATGAAATTCACGCTTGGGACAAGAATCAATCTTTGCCAGCAACGGATTTAGAGATACACCGAACATTGAAAGATTGATGTATATGGGTCTTTGATGAAAATGGTGGTGTAATTTGGGAAGATATAAATGGGGAAATTGTTACAGATTGGCAAGTTGGAGTATTCATGAATGATGATTCTTCTCCACCCTTTTGCGATGACCAAATCGGCAAATCATCAACATATGATTGCCCCGCCACAGATGCCGGATATTTTGGATATAAAGTAAACGCAGAAAGAGTAATACAACGTGGTAATTTCTATATTGATGTAGTATCAAAATCACTCAACCAAAATGTCTACCACAGCTCATTTAAACTTC
>CAZKYC010000083.1:0-21047 GCA_964556895.1 uncultured bacterium | reverse complement strand
TTTTTGACCAAATTCCAGGTCATCCAGCAAGGGAAGTACTCAAATATCGGAAGAATCAGAATAATCCCTTCAAAATCATTTAACCCTTGGCTGGCTCTAGCCTCATTGTGGGTCTCTTTACCCTAGGCTTTGATGTAAAATTTTGTTGCATTAAAAATTTTAGTTTTGCTAAAAATGAAATATTTATTGACAAATCCTCAAATACTACAAATACTACTAAAAATATAAAGTATCTAAATTTTTTCTTGTTGTAGGAGGGTAAGATGAACACAAAACGCTGGATGTGGCATGGAGTAGTAGTAAGTGTGTTTTGTATGGCGCTGAGTTTTGGCGCTGCGACTGACGCGAGCGCCGCGGCGTTCATCAAATTTGACGGCATCGACGGCGAAGCCCAAGACGAAGACCACAAAGGGTGGATCGACGTACAATCATTTCAACAAACCGTCAAAGCGGTACGGGAAGGCGCCAACGAGACCACTCGTAGAAGAAGGGTCGAATTAGACGACATGGTTATTCACAAAGAGCTCGACAAATCGAGCCCGAAATTGGCTGAATCTTTAGTGAGAGGCCAAGTGTTTCCGGTTGTGACCATTCGACTCACCCGTTCATTCGGGGAAAGACAACAAATTTACTACGTATACGAGCTCAAGAACGTCATCGTCACCAGTTATAGCATTAGTGGAGCGGGCCAAAGCGATGAGGCGCCCGTCGAAAAATTCTCGCTCAACTTCGAAGAGATCAAAGTGACTTACACTGAGCTTGACGAAACAGGCGCGCCAAAGGGCAATGTGGAATACACATGGAAGGTCGAAGAAGGCGAATCCTAAGGAGCCAAGACATGAAAACCCTCTCGGTTTTGCTGCTTCTTGGTCTGGTTGTGTGTAGCGGCGCGTTAAGCCCGCCAGCCCTTGGGGCAGCCTATATCAAATTTGACGGCATTGACGGCGAAAGCCGCGACGCCGTTCACACAGGCTGGAGCGAAGTTCTTCAATTTGATCATGCGATTCTTCGCCCGCATCTAGAAAGCGCCTCCCGGCAAAGAGGCGATGTTCAACATCAAGATTTCGCCTTTACCAAAGAGCTCGACAAGGCGAGCCCAAAACTGGCTGAAGCCTGTTTAAAGGGACAAATCTTTCCACGCGTGGTGATCGAACTTCAGTCAGAGTTTGATAATCCATTTATCTGGAAGCGAATTACCTTTGGCAATGCCACCATCTCAGGATTTGAACGCAACGCATCCAGTGACAATCAACATGAACGATACACGCTCAATTACGAAAAAATCCATTGGAAATACGTTCCACGAGACCCCAATGGCCAAGAAGAGCCGCCCGTATCATTTGGTTGGGACCAAATAGCGAATCTCCCTTTTGACCCTGAACAAACCGAACCCAACCCGACGCCGACGCCAGTGGTTGGGCCTGGCGACCCGACTCCGACGCCAGTAGTCCCCTCGCCTGGAGTAGTGTTCAACGGTGATCTATTAAACCTCTATGAAGACGAGTTTCGCCAGAAAGCGGTCATTGTCAAACGACTCGACCTCAGCCAAGACCCGCCCGGCATTTCTGACATATTCAGCGAACAGTTTTATGCCATGGCGACCCTGCCAGACGGCAGCGTTCTCACCAATGTGAAGCGCCGCAACCTGGAAGAGACAGGCGATGAGGCCCTTCCGCCCAATGCTGACATTCTGGTTCGAATCACCCAAGAAGGCGAAATGGTTCCATTTGCTCACATCAAAGCGCCCGAACTGTTAGTAGACGGCGAAGCGCTCAGCCAAGGCGAATCAACGTTTCTCAACTTGTCGTTTGACGGCAAAGACGAAATCAGCGTGTTGGCCCGAGTGAATGGACGCAACAACCGCAGCAACGCCCCATACGCGGCAGTTGTCTTAGTCAAAATCATCGGCCCGTTTGACGCGTCAAGTGTGGGTTCGTTCCGCGTCTATTGATGAATTCGTTGTATTGAACTATCTCCAGCCGCTGGCCTATCGCCAGCGGCTTTTTTTCGTATTGAATTGCTAGACCATTGATTCAATTCCATTTTTTTGAAATGATGTTTTACATCTATTCTAAGGAGCCTTATTATGCGATTTGTACCGATTTTTGTCATCGTTTTCCTGCTTAGCCTACTCACGTTCACATCTGACGCCCAACAAAATTCCACCACATTACCTGGCCCAGTCAAACAAGCGCTCCAAGAAGAAATGAAAGACGGATATAAACAAGGCCTGACCCGCAAACAAAAATACAATGGCAAAGACGCCTACTACATTCGCGTCTCGCGCCCCGGCAAGAAAACCCTTCATTTGATGCTCGCCCCCAATGGTTCAATCTACGACCGTTGGATCAGCAACCAGATTCGCATCCATAACGGGCGCCTCATGCGCGATGACGACCCATACACAATTCGTACGGTCCATACCCCGACAATTGGTGATCCAAAACAGCCTGAATCGCATGTTTTCAACCAGTTTTTTCACATGTCTGACGTCGGCGGCTCGGCCTTGTCGTTTGATTTATATGGATTCAATGAAAACGGTTCAAAACTGTCGCCTGACTCAATCAAACGCGTCAAATTTATTGTTAGCCAGTTGGGCAACTATTGGACAGGCGGCGTTTGTCGCGTATTAGGCCCGGATGCGCCGACATCTAAAGACGGCCGTAAGCGCGCCGTGTTGACAGCCGCCAAAGCCTTCGCCAACGAACCATCAATCGCTTGTTGGATCGACGGGCCTGACGCCGAAGCGCTCGGTAAAGAGTTTAAACGGCTGGCGCCTGAGACCTGCGTCATCGCGCCCGGCGGCGACCTTGATCTTCAATACATGCCGCCCGTGAAAGCGCCAAAATCGCCGATCATGGTCATCGGCAAGATGGTCGAAACTGTAAACAATGTTCAGTACATCCTTTCGGAAAGCGAAGGCAACTTTGCGGCGATGGAAGCGGCGAACGCGTTTCCTGCGGAAAGAATGACCTTTCTCCCGACTGACTTTGGGTTAACCAAAGAAGAAATAGACCAAGGGTTTGCCTCACTGTTTGACGGCAAGACGCTTGACCGCTGGTCTGTGGTGGGCAGCCGCAAAGACGGTTTCGTGGTCAAAGACGGCGCGATTGAGTGGGTGCGTGCGGGTGCGAGCGCGTTACAGAGCCACAAGCGCTACGGCGACTTCATCCTGCGGCTTGAGTACCGCATCGAAGCCAACGGCAACAGCGGCTTGCAGCTTCGCACGCCGCGCAAAAACCGCGCCTCGCGAATTGGCTTTGAATTTCAAATGTTGGGCGACCATGGCAAAGAACCAAACAAGAACAGTACGGGGTCTGTCTATGACGTGATTCCACCATTGAAGAACGCGTCAAAACCGTCGCCGCAATGGAACCAGGTTGAAATCATTCTTGACGGCCCCAAACTGAGAGCGACGCTGAATGACGAATTGGTCCAAGACATCAATTTCGACGACCATGAAGCGTTAAAGCACCGCTTGCGCAAAGGTTTCTTACGACTCACCGACCACAGTGACTATGTCGCGTTTCGTAAGATTCGCATTAAAGAATTGTAAATCATTACAGCCATTTTAAAAAACGGCATGGTGAAACTCTGAGAGCGCCTGTGCATTCAATGTGGAGCGGCGCTGAAGCGGGCAGAGTTTCACCCATAGCCAATCGCCATAACGGGTAAAGAATGACTGAGATGGCTTCGAGCAATAGAGAATCAGCCAGTTTTTGGTTACAAAGGTGAAATGAATTTATGACTTTTTGGGGAGACAAAACCCATGGCTGACAACGGTTATTTAGGCGTAGACTTAGGGGCCGAAAGCGGCCGCGTGATGGCGGGGCTATTTGACGGCGAAACCATCCGGCTTGAAGAGATGCACCGCTTCGCCAACGGCGCGTTCACCCTGGGCGGGACGATGCGTTGGAACGTGTTGAATCTCTGGACGGAAATCAAACGCGGGCTCTCAGTCGCGGCTGAGCGCTATGGCGGAACTATCACCTCGGTCGGCGTCGATGCCTGGGGCGTGGATTATGCCTTGCTATCAAAATCGGATGAGATTTTAGGGCAACCATACCATTACCGCGACTCACGAACTGACGGTATGTTGGACTACGCGTTCACAGTGGCGCCCCGCGAACAGATTTTTGAACAAACCGGCATCCAGTTCATGCAGCTGAATACTCTTTACCAACTCATCGCGACTCAAAAAAATACTCCCGAACTGCTTGAAACCGCTGACGCCATGTTGATGATGCCCGATTTCTTTCACTGGTGTCTGAGCGGCGAGCGCAGCAGCGAGTTTACTGAAGCGACCACCTCTCAATGCTTTAACACAACGTCGGGCGATTGGTCGTATGACTTGATTAAACAATTCGATATCCCCACCAGCATTTTTCAGAAAGCCGTCTCGCCTGGCACAACCATCGGACCGCTGCGCGAAAGCGTCTCAGCGGAGACGGGGTTAACAACCGTCAACGTTGTCGCGCCTGCGTCTCACGACACGGGCTCTGCCGTGGCGGCGATCCCTACACAACACACCGGCAAAGCCAACTGGGCGTATATCAGCTCGGGCACCTGGTCGCTGGTCGGCGTCGAGGTCAAACCAGCGATTGTGACGCCCGAGGTGTTACAAGAAAACTTCACCAACGAAGGCGGCGTCGACGGGACGTTTCGCTTCTTAAAAAACATCATGGGCTTGTGGCTGGTTCAACAATCCAAACGCGCCTTCGAAAAGCGCGGCGAACCATACGACTACAACGAACTCGCCCGCCTGGCCGAAGAAGCGCCCGCGTTTCGCTCCATCGTCAATCCAGACGACGCCCGCTTTATGAACCCGGGCGACATGACCGAGGCGATACGCTCATTCTGTACAGAAACAGGCCAGCCGACACCAGAGTCGCCCGGCCAATTCGTGCGCTGCGCTCTAGAAAGCCTGGCGCTTCGGTATGACCAGGTTATTAAAATCGCCGAACGAATCACAGGCGAGCAGGTCGAAGTCATTCACATCGTTGGCGGCGGCACGCAAAACCAACTACTCAACCAACTGACCGCGAATGCGTGCGGCAAGCCCGTGGTGGCCGGCCCCATTGAAGCGACGGTATTAGGCAACCTGTTAGTCCAGGCGCGCTCGGCTGGCGAACTCAGCTCACTCCAAGAGATTCGCGATGTGGTTCGCGCATCCAGCGAGATGCAAACCTTCGAACCAAAAGCGTCTAGCGAATGGGACGACGTCAAAGCGAAGTTTCAGAACATGGTTTAAAGAAAACAAAACTCGCTTATGGAATATTCGAGTTAGTCTTTGGCAATTCGATACAGGCGAATTTGGTGGGTTTCATCTTTGGCGGCGACTTCGGCGTACACCCAAATTTCGTTGCCGACTTCGATCCAGTGAGAATAGCGAAACGTTGAGAAATATTGATTGGGCGTGCTGCTCTTCAATAGAGGCCCACCAGGCGTCAGGTCAATTACATTGTGAAGATCAAATGTGTATGCGAGTCCGGTTTGGACGTTATACACCGGGTCATACCAACTCACGCTTGAGCCTTCATACACAAACAACCATCCCACGCCAAGCGGCAGCACACTCGACGGGCGCACAAAAAAATTATGCCATCCCGCCAGCGGCATAATCGACTGATAGGGGCCGCCGACCGGCGCCCAGGTTTCGCCGTCTTGACTGGAGAAGTGATAGATGCGCTCGTTGCGCCTCATATAACCAATCACATAGGCGTGATACGCCCCATTTGCGTACACAATCACCGGGTCTTTATATTCAACAGGGACCACATCGCGATCATATTGTTTCTTAATTGGCGAGATGACCGCCCGCGCCGTTGTTGCGTCAAACACATCTGGGCTGTCTGCGTCGTCGAATTTGATAATACTCCAAGGCCCGTCTTGCCATGGCCCGCAGGCGTATAACTTCCATTGTTTGGTATCAGGGTCGCGCAGCAACGCCGGGCGCTCGAAGCCTTGAATCGGAACATCGGCTGCAAAAATCGAATGGGCTTTTTCAAACGCGACGCCGTCGTCGCTGCGTAAGATGCGAATCTCATACCCGCGCAACCCGCGCGGCAGTTCGGCGGACCGCAAACGGCAGGCCATCCAGAACACGCCGCCATCGCCGCGCGCAACTGACGGCGCGCCCGCCCACCACTCGGGCTCTAACTGATCTGGTTGAAGAATAACATCATAGGCTTCAAACTGCTGCGGGACATTGCCGTAGAGACTGGTTGGAACTTGTTGAGAGATTGCCCAAACACAATAGAGATGCAAGAACAGCAGAAACCAAGCGGTTCTCATTCCGGCTCGGCGCCGCTTTGGATGCGGGTCATGACACGAACTGTTTTTGATTCGATCCAGGGTTGGACGGTCTGGTCAAATGTGGCGAAGTGGTTGGTTTTGATATGCGCCTCAAAAGCCGCTTCGTTGGTATAGACCTCGTATAACAGAATTTTCGCCTGGGTTTCAGGGTCGACGCAGATATCAAACTGCAAGCAATCGGTTTCGCGTTCGACCGAATTTTTGGCTTGTTCTTTCACCGCTTCAACAAACGGCGCTTCACATCCAGCATTACAGACAAATTCAACGACGACAACATACATACTACGTCTCCCCACTCAGAGGCGGCGCCTCTTATTGATCATTATGTATCAAAAAACACACGCTCTCTCAAGCCTGATTGAGCGATTATTCTTCAATTTCATTCTTTCGCCAATAGACAGCCACGTTATCAATACCAATCGCCAGAGGCGGAGGGCCTATGCCTGCGCGGGGTTTCAACTCAATGATGAATTGACTTTCGCCCTGCTCTTCGACTATTTCAGCATCTTCAGGCGATATCAATACCCGCCGCCAATCTGACGCCAATCCCCATCGCTTGAGCGGCGCGTCATTCCAGATGTAAGTTTGTCCAATCAGGTTGAATTTCACTTCCACTGAGTCGACCCAATCCCACCGCCGCGTCTCCAACCAAAACTCGATTAGCCATTCATCAGATTGAGATTCAATTGGCTTGCTGCCCATATACTCAAATCTCCAGGGCAAACGATCAAACCTTGTTTGAATATGCGCTCCCTGCCCGATGGGAAAACCAACGACGCTCATTTGTTCGGCGCCTTCCCAGCCGCTTGCGTCATCACATAAAGTGATAGGTTCTCGCCGCCACCGCTCAGGGACATAGTAAGGGTCATGTAACACACGGTCAGCGGGCGGGTTGGGTGAAGAGACCCAGATATCGTGCGCTTGGCTTTTGGGGTAGATTGAATAGACCGATTCAGAATGGGCTTCTAAGCGATAAGCGCCATCGGGTGGAGGTTGAACCAATACCGGGATATCAAACCGCTCCGGCGCCGCCAAAGCCAAAAACGTTTCCAGCCCTAATCGATCGCCAACTTGAATATAAACGGGGCCATCCCAGGCGCGGGCGGCCAAATCATAGACCGCCGCTTCACGCACCTGCCGCTCAGGGCCGTGAAACACGGTTTCGGCGTAGTGGACCCATTGATTAAATTGCTTATAATTCTTGTTCATCGCAACTATCATGCATATTAACAATACTAGGATAAACAGACTTGCGTTGGTTCGCGCCAACCATTTATCATCTTTCAATTTCACAAATGATTGAACCAGGACGGGTTGAAGCCCCGCCCCCAGCAACCATGCCAAACTAATTGACGCATTAAAGGCGTATGGAATGCACCGTTCTTGAAGAACCGTTAAAGGCCAGAAAGAAACAGCAATCCAAATTAAAGGGATTGAAACGATTCGCCATTGACGGCTTACCCACAACACATTGATCCAAACCATTAACGCACATGATGTTGATTCAAAGAATGATATTTCATTGACGTACATCCAAATCCCCACACAGGAAGCCACCGCGCCAATCGCCAAACTACACGCCAAGCGTAATGACCTGGCATGATACGTCGTTACGGCAATGAGTAAAAAGCCGATGGCCTGTAGTGGATATGAAGTCCAGACGGCTCCTGAATAATACGCGGCAAAAAGATAACTATGGGCCAGATGGGCCGTTTTTGACATCCCCATTTCAGTGATGGATCGTAAACTTGGCGAACAGTAGATAACCACACAGGTCATACCAATTAAGGTGCTTAACAAGGCAAACCGCAGCCGTAATGAAATGGTTGAAGCGAATGCAATCAACACAAATGAGGTTGCGGGCAAACAGAAAATGGCTGACTCTTTTGACAAGAAAGCCATCACGCTGAAGAGCGCCCATAGTAAAAGGCGAATATAGGTGAAACCACAAACACACCGAAGTAAAACCAACAAGGCGGCCAATTGAAATACAACACTACAAATCGTCGTGAGCCAACTCTTCCACACCAATGGATTCACACCAGCATACATACACATTAACATCAACATCGATAAAAAACCGGCGAGAGGCGACTTCGTTGAACGAGATAATTGAAACAGAAGTAATACCGACGCCGCCCACCACATGCCAACCATCCACTGATGATAGGCATGGTGTAATCCAAACAATCGTACATGCAGCCACCAGACAACAGAAACAATTGGGCGATAATATTGCCCAAACAACGGCTCATCATAAAACGCCGCCCAGGGTGAAGAGAGGTTTTGGTTCGCCCACCACAAAAAGCGAAGATCGTCAGCTTCAAAAATAAAATGCAGCGTTTGGCCCATATAAAAAAACGCCAATCCCATCCCAATGAAAGCCATGTGAAGCGGCTTGAGGCGAACACCCTGCCTACAATGTCTTTCCATAAATACACTCATCTATTTCTTTGAATATGGCTTGACTATGATGACTGACGGCTCCCTTGTCCAGATGAACAATTCGTTGCCTCTTATTACTTAAATTAGAGTGAAGAAAATTGCCCAAAACGGTCAGGTTTATGTTAAACTAGCACGAGTAGATTGGTTGTTTTACAAACCTTTTTGTTTGTATATTAAATTGTCTTATACATTGATTGAAACCCGGGGAATGAAGTATCCTTTTTTTACTGGGAAACGCAGTATCGACATTGAGAAAAGGGGACAACATGGACAACCCAGTCAATCGGCAAAACTTTATCCGCAATTCTGTCTTGCCATCGACTGTTGCGACCACAGCCGCCGCCAACGCAACCGAAAAAACCACGGTCAAAGGACACTCGAACGGCATGGCGACCAGAAAAATCGTGCGCATAAACAAAAAAGGATAGTTCGAATGAGCCATGACAACGTAGACCGACGCAAATTTCTTCAAAAAACGGCTATCGCCGCTGGCGCCGTCGCGGGTCTGAGCCTCGAAGAACAGACGCTGACCGCCAACGCCAATTCTCCTCGACCTGCGCCAGCGCCGTCAGATGGCGCCTTGCTGCCGCATGGCAAGATCAAAGACGTGACGATCAGCCGTTTGATCTGCGGCGGCAACCTGATTGGCGGCTACGCCCACGCGCGTGACTTAATCTATGTCTCGTCGCTGCTAAAAAATTACTTCAACGAAGAAAAGATTTTTGAGACCCTCGAACTCTGTGAGGAACACGGCGTTAACACGGTCGTCACCAACGTCAATCCACGCAGCAACGATTCTCACACCACCAATATTCTCAGCAAGTATTGGAACGAACGCGGCGGTAAGATCCAGTGGCTGGCCCAATGCCACCCTGATTCAAAAGACATTGACGCTGTGGTCAACATCGCCGTCGACAACGGCGCCACCGGCGCGTTTTTGATGGGCGGCGTTGGCGACAATTGGACAAAACACGAGCGCGTCGACCTCATCGGCGAGGTAGTCAATCAATTCAAACAACAAGGGTTGATCGCAGGCGTCGCGGGCCACTCGCTTCAAGTGACGATGATGTGCGAACGCGAAGGCGTCGACCCTGATTTTTATGTCAAGACCTTTCATCACGATCAATATTGGTCAGCCACGCCCAAAGAACACCGTGTCGACTTCAACGTGGATATTAAAAAACACCAAGACCACCGCAAAGACCACGACAACATCTGGTGCATCAACTCGACCGAGACCGCCGAGTTTATGAAAACCGTCGAAAAGCCCTGGATCGCCTACAAGGTCATGGCGGCAGGGGCCGTTCATCCACGAGACGCCTTTAAGTTCGCTTATGAAAACGGCGCCGATTTTATCCTCGCGGGCATGTTTGACTTTCAAGTCACTGAAGACGTCATTATCGCCAAAACGATCTTATCACAAGAATTAAACCGCCAGCGCCCCTGGCGCGCGTAAGGGAGAATGAAGCATGGCTTTCAAACCTGAAGTAGACCGACGAAATTTTATCACCACTTCACTCGCGGCTTCTGCGCTCGCTGCTGGCGTGAGTTTTGAAGAACAAAGCCTGGCCCACGCCGCTGAAGCCAAGCCGCGCGAAACAAGCGGCGCCAAGGGAATGAAATACGGCCAGATCGGCGCCCTCAAAATCAGCCGGCTGTTCTGCGGCGGCAACCTCATCGGCGGATGGGCGCACAGCCGCGACCTGATTTATGTCTCAGAACTTGTCAAAGCCTATCACTCAGACGAAAAAGTCATGGACACGCTCGAACTCGCCGAAGAATACGGCGTCAACACCGTGTTAACCAACCCGCGCTCCGACAAAGTCATCAACAAATATTGGGACGAACGCGGCGGCAATATTCAATGGATATCCGACTGCGCCTGGGGCAAGACCATCATCGAGGGCATCCAGCGCTCGGTCGACAGCGGCGCCCACGCGGTGTATGTACAGGGCGGGCTGGCTGACAAAGCCGTGCTCGACGGTCAAATCGACCTGGTCGGTGAAGCGCTCGAGTTTATTCAAGACCAGGGCGTCCCCGGCGGCCTCGGCGCCCACAGCCTTGATACCGTCAAAGCCTGCGTTGACGCTGGCTTCAAGCCCGACTTCTGGGTCAAGACGCTTCATCCCGATCTCTACTGGTCGGCCACTCCAAAAGAAAACCGCAAAGCCGACTGTTGGTATAACGGCAACAAACTCGACCATGATGAATTTCATGACAACATCTGGTGTCTGAACCCTGAAGAAACCATTAACTACATGAAGTCATTAGAGACGCCCTGGATCGCCTTCAAAGTCATGGCGGCGGGCGCGGTCAAACCGCAACAAGGGTTCAAATACGCGTTTGAAAACGGCGCCGATTTCGTCTGCGCGGGCATGTTTGACTTCCAATTGGTTGAAGACGTTATCATCGCCAAAAACATCTTGAACGATCCACAACTCGACGCCAAACGGCCGCGCGCCTGGATGGCGTAAGGAGACCCACCATGAAGATCGACGTCAACCGCCGTGGATTCATCAAAAAATCAATGATCGCAACCGCCGCGACGCTCGGGCCCAGTTTTGAAGAAAAAGCCCTGCTCGCCAAAGAACCCGGCCCCGCGCCCAACGCCTGGGAAGGCGAGTTCCCCACTGGCAAGTTAGGCAAACTCAACGTCAGCCGCCTGATCTGCGGCGGCAACCTCATCAGCGGCTTCGCCCATGCGCGCGACTTGATCTATGTTTCGTCGTTGCTCAAAAACTATTTCAGCGATGAAAAAGTCTGTGAGACGCTGGCGAAATGCGAAGAGAATGGCCTGAATAGCGCCATCCTGCGCGTCGACCAACACACCATCCGCATCATCAATAAATATTGGGACGAGTGGGGCGGCCAGATGCAGTGGATCGCCCAAGCGAAGCTGCCTTCGAAAGACCGCAAGGCCGACCTCAACAAAGCCATCGACAATGGCGCCCATGCGGTGTACGTCCACGGCGGCGTCGGCGACGGCTGCGTCGAAAACAATCAGGTCGATCTGGTCGCTGAAGCCGTCGACTATATCAACAGCCGGGATGTCGTCAGCGGCGTAGCCGGACACAAACTCGAAACGATTAAAGCCTATGAAGACGCCGGGCTGAACAACGGGTTCTATATGAAGACCATCAACGCCAAAAACTATTGGTCCGCCGGGCCGATGCCGCGCAACGACAGCGTCTGGGCCGAAACGCCCGAAGACACCGTCGCCTATATGAAGAGCGTCAACAAGCCTTGGATCGCCTACAAAGTCTTGGGCGCGGGCGCGATCCACCCCAAAGACGGTTTTCAATACGCCTACGAAGTCGGCGCTGATTTTATCTGCGCCGGCATGTTTGATTTTCAAGTCACCGAAGACGTCATCATCGCCAAAACCTTGCTCACCAGCAACCTCAAACGCGAGCGTCCCTGGATGGCATAACCAAATTCACGAAAATTCGCTTCAGGAGAAACCAACACCGTGACCGACTCAAATCCTCTCGACCGCAGAAACTTCTTGCATTCGGCGGGCGCCGTCAGTGCGCTCGCGTTATCCAACCGCGCTGTTGCCCAAACTGACGGCCAACTCGCCCTCGCCGTGATCGGCGTCGGCGCCCAGGGACAGGAACTCATCAACGCCTGCATGAAGATTCCCGGCGTTCGCATTCAGGCCGTCAGCGACATTTGGGAATCATATAATCTCAAGAAAACCACGCGCATTCTCGACGGCTTCAATCAGAAACACACCGCTTATACTGATTATAAAGAAATGCTCGAGAAAGAATCCGGCCTTGACGCGGCCATTATCGCGACACCGGATTTCTGTCACGCCGAACAAACCGTCGCGTGTTTAACCAAGGGCCTTCACGTCTATTGTGAAAGCCTGATGTCAAACACCATCGACGGCGCCCGCAGCATGACGAAAGCCGCCAACGACAGCGGCAAGTTGCTGCAAATCGGCCACCAGCGCCGCAGCAACCCTTACTACCATTATTGCTACGACCACATCATCAACGAGACCAAACTGCTGGGAAAACTCACCGCCAGCAACAGCCAATGGAACCGCCCGGTCCAGACTTCGCGCGGTTTCCCGCGCCGTTTTCCAGTCGATGACGCCGTTCTGAAAGCCAACGGCTATGCGTCGATGCAACAGTTTCGCAACTGGATGTGGTCGAAAAAACTGGGCGGCGGCCCGGCGGCGGATTTTGGCGCTCACCAGTTTGACATTCTCAATTGGTATTTAGATACGACGCCCAAATCAGTCATGGCAAGCGGCGGCGTCGAATATTACGACGATGAAAGTTATGAATGGTACGACACCCTGATGGCGGTGTTTGAATATGAAACCCCCAAAGGCGCCATCCGCGCCTTTTATCAGACGCTCAACTCAAACAGCAACTTTGGCTATTTCGAAAACTTCATGGGCGACGAAGGCACGCTCTATGTATCTGAAGCGTCAGGCCGCGTGAAAGTCTATCGCGAACCCAACGCGCCCGATTGGGAAAAATGGGTCAAACTCGACATTCTCAAATCGCCCATCGCGCCCCCCAAAGAAGAGAAAAAAAAAGAGAGCGAAGCGGTGTTAGACATCGCCGAGTCGGTCATACCGCCGACCTATGACGTTCCGGTCACCTTTAACGGCCCGGTCTACCAGCCTCACTTACAGAATTTCGTTTCAGCCATGAAGGGCGAGGCCCAACTCACCTGCCCGGCGGAGACGGCGCTGGCGACAACCGTGATGACCATTCAATTAAACGAAGCGGCTGAAAACGGACAAAAAATCGAATTTAAGCCGGAAGATTTTCTAGTCTAATTATTGATAACGGTTTTACTTCATGACAACACAACGTTGCGTATCAATCACGTTGGCATGCCTTTTGGCATTCTTGCTTGCTCCGGCGCCCTACGCGCAAGAACAAGAGTGGATCGGCGACCGCGACGACGGCAGCCGCGCCATACCCGTCCATACCATCCCCCTGATTGATGAAGAAGGTATGGAACTCTCCCCCGACGACGAGTTCCCGGTTCCCTTTTCCGTGAAGCAGACCTGCGGCAAGTGTCACCAATACGAACGCATCACCCAGGGCTGGCATTTCAGCGCCGCGATTGAGAGCGCCTCGCCCGGCCGCCCGGGCCATCCTTGGATCTACATTGACCGCGGCGCCGGAACGGTCTTGCCGCTTTCGTATCGCGATTGGCCGGGCGCGTTCACGCCCGAAGAAGCCGGGTTGAATGACTGGGATTTCATTCAACGGTTTGGGCGCCACCTGCCGGGCGGCGGCGTGGGCGAATGGAACTCGCTTGACGAACCTGACCTGGTCATGCGCCAATTGGTCTCTGGCCCGCTCGAAGCCAACTGTCTCGCCTGTCACAACGCCAGCCCCATGCACGACCAGGCGGAATACGCCAACCAGGTCGCCCGCGAAAATTTTCGCTGGGCGGCGGCGTCAACCTCCGGCTTCGCGGTGGCCTCCGGCTCCGCCAAAGATATGGACGATTCTTATGACTGGCTGATGCCCGAACCGCCCAACGACCCAAACCTGATCGAGCCGGAAATCGAATACCGCCCCAATCTGTTCGACCCGAAGAAACGCGTCTTCTTTGACATTCAACGGCGCGCGCCCAACCAGCGCTGTTATTATTGCCACACATCCGTCGATCTCGACGCTGCGCCTCACGGCAGTTTTAGCGCTGACCAAGACATTCACATCGCTGCGGGCATGTTATGCGTTGACTGCCACCGCAACGGCGTCGACCATGACATTGTACGCGGATACCCGGGCGAGTCGACCGTGTCAAACAACCCGCTCGCTGATGCGCTGACCTGTGAGGGATGCCACATCGACCATCACGATTCAGCGCCCACTGCGGGTCGCTTCGCCGCGCCCATCCCCGAACACAAGGGCCTGCCGCCGATTCATTTTGACAAACTCTCCTGCACCGCCTGCCATTCAGGCCCTTGGCCCGACGAACGCGCGCACCGCTTTAAGACATCACTGGCGCACGGCCTGGGAATACACAAAACCAACCATGACCCTGACGCGTTGCCTCACATCTACGCGCCCGTCTTCGCCAAGGGCGTCGACGGCAAGATTGCCCCCCACTACGCCCTGTGGCCATCGTATTGGGAGACCTTCAACCGAGACAACTATGAAACAACTTTTTTATCACTCGACCAGGTTAAAAACCATGTTGGAGATTTAGACAACGAGTTCCGTGAGCAAGTTCAAGAACGCTGGGGAAACATAGACAACCAACTCATTACGAATGTGTTTAATTCTATCAAGGCTGATACGAATAGAATGAACGCATGGCCTCATTTGGTTAGCGGGAACAGAAAATATTCGTCGACGGACACACCACCAAAGTTGTTCACAGGCAACCAGTCAGAGCCCTATCTCTGGCCGATGGGGCATGACGTTCGCCCCGCCGCGCAATCGTTGGGCGTACGCGGCTGTGACGACTGCCACAGTTCTGAATCGGCGTTTTTCTCTGGCGCGCTTCCCGTCGATGGCCCGTATGTGGACGAGTCATATTCTGAAATTCAGATGATCGCGTTAATGGGCTTAGACGCAACCCGCACATCTTTGTTCAACCAGTCATTCACCATGCGCCCGTTGTATAAATGTCTAATCTCAGTTTGCGCGCTTGCATTGGCGTTGATCGCTATCGCCTATATCGCCCAGCTGCTTCAACGCGGGATGCGGGCCGCTAACACCTCCATCCATGACGGGACAGAGGACTAACGAATGTCGCTGCGATTCATTCAACTGGCCGCGCTTCTGGCCGCCGCCCTCACGCTGCTGCTGCTTATCGCCACTGCGGCGCCGTCGATGTGGGCTGCGACGCCTTTATCGGGTTACATGCTGATGGCCCATACCAGCGTCACGCCCGTGTTTGTCATTGCTATGTTGGTTGTGTTTTATCTGTCGTCGCCCCGCCTGCTTGAAGAGCAATCAGCAACCAGAAAAATCACCGCATCGTTGATATATCTTCTTGCTTTACTTTCCACATTTGCCACAGCCGCGATTATCCCGCTGACCATGCTGCCCATCTTCTCGACCGATCGCTTAGAGGCCGCGCTGGTTCTTCACCAGCGCGGCGGCATAGTAATGGCGGCCAGCGTCGCGCTCTACATCATTGGCGTGTTCATTTCACGCAGCCGCCTGTTCGAGGAGTAGCCCCATTAGTCAATCCAACACCTGGCGCGATGACGTGTTGCGCTTCACTCACGACGCCATGGCGACGCGCTTTGAAGCGCTGGTCATTCACAGCGACCACCACTACGCCCGCCAGGCAATCGAAGCCGCCTTCGCCGAGGTCGACCGCCTCGAACAATTACTCAGCCGTTATATCGAAACCAGCGACATCGCCCGTATCAACCAAATCCAACTGGGGCAATCCACCCCAATCGGGATTGAAACATACGCGTGTCTCGCCGAATGTCAGCAATTATTCAACGAAACCAATGGAGCGTTTGATATTGGCGCGGGAACACTCATTGATGTTTGGAAAGACCAATCAAACACACACGAAAAAAGTAACTTTGTAGAAAGTGGAATCACCAATCTAACCCTTACCTCCCCGCCCCCGACGGCAGCGATAGAGAACAAATCCATCACCATCGACTTGGGCGGCTACGGCAAAGGCTACGCGCTTGATTGTATGGCCGAGTTGCTGCGCGAGTGGGACATTGACTGCGCCCTGTTACATAGCGGCATGAGCACTGCCCTGGCGCTGGGGCCGCCGCCAGACGAAGCGGGATGGCCGATTACCATCAGCCATCCCCAGACCCAGACAATCTTCAAAACTCTTTCACTTTCGAATTCTGCCTTGAGCGGCTCCGGGCTGCAGAAAGGCCAACACATCATTGATCCGCGAACGGGCCGCCCCGCAGAGTATACCCAATCCGCCTGGGCGCTCGCGTCGTCCGCCGCCCGCTCCGACGCGCTTTCAACCGCGTTTATGGTCATGAAGCGGGATGAAGCAGAAGCGTTGATCGAAAAACAAACAGGTCAACAAGGCGCTGTGTTGGTAAGCGACGGCGCTTTTATCTGGTATGGCCCGCCTATAAGCCAAAGCGCATAATGTCGCCGTTTGAACCAACCCCGTTCGAGACGTCAAACGGCGCCAGGTCGTTTCCCGACGCGGCTTCAAAGTCGCCGTCAGGGCCATAACTCATCAACGCCCATTGTTTGTTGGGCCGCTCTTGAAATGGAAAATGTTTTCCCAACCGGTCTGGCGTACGATAACCGTCTGCGAAGCCAGGCTCCCAATACGGGTAGGTATTAAACGTGCTTGAGCCTACTTGCAGTTCAGCCCGGTTAAACTTGTCTTCGGGTATGGCTGACATATACGAGACCGGCGTCGTCAACGCCGCCAACCGCGCCAGCCGGGGCAACTGGGCGCCCTCGCACCCGCCCGTACACCCGCCCGCGTATGTGCGAGGGTAGGCGTTATTGTCGAGGCGGTATTGCTCAATCGCTGTGCCCAGATTTCTCATATCGGCTTGGGTCCCTGCGATCTTGGCGCGAATTTGCGCGTTCAAAAAATTGGGCACGGCGATGGCGGCGAGGATGCCAATAATGGCGACGACAATCAACAACTCGATCAAGGTAAAGCCTTTGCGGTTCATTCCAAGATGCCTTTCGAATAAACATGGGGGTACGCCTACTAGATAGTGTAACCCCTTACGCGTCGTCTACGGAATAAATGGTTGAGTGTTTATTCCCGGCTTGGGTGGCGCCCCCATTCGCGCCGCCGGGCGGGATCAAAGTCAGGATTTTTCTCGGGCATGGCGGCGTCAATCGATTTTCGCCAGGCGGCCAACTTCTGATGCAACTCTTTCGCTTTGGCTGGCATCACTTTCGCCAAGTTGTTGGATTCACCGATATCATCTTTGAGGTTGAATAGTTCGAGGCGGCCGTCTTCAAAAAATTCAATCAATTTAAAATCGCCGTCGCGTATCGAACTGGCGGGAGTCGAATGGTGATAGACCGGGTAATGCCAATAGAGCGGCCCACGGTCTTTGCTCTCGCCTTTCAGCCACGGCAAGAGACTGGCGCCGTCAAGGCCGCTTTGTTTCTCAGTCGCGTCAGGGTTCATGGCAAGAAATGTCGGGTAAAAGTCAACACTTGAGACGGGCTCGTTGCATACACTGCCCGGTTTCACAACGCCTGGCCAGCGCACAATCATCGGCACGCGCACGCCGCCTTCATAGAGCGAGCCTTTTTCGTCGCGCAGCGGGGCGTTGGATGAAACAATCGGCCCGATGCCCTGATAGTGTTGGCGCAGGCCGCCGTTGTCAGAGAAAAACACTACCATGGTATTGTCAGTCAGCCCCTGGGCGTCGAGTTCATCCATCACCCGGCCCACGCTATCGTCGATGTGCTCCATCATCGCCGCGTAGATTGCGTTGTTGACGCCGCCGTCGGGTTTTTCTTTCTTCTCGTATTTGTTGATCAACTCTTCGCGCGCCTGCAGCGGGATATGCACCGCGAAGTGATGAAGAAAGGCGCAAAACGGCCCGTCTTTGTGGTCTCGTATAAACTTGACGCAGCGGTCAGTCAACACCTCAGACTGATAATCGTCATTGTCGAGTTCCATCTTCGGCGTCATTCCAAAATTAAAATGCGGCCCGCCTGTGACCATCATCTCGTCAAAGCCCTGCTTGTCGGGAAAATGGTTGCGTCCGCCCAGGTGCCACTTGCCAAACACCCCGGTTTTGTATCCCGCCGACTGCATGGCCTCGCCCAAGGTAACAATCTCTAACGGCAGGTGTTGGGTATGGTTGATGGGAACGCGCAGTTTTTCATACGGGCGCCAATGGCCCGTGATGAAGTCGATGACACCGACATGGGCCGGGTATTGGCCCGACAGGATACTGGCGCGAGTGGGCGAACACACCGGACAAGCGGCGTAGGCGTCAGTAAAGCGCATGCCCTGCGCCGCCAGGCGGTCGATGTTGGGCGTCTCATGAAACGGGTGTCCATAACAACCGAGGTCGGCCCAACCCAGGTCATCAATCAAAATAAATACGATGTTGGTCTTTTTAGACTGCGCCTGCGCGTTCGCCCCCCAGGCGGCGCTCGCAGCGCCGACGGCCATCGCGCCCACATATTTTAATGCGTTGCGTCGATTCATGGTCATTGGTTTGTCCCCAATTTCAAATTAAATTTAAACCACGTCCATCATCCCAAACGAGTCTCGATCAATCAAGGAGCGTCTTCAACGCCATGCCGCTGGCTTGGCGGCGGATAAAGGTATCGATCCAATTAGCGATCACCGCGCCTGACTCAACCGGAGACAGCCCGCCGTCATGAACATTTGACAATGAACATGAATTTTCTGGGCACGAAAGACGCTTGATTACAAAACACCAAACGAGTTATTCTGGAAAGCGGGTTCAGCAATCACCAGTGTTACACTTAGAACTTGAAACTAAGTCTATTTATCTAGGCCTGGGTGCGACTCAGGGAGCGCCTGTGCATAAAGGCGGAGCCGCACTGAAGCGAGCAGAGATGGTCCCAGGCCGTCAAATGTAAATTACATATAATTTTGAGATGGCTTACAACCAAAAAGGGAGAAACAATCTCTCGCTTCTCCCCGTGATAGTCAATCTATTTTGAAAGGATACAACGTCTACATATTCACACAAACGGCTTTTGTTTCGAGATAGTTATCAAGCGCGGCGTGGCCCATTTCGCGCCCCCAGCCCGACTGTTTGTAGCCCCCGAACGGCAAGGCGGCGTCGAAGATGTTGTAGCAGTTGATCCAGACCGTCCCCGCGCGAATGGCGGCCGCCAAGCGGTGGGCCTTCGATAGGTCGCGCGTCCAAACGCCAGCCGCCAAGCCGTAGATCGAGTCATTCGAACGTTCGACCAGGTCGTCGATGCCCTCAAACGGCATCGCCGTCACCACCGGGCCGAAAATTTCTTCTTGAACGACTTTCATGTCCTGCGTTGTGTCAGCCAACACGGTCGGCTCAACAAAATAGCCCGAGTCGCCAGTTCGGTTGCCGCCGGCTGTGACCTTCGCGCCTTCGCTCAAGCCGTCATTGAGATAGCCGCATACCCGGTCGAGTTGTTCTTGAGACACCAGCGGGCCCATCTGGGTTTGAGGGTCTAGCCCCGGCCCCAGTTGAATGCTTTTGGCGTATTCTGACACGCCGTTGATCACATCGTCATAGACGTCTTTTTCGGCGTAGAGGCGCGACCCGGCGCAACAACACTGGCCATGATTAAAGAAGATGGCATTGGCCGCGCCAGGGATAGCAGTCTCTAAATCAGAGTCTTTGAAAATCACATTGGGCGATTTTCCGCCCAGTTCCAACGTCACCTTGCGAAGGTCGACCGCCGCCGCTTCGACAATCTTGCGGCCCACTTCGGTCGACCCCGTAAACGCAACTTTATCAACGTCAGGATGCGCCGCTAACG
The DNA here is from genome assembly GCA_964556895.1 of uncultured bacterium. Taxonomy (GTDB): domain Bacteria; phylum Hinthialibacterota; class Hinthialibacteria; order Hinthialibacterales; family Hinthialibacteraceae; genus Hinthialibacter. Next base: position 864 of record CAZKYC010000083.1, on the reverse strand, counting down.
CCGCGCCCGCGTCTTCACCTAAGCCAAACACGATATTGACCACGCCCTTGGGGAAGCCCGCTTCTTCAATCAGTTCTCCCAATCGCAACGCCGACAGCGGCGTTTGTTCGGCGGGCTTGAGTATGACCGTGCATCCCGTCGCCAAAGCCGGGCCGAGTTTCCACGCCGCCATCAGCAGCGGGAAGTTCCAAGGAATAATCTGCCCGACGACGCCGATCGGCTCTTTTCGGGTATAGACGTGATATTGCGTCCCCGGGGCGTATGGCGCCGAAATGGCGACCGTCTCGCCCTCGATTTTTGTCGCCCAGCCCGCCATGTAGCGAAACAGATCAGCCGCGAGAGGAACGTCAGCCACGCGGGCGACGGTGACGGGCTTTCCATTGTCGAGCGCTTCTAACTCGGCGAGTTCGTCATTGTGTGTTTCGATCAAGTCGCCCAGTTTCCAGATCATGCGGCCCCGGTCAGAAGGCGTCATCGTCTTCCAGTCGCCGCGATCAAATGCGCGGCGGGCCGCCGCAACGGCGGCGTCGATCTCAGGTTTCCCCCCGGCCGGGAACATGCAAATCTGTTCCCCCAAGGCGGGGTCATACACCGCAAATTCTTCGCCCGCAGCCGAATCGACCCAGGCGCCGTCGATGTAATGTTTGTGAGGCTTGTCAACCAATGATGAAACAGCAGAACTCACTTGAGGCTGGCTAGTTGATAGTCTAACCATCGTCATCCTCCCACATCATAATAAAAAACCAGTAGAGGATGATTCTATATCAAATCAGTAGTATTTAGAACAGGATTTTGGCTCATCCGGGATATTGGATACGTTCTCTCAAATTGAATTAGAGCGTTTGTCAAAAAAATGTGCGTAAA
>CAZKYC010000082.1:0-21200 GCA_964556895.1 uncultured bacterium | reverse complement strand
TTAAACCAGTTTCTGGGAGCCTTTTCCATTTTCAACTAAGTTTAGGATTCCTTCGATAATTCAGGTAACCGTATTAAGCATCATCATCCCCCGCTTCGTTTGGAGTGGGGGATTTGTTTATACGGATGTCATGAATAGAATATTAATAAGCAGTGTGTTTTTCATGGAATTTCGAAAATTGAACTTCGTGCTATTTCGTGTTGTTTAGGATTGGTTCTTGAAACATCGACCTTTTTTTGTGTACAAAACTGTGTACACAAGCAGAAAAATAAAACGTAATAACAGCAAAATCAAATAGATAAAAAATACAACATCAGCTTCCCAAGCTGAGGGTCGCGGGTTCGAACCCCGTCTCCCGCTTTAATTTAACTGAACTTACGAAATGGCAGTATAAGCAGTGTACCGTAAAAAGTACCGTTGCCGATCCAAAAACCACAAAATCCACTCTTCGAAACAAGATGTAATTTTCATTCTTTTTCGGTGCTTATGAATGCTTTTCCCTGATCATAGCATCCATCTTTTAATTAGCGCACCATTCTTCAGTTGAATCTCTTTTCAAGAAAAGCTCTGCTATTGTAAGATTAATTCAGGAAATCCTGAAGAAATCAGGCTTTTTTGTTGCGATTTGAGTCAATGGATTAGAATTTTCTCTGTCTATACTGTTAAATAGATGTTTAGTAAAATCAAGGTATTGAATTAAATCCTACTAAGACAAAACTGGCAGAGGTTTTCCATGGCGCAGACGAACGGGGCGAATTTAGGGTTTGAAAAAGAACTGTGGGCGGCGGCGGACGCGCTTTCGTAACAAAATGGACGCCGCCGAGTATAAGCATATCGTCTTGGGATTGATCTTCCTCAAGTACATCTCCGATTCATTCGAAGAAAAACATGCTCAACTGTTAGCAGAACAAGAACAAGGAGCCGATTCAGAAGATAAAGACGAATACATCGCCGACAACATCTTTTGGGTTCCCAAAGAAGCGCGTTGGCATTTCCTCCAATCCAACGCCAAAGACCCGAAGATCGGTAAGACCGTTGATGACGCCATGGTCGCCATCGAACGCGATAACCCCACACTCAAAGGCGTTCTTCCGAAAGATTACGCCCGGCCCGGTTTGGATAAATCCCGTTTAGGGCAATTGATCGACTTGATTGCCAAGATCGGTTTGGGCGACAAGGAAAACCGTTCCAAGAATATCTTGGGCCGAGTCTACAAATATTTCCTCTCCCAATTCGCCAGCGATGAAGGCAAAAAAGGCGGGCAGTTCTACACGCCCCGTTGTGTCGTTCAAATCCTGGTCGAAATGTTGGCCCCCTACAAAGGCCGCGTCTATGACCCTTGTTGTGGATCGGGCGGCATGTTCGTTCAAAGCGAAAAGTTCGTCGAAGCCCACGGCGGGCGAATCGGCGATATTAGTATCTTTGGGCAAGAGTCGAATCACACCACATGGCGGCTTGCCAAGATGAACCTCGCCATTCGCAGGATCGATGGCAACTTGGGCAAAGAACACGCAGACAGTTTTCACCGCGATCTTCACCCTGACCTCAAAGCCGACTTTGTCTTGGCGAATCCCCCGTTTAACGATAGCGATTGGCGGGGAAACCAACTCAAGGACGATAAGCGTTGGAAATACGGAACGCCGCCCGCGTCCATCGTGAACTTTCCGCTGAGGATATTACTAAAATCGCGGATACATACCATGTTTGGCGAGGCGATAAGGAATGCAAGACGAAATATGAAGACCTCCCCGGCTTTTGCAATAGCGCGACGCTGGATGAAATTCGCGAGCATAGCCATATCTTGACGCCGGGGCGTTATGTCGGCGCGGAAGAGATCGAAGACGACGGCGTAGCGTTTGAAGAAAAGATGGCAACGCTAACCGCGACATTAAAAGAGCAATACGCGGAAGCCGCCGAACTCGATACCGCCATTTGGAAGAACATGAAGGAGTTGGGCTATGGCGGCTAAGAAAACTACGCAAAAGAATCTTATGATTCCGCAAGAGCGAATCGATAAGTCCATCTTAATGATTCGTGACCAGAAAGTGTTGCTCGATTCTGACCTTGCCGAACTTTATGAAGTCGAAACCAAAGTCTTGATTCAGGCCGTCAAGCGCAATATTGACCGTTTCCCTGACGATTTCATGTTTCAGTTAAGCAAAGAAGAGTTCGAAATCTTGAGGTCACAAATTGTGACCTCAAGTGAGTGGGGCGGTAGACGGTATCCGCCATATGCCTTTACTGAACAGGGCGTCGCCATGCTTTCAGGCGTCTTGAAGAGTAAACGGGCGGTACAGGTCAATATCGAGATTATGCGAGCGTTCGTTCGATTGCGTCAATGGATGGCTTCGCATGAACAACTCGCCCGAAAACTTAATACTCTTGAACGAAAATACGATACTCAATTCAAAGCAGTATTCGACGCAATACGCGAATTGATGAAACCACCCGATCCGCCAAAGAAACGAGTAATTGGATTTAAGCCTAAAGAGGATGAGAATGATTAAGCAGCAGATCAGCGGGATATGTTTCCATTGTCTTTCCTTGAGTCGATCCCGCACGCGGCCCAGCGTTCCACATTGGCCGCAAGGTAAACGGTTGTTCCTTCGAGCGGTCAGTTTGATTTGGAGTTTTCCGTCTTGATTTTTGATTGATTGGACGGAATGCCTCTTGAGTCCTAGCGTCTTTTTTACGATACTCTTTAGCAACGCACGCTTCCTTTCGTGTCTCTCTTGTTCTTAGCAAACTGAGATTACATGAGATAGCGTGTGTTTCCATGCCTAGGCTATGCACAGATTCTTAGGACGAGCCTATTTCATATTCCTCCCAGACCACGCGGAACAGCATATGAATTAAATGGAACATACCTAATGAGGTCTGGTGAATGTCTTGCAGGTATGAGTCAAGATCAACTGAGAAAAATATTTAATGAGGGGACTCCTTCTTGGCTTGGTGAAATAATCAACTTGGAATTTAACCCTCAAACAATCATTGATTGGTTAGATACTCAAACGTACTTTGATTTATTAGATCAGCCATATCCATCATCTCAAAAAAAAGTTCTTGAGATTTTTGAAAATGAAGAATTAATCATTAAGGATGGAGAAAATTATTTACTCCCAAGAATGACGCCGTTAATTCTCGCAAAAAATCTAGATAATTTCCCGGATGTGAAAAGAAAGGCCCCTCGAGTTGTTGTTTACAATGGAGTTTCAAAAGTAGACACAAAACTAGATCAAACAGGCGTGAAAGGTTATGCAGTAGGTTTTCAAAATTTAGTGAAGTTCATTATGGATCAATTGCCTCAGAATGAAGTAATTGAAGATGCTCTTCGTAAAGAAATTAAGCTGATCCCTGAAATTGCAATTCGTGAATTAGTTGCGAACGCATTAATTCACCAAGAATTTAATGAATCGGGCGCATCAGTCTTGTTTGAAATATACAAGGACCGAATTGAAATATCGAATCCAGGAGAACCCTTGGTACCTGTAGAGAGATTCATTGATGGATATAAATCGCGTAACCAGGAGTTGGCTCATTTTATGCGTCGGCTTGGTATTTGTGAAGAAAAAAGCAGCGGCATAGACAAAGTTGTTCATGCAGCAGAGGCTTTTCAACTTCCAGCCCCCGACTTTCGTTGTGAGTTTAATAGAACTTCAGTTGTAATCTGTGGTCCAAAACCTTTTGACCTGATGACTCGAGATGAACGAATTCGGGCTTGTTATCAACACTGTGTTTTGAAATGGGTTATGAATCAAAATATGACCAATCAATCTCTAAGAGAAAGATTTCGTCTTCAGCCAAACAAGAGCGTCACAATATCTCAAGTATTAAATTATTTTTTGAATGAAGGACTCATAAAAACAGATGAAAAAGCAGGAGGTTCACGTAAGTTTGCCCGGTATATTCCATTCTGGGCTTGATCTCTTTTTTATTAATCAAAAAACGATTACATAGGTAATGCATCCTATTAAGTTAAGTTAAATCTAGTACTTGCTTATTTAAGAGCAATGTTGGCATAGCATACATACACTGTTTGGCAGGATGTGATATCGCAGGGTGGGTGGCGGAGGATACGGCAACGCAGAGACGCGACCGGAGCGCCAATCCAGGGGACAAGACGACAGAGCGGAGGGCTTTTCCACTCCCTCTTCTTTTCTAGCCTAGGCTCTGTAGGATTGGCATTAAAGCGGTAAGTCCCAGGGGGCTTATGCGACAGCGTCCCCCATTCTTACCCATACAAAACAGCGAAGAACCTTAAATTTCGTATCGATAAGGAAACCCCATGAAACAGAACTGTTTATATCTCACATTATTCGTTGTTTTCTTCGCCCCGCCATCATTTTCTAACGATGAACCCCGCGCGGCGCGGTCGGTGCATTTGTGGTACCCGGCGTCGGAAAGCACATGGTTCTATAACGAAATGATCGTCGACGAATCCCACCCCGGCAGTTACTTCATGGCGTGTGGTTTCAGCCACGGCTATTTCGGCATTCAGGAAATTCGCGGGCCTGAAGACAAGGTGGCGATTTTCTCGGTCTGGGAACCAGGCGAACAGGACGACCCAAACATTGTCAAAGACGACCTACGCGTCAAACCGCTGTTTGAAGGAGAGGGCGTCAACGTCAGCCGCTTCGGAAACGAAGGCACCGGCGGCAAGAGCATGTTCCCTTACCAATGGAACGTCGGCGAGACGTATAAGTTTTTACTGAACGCCAAAGTCGACGGCAAACGCAGTGTCTACACCGCCTACTTTTATCTCAACGAAGAATCGCGGTGGAAAAAACTAGCGACATTCTCGACCCTCGCCAAGGGCGACCATCTGAAGGGGTATTATTCGTTCGTTGAAGATTTCTGGCGCAACGGCGAAAGCGCCAAACAGGTGCGCCGCGCCCGTTATGGAAATGGCTGGGTCAAGACGCTCGACGGCGATTGGGTCGACCTCACCCGCGCGCGCTTCACCGCCGACCGAACGCCCACCATGAACATTAACGCAGGCCTAATTGACGGCTGGTATTTTCTGACTACGGGCGGAACAACCATCAACGAGCTGCCGTTGCGCAGCGAAATCGCCCGCCCGCCGCGTGGATTGGTTTTACCCGTGGAATAAAGTATGAACTTTTTTATGTAGAGCGTTTGACAAAATTGTGTGCGGCAAGCGCGCCCGTATCCGCCGCGGCGGACATTATTCGAAAAGCATAGAGGGAAATTTCTGAATCAAAAACGGAAAAAAGGGCCTCGCGGTTGCGAAGCCCTTCTCATTCGTTTCAACAATGCATCAAAAAAATACCTAGAACCGCAACGTTGCATTCTATAACATGCCCAGACCACACACAGCGAAAACAAAAGATCACCAATATTTGAGATGTAGTCTCATTTCAATACGAATTACAAATCGTCTAAATCCAACGCATTGAAGCCCGCCACGTTGATGCTGCTGCTGCTGGGTTCAAACGAGCCCTGAAACGCCGAGAAACCTTCGGCGCGCCCGGTAAAGATCAGGTTTGAGGCGCCGCTGACGCTTAGGCCGTCGTCTGAGAAGTTGGCTTTGAGAATCATATACTGAGACGAGTCGGGCTTGAGGCTGACGGTCGCGTTGAAGCCGTCATAGTCAACGATGGCCTGCGTACCGACAATGATTTCTTTGCCGTCGCCAGCCAGGCCGGAGAACTCGCCTGTCCCGACCGAGACCGCGTTTGAGGTGTTGCTGCCCGCTGGCTCGGTGAAGGCGCCCAACAACCCGCCGCCCACGATTGAGAACCCGGTCACGCGATTGGCAGCGACAGTGGGCCGCAAGATCAACACCCAGTTTTTGACCGAAGCGGTCTGGGCCGAATCGCCCTGGCTGGTCAAAATGACTTCGGGCTTCGCATCGCCGTCGAGATCAGCGGCGGCGATGTTGACCCCGCCGTCGCCGCGAAAGTCGCCCAAGAACGGTTCTAATACATCAAAGGCGTTATACTCCACATACTGCGCGTCAAAGACCACATTGGCGACTTGGGGGTTGGGTTCGCCCAGGTCTAAGACTTGGATGGTCCCGCGCGAGGTGGGGCTGCTGGTCTGGCCGACGATCAACTCGTCGAGGCCGTCGCCGTCGAGGTCGGCCGCCGCCAGGCTGACCCCGCCGTTGGCGTTTTGGGCCATGGCGTTGCTAAACTCGTCGCTCAGCGCCAGCGTACTGTCAATATTCAGCGACGGAACGCTGGTCCCGTAGAGCTGGGCGACAAAACTCCAACTGTTGAGCGGCGACAAGAAATCATTGGCGCCGGTATATTGCATAATGCGGATCACGCCGTTGCCGCCCAGGCCCTGGGCGAACGCAATCTGTTTGTTGGTCGACGAGCCGATGAAGTCGCCCACTGCGGCGACCATCTCGCCCATCGGGTTGTTCACTGTCTCGCCCGGTTTGTTCGCGGCAAACACCGCGCCGAACGGCGGGAACAACACCCGCCCGCGGTCATTTCGAAGGATAAACATATTGGCCGAGTTGCTGGCGGCCGCGCGCGTAACCGGCCCGAAGGTGGTGACCAGTTCTTCGACGCCGTCGTTGTTGATATCGCCGACAGCCAGATGGACTACGCGGTCAGTGCCGCCGCCGACGATGGCTTCATAGGCGGCGGGCATGGCGTTCCACGAAGCGACAATGCCCAACAGGTCGCGGATACTAAGCGAGCCGTCGCGGTCGAGGTCGGCGCGCAGGTCAACAGTACGGTAGGTGACGTTGGTGCGCCCGCCATAACCCTGGGCGATGATGGCTTCGTCAAAGTCACGCTGTTGGACGATGACCGAAACCGTCAATACGGCGGATTCATTCGGCGCCCCGTCGTCAGTAAATATGAAAGTAATCGTCGTCACACCCAGCGGCAGCGTCGAGCCGTCCACTTCAAAGGTCCCGGTTAAAAACCGCCCGATCTTCGTGGAAGACACAAACTCTCCCGCCGACTCAGGCGACACGGTGACCGACACGCTATCGCCGTCAGGGTCTTCAGCACCGACTAAGAAACGCGCCTTGTCGTCATTGCCGACATGGATGCGTGCGCGGCTGGCTGCTACCTTCGGAGGGCGGTTGGCGATTGGGGTGGCAGTCGCCGTCGGAACCGCCGTGGGCATTTCGACAACCGGCGTTGACGTTGGCGCCATGGTCGCCGTCGGGAACGGCGTGTGTGTTGGTTCGCCCGGACGCGGCGTAGGCGCCGGAGTGAATGTCGGCGCAGGAGTCATGGTCGGCGCCAGTGTAGGGGTTGCGGTTGGCGTTTCGGCGTTCTGGGCCGCTCCTGTTAATGAAGCGCACAGCGCGGCGGCGATTAAACAAAGAGATACTGTTATGTGTTTCCAGGCGAGTGGTTTCATGACTTCCCATCCATTTTCAATCTAGTAGACAGGAATAGTAACATTTTTTTGTGGCATTTATGTTAAAAAATGTTAAGAATTTCGGTTTTTCCGATATTTGAGTACTTCCCTTGCTGAATGACCTGGAATTGGGTCAAAAAAAGATATTCGTCCTATCAATAATAGACAATCCAACTCAGGCATGGGTGCAACTCTGTGAGCGCCTGTGCAACAACGCGGAGCGGCGCCGAAGCGAGCAGAGTTGTACCCATGCCAAATACAGCGATAAAAAAATCACCCTTGAGATCGTGTCTGGAAATTTTAATTCAATTTGAGAGAAGAACGTATCCAAATCCCGGATGAGCAAGAATTAGCGTATATTTTCCTTTAGATGTCGATTAAGTACAGCCACGGTTTTATCAAAACAGGCGATAAATTTATTTCTTCGTGATTTTTTTTATCAACTAAATACAATTATTTCAAGTAGTTATTTGTTTTATTTTAGTTTCTATATTCATTTTTTGAATTTTCCTGTTGACTTCTCGACGCCAAAGAGATATTCTTTATTCATAATTTGAATTATAAAAGAAAGGATAAGCCGTCATGTTGTCAGGACGCCTCGAAGACTACGCCGACCGTTGGCCCACTGACCGCGCCATCGAAGACGACCAGGGCGCGTGGCGGGTCGCTTATCTAAAGCCGCGCAACGAAAAGGCGTTGGCGATTGAATGTCAACAGGCTGGAGTGCCGTATTATCTTCCACTCTACGTCAAGCGCACCCGGCGTAAAGACAACAACAAGCTGCGCAAGAGCGTAATGCCGTTGTTTCCAGGGTATTTTCCGTTCGTCGACGCCGAGGGCGGAAAGCACAAGGTACAACAGACCAACCGCGTGGTCCATGTTCTCGACATAGACGACCAACAGGCGTTTGTTCAAGACCTCGAACAGATTCGCCAGGCGGTCAATTCGGGCCTGCCAGTTGATGCGACGTCGTATATCAGCGAAGGGCAAACAGTTCGCGTAGTCGACGGCCCGTTACAAGGGCTCTCAGGAATCGTTAAACGAGTGGACGCAGGCTGCGCCCGGTTGGTCATCACCGTCGAAGCGTTAAAGATGGCCGTCGAAGTCGAACTCGCAAGCGAAAGTGTAGAGCTCATTTAAATAACAAAGTAAAAAGGTTTTTCTCGTCCAAGATAAACCCTTTACCTGATAAAACAATGTCTAATCCCTCGTCCAAGGGAACCCGGTGGAAGGCTTTCTTCCACCGTTTTTTTTGCTCGTTTCTATTATACGGTGACGATGATAAATGATGAATACAAACGAAAGGGGCGCTGTCGCGTGGCGTGGCGCCGTCGCAGCCAATGGCCGCTTCGTCTATCGGCGAGAGCGGGCCTAGTATGGGCCGCACTGACCGCCAGCGGAATTTGCTGATCGCCTTGCGTCGCACAATGGTAAACAGGTAGGGCAATGGGCTGACGCCGGGGCGGACAGGATTCGAAAAGCGAGATCGCTTCGCTAGGCTCGCGATGACGCCACTAAAGGGTTCGCTTCTCTCTGCATTGAGAGAGGCGTTTTTTGTTTCTCTCTGCGTTTATTCTTTGACTGATTGTGTTTATGGAAACGGAACCGCCTTGCTTTTGGGCGATTCTAAACCTGATCCGTTAATGATTGACACCTGGTAGCCGTACCGCTTTCCGGCGACGGCTTGATCGTCGATGAATTTCATCTTGGGCAGCGGTTCGCGCGGCGAGTCGAAGTAATTGTTCGACGTGAAGTTTCTAATGATCTCTCCCTGGGGCGAGCGGCCATACACCTGGTCGACCAGTTCGCCATTGCGATAAATGGCGAACGATTTGATCCCACTTTCGATGTCGGCGATGGCGTCCCAGGTCAACAATACGCTGGCGCCTTGATGTTGTTTCGCCTCCAGGTTAGATGGCGCTTCGGGTGGGGGCGTGTTGTCGGTCACGTTCCCAGTTCTGACAAATTCCTGCCAAAATTTTGCGACCCGTTCATTGGGAAGCCAGCTGCTGTGTGCGGCTTTTGACTCTTCAGGTGGAGAATTTTTGTAGCCCAAAAAATTCAAGTCGCCGAAAAATTCATTTTTGAATCCGCCTTGGCGTTCGCTCAAACAGGCGTCGATGAATGGAATCGCCAGCTGGCGCGAATCCTTACAATCATGGCTAGACGACGGGTCGGGGGCGATACACACGCGCCCGCCTTTTTTGCGGCGGTCTTTCATGGTGACGATGGCGTCGACCCACAAGGTTGAGAAGCGGTCGTAGGCCTCGCGAACGCCCAAGACACACAAAATGGGGACGTCAAAGCCGACGTCAAACGGCTCCATCTGGGCGGGCGATTGTAAGACCACCGCCAGGGTGCGCTCATGGTGTTTGGTAAACATCAGATACGACCACAGCCCGCCGCCCGAATGGCCCCACAACACCCAGGGGGCTTCGACTAATTCAGCATGGTTTGACTGGCGGGCGAGGTTTGACAATGCTGTAAGGAACGCGGCTTCGCTGCCGTTGGCGGGGTCGCTCCAATCGAGGCATTCGCTGTTTTGTTTGTAGGATGCGCTCATCAGCGCGAAGTTCCACTTTTGGGCGAGTGCGCGCCATTGAATGTCTTTGTATGAGATGCGCCCCGCTTTGGCAGGCGACTCGCCGCAGCCGTGTTGGTGAACAATGACGCCTTCGATTTGGTCAACGCCATCAGGGATCCACATGAAATAATCAGCCGAGGCGAATTTGTCGTCCCCGCCGGGCGCGACGCTGGTTAGAAATTCTTGGGCGCTTGCGTGCACTGTGAATATCACTATCAATAACGGCAAAATTCGGCAAATCATCAACGGGTCTCCAATGTTTCGGTGTGTCGTTTTGAAAGTCAGGTTATATACTACTAGAGAGCAATCGCATAAACATAGGGGCAGTACGAACCGGGACGAGGCGCGCTTCGTCCCGGTTCGCTGTCTATTGTTCTAGCCAATTGCGCGCTAAATCGTATTTTGATACATTCCAATCAATTGCCTTCATCGATTGAAAAAACCATAAACCGACCCGTCACTCGACGCTCGTATCCCCGAAAAAAAGCCTTCCGATATTTGAGTACTTCCCTTGCTGGATGACCTGGAATTGGGTCAAAAAACGATATTCGTCCTTTCAATAATAGACAATCCAACTCAGGCATGGGTGCAACTCTGTGAGCGCCTGTGCAACAAAGCGGAGCGGCGCCGAAGCGAGCCGAGTTGTACCCATGCCAAATACAACGAAAAAAATCATCCTTGAGATCGTGTCTGGAAATTGTAATTCAATTTGTGAGAACGTATCCAAATCCCGGATGAGCCGAAAAAAAGCCTTCCGCCAAGGCGGACTTCCCTCCTTAAAAAAGGGGAGCCCAAAACGGATAGATGTTTTCTGGTTGGTTCGCGGATATTCGTATATGGGTCGTGCATAACTGACAACCCTATCTGGATACACAATTGACAACCAACCGCTTTTTCGCGTAAGATGATTCGATCGCTGGGGGTGGACGGGCGTTCCGTCCTGAGAACATACCCCTCGAACCTGATCCGGCTCGAACCGGCGGAGGGAAGCGATTGTTGCACGCCGCTGCATTTCACGTCTTGTTTTCTTCCGCGACCTGCAATCCCCTCCGAATACTATAAGCGCGTCGTGATTGGCGCGTGAGGAGATTCTGATGATAAACTATTACCCCAAGCCAGAACCAATGACCTTCAACCGCCAGCCCGCCGCAGCAGGCGGCAACATCACCCAGATGCACTTCGCCCGTAAGGGCATCATCACTGAAGAGATGAAATACGTCGCCAAACGCGAGCGGCTGGATGCGGAAGTGATTCGCAGCGAGGTGGCGCGCGGGCGCATGATTATTCCCGCCAACGTCAACCACCATTCGCTCGAACCGATGGCGATTGGCATCGCCTCAAGTTGCAAGATCAACGCCAATATCGGCAACTCGGCGGTGACCTCTGATCTCAGTGAAGAAGTCAAGAAGATGGAGTGGGCGGTCAAACACGGCGCCGACACAGTGATGGACCTCTCCACCGGCGGCAATATTCCCGCCATTCGTCAGGCGATTATCGACGCCAGCCCGGTTCCCATCGGAACAGTGCCAACCTATGAAGCGCTGTCAAAAGTGCGCCAGATCGAAGACCTGACCGAAGACATCCTGCTCGAAACCATCGAAGACCAGGCCAAACAGGGCGTTGGTTACATGACCATTCACTGCGGGCTGCTCTTGCGCCACATCCCCAAGACGCTCAACCGCGTGACCGGAATCGTCAGCCGCGGCGGCTCGATTATGGCGCGCTGGATGATGCACCACCACCGTGAGAACCCCTACTACACCATCTATGACGATATTTGTGAAATCTTCAAACGCTATGACGTTGCTTTCAGCCTGGGCGACGGCCTGCGCCCCGGGTGTCTCGCCGACGCCAGCGACGAAGCCCAGTTCGCCGAGCTCGAAACCATGGGCGAACTCACCCGCCGCGCCTGGGAGCATGACGTCCAGGTCATGTGCGAGGGCCCCGGCCACGTCCCCATGGACCAGATCGAAATGAACGTGAAGAAACAGATGGAAATCTGCGACGAAGCGCCGTTTTACGTCCTGGGGCCGTTGGTGACTGACGTCGCCCCAGGCTATGACCACATCACTTCGGCCATCGGCGCCGCTATGGCGGGCCAGGCGGGCGTCGCCATGTTGTGTTATGTCACTCCAAAAGAACACCTGGGCCTGCCCAACCTCGAAGACGTTAAACAGGGCTGTATCGCTTATAAGATCGCCGCCCACGCCGCTGACGTGGCCCGCAAGCGCCCTGGCGCCCGCGATTGGGACGACGAACTCTCCCGCGCGCGCTATGCGTTTGATTGGGAAAAACAGTTTGAACTATCGCTTGATCCTGAGACCGCCCGCGCCTATCACGATGAGACCTTGCCGGACGAGGGCTATAAAGAAGCGGCGTTTTGTTCGATGTGCGGGCCGAAGTTCTGTGCGTATAACATCTCACAGCACACGCTTCAACAGAACGTGCGCGAGCTGCGCGACAAACTTCGCACGGAAGGAAAGATCAGCGATGACATGGTTGTGCCGAAATAAGAATCAACATCAAATAGATCAACAAGATTATCAAAATGCGTTCATTCCACCCCTAACCCAAGTTGGGGGTGGCTGAGTGGAGGCTGTGAGCCCACCCACATCTTCGTCGCGCGGCGCGGTTAGTGCCTTTGTGGCGCCCGGCGCCCAAGCGAGCAGAGTTGTACCCATGCCAAATACAACGATAAAAAATTCATCCTTGAGATCATGTCTGGAAATTTTAATTCAATTTGAGAGAACGTATCCAAATCCCGGATGAGCCATAATTTTGAGATGGCTTCTAATTAGAAATGGCGGACCAAGAATAACCCATTAAATCGACAAATAACTCAGAAAACACCAGGCAGAATTACGTAACGCCAATATAGGTAGTGACATCTTGTTTAATTTTGTGCTGTATAGAGACCAGAAAATTGAACATTGTTTCAGTCTGCGATTTTGGTTTGGTCTATTCGGTTGACGCCGCTGTAGCGTTTCGATACTCTTTATAGTAGACTTCGTAGACCGTATGGGTCTATGGTTTGGTGTTCGTTGTGGTAGGTTTTACCTCCGGCCTTGGGTCCATGGAATTTTGTATTCGTAGCTTGGAGATTTCTTATGCCGACGTTTTCATACAAAGCGATGGACAAAGCGGGCAAAGAAGTCCGCGGCAACATCGAAGCCACGGGCGAAGACGCTGTCGTCGAACGCCTGCGCAGCATGGGGTATTACGTCACCCAGATCAGCAAACACAAAGTGGGCGTCGGCCAGATGGATCTCAACGACCTGCCCATCGTCAAGTTTATTGGAAAAGTTATTTCTCGTGGAAAAGTTGGCCTTAAACATATGTCGGCGTTTTCTCGCCAGTTGGCGACGCTGATCGGCGCGGGCCTGCCGTTGTTGCGCAGCCTTCAAATTCTTCAAGAACAGGTAGAAGACCGCAACCTCAAAGACGCCCTAAAGGGCATCACCGAGTCGGTCGAGGGCGGCAGCTCGCTCTCAGAGGCCATGGCCAAATACCCGCGGATCTACAACCGCCTCTATGTCAACATGGTCAAGGCGGGCGAGATTGGCGGCGCGCTCGAACAGGTTCTTGACCGTCTCGCGCTGTTCCAAGAAAAGAGCCAGGCGGTGCGTTCAAAGGTGAAGGGCGCGATGTGGTATCCCGCCGTGGTTATTTCAATCGCCCTCATCGTTGTCGCGGTTATTTTGATCTTCGTTGTGCCTAACTTCGCCTCCATGTTTGAAGGGCTGGGCGGCGAGTTGCCCTACCTGACTCAGTTGTTGGTCGACTTCAGCGACGGCTTGGTCATGTATTGGTACTTACCCGTGTTGGGGATTATTGGCATTATCATGCTGTTTAAGTTTTTGAGCAGCTTTCCTGGAGGCAGGTATGTTATTGACCGGGCGCTGTTGCGGTTGCCCATTTTTGGGGTCATTGTACAGAAGTCCGCGGTTGCGCGCTTCTCGCGTACGTTCGGCACCCTGCTCGACACGGGCGTTCCGATTTTACAGACCCTGTTAATCGTTAAAGACACCTCAGGCAACGAAGTGGTTTCGCGCGCGATGATTGATATTCACGCGTCGATTCGCGACGGCGACACGGTGTCTGAGCCGATGAAGTCATTCTCTATCTTCCCGCCGTTGGTTGTTCACATGATCGCGGTCGGTGAAGAGACCGGCGCGCTCGACAAAATGTTGATCAAAGTCGCTGAAGCGTATGAACGCGAAGTCGACGACGCGGTTGACGGTCTCGCCAAGTTGATCGAACCGCTGCTCATCGTCGGCTTGGGGCTCATTATTGGCACGGTCGTTGTCGCGCTCTACCTGCCGATCTTTACTATTACCAACCAAATCCAGTAAGCCAAAAACGTTAAGTCAATGGAGCGCCCTGTTGGTTTCACCGGCAGGGCGCTTTTCGTTTCATTCAGGGCGAACAACCGGGCGTATCAATAGGCCGCCTGGCCCATTCTTTACCTCGAAAAAAATCCAATTCACGGGTATACTTACTGTTTCTATTCTTTTTGAGCCAGGACGGTCTATGTCATCTGAAAACCCCATTATCGTTCAAAGCGACCGAACGGTATTTCTCGAAGTTGAATCTCCCGTTTTTGAAGAAGCCCGTGATGCGTTAGGCGCGTTTGCTGAACTGATAAAATGCCCCGAACACATCCATACCTATGTGATTTCTCCGCTCTCGTTATGGAACGCCGCCAGCGCGGGGGCGACCTCGGAAGACGTGTTGGCCACGCTGCAGGCGTATTCAAAGTATCCTGTGCCAGGCAACGTGGAAACTGATATTGTTGAGTATATGGGGCGCTATGGGCGGCTGGTGTTAGAGCGCGACGGCGAGCGGTTATTGCTTAAGAGCGAAGACGCCATGCTGCTTGAGGAGATCGCGCGCCATAAAAAAACCCAGGCCTATGTCAGCGAGCGTTTAGACGCCAACACGATTTGTATTGGCGGCGCCTATCGCGGCCATCTCAAACAAGACCTGATTAAGATTGGCTTCCCGGTTCGCGACCTGGCGGGTTATGTTGAGGGCGACCATCTTGAGATGGGCCTGAACGACAAGATGGCGGGCGGCGCGGCGTTTGAGTTGCGCGACTATCAACAGTCAGCCGTGTCGGCGTTTCACCGCGACGGCAGCGCCGCCGGAGGCAGCGGCGTTATCGTCTTGCCGTGCGGCTCAGGCAAGACGATCATCGGCCTGGGCGCGATGGCGAAACTTCAGCGGCGTACGTTGATTCTCGCCACCAATGTCGTCGCCCTGCGGCAATGGAAACGAGAGATCGTCGAAAAAACCACGTTGACTGAAGACCATGTCTGTGAATACAGCGGCGAAACCAAGACCATCGGCCCGGTCACCATCGCCACCTATCAAATTTTGACCTACCGCAAGAAGAAGTCAGATGAATACCCCCACTTAAAATTGTTCGAAGCCCAAGACTGGGGGCTGATTATATATGACGAAGTTCACTTGTTGCCCGCGCCCGTGTTTCGCATCACCGCCGACATTCAGGCGCGCCGGCGCTTGGGGCTGACCGCGACGCTGGTTCGCGAAGACGGCCACGAGAGCGATGTGTTTAGCCTGATTGGCCCCAAGTGTTTTGACATCCCCTGGAAGGTGCTCGAAAAACAAGGCTGGATCGCGACCGCGCAATGCCATGAAAAGCGCGTGCCTCTGCCGATGGAAGCGCGCCGCGAATATGTCATGTCGCCGCCGCGCACCCAATATCGCATTGCGTCAGAAAACCCGGTCAAGTTAGATGTTCTCGAAGACCTGCTCAAAAAACACGCCGACCAACAGGTGTTAATCATCGGGCAATACTTACGCCAGCTGCGCGTGGTCGCCAGCGCGTTTCACCTGCCATTACTCACGGGCGGCACGCCCAACTCAGAGCGCGAAACCTTGTTCAAACAATTTCGCGATGGCGAAGTTAAACATTTGGTTGTTTCAAAAGTCGCCAACTTCGCGGTCGACCTGCCCGAGGCCAGCGTGGCCATTCAGATATCCGGCTCGTTTGGCTCGCGCCAAGAAGAAGCCCAGCGCCTGGGCCGCATCTTACGCCCCAAGGGCGACGCCGGGGAGGCCCATTTCTATACCATTGTGACCCGCGACAGCACCGAGGGCGAGTTTGCCCAAAGACGCCAGCGCTTTCTCGCCGAACAAGGATATCAATATTCGATCGAAAACATCGAAGCGGCCGCCGCCGCGCCCGTCGCCCCGATGGTGGGCCAGGCGAGTGATTCATGAACCTCTACCAAATGCTGACCCATATACCACATGACCGCTTACAGCGCATCGCCGAAGCGTTTGGATCAGGCGCGTATTCTCCGTCAAAGCGCAACCTTCTTCAATCGATCAGCGGACGCTATCGCGACGCCGAGTTTATCACCGGCCTGGTCAACGACCTGCCCTATGAATGCCGCGGGTTGTTGCGCGGCCTTGCGTTTTTCGGCCCCAAAAACCAGGAAGGGTTTGAACTGCCTGACGATCTGGGCGCGGCTTGGCGGGGTGAAGAGCCTGTTCGCGACATGGTCGATGAACTCGCGGGCAATGGGTTGATCTTTCACAACGACTTTCATCTCAACGGGCGCGTCGTGATGCCCTACGAGTTACGAGAAATCTTACATAGCGCGTTTCTGGGCCAGTTTAAACCGCTGGCGCCAAAGCAAGTTGAATCAGGCTCACTGTTGTCGTCCCGCCATGTGACCGTCGAGGCGGTCTATCATCTCCTCTGTGTGTTGTTGCATGTACGCGCCAAACAAACGCAGAAAGGGTCGTTCCATAAACGCATCTTCGAGCGCTGGGTCGAGCGTTTTGGCAACGGCCAGGCGACACAGCAACGCTTTGAGTTTGCGCAGGCGCTGGCCCAACACTTGAGGCTCATAGACGCCAACACAGACGTGTTTGAATTGACCGACCTCGCGCCTGCATGGTTTTCAAAAGCTGAAGCGTCCCGCCGCCGCGACGTATGGCGGTTTGTCTTAAACAAACACATCGCGCCCAGCCGGGGCTTTCAGCGCTTGCTCATCTTGCTCGCGTCTGTGGGGTCAGACGCTGGACCGGGGGCCTTGTTCGCGATTCAGGATGTATTGAACGAACTCGAACTCAACGCCTGGAGCGAAGAATCAGACGCGGTCACTCATGACTCGCTGGTCGCGCGGCTGCAAAAGCTCGAATCAGCGGGCATCGTTTCGTTAGACGATCTCGCCAGTCCTCAACTGGCGGGACTCACGCCCTGGGGGCGCGAGATGATTTCGTTGCCGTCGCCAGAGACTGAAGGCAAAGAACCCAAACCCGGATCGACCCCGATACTCATCCAACCCAATTTTGATGTATTGGCCCCGCCCGAGTTTGGCTATGACGCGTTATGGAAGATGGAGCAACTCGCCATCTTCCGCCGCCGCGATGTCATGACTGAGTTTCACCTGACCCCAAAAAGCCTGCTGCGCGCCATGCGCCGCGGTTGGACGACTGAGTCAATACACGAGTTCCTAGACGAAGGGGCGGGCGGTCGCATCCCCGACCTGGTCCAGTTCAGCATCCAAGAATGGTGCGCCAAATATGGCCGCGTCCGCTTTGAGAAAGTCGTGTTGGTCGAATGCAACGACGCCGACCTGGCTGAAGAGATCACCCACTTGCCCGGCGCCAACGGCGCCCTTCAACGCCGGGTGTCGCCGACCCATTTCGCTGTGCCGGTTAGCCAAGCCAAAGCGCTGTTTCAACAATTGAGAGAAAAGGGATACGAACCGTCATCCAAATAACACCTCCATAACCAAGTGAGGATTCAAATGAAGATTGGTTTGCATTGGTCGTTCGCCGTCACAATCGCTTTACTCATCGGATGCGGCGGCCCCGCCGCGCCGAAACTGTTTACCCCAAGCGTTGATCTGCCCGCGGGGGTTGAGTCGCGCGTCGGCCAAACCACCCCGTCAGGGATTACGCTGGGCGGGCTATTTCGAATGAACGAAGCCGCCGAACCGCGCAGCCTCGACCCGGTGCGCACAGGCGAAACCACCGCGACGGTTCTTACCACCCAGATGTATGACGGTCTGGTCAATCTTGACCCAAACCTCAATATCGTCCCTGGCCTGGCTGAGAGGTTTGAAATATCAGACGACGGCCTGCTCTATTCATTCAAGATTCGCCAGGGCGTGATGTTTCATGACAACCCCTGCTTCCCGAACGGTAAGGGGCGCGAAGCCAACGCCCATGACGTGAAGTATTCGCTCGAGCGCGTACTCAACCCCACCACTCAATCAACCGGCTCCTGGGTGTTTGTTGATAATGTAGTCGGCGCGAAAGACTACCGGGAAAGTTTTGGCGATGAATCCACCAACATAGACGGCGTCGAAGGCTTTGAAGTCGTCGACGACTATACCTTTCGCATCCATCTGCATACGCCGTTTTCGGCCTTTATTCACCGGCTGGCATTGACCTACTGTTTTATCACCGCCCCCGAAGCGCTTGATCAATATGGAGAAGATTTCTTTCAGAACCCGGTCGGCACGGGCGCGTTTCGCTTCGTCCATTGGAAGCCCGGGCAAGACATTCTCATGGTGCGCCATGAGAACTATTGGAAGAAAGACAACCACGGCGTGTCGCTGCCCTACATGGACGGCGTTCGTTGTTCGTTCATTCAAGACATGAAGATCGAATTTATCGAATTTGATTCGGGCAACTTCGACCGCCTCTATTACATCCATGACGATCTGTTCAAACTGCTAATCAATGATGACTATCAACTTCGGCCTGGATACGATCAATACCAGTTGATGACCGAAGATTTGTTGTTGCTTCAATATTACGGCTTCAACGTCACTATCGAACCGTTTACGAATAAGAATGTCCGCCTGGCCTTTAACTACGCCATTGACCGTGAAAGCATCATTAAATTTGTTATCAACGGACGGGGCGCGCCAGCCGCCTCGCTCGTGCCGCCATCGATGCCCAATTATGAAAGCATCACCGACGGGTTTACCTACGACCCCGAAAAAGCCAAACAGTTACTGGCCGAAGCGGGCTACCCCAACGGTGAAGGCCTTGGCGAAATCACTCTCGAACTCAACAGCGGCGGCACCATCAACGAACTGGTGGCTGAGGCCATCCAAAACCAGCTGGCCCAGATCGGCGTCCAGGTCAGGCTTCAGGTAGTTGAATGGACGCAACACTTACAAAAGATCGACGACGGCGAAGTGTCGTTCTATCGCTTGGGGTGGATGGGCGATTACCCCGACCCCGAAAACTTTCTCGCCCTGATGTGGGGCAAAAACTTTACCCCCAAAGGAACCAACTACTCGCGCTACAGCAACCCTGAGTTTGACCGCCTGTTTGAAGAAGGCGCCAACATCACCGATTGGCGGCGCCGCAACCGGCTCTTTCAACAAGCCGAAAAAATCGCCTACGAAGACGCGCCGGTGTTGTTCTTATATTTCGGAAAACGCTACCGCCTGGTTCAGCCCTATGTGAATGACTATGTCTATAACGCCCAAGAGCGCGACGTCTTGGCAGGCGTATGGCTGAAGTTTCCTGACAGCCAGTGAGGGGTATTTAAGTCGTCAGGAGAAGATAGCCACTACCATGCTGGCTTGGCGCGGTTGCGCGTCAACGAAGAACAAAACGCCCTTGCAGCGTGTTGAATGAGTCGTTGTCTTTGCCCCTGCCGCCCCCGGTAAAATTCAGAGTAAACCGCGTGCCGTCTTCGCGGATCCATTTTGGCGCGAACGCCGCGAAGAATACGTTGAAGTTCCAGTCGAGCGCGCTGCCTGGCCGCGTTTCGCCAAATCGGTTTTTGTTGTTCCAGTGTTTGGCGGTCGTCCACGGCCCCCAAGGCGCGGGCGCGTCATAGACGCCCAGTAAACTCGAATGAGACTTGGTGTGTTCGATACATAACAGGCAGCGCTTCAAGCCAGGGTTATAGGTCGCGCTCAGACACCAGCCCGAACCATTTTCGTCGTTGAAGACAGGTTGTTTTAGTTCGAGGCCGCCCCAGACCGGGTAGCCGGCGCTGGCGCCGGTGTACCATTCATAGGCGTCGCGACCATCAAAGATTTGATCTTTGTGAACCCGGGCCAGATAGATGGCGCCAGGTTTATGGATTTCTAACCCAAATGTTGATTGAGTGACCTCGTTGGTTTGAGGGCGAATGAAATACGAATAAACAAACTCGTCTCGGGCATGGCTGTTGTTTTGGCCGAAGTTTAAGAACGTCGGGATAATCAACCCATCTTCAATCGTCCAGCGCCAATCGGCTTTCTCCCAACGGGCGCCATGGTCGGTTGACCGCGCCAGTTCGATATATTGATAGTGGTTGCGCGTCGCGTCGGGCGTGGGCTTGTCAGGGACAATCCACGAATAGATTACGCCGTTGACGCAGATACTGCCCCAACTTTTGCCCGCAAATTGCGCTTCATGTTTCGCGTCTTTTCCGCCCCATACATTGCCCCCCTGCCAATTGGCGCCGTCGCCTTCGATGCGGGCGAAGCCCAGCCCCACACGGTCTTTGCTGTTTGAACCGCCAAAGCCGCCGCCGTCGCCCCACCAGCCATACTGATGGTTGTCGTCCGCCCAGGTGAGTTGAAAATTGTCGCTGCCCTGCGCCGCGCGGCGGTGGGTCGACCAGTCGAGTTCAATATCAGCAATCACCTGGCTAGGCGGGTACGGCGCTGGTTGGGCATAAGAGTCATGATTGGCAGAAACCATTGGCAGAAACAGTAGGGCAATCTGAATTATCTGAGAGGACATGCGCGTCTTGTTGGAGTGAATATCATGAGCAATATTCATAATTCGTCATCCTTCCCGCTCGACGCGTGATAGACCGCGCCGATACAGACGCCCAAGCCAACGCCAATTGAGACGCCCATCGACACGCCGATAGCGACGTTGTCGAACGCGGCGCCGAGCGCCGCACCCATCGCAGTCCCAAACCCCGCTCCCAGAGCGACGCCGAGGCCAATGCTCATCGCGGCGCGCTCTTCTTTGTTCTTGTCGTCATCGTTGAGAAATTTCACGGTTATGTGGATAGCCTTTTGTCGAGTAATGCGCCCACAACCAGCCCCACGGCGATTCCGCCCGCCAGTCCGATCGGGACATGATCAACGCTGGCGCCGGTGGCGACGCCAACCCCGAAGTTAAACATAACATAAAATATTGTTTACGCTATTCGACTCATAAAAAATATGCATAAGAACAATCACTTTGGTTTGCCAAGTTCTAATCCCCCCTAGCCCCCCTTGTGTAAGGGGGGAAGGCGCCGCAGGCGCCAGGGGGG
>CAZKYC010000081.1:0-21319 GCA_964556895.1 uncultured bacterium | reverse complement strand
TTGTCTATTATTGAAAGGACGAATATCGTTTTTTGACCAAATTCCAGGTCATCCTGCAAGGGAAGTGCTCAAATATCGGAAGAGCCAATTTTCATGCCCTTCAAGAAGGCGATTAGCTCGACCATGGACTTCACGGTAAATATCCCAAGAAACTGTTCTGGATGAGCAGAATGGTTTGAATCCTCCCACGCTTGCCCGCCAATGATAAATTGGGCGCCGTTTTGCTTCGCCGTTTGGGCGAGTTTTTGAATTTCGGGATCAAGTTTTATTCCTCGTTTTATATAACTGATACTTAGCCAGACCAACATTGGCTTATGATGATCAATTGCTGTGTGAAAAACCTCAAACGGCGTGTTTGCGCCAAAGTTTATTGGCTTGATTCCTTCAGACAAAAGCGTTGTCGCCACTACTGTTGATGGAATTATATATGGGTCATCGGGCGGAGCGCCGCCAATCGCCACTGGCGCGTTGTCGTCAACCTGAAACGTTGCGCGAAAGACATTCAGCGCGTTAATACAGATATCCGTTGCACGGTGCTCAACTGCTATGCCGTAGCCATTGTGTTTCCAGAGTTCACCAATGCGTTCCAACGCCTGGGTAATAGGGCCGTCACAGATATCGGCTACACTCATTCCGCTTAAATAGAGAAAGATAAGGTAGCCGCGCGCTTTTTCAATTTGTCCTGTTGTTAACAGTTCAAAATAGCGGTCGACTTCAGAGCCTGGCCGCCATATTTCATCAGACACATGGCGTAAATCAGGAAATCCTAAGATTTCCGGGTCGGCGAGTTCAATTTTGTTAGTGCGGACGAAGCGAACCGCTTCTTCGATAGAGATTTTACGGTGGCCGCCATCGGTCTTTTCTGCTTGAATTTTTCCGTTGTCCACCCAGCGTTTGATTGAAGATTCGCTTCGGTTAATTGCTTGAGAGAACTCTTTTGGCGATAAGACTGATCTCACGTTTTTGGCCTCATTCGTTCATATTGAAAATAATCATGGTCGTTTTACCATTCAGGCGATACCTCTATATTACCATTTCAATCATGTTATTAAAAAAAATATTTTTTCAAGATCGTTTTTATGTGTATAATGAATGAAAATTCGTCCATTTAAGAGGTTGTTTATGTCACCTTTTCCAAAAAAACACATCCTGTTTTACACACTTTTCAGTTGCTGTATACAAGGGAGCTTGGCGATGAATACTAATGAAGAGCCAGTCGTTTTATTTGATTTAACATCGCCTGACTCGATTCAAGATTGGTTTGTGGTCAATGACACGGTTATGGGCGGGGTTTCAGCCAGTTCAATTAAATTGGCCTCAAATAATGTTGCGATATTTCGAGGCAACCTATCGCTTGAGAACAATGGCGGATTTGCTTCTGTTCGCTCAAAACCGAAAACGTTTGGGTTAGACGATGAGACACACATAGTCGCCCGTGTTCTTGGAGACGGTAAAACCTACCGTATTTCCATCCGCCCTGACCAGCGCTGGGATGGGGTTTCGTACTACTACGATTTTGAAACCCAAGTTAGAAAATGGATGGAGGTACACGCTCCATTGGATAAATTCGTTCCACGCTGGCGTGGCAGGTTAGTACCTAATGCGCCTGTTTTGACTGCCAAGATGGTTCAGTCGGTCGGTTTTATGATAGCTGATTATCAAGAAGGGGCGTTTGAACTCCGAATCGACACCATCAAAGCTGCCAAAAACCCATTGAACCACTCATTGTCAAAAAGCGAGTAATAACGGATGAATAGCACGCCGCTCAACATAGCCGTGATCGGTGGAGGAGTCGCGGGGATTACCGCCGCTCATATACTTCAACGAGATCACAACATCACAATGTTTGAGAAGAATGGCTATTTAGGCGGCCATACCAACACGGTTGTAATTAATGAAGGCCCGGATGAAGGCGCCGCGGTTGATACGGGTTTTATCGTGTGCAACGACCAAACCTATCCACATTTTCACCGCTTGCTGGAACAATTAAACATACTGGTGAGAAACAGTGATATGTCGTTTGGGTTTCACTGTGAAAAGACAGGTTTGCAATACTGCGGCGACAATTTTAATACGCTGTTCGCCCAGCGAAAAAACCTGTTGAACCTATCCTATTGGAAACTGCTGTCTGACATCATGCGGTTTGGAAAACTCGCCAGGGCCAAATTAGAGCAAAATTCAATCGTTGCTTCATCCCTGGGCGAGTTTGTCGAATTGCATGGTTTTTCGACGATGTTTATTGAGAACTATTTACTTCCGATGGGGGCTGCGATTTGGTCAACTCCATCCAGAGATATAATGAAGTTTCCCGCGCAGACGTTTATTCAGTTTTTTCACAACCACGGCTTGTTATCCCTAAAACCGCCCCAATGGCAGACAGTCATCGGCGGCAGCCAGTCGTACGTCAAAAGTTTTTGCAATCATTTCAAGGGAACAATCATTCTCGATCATGCGGTGAATCAAATTAGCCGCAGCAATACTCACGTCAACATCCAATTCGCCAACGGTGAAACGCGACAGTTTGACAAAGCCGTTCTCGCCTCCCACGCAGATGAGTCGTATTCGATACTCGGCGACCCTAGCCCTGACGAAAAACGGCTGTTAGGAAAATGGCGCTATACCAAGAACAAAGTCGTCCTGCATACTGATGATTCGGTGATGCCGCCGCTCCGTCGCGCATGGGCGTCATGGAACTACAAACGCGAAGACGCGCCGGGCGGAGAGGGCTCGCTGACCATGACGTATAACATGAACCAGTTGATGGGTCTGCGTACACAGAACAATTACTATGTCACGCTGAATAGTCAGAAGCCTGTGAAAGAAGAGTCTGTAGTTAGAGAGATTCATTATACTCATCCGATGTACGACAACCATTCCGTGTCGACCCAGACGGAACTGTCTTGCTTAAACGGTAAGAACAATACCTATTACTGCGGCAGCTATTTTGGCTATGGATTTCATGAAGACGCGGTCAAATCAGGCATAGAGGTCGCCAAACATTTCGGGCTGGATTTATGAAGTCGCGAATTTATCACTGCAACGTAATTCATTCACGGCTCAGCCCGGTCAAGCATAGCTTTGCCTATCCCCTCTATGTGTATGCCTTTGACTTGAGTGAATTGCCTCAACTTGACGAGAGAGTGCCGTTTTTTGGCTATAACCGTCTACGCCCGGTTTCGGTTTTTGATAAGGACTATTTAAGCCAAGGCGCCGAATCTATTGGCGAAAAATTAAAGCAATTTCTTCATCAACATAATATTACTGACAAGATCGCTAAGACCGTTTTGGTTACGTCCGCCCGGTTTTTCAACTATGTGTTTAACCCAGTCAGTTTTTATTATTGCTACAAAGATGACGGTTCGTTGCGCTGTACGGTCGCGGAAGTCAATAACACATTTCGCGAGCGCCATCTCTATATTCTAGACCAACCAACAATCGGCCAATCGAACAACAACGCGTTGTTCTCAACGGACAAACAGTTTCATGTCTCGCCATTCAACGATATGAAAGGCCGATATGATTTTGACTTTTCTGAATTGGGCGACTTGATGGATATCCGTCTACGCTTAGTCAAAGAAAATGCAACAACATTTCAAGCTAGAATTTGGGGGAAGGCGGTTCCATTCAATACAATGCACCTGACCCGAACCGTATTTCAGTATTCAGTCATCCCTTGGTTGACCATGCCGCGCATCTTGTGGCAAGCGGCCATACTTTATTTTGGAAGGAAGATGAACGTGTATTCAAAACCGAACCCGACCCACGTTATGACCATTCGCACTGCGCCGGCGTCGCTTCGCGACCGAGTCTACTCTTCACTGGTCAAACACTATCTTTTAAAAATTCAGCATGGCTGTTTACAATTAACCATGCCTGACCGTTCCGTCCTTTTGTTTGGCGACACTCAGTCTGAACTCAAAGTGAACATGAAAATAAATTCCTATCAGTTTTTCCATCGCGTAGTTAAGTCTGGCAGCACGGGGTTCGGCGAGGCTTACACGGCGGGCGACTGGGAAACTGACGACCTGCCAGGCGTGCTCATGTTTTTTTTGAGAAACCAACAGGCGCTCAAAAATTTTGTTCTTCAATCAGCTTGGGCCGGGCGGGCGGCGAACCGGGTATATCACGCATTGCGAAGAAATACCAGAAAAAACAGTAAAGACAACATCCAGGCCCATTATGATCTTAGCAATGACTTCTTTGGGTTATTTCTTGACCCGACCATGACTTACTCAAGCGCTATGTATCAATCAGATCGTGACACGTTAGAACAAGCACAAATCAACAAACTCAACGCAATAATTAAAAAGGCTGACATTCAGCCGACAGACCATGTGCTTGAAATTGGTTCCGGGTGGGGCAGCTTTTCGATCCAGGCGGTTAAGCAGACCGGTTGTAGAATCACGACAATTACCTTATCTGAAGAACAACACAAACTCGCAACCCAACGAGTGAAAGACGCAGGTTTAGAGAAGTGCATCCAAGTGAAATTGTGCGACTATCGCGATTTAGAAGGCCAATACGACACGATCGTTTCTATCGAGATGATCGAAGCGGTCGGCCATGAGTTTTTAGGGACCTATTTTTCAACCCTTGACCGCTTGCTCAAGCCCGGTGGACGCGCCGTCATTCAGGCGATTTCAGTGATTGACCAAAATTATGAATCCTACCGCCGCGAGCCGGATTGGATCCAAAAACATATTTTCCCTGGCGGCGTGGCTCCGTCGCTTCAAACCATAAACGACATGGCGACAAGCCACTCAAATTTTCATATCGACCATGTCGAAAATATTGGCCTCGATTATGCGAAGACGCTGAGAGAGTGGCGTAGCTCGTTTCTGTCGAAGAAAAATCAGGTACTCTCAATGGGCTTCGACGAATCGTTCATTCGCAAGTGGGATTATTACTTCGCCTATTGTGAAGCAGGATTTGACGCCCGAATTCTCAACACCTATCAGATCGTCTTCAACCGGCCCCAATTTATCTAACGAGGCGCTATGTCACCGATTCTTGTCTTTCTCATTGGCTGTATGTTCGCGTCGTTGGTCATGTTGGCGATGTATATGGTTCAACGAAAAACCAACGATGCCAGCATCGTCGACGTCGCCTGGACGGCGAACCTGGGCGCCTTGGCGGTCTTGTATGGAATGACGCTGGAGGGATACGCCCTGCGACAATACCTCTTGATGGCTCTCGCGGGCTTTTGGAGCGTTCGCCTGACGATCCATCTCTTGGTTGACCGAATCATCGGGAAAGAAGAAGACGGACGCTATCAGGAAATTCGCCGGACATACAAAGGCAACATTCAGTTTTTTTTCTTTTGGTTTTTTCAACTGCAGGCCCTGGCTGACATCATCCTGTCAATTTCGTTTTTCATTGCCGCGATTAACCCAAAACCATTTTTGGATATCTTTGATTATCTCGCTATCGCCTTGGCGCTGGTCTCGCTCATCGGCGAAGCGATCGCTGATTTTCAGTTGGCCCAATTTCGCGCAAAGCCTGAGAACAAAGGCAAGACTTGCCGCGCCGGTTTGTGGAAATACAGCCGCCATCCCAATTATTTTTTTGAGTGGCTTCATTGGCTGGTATACCCGCTGTTGGCGGTCGGCGCGCCCTACTGGTGGCTGACGTTGATTGCTCCCGTCATGATGCTGTATTTTATCTTGCGGGTGACCGGGATCCCAGCGACCGAAGAACAAGCGTTAAAAAGCCGCGGTGATGATTACCGCCGTTATCAAGAAACAACCAGCATGTTTGTACCCTGGTTCCCCAAAAAGGAAAGCCCATGAAAACCTTAATCGATTTCGCTGAACGCGGGCGCTTGCCCGACTGGTTGATCTCATACGGCGTGCGCAATCTGTCTGCCGAACGGCTGAACATGTATAAAGATTTGACGCTTGAAGAATGCCGCGATATCAAGCGAGAGTTTATTCAAAAACTTGCCCAAAGCCCACTTGCCGTAGCGACTGACAAGGCCAACGAGCAACACTATGAGCTGCCGCCCGAGTATTTCAACTTGGTGTTGGGCAATCGGTTGAAGTATAGTTGCTGTTATTGGCCCCATCATGTGACGAGTTTAGACGACGCTGAGGTTGAGGCGCTCAAACTCACGGCCGAACACGCCCAAATTGAAGATGGGATGGAGGTTCTCGAACTGGGCTGCGGTTGGGGCTCGCTCTCAACCTGGATCGCCAAGTATTATCCGAACGGCAAAGTGGTTTCGATTTCAAATTCTCAATCACAGCGAAAATTTATCGAGGCGCGCTGCCAAGAGATGAACCTAAATAACCTGACGGTTCAAACCGCCGATATCAACACCTTCCAAACTAGCCAACAGTTTGATCGTGTCGTATCAGTCGAAATGTTTGAACACCTGCGCAATTATCACGAGTTGTTTAAGCGTATTTCTGGTTGGCTCAAACCAGACGGAAAATTGTTTACCCATATCTTCACCCACGCGAAATACGCCTATCTGTTTGAAACCGACGGCGCCAAGAATTGGATGGGTCAGCACTTTTTCACCGGCGGGATGATGCCCAGCGATGATCTGTTTCACTATTTTCAAGACGATCTAAGCATCGAAAACCAATGGCAATGGTCGGGCGAGCATTACCAAAAAACTTCGCGGGCCTGGTTGCAAAAACAAAATGAAAAGCGCGATCAGATTTTAGACATCTTTGAAAAGGTCTATGGCGAAGACCAGAAACTCATTTGGTTCAATCGCTGGCGCATGTTTTATATCGCTGTCGCCGAAGTGTTTGGATATAAACACGGCAAAGAGTGGGGCGTCTCACACTATTTGTTCAAAAAGCGCTAACTGAAGTCTAGTTTTTGCCTCTCGAAATGTTGAATAATGACGATTTAATAAAAAAAACTCTTTACAGTTTTATCTAATATCGTTACATTGTCTTCACGTTGTGGGGGCTTTCGCTTTAGCCAACAGTCTGGCCCGCCGATGAATGTCAACCACCCCCGACTCATCAATCGTTTCAATCGTTTATGATGGAGAGGGTGTATGTACACATTCAGTCCCAGCCGTTTGTTTTATTGGTTTCTTCTTGCGTTCATTTTTTCTGTTTCATTTCAAGTTCATTCACAAAATGATTTAGGCGACCTAAATGGCGACGGCGTGGTCGACCAGCCTGACCTGTTGATTTTTATGCGCGAGTGGTACGTCCAACAGCCTGGTTCGTTCGCAGACTTCAACGAAGACGGTGTTGTTAATGAAGGCGACTTGTTTGTTTTTTCAGAGCATTGGTATGACAACAAGGGCATAAGCCTCGTCCCAAACATTGCCAACGTCGTCGAACAAGACACGCAACTATTTTCAATTATTGATCCTCAAGAACATACATCCAGCTGGAGGTTTTCGGTCAACGGAATCGAAGGCGGCGACGCGTCAAACGGCACGTTTGTCGAAAGCCCCGCGAGTCCGTTATTTGGGGTGTACACCGCGCCTGACCTGCCCGACACCCAGCCTGTCGAGGTCGTGCTTGAAGTGCGTCATGCCACCGACACGACGGCGCGGGCTACGGCGGCGGTGACGGTTGTTCCACTGTTTGGCGACTTTTTGATTCAGCCCCTAAACGCCGACGTGGGCTTAAAACAGACGGTGACCTTTCAAGCGGGCATCGAATTTGACAGCGTGTTTTATCCGATCAATGATGTCTATTGGAAGGTCAACGAAGTTCTTGGAGGCGCTTTTCAGACCGGAAAAATCGACATAGTCGGCGACTACACCGCGCCCGCGAACATGCCCTTGCCCTTACCATTTGATATCAAGGTCGGGTTTTCATTCACGCCTGAGGGCGAGATTATTACCGATGTTCCTGTCATTGTGTCTGAACTTCACGCCAACCCAACGCTCTATGTTGGCCTTGTCCCTGGCCCGACTGAAATCATCAATGTGACAGTCGAGAAATCGAATGACACCATTGTTGCGCTCATGCCAGCCGATTTGACCTACACGCCTAGCCTGCCCAACGTGGCGACAGTCGACGCCAATGGAACGGTTGTCATCGGAGATAAATTGGGCGACAGCGTCATTTTAATTGACGACAACGCTACCAAGGCGCGCGGCACTGTCGTCGCCAAATCGAGGACAGACTATGACCTCAAAGCCGAAATTGAACCGCGCAGCCCTCAGTTCTTTCGAGTCGAGCGTGAGAATGAAGCCGTCACAGAAATTGAATATACCAACCCCGGCTCAATGTTTAATTTCGCCCCGGTGGCGACCATTCTTCGCGGCGACCACGCCGGAGACAAACTGACCGCGACCAGCTCGCATCTGACGTTTTACTCGACCAATGAAAAAGTCGCCGTGATTGGCGACGACGATCCGTTCCCTGATACGACGAATTTGATCGCCGTCATGCACCGTGAAAAAGGCTTAGTGGTCGTCGGCGACGAACCGGGCCGGGCCACCTTGTATGCGGATTTTGATTTTAATTTCGCGAAACATACCATCAAGATGGATGTTATCTTTTCACGCATTGAAGTCAGCGCGTCGGCCAAGGGGCATGTGACGGAAAGTACGAATGAACTGCTAATCACTGAATATATCAAAGTGGACGTCAAATGCACTAACCCCAACAGCGATTTCTTTGGCGATGTCCCCTTGAGGGTGAAGGTGTTGAACGCCGCCGCGGAAGAGGTAACATTCGAAGCGGCCTTTCACCGCAACCGCCATACGGGAAATGGAACACGGTTTAGCGACTTTCTCCCCTTCCAATTTAGTGAATTTAACCAATTTGATTTGACCGCTGATTCAACCGCGCGGCCGCAAGCGTTTGTTCCTGCGGCGGGAGAATATGAATTTTTTGTCGTTCCGCGAAACGAAGGGCTTCACCATATCGAGTTCACGGTTCGCGATGACCCCGGAGTCGACCCAATCATCGTCTCGGTGAATGTGGTGAAACCGCGCATGGTGTTTCAACATCCGCCGACACAATCGTCAAGCCAAAACAATTTTGTGCCTGATGATATCAAGGTCCCAGTTAATTCATGGGTCAACATTTATCATCGCCACCCCGACTCGGCTGTGTCGCCATTTGACCTGGTTCAACAGACTCAAGGCAACACCTTTACCCGATACGCCCACAACGATGTGGTGATTTGGAACGTGACCGACCCTGACCAAAAGAACGAATCGTTCCCGGTTACCGACTTGTTTAATTCGTCGACGGTTGCGCGCGGCGGTACATTCAACCGCGTGTTTGATATTCAGGGCGAATGGAAGGTAAAGCACGGGCTAAAACAGCGACCCTTTGTTGAGACAAAAGAGTTAACAGTCAACGTTGTCCACGCGGCTGATGTGGAAAGCGTCGCCGACGCCGATATCAAACTGGTGACGGATGAAGACAACCAACAATTGGTCCCACGTTCGAACCAATTGGGCGCGTTTGAGATTATTGCGCCGATTGGCGGCGGCTGGGCGCCGAATGTTCCGATTCCTGTTACGATTCAGACCTACAACGCCAACGGCGCGGCGAAAGCAGTTGGCAAAACCATCTTCTCTCAATTTTTCTCAAATACCAGTGACGGGTTACGCTTAAATCGTGAAGACCGCGTGCAAAAGGTGGTCGGGGTCTCGGTCGATTTCTTGAGAAATTTCAATTTCTTTGTTGATGGAACACTGTATCCAGACAGCAATGGCGAGATACGCTTCAACATTGTTCCAACCGAGAACGCGATCAATAACATTGGCGAAGATTTGATCGTTCAAATCAAGCCGCGCGAATTTACGATTTCTAATGAAGAGCAATTGTTGGCTGGCCTCCCGGTCGAGTCGCGCCGGTTTGTCAACGGCGACGGCGGAGTCACCGAAGCCGCCCCGTTTGGTATCACCGAGTTTTTGAAAGACCAAGACAAACTCTTTAACGCCCAATGTTTATTTGTGAGTGGAAACGGGCTGGCCGCCAGTCCGCGCCAGTTGCCCATCCCGTCAGACCGGGTGCGCGCTGCGGCGGCTGCGAAAAAGGTTCCTGAAGCGTCTCAATACACCACCTTCGTTCTCCATGGCAACAACCGGTTTAATACGTCAATCGGCCAAGGCATTACATCAATCAGCTATTCATCCGACCCGGGTGTAACCAGCAGCCTGACGATCAAGAGCCAAAAGAAAATCGCTGACCGACAGATGCAGGTGACGGTCGACCTACAGTTTCAAAACACGGGCGAGCGCTTCTTTAAAGTCATTACCGGCGACAACAAAGAATGGGAAGTTGCGACAGAATTCGTTGAGTTTGAAGTCGGCGACCCAGGCAGCGTAAACCACTCGGATAAGAACATTCCATTGAACGCCAGGCACCATAACGCGCACCCCGTCGGCTCGCAGCAATTGGGCGTATTCAATCGAGACACAAGCGCCGTTCTGCACATGCTGGAGCTTGAGTTGGTTCCATCCATCAAAGCGGGAGACACGTTTCGAGGCCAGACCGCAGAAAGCCCGCTGGTCGGCTTTGAGTCGGAGCGCGATGAAAAAACCCAACATACCAAAATTTCAAATCTGAAGCAGAATTTCTTCCAGCGAAACTTTAACGCCATCATGATATTTGGAAACACCACAGACCGAAAAACCCTAACGCCAGGCGGTACGCAGCTGCAAAATGAAAGCGGGCCTGACGGCTTGCCTGATTTTGTTAGTTCGGCGCCTGACACAGAAAAACTCTATGTCTCTCTGAATGGCAATATGGGCGACTTTTATGAGTTTGCCGCATATAACCTCGTCACCAAGGTGACCCAAGACCTTCAAGACCCGGGCTTTGGGTTTGATGAGGTGAAAACCAATATTCAAACCGCCTATTCAAAATACGCGGGGCCGAGCCCGTCTCAATCCATCCAAACGGTCAGCGCAAACCTGACTGGCCAAACGGTCAGCGTTCAGGTTGATAAAGAAGCGACGTCATCCAATCTGGATGTCGGCGGCAACATTTTGGATGGCGATATTCCGACCAAGTTTTATGCGGGCGTTCTCGACCAGTATTTCATGCCGCTTCAAATCGTCCAAACCAACCGCCGTCCGCGCCGCGCCGCCGTCGCAAAAGACGGTCGGGTTCGCGCGTTTAACGGCGAGCGCATCGGCACGCTCAATGTTACGCCATTTAATCGAAAAGGGTTTGGCGTCGAACTCGACGCGGTGTTGTATGACCCGATGTTAGACGGCCTATTTGACTTGGACCCCAATAGCCCCCAATTGCTTCAGCTGCCCATTGTCAGTAACTTGACCAAAGGCGGCGCATTAAGCGACAAAGGGCTGTTGCCTCAATACGGTGGGACGTCTGGCGGGTTTGTCGATCTTAATAAGGAATTTCCCGGCAGCCATCAAGTGGTGTCAAAAACGCCCGGCCTGGATTTTCCCGGCATCCATGCGGGCTACTTGGTGCATAACACCACCGCATTTTTAACAGACCCCTTCTTGGGCGACGATGACGACCCATCTATTGAAAACGATATTGAGCAGGTCATCATCAAGCGAAAGAGCGGGGCGGGCTCCGCCATCGAAGAAGAAAAAAAGTTTTTTAAACTCTTCGGACAAACCACTCAACTGAGGCGAATCAATGGGTTCGCCAAAGCGCGCGACAAGAGCGACCCAATTACCACTTCTCTTTTCTCGACCCATAAATACCAGGTGACTACCGACCCGCCTGGGTTAGAAGACAGCATTCCGGTTATCGCTTCGGTACGGTTAAAAGAGTTGCCACGCACCGCGGAAGAAAACGTCAACCTGTTAGTTACGACCCAAAGTTTTGGCAACGAACACCTACAAAAAGCCGCTATTGATTTTGTGATTGATGTCGCGGTGAACCTGACGGCCCAAGTCATTCTCGCTGCGCTCACTGGGGGCGCGGGTAACGCATTATGCGGCGGGTTGGATGTGTCGGGTACGCTGTTGACTGCGTCGATCAGTTTTAGTTTGTCATCGGCGGAATCAGAATTCTTCGCCAATCAACTCGACGCCAATACGCGGGAGCCGTTTCATGTCGCAAACTCGGTCTTGCGGTCTGGGCAATCGATTACGCCGTTTGCGCCCAGCGTTCAAGTCTCGGTCGGCGACTTCGTCGAGTTCCCTGAGATCGCTGAACTGCGCGAAAAAGGCTTTCGCGGCGTCGCGGCTGAAGCTCGAAGCGGGCTAGTCAAAGCGCCGGGAAAAATTGCCAACGTTGGCGTGTGTGCAATACTGACCGCACCGTTTGAAGCCCTCAAAGACGCACTCAAAGACAGCATCAGCGTCGAGGGGCTTGGCGGGGCCGGCTCGGCTGAGGCGATTGCCGAGCGGTTTTTGTGTGTATCGATTCCACCTTCGGCTTGGCGCGAGTCTAACGCGCTGTTCAGCGCTAATTATTCACTGCGCCGGGAGATACAGGTCATTCCAGACGAGCCACAAACGCGCAATCTTCAAATTCTCGAACCGGGCGAAGAAGCCGACGATGAAGTAGGCGGAAAATTGCCCGAAGAATATAAAACCGATTCGGCCAAAGAAGACGACATCACTCTAATCGCCCGATTGTTGACTGATTTGAATGACCCTGACAAAGCCGAAGACGCCAAGAAGGTGCTCAATCGTTTGAGCGTCAACTCGGTCAGCCGCCGCTCGATTTCGCATGACAATATCGTTCGTGAACATAAATTGCGCTATGGCCGCCTGCCGACCTTTGAAGTGATCATGACGCCTAAGGGCGAGCTCGAACCCGGGCGCACCATCGGCGACTTTATGTTAAGGACGGACCAAACCGCGATTGACGTCTCGTCGGGGTCAATGGTCATGGCGTCGCGCACCAACGAGAACGCGGGCGCACGCGCGATTTTGACGTCGAATGGATACCAGATGCAGCTCTTGAAAGCAACGATTCCTACCCCGTTTGATGCGCGGACAATTTCTGGCTTTAGCGCCGGGCAGTCAATCGCCGCCGACCCTGGCCATGGCGAGCCAGGCCATTCATGCGGTCTGGCGGGCCTGACCCACTTCGAGAGCGAATAATTACTGGACGACGAAGGGAGGGCGTTCAAACGTCTTCCCATCGCCCGTCACTCTCGGATCGCCTGTCGTAGTCAGCGTATCCATGAGTTGTTTAGACAGTTTGTCTTTGACGGCTTTATAAGACGCGTCGCCAGCGACATTTTTCATGTTGTCGGGGTCGTTTCGTAACTCATACAGTTCTTCCGCCGGGCGCTTGCCGAAACCTAGCTGGTAGTGCGTCTGCCACTTCGGGTCTTTTCGGTTGGTGACCATCCACGCTTTGGTCGGGCTGGCGTCTAGGTCGCCATAGGCGGCGAATGTGTTGTGTTCGAGTTCGTTATACGACGGCTCCGTCTGTGGATTGTCTAACCCGGTTGGGGTTCCCATCGGCCATCGGTCGGGCTCAAAGTTTCGTATGTATAAATAATCTTTTGTCCGAATCGAGCGTTCAGGGAAGGGCAACTCGCCTTCGCGCGCTTTGGCGACGTGGCGCTCGCGGCCTGTGATGACATGATCGCGCGCCGGGTCAATCTGGCCTTCTTTGGTAGATTGTAAGAGTGGAACAATGCTACGGCCTGTCATCACGTCAGGAACCGAAACGCCCGCCGTTTCGAGAAAGGTTGGGGCTAGGTCCATCAGGTTGACAAAGTCGTCAACTACGCGCCCGCCTGGCGCTTTGCCGGGCCACTGGGCGAACAGCGCCACTTCCGTCCCAAAGTTATACAGGTTGCATTTGCCGCGTGGAAAGCCGGGAATGCCGTGGTCGCCGCTGACGACAAACAAGGTGTTCTCGCGTTCGCCTAGGTCGTCGAGTTTTTTTAAGAACAAGCCAAGCATTCGGTCAAGCGCCAACACTTCGCCGAGGTAGTCGCACATATCTTCGCGAATTTCATGAACGTCGGGCAAGAAAGACGGCATCTTTCCTTTTAAGTCGTCTGGGTTCAGGCCCCACAAATCTTTGCCTGATCCTTTCGTCCATTTTCGGTGGGTGTTGGTCGGGCCAAACCAATAACAGAAGGGCGAGTCGGGGTTGTCGCGGGCCTCAAGAAACGCCTCAAAGTTTTTCATGCCTTCATTACAAAGCGCTGTTTTCGCTTGTTCGACAGACTTGCCTTCATCAACCATCTTGGCAGCGTTTTGAGAGAAGTTACAGAACTTTCGCCCGGCTGGTTCGAATTTTTTCGCCTTGCCGCCATAGGGGGCGTCGGCGGGTTTGCCTGGGCCCCACACTTTATAGGTGAAGCCGATATGGTAGCCCGCTTTCTCGAGAAGCAACGGGTAACTGGGGATGGTTGTGTCCCACTCGGCGCCTTGAAGAATCGCGCCCTGGCCGGTGCGATAGAAGTATTGTCCAGAGAGCAGGGAACTGCGGCAGGGCGTACACGATGGCGAGGTAACATGGGCGTTGGTAAAGCGCACGCCCTGTTTAGCGAATTGGTCTAGGTTGGGCGTCTCAAAGGCGTGGTTGGGTTTAAAGGTTTTATAGATGCTGGCGTATCGGCCCCAATCGTCGGCGAAAAAGAAAAAGATATTGGGCCGTTTGGTTGTTGAGGTTTGCGCCTGGCTGGCTTGTTGACCCAATGCGGCGCCCGCCAAACTGAGTGATGTGTTTTGGATGAATCGTCTGCGGTCCATTTGTTTGATCCGTTTCTTAATCTAAGTTGACGCGTTTCGCCGATTTGGAGAAACCTGTTTAAACATTCCTTCAATGATTGTAATAACAAATCATAGTTATGCTGTAAAGAGAATAGAAAAAGCGCCTAGGGGTCCACCTAGGCGCTTCGAAAGTAATGACATCGTAAACGGGTTTAGAACAGGCTCCATTCTTCAACGGATGCGCTTGATGGAACCGCAATTCTGAAGTTATCAATAAAAATGGGCACGCCTTCCATATCGCCCGGCTGGTTGGTCGAAAAGACAAACTGGAACCATCCCTCTTCCGCGTCAAATGCGCCGCGGTGGGTGTCCATGTTGACGGGCCAGGCCATGGTATGCCATACATTCTTTTCAAAGCCTGCGACGCCGCGTTCGCCGTAGGCGTCCCAACCCGATACGGGCGCCAGGTCATTGCCTTCGGCGTCTTGTCCGCCTGATTGAAGAATCAACTGAAGGTTTAACCAGCCCGCAGTGAACAAATCAGGAATAAAAATATCAATCATGGCGTCGACGGTTTCGACTAAGCGGTCTGACCGCGCCTTGGCGTCAGCGCTGGCGCCATTGGTCGTCCATCCGCCGCCAAGCGTTAGTTCCATGTAGTTTGACCCTTCGCTGGGGTCGATCACACCGTCGCCGATCAACGGAGTCATGCCGTTCTCTTGCCAGCCGTCGGGAATAATATCGCCGTCTTCGTCGGCGTCGAACGACCAGAGTTGGATGATATCAAAGTTTTCCGGCGTCGATTCGGGACGCGTAAAAAAGATATTGTCGATGAAGCAGGCCCCTTTAACGGTTGAATTGCCGCCCGGGTTAATTCTCATCTGGACCCGGTCAAGTGCATCGATGGTTCCTGAAGGGTCTTGGTTGTTGTATACGATATGATCAATGGGGAACACCCATTCAACCCATTGTCCAAGCACATCGTCTTCGGCTTTTTCTTGGGTGCCTAATTCACGCCCGCCGCCGATTGAAAGGCGAAGGCGAAAGCCGCCGTCTTGGTGAGGTGCGGCGTCTTCGGGAAAATAGGTGAAGAAATGAAGTTCGCTCATCCCTGTGATGTCAATTGCGCCGCCGTCAGGAATGATGATATTCATGTTGCCCCACTGTGATATCTCAAGATCATAGTTGATCTCAAGGTGCCAGTCGCCGTCTTGAGGCGTGACGCCAAAGTCGGGGTTTTCAACATCGGCCAAAGAAAACTCTGACATCCCACCCGAGGCGGTCCATAAGCCATCGACATCATCTTCAAAACTTGTGAATGGAACCGTTGTCTGTGCACAAACCAGGCCTGCAACTACGAAGCAAATTCCCAATGATAAAGCGAGTTGTTTCATTGACTTCTCCCCTTAGATGAAAAGATAGACATGCATTTGGCATTGCACCTTTAACCATTATTAAATAAATCAGCTTCGTACGTCAACTAAAAAAACATCATTTATATAAAATAGATATAATTTTATTTTTGAGCATATATACAAAAAGCCGCTAGAGCGACTCTCTGAGAGGTTTCTAGTCAAAATTCAAAGTGTTGGCCGGA
The DNA here is from genome assembly GCA_964556895.1 of uncultured bacterium. Classification (GTDB taxonomy): domain Bacteria; phylum Hinthialibacterota; class Hinthialibacteria; order Hinthialibacterales; family Hinthialibacteraceae; genus Hinthialibacter. The sequence goes on along the minus strand of CAZKYC010000081.1, from coordinate 5,168 downwards.
CACAGGAGAGAAATAAAAAACGGATTATCATCAAGAAAAATCTTGTAAAATGAAAAGGGTCTGTAACTCTGTATTCTTCAAGGAAACGTAATTTTGATTTGTTTGAACAATTATCATTGCTTTTTGATTATCTTAATAGACCAAAGATGCGCGTGGCTATCACAAAGCCCCGAATGGCGGTCAACTCGAACTCAAAGACGGCGAAGTCGTTTTCAAATTTTATCCAAAAGAGTTTGACCCTAAGATCGTTATCAAACATGACCGGGCTCATATCAACAATCAAACAGTAGCGTTAACAAATGGGCGAGTCGTATTAACCCAAATGGAATAGGGATTCATGGACGAAACTAACGCAAATTCAAAAACGGTTTCAGATTATCTGTATCAGTTTTTATTTAATGACGAAGACACGAGAGTCTGGAAAGACATCCCAGATAGCGCTTGCCCCGATGTCCCTCAAAATTTCATTCGCCTTACCGCCGCCCGGACGGTAACCAAACTAGGCGACGAACTCGCCAATGCAAAAATTATTTTGCCCTGGCTGATAGAAGCCGTCGGCGCCTCATCGTTTTGGGTCGGCTTTCTGGTTCCGATTCGCGAATCGTTCTCCATGTTGCCTCAATTGATCATCGCAAAATACGTTCGAGATTTTCCTATACGAAAAAACGCACTCGCTCTCAGCGCGTTGTTAGAATGCGCTTCGTTGGTCGGCATGGCGTTGATCGCTTTGTTCATGCGCGGGCCAGCGACAGGAGCAGCGATTGTTGGATTGCTTTTGCTGTTCAGCTTGTCGCGCGGCTTGAATTCGGTCGCCTCTAAGGAAGTGGTGGGCAAAACCATTCCCAAGACCCGGCGCGGGCGCTTGACCGGATACGCGGCGTCGATCTCAGGGTTTCTGACCATGCTGCTTGGGTTGGCGCTGGTGGCCTGGGTGGGGCGCAACGCCTCCGCCGAATTGTTTGCCCTGTTGTTGGGTATTGGTGCAGGCTTGTGGCTGATCGCGGCGGGATTGTTCTATCAAATCGCTGAAAAACCAGGCGCCACCTCAGGCGGCGGCAATGCGTTATCGGAAGCCATACAGCGGGTAGATATTTTGAGAACAGACGCGCCGTTTCGGCGGTTTGTGGTGGTTCGCGCGTTGATGATCTCATCTGCGCTGGCGGCGCCCTATTATGTAATGCTTGCCAATCAATCAGGCGGGGGAGGCGAGTATCTTGGCTATTTCGTTTTAGCGAGTGGGGTTGCGTCCGCTCTTAGCAGCGCTGTGTGGGGAAAATGGGCCGACGTTTCAAGCCGGAACGTATTGCTTACCGCCAGTATGGTTGCGTCTGTTTTGGGATTCGCCCTATTCGCGTTTGACCACTTGGGTGTTTTCAACGCTGGTTTCGTTTGGTTGATACCAATCGCATTTTTTATTCTATCCATCGCCCACAGCGGCGTCCGTATTGGCCGCAAGACGTATATTCTTGACATGGCGGATGGTGAAAAACGCATAGATTATGTTGCAGTCAGCAACTCCAGCATCGGCGCGATATTGTTAGCGAGCAGCTCGCTTGGCGCATTGGCCCCAACCATCGGCGCTTCAGGGATGCTAATGTTGTTCGCGCTTTTCAGTCTGGCTGGGGTCATACTCGGCTTACGGCTTGAAGAGGTCGAGTGATCACTCTGGCGGCGTTTTCGGTCAGGATGTCGTTTTTTATTGGGTTTCTTCTATTGTTTCGCCTTGACCATTGGCGCCGCGGATTTCAGGGCAGATCGCCCTGTATCCACCTTCAGCCGCTTTTTCAATGATGAAGTAAACTCAGATTTCATGACAATATCCCTCGATCGAAACTCGTTAACGAATAGTGGTTGATCATGTTGTCGAATCTGTAGTGTTTGCCATTTCGGGACATCAAGCTCAACGTGCAAGGGTGTAGTGCAAACTCTGATCTTCTCCTGGATCATCAAAACGCGCTTGGTCAAGCGCTGGATTATCGACTAATACGCCAACACCTATCAACCCAATGGGATGCTGACCACCATTGAAATAGTTCCTCGTTGCAAATCGAACCGATGGCTTCATCCCTGCAGGGTCTAAAATCGCTACGCCAAGTATGTACTCGACATTGTGGATCGTTTGGGGCAAATTAAAATTGGCATGAACAAGGTAAGACTTGGCTTCCTTACGATAGCGCTGTTCAGTACTATCCCATTCATCCCCAGGCAGCCATTGACGGATATCCAGTCCGTCAATCGTATCACTCCACATGACTTTTCTCGATTTGACATCCAAGAGACTGATCTCTACGGGCCAGTTGGCGTAAATTGGTGAGGAACCTGTATTCTGGACTGTAAAGGCAATGCTGAGATCTCCACCGGGTTTGACAGAACGTGTGTATTTAACTTGCTCTAAAACAAATCGATAGCCAAACGCCTTTTGTACATCTTCAGCGGCTTTTGCAATTACACCATCAGATGCGTCATATTCCGCAACCCAACCAAGGTTATTGCAATGAAAGCGACGTATGCTATCGACCAGAAACAATCGGTGTTCCGGGTCGCGTAATGTATCGTTTGGATTATCGCCGGGTTGAGCTTTCCACTCGCCCCAATTATAAGCGCACTCACCACCCATAGGTCGTTTTTGCCAACGCAATCCAAGTTTTTCAATACCCCCGCCATGCCGATCCATTTGCTGGATATGCGCCCATGAATCCCAATAAATCCCGAATTTATAATCCGTAAATTCCCAAGGATGACGCACCGTAATCATTTTGTTTGGGAACGCATTTGTGAACGCATCGCCAAGCAGTTTTTGCATTTCAGCCGTTGGCGAAGGCGAGTGATGTTCGCCCCATTTGCCGATCATTCCCATTTGTATCCAAGCAACTCTTGGATCATCATTCCAGCATTCACCCAATCGTAGAATCAAACGGCGTAAACGCGATTTGAACTTCTCACTGCTGTAATCATCTTCTTGTAAATCACTTGGCCAATACTTCTTATCTCCGTCCCAATGCAGATAAACACGGGGAATAACTTTGATGTTATGCTTCTCGACATCACGCCATTCACGGTTGCATACTTCCATAATGCGTTTAATACCATCATCAGCATTGCGCTCAATGTCATTCCATTTCAAGTACACCCGGCACAATGTCCCATATTCATGAGAACCGTCTCGTTTTCTCGGGCGAAATCCTTTCAGGGGATTTTTAAGAGCTCCATCATATTCTTTCGGTACTATCGTTACGGCCTCATCTTTCTCGAACGAGCAAACCGTGTTTGCTCCTTTCAAAGCAAGACCAGATGACAACGCTTGAAAAAAGACTCGTCGTTTCATAAATACACCTTCTTCGTGTCCAAATGGGGTGAAAATTTTTAGTGGAAAATGAAAAACGAACATGTCTGTCGTTCTTATTACAATTACTTCCCCGGAACAGGAATAAAGATATCGCCGCGGCTGGTGACGCCGTTGCTTGAATCGTAGAGTTCGTTTGATTCCCACTGTTTGTCAGGGCCGAATGACAAGACGGTATACATGCTATTTTCGATCTGTTGATAGAAATTTTCGTACCGCGAGCGGGTAGAGCGAAACCAATCAAGTGGTAAATGGGCCGGCTCCATGTGATATTGCCATTGGGTGTTCACAACCACGGGCAGATCAGATTCAAGGATGCCTTCTTGAAACGGGTCGTAGATTGACGTGCTGATATACGAGATCGGCGTGGTGACAAAACGGTGTTGGGCCGGGTCTCGGTCGATGTGGGGCGGCCATTCGTTGTTGTCCATTTTATACATCTGATAGGCTTGGCCCAGATTTCGGGCGTTTGACTGGGCCGCCGCCACCTTGGCCTTGACTTGGGCGTTCAAAAAATTCGGCACGGCTATCGCCGCCAGAATGCCAATGATGGCGACGACGATTAACAACTCAATTAAGGTGAACCCTTTTGAATCAGCCATATAGGTTACCAAATCATCCAATGGTGAATCTTGACTTGGGCAGGGCCTTGAGATCCGATAAAACCGCCGGTGCTGGAGGCATTGAGTGCTGGTGAGCCTTCTTGCAACTGAAAGCCTTCACGAGTGAATTGGCCTGGATCGACGACTGGATTCACATACTGTGGATCAAATGAAACCCCGTTATCGACCGTCACATTCACATAGTCTTCAAATTCCGCAACCACATTACAAAATGACGCCGTGACCACATCTTCATCGAAGAAATCTTGATCCTCGGGTTTGCCATTGATGATTCCCGCGACGCCAACCACGTTGGTGTTGCTTATAGTAAGAATACGCTCCAAAACGGTTGCCGGGTCTAGCCTCATTTCAAACAGTTCTGGCGCTTGAGTGAGGTTCTGATAAAAGTCACACTGGTCAACGGTCACGGTTGATTCTGAACCATTTTCTTGAATGTATAACCCTTCTTTTGCGCATCCCGCGACAATGCAATTTGTCATGGCGAGGTTGCCTTCAAGAACTCGTACGCCAGTGTTGCTGGTTCCAATCACCGCAACATCCTCAAAGAAGACGTCGATCGGGAACTCTCCCGTGTTTTGTTTATCAACGTTCACGAAGTTACGGTTTGCCAATAGCGTACAGTTTCTCACCACAAATTGGCCGCCGCCCAAGGTCATCGGGGTTTGGCAATTGATGATTGTTGTATTTTCGATGAGATGGCCGTCGCCTGTCACCACCCGGTTGGGGTCGGCAGGGTTTGGGTGCGGGGCGCTGTCCATTTCAATTCCATTGCCGTTGCAATTTTGGATGGTACAACCGCGAATGGTGATGGATGGGTCAGTCGGGACGCCCTCTGTCGCTTTTAACACTTGGATGCCGAAATGGCATTCTTCGATCAGGCAGTTGTCTAATAGGATGTTCTCTGGCGCCAGCGTGGCGCCAAACACGATAAAGCCAAAGTTAAAACCTGAGTAAGCCGTGCCTGGTCCGCCAGCGCCGCGAATGGTGCAACTGCGCAGGGTCACATTGCTGGAATCGAGCACCGCAATCGCCGCAGATGTGTCGCTGACATTGACCTCAGTGGTGAGGTTTTCAAACGTGATGCCTTCAATCGAGACGCCGTCGCATCCTGAAAAGAGCGCTCCTTGACGGTCAGGGCCTGGAATGCCCAGCGCCGCCAACCGTTCCGCTGTGTTGACGGCCCGAATGGTGGGTGACTGCCC
>CAZKYC010000080.1:0-21406 GCA_964556895.1 uncultured bacterium | reverse complement strand
TTACACTGATTGAATTATTAATCGTCGTCGCCATCATAGGAGTACTGGCGGCCATCGCCGTGCCCAACTTTTTAAACGCGCAAATCCGAGCCAAAGCGGCCCGGTCATTCTCTGAAATCAAAAACCTCTATCAGCAAAATATTATTCGCCAGAACGACACCAACCTGTGGATGGTCGACGGCAACGACACCGGCACAGGCGACGCCGACAAATGTAACATCACCAACTGGGGCAATTCGTACTTTGGAATGACCTGTGAAGAAGCCAATATTGCTTGTTACTCGCCGAATAAAGACGGGCGCATCTACGCCCAATTAACAACGCCTATCGCGTATATATCGAGCATCCCCCAAGACCCATTCACCAAGGGGGTGTTTTATACCTACGGTACCAGCCACTGTCCCAACTCGCCGCTGGGCGCCTACTGGTCGTTTATTGCGGCTGGCCCCGACGGCGACGAGAACGATGTCAGTTGGTTAATCAGCCAAGGCCAGTCGCGCCCCTACGCGCCCAGCAACGGCGTCACATCTCAAGGCGACATTTGGATGTCATTCAAACTCAAAAACCAATCTGACCGCAGTTATGACGCCGCCTTTGGGCAATACCAACACTCGTTCTTTTAATGGACAGCGCCAGCCTCTAATTCGGTGATTCGAGCGGCGATTTGGTCTTGAACTTCTTTGAGCTGTTCTGATTGTTTACGCAATAGCTTTATTTCTCCATCACGGTCTAGCTCGCCTTCGGCTTGTTCAATCGCGCATTTTCTCATCCACCCCGGCAAGCCCGTACGGTGATACTCGTTGCGATGGCCGTGGCCATGTCCGCTTTCGCCGCGTCCTCCACAACACTCCTCTTCGCCATGGTGGTGCTGTCCCTGGCCGTGGCCATGATGATGATCATGGCCATGCCCATGCCCGCCGCAGTTTCCCTGTCCGCGACCTGTGCGCGGGCCTTCGCCCTTTGGGCCTTGATGATTTTCTCTCGGCATGATGGTTCCTCCTGAATTGTGGTCTTTCTGTAATGAGTATATACTCATTTAAGGAAAGGCGCAACACCTTTTTTTTTGAAAGCCATCTCAAACATGTTGTTCTCGGTATAAATAGCCGCATGAAACTCACGCACGTTGTCAACTACTGGTTGAATACGCTATAACAGTGGCTTATAGCGCGGTCTCTTACACAGGCGCATTTTTTGTTTTGGGGAGACGGTATGTTTGGTCCATTGGTTTGTTTAATTGTCGGCGTCAGTTTGATTTTGTTCTTAATTTTGGTGTTGCGCTTTCATGCCTTTTTGGCGCTGGCAATCGCAGCGTTGTCAGTTGCGATTCTTTCCAACCAGATTCCATTAAACGAATCGGTTTCTTTGGTGACTGGGCAATTTGGCTCCGCCATGGGCAGTTTGGGCATTCTGCTTGTTTTGGCGGCCATCATTGGTAAGTGCATGATGGACAGCGGCGCCGCCGACCGGATTGTGCGCGCATTTAACCGACTGTTTGGCGCGGGGCGCGAAGAATTTTCGCTGTTCGCCAGTGGGTTTGCGCTGTCGATCCCTGTTTTTTTTGACACCGTGTTTTATTTGTTGGCGCCGTTGGCGCGGGCGGCCTACGCCCGGCGCAAGCGCGACTATGTCTTGCTGGTCACTATGACGGCGGCGGGCGGCGCGGTGACCCATGCGTTGATCCCCCCAACGCCTGGGCCGATTTTGGTTGCCGAAGAGTTGGGCGTGTCGATTCTTACCGCGATGGGCGTTGGTTTTATGGCGGCGATTGTGCCGACGTTTTTGGGCGCATGGCTCTATTCATCGTGGATCAATAAACGAATTGACGCGCAGCCGAAAGACATGCTGGGCGTGTCTCAAGCCGAACTTGAACTCACCGCCGCCAAACCCGACAGCGAACTGCCCAACCTGTTTTTCTCGTGCGTTCCGTTTTTGTTGCCGGTGTTTCTACTCGCGGGTTCGACATTCATCGGCGAATTTCTGAAGACGGAAATGTATAGCGAGTTTGCTTCTGCTATGCCAGCGCTCAAAACCGTTCTCCATAAAGACGCCGTCTGGATTTCGCTGATGGGCGACAAGAACCTGGTGTTTTTCATTGGCGCGGCGTTTGGCATTTGGCTGTTGGTTTCATCAAAAAAACAATCACTCAACGACGCCTTCAAAGCGCTCGAATCAGCCATCGCCAGCGGTGCGGTGATCGCGTTTATCACCTGTGCGGGCGGCGCGTTTGGCAAGTCGCTGGCCGCGGCGGGCGTGGGCGACTATATCGCCGACGGCGCGCAAACCTGGGGCGTCTCACTGATGGCGCTGGCGTTTTTCTGCGCCGCGTTAATGCGCGTCGCGCAAGGCTCGGCCACGGTGGCGATGGTCACGACGGCGGCGATTATTTCGCCGGTCTTGCTCACAACTGAGTTGAGTTATCACCCGGCGTACTTGGTCGCGACCATCGGATTCGCGGCGACCGCGTTCTCATGGATGAACGACAGCGGCTTTTGGATTTTCGGACAGATGACTGGATTGACCGAGCGCCAGACGCTGCAGACCTGGACGGCGACGCTGAGCATCATGGGCGTCTTAGGCGGCGTATGGGTGTGGATACTCAGCACTGTATTGCCGTTGGTGTGAGGATTCTTCTTTATACCCCAAGGGTGAGTGCATTTTTCTTCGCTTCGGTGCAGGCTATCAGGCCTTTCGCACAGGCGCTCACAGAAACGCCCCCGCCCCGTGGGTATGTTATGTTTTCAATTTTTTCACACCTATCGTCAAGCGCTCTAATTCTTCAGTGGAAAATCGTCGGTCTCGGCGACCTTCCAATGTTTGTCAAAGAGGCCGCCCCAGATGTAATGGCCGCGCGGGCCGATTACCACAAAGTCGCCTTCAGACAGCGTACGCAACGACGAACGCCCTGACTCAAAATCATTGAGCGACATCAACCCCTCGGTGGTGGTTGAGATCATCAATAATAAATATTTCTGCGGGTTTGCCGGGTTGGCGACCACGGCGACCAGCGCCTGGTCGGGCGTCACCGTACGTCCGGCGAAGTGGATGTCTTTTTCATCCCACGTTATCGGCAGCGAACCTTTATGTTGATTGAGAAATGACGACGACCCTGTGGTTGAATATAAGACAACATGGTTGTCTTTCATTATGTCTACGCTTAAATTTTCGTCTGCCATTACTTTCCATTGAACATCGGCATTGCCGCCGCGCATGGAGCGCTTAAACGCCAGGCCCTTGGCTGCCGCGACGGCTTTGCCTTGGCCGCTTGAACCGTAGGCGAAGACGTGTTTTTGCCAGAAGGGGGCGTGCAGCCCCTGGCGGGCAGGGTAGATGTGGGCGCGTTTGGTCGGCTTGGCTTTGATCCAATTGTTTCCCTTCAAGGCATAATGCCCGGTCGAACCATAGGCGATGGGGCCAATGTTTTGCCCATCAATCGTGACGTGAACCGCTTGGCCTTGCTCGAATAGCTCAGCCGGCGGCGACAAGCGCAGGCGCTCAACGTTCACCGTTTTCGCATTGATTGAATCGCTCTCTGCCTTCGCTTTTACAAAGGCGTGTTTTCGAATGATTTGCAACTCATCAATGCCCACCCAATAGGCGCGACCGCCTGTCGAGTCGCCCGTCTTGAAACTCACCTCGCGTGGGTGAGGCTCGCGCTTGAATTGCTTGAACCAGTCAAACACGCGGGCGTTTTCGTAGGCGGGTTCCCAGGCGGCGTGGTCAACTTCGGGGTAGAGTTCGATCTTTGAGTGATAGCCCATCTCGCGAAGTTTCTTATCAAGAATTGTTGAGTTGCTGACCGGGACGACCGGGTCTTTCTCGCCGTGCATGAAGAAAAACGGCGTGTATTGCATGTTGACGGCGATAGGGTCAACAGACGCAGTCTTCATTAACGGTTGTTGAAACGATGGAGCGTCATCGCCGGGCGCGTCTGAATGAAGATAGACCGCGCCGCACACCGGCGCGGCAGCGGCGAAGACGCCTGGGTTGCGAAACGCGAGTTTGATGGTCCCGCCGCCGCCCATCGACAGTCCGGTAAGATAGGTGCGGTCTTGGTCGATGTTGAACAACGTTTTCACTTCGTCCATTACCCGCCAGACGTCGTCTTCGGCGTATCCTTCATACGACTGGGTCTCAAAGCCATTGGGCGCGACAACAATGTATGGAACATCCGGCAGCGACGGCATGCGGCGTTTGGCGGCGTCGTCATTTTCGCCGCGCCTGTTGGTCAGCCCAAACACGCGGCGCAGGGCGAGATGGTGGTTTGACCAGGCGCCATGCAGCATCACCACAAACGGCCACTCGCGCTGGCTGTCATACCCTTTCGGGACATACAACGAATAAAGTTGAATTTCTCGGTTTACGTCAGAGCGATAGCCGCGCAGCTGATAGCCCGATTTTTCCCCCAGCGGGTCGCGGCCTTTTTCGAGCGAGTCAGCCTTGGCGGTGATGGCGTTGAGGCGGCGGCGCAGGTCCCACACTTCGCCCGCGCTGGCTTTTTTGGCGCGCTCCATCAGGTCTTCGCCGTATGCCAACGCCGCCCAAGCGGCGCGCAATGTGACGGGGTTTTCAGCCGACTGGTTTTCAATTGTTTCGATGCGCTGGATTTGTTCTTGCAGTGCATCAAACCAGCCGTCCATTCGACGCACAGACGCTTCTGACGCCACCACCGCGGCGCCGTCGATGAGTTGTTCAACCATGACCTTATATTCGTCTTCGACGCCTTCGGGAACTTCAACCATCATCTGAAATACAGAGGATGTCTGTGGGATTGGTACTGACTGAAGTTCGGCGCCGTCAGGCGCGCAAAAACGGACGCGCAAGTTCGCTTCAGAGTCAAAACGGCGCACCGACACCGCCGCCTGGCTTTCGTTGATCAACATCGCAGGCGAGACGGTCAGTTGGGCTGTCTTGCGGTGAATCTTCGCCAATTGGGCGTAGGTGAATTCGAGTTCTAACAGGTTAATGACTTGCATAATCAGCAGCGCTCCTACGATGGCGGCCATGCGTTGAATGTTCATCGTCAATTCTCCCTTGCTCTCAATCAATCCGTTCATGATACCGGGCCATCCAATAGGGCAAAAGCCATGCGCCCGGGTCAAGCGCACCCGCCCCCGAACCGCCCTCGACGCGATAGGGGTTTCCGTTCCAACGTTGCAGGCGGCGCTCATCGGGCGGCAGCAGTTGGGCGATCTGGGGCTTGCCGAACCGGTCAGGGTAACGGTCAAGCGTCACGTCCAAGCGGTGCATCACCGGCACGGGCCGGTCGACCGGGTCAAGCGGCCATTCGCGCAACGACCACAGCGCGTCTTTCATATACGGTTGCTTTAAGCAAACCGAAGTGATGATCGCCCACAGACTGCTCTGGTGTTGTTGAACGTGCTCCCAGGTGCGTTCCAGACTGGCTTCAAAAATGGGGGCGTAACGCGCAGCCGGGTTATAACGGAACAGCGTATAATAGGGCAGGTAAGCGAGTTCGTCGTCAGAATGGTTGTCTTCATACGGCAAGGTGATTTTTTGGTTGATGGTATTGTGGGCGTAGCCATGATGAGTGAACAGGCGCTGAAGCGCGTCGCGGTAGGTAGCGTCTTGGGTCACATGATAGGCGGCGGCCAAAAATGAAATGATCTGAAGCGAATTGAGACCGCGTTCAAACGCCCATTCGGGGTCATCGTTTAACTTTTCCGGCGCCCAGACGCCCCAGCGGGTGGGCTTGCCGTCGTGGTCGATCAGGTAAAAGCCGTTGTCAACGATGTGAGTCATGATACGGTCGACCAGGCCGCGCACCTGGGCTTTTTCTTCATCAGTCTCAGCCAACAGGTCATAGACCAGTGGGTACACAAACATGTGCCCGACGATTTCATCTGAAGAGGTGTCGCCCTTCCACATCCATTCGCCGTCAGCGCTGGGATGCCACTCGCCGCCGATTGAGTCGCTGTAGTCTTCGTGTTTGACATACGACCGCGCCGGAAACCCTGAAATGCCTGTGATTGATTCCAATTTCTCCATCGCTTCGAAGTGTTTCCAGGCTTGTTCTTTGACCAGCGGGTCTTGGGTTACTGCGTAGCGAAAACATTGCGACGCCAGATACATCGCTGTCCACAAGCCGTCGTTGTCGTCAGAGCGTTGAATATATGAATCGAGGTTGCCCGGTTGGTTGAGCGAAACGCCCGCCACCAGGCCGTGGCGGTCATGGCGTGGGTAGACCTGCGCCTGAAAGTGCTCTGCCTTGCGTTTGAGCGTCCAGTCTTCAAGGCGGATGATGATGATTCCCTTGTCGTCAGCGAAGACGGCGCCGTTGTCAAAGGCGTCGATATAAAACACGCGTTCGCCAGTCTGCCAGCGCGGCCCGGCGTAATAACTTCTGTCGCGCATCACGCCCTTGTCGGTCGCCATCCAGGCAATCATTCCGTTTGGCTCGACCGAGATGTCATTGATCTTGTTGAAGGGCAACCCATCGTCGCCGTCGATTCGTTTTAATCCATTCGCGGTCATCAGATGAACGCATTCCGCCCCGCCAATGATCAGCGAACCATCGTCGCCATAGGCCAGCGAAGTCGGATGAGGGCCGAGCAAGAACTGCGTCCACTCCCAACGCCATTTACGCCCGTCAAAACTCCACAGTTTGTCGCCGGACAGCGCGGCGGCGGTTTGTGTGTATGCGGCGGCTTCATCTACTGGAGCCGGGACGTCATCGATTTTTTCGAGAATGTCTTTGCCCCGTTTCAATACGAACAAGCCATTTTGTGCGGCGATCCAAATGGCGCCTGTTGGAGACACATTGATATCATTGACCTCGCCAAGCGCCGCGGCGCGAAGTTTCGGTTTGATTCGCGGAGTGATGAGCCATACGCCTGTCGGCCCAGCCGCCACCAAACCGCCGCCCGCGATTGAGTGAGATTCGAGTTTCATCCCGGGTGTGATGTCGATGTCAAACGCATGTGAAAACGGGCGTAGGCCGTCTTTGAATTGGTAGAGTTCGTCGCTGGTGAGAATCCACACACCGCCAGCCGGGCCATAGGCGATGTCGCGCGGGGGCGAGATTCCAAGCGTCGTGTAGGGATATTTCTCAAGGGTTTCTTGTTTGAAGACGGCGTCGGGTTCGGCGCTGTATGCAATAGAGAGCGCAATGCAAGTCAGTAGCGCAATCGGAGTGACTCGGCCCATGGTTTTCTCCCAAATTCGGTTGAGGCGTATTCACCGCAAAATTGAAATACGATAGTATGATGACGCCAACTGGGCATTGAGGCTACGGAAATGAGCGTCCCTTTTCGAATTGGTTTTGGACTCGACTTGCACCAATGGGCCGAAGGCCGCCGCCTGGTGTTGGGCGGGGTTGAGATTCCCTTCATGAAAGGCCTGTTGGGCCACTCTGACGCCGATGCGCTGACCCATGCGGTCATTGATGCACTGTTGGGCGCATTGGCCAAGGGCGACATCGGCCAGCATTTTCCTGACACTGACCCGGCTTACAAAGACAGCGACAGCCTCGGCCTGTTAGACGCGGCGATAGAGATCGTGAAACAAGAAGGCTACCTCGTCGGCAATGTCGATTGCACTGTGGTCGCCGACGCGCCCAAGATGGCGCCCCATATCCCCGCCATGCGCGAAGTATTAGGCAGGCATCTCGGTGTAGGCGCCGATTGCGTTAGCGTCAAGGCGACGCGTACGGAAGATGTCTTGTTCCCGCCCGAAAAAGGCCTGCTCGCCACCGCCACGGTGTTATTATTGAAACAATAAGATTGCGTTCATGGAGTTAGAGTATGAAATCAACGCTGCGGTTTTTGTTCATTATACCTTCAATGTGTTTTGTTTTATCTGTTCACGCCCAGCGCATCCCGGTGATATTAGACACGGACATCGGCGACGATATCGACGACACTTGGGCGCTGGGGATGGTTCTCTCCAGCCCCGAGCTCGACCTCAAACTGGTGGTCACTGACTTTGGCGATACGACGGGCAAGGCCAAAATCGCCGCCAAGTTTTTAGAATCGGTTGGCCGCGGCGATATTCCCATTGGCATCGGCGTCAAAACCAGCGACAAGCCGGGGCGGCAGATCGCCTGGGCGGAAGATTATGACCTGGCGAGGTATCCGGGCGGCGTCAACCAAGACGGCGTCGGGGCAATCATTGACACGGTCGCGTCAACCACCGACGCCGTGACGCTGATCGTGATTGGCCCTTGCCCCAACATTCCTAAACTATTGCAACGCGCCCCCGCGATCGTCAACCATGTCCGCGTGGTCGCCATGAGCGGAAGCGTCGACCGCGGCTATGGCGGGGCGCACGCGCCCGACGCGGAATATAACGTACGCGCTGACATCGCCGCCGCCCAAGCGATGTACCGCGCCGGGTGGGACCTGACCATCACGCCGCTTGATACCTGTGGAGAAATCCGGCTTCGAGGCATCGGCTATCAAGACATGCTGCATATGGCCAACTCAACGCCGCGCAACCTGTTAGTCAATGCCATTCAGGAAGCCTATCAGGTCTGGGTCAAAGCAGGCAACGCCCGCCTTGATACTCAGGTCCGCTCAAGCGTCTTGTTTGACACCGTGGCGGTTTATCTCTCCTTTGACCAATCATTGGTCGAAATGGAAGACCTCAAACTCAAGGTTGACCACCGCGGCTATACCGTGCGCGACCCCAATGGAAAGACGGTCCACACCGCCATGCGCTGGCGCGTCCCGCTTGACGACCCTGATGAAGGGTTCCACAAATTATTGTTTGAACGCTATAAGGGCAATATTTTTATCCCACCCGAAGAAGAGTTTGATCCCTTCGCGGTGTTAGAAGAAGAAATTGGAAAGTGATCATAATGAATTCACCCGTGAAAGCAACCATCATGTCCGCCCGCCTGAAGATGCTAGATGAATGCAAACTCAAAGCCGAAGATATGTTTCAACCCAAGCCCGATGGCGAGAAGCCAATTCAGACCAAAGGGTATAAACGGTAATATTACTTCTGATTTCTCAGATTCTAGGAACGAATCCTCGCTTTTCGATGCGTGAGATTGCTTCGGTCGTTTCACACCCCCGCAATGACACTTGCACTTATATAGAGATCAGCGAATAAGCCTGCCCAACCAAATGGTGGTTTACAGCTTACCCATAGGGTTTAATTCGTCTCGATACACGCTAAATTGCCAGCTTTTCTTGCGGGTTGGGGCGCGGGGTGCTACTTTGTATGGATATCTGAGGCGAATAATTGATGAAAACTGTCCGCAAACAGCCAAAATTTTTTAACCGCGAAATCAGCTGGGTTGACTTTAACGAGCGCGTCTTACATGAAGCGCTTGATGAGCGTACTCCCCTGCTTGAGCGGCTAAAATTCATCGCGATTTTTTCTTCGAACCTTGATGAATTTTTCATGAAGCGCATCGGGCGCCTCAATAGCCAACTTTCGGCGGGCATCACCAAACTCACGCCCGACGGCCTCTCGCCTCACGAACAACTCGATATTCTACGCGACCGCATTGCTGAACAGGTCGACCGTCAGCGCGAATGTTTGTTGCATGACATTCTGCCAAAGTTGTCAGAACATGGAATTAAAATTCTACCGTTTGACCAGCTGACGAGCCAACAAAAGCGAAAGGTCAACGCCGATTATAAGAAGTCAATTTTTCCGATTTTGATTCCATTGGGGGTCGGGCCGGGCCAGCCGTTTCCTTTTATCAGCAACCTGAGCCTTTCGGTCGCGGTTCGCCTCAAGCCGCCTGGTGAGCAGGAGGTCGGGTTCGCCCGGGTGAAGATCCCCACCAACCGGCCGCGTTGGCTGCCGACAGGGGTTGACAATGAGTTTGTCCCGATTGAAGACGTGATTGCGGCCAATCTCTCCGGCCTCTTCCCGGGCATGAAGATTATTGAACAATGCGCTTTTCGCGTCACCCGCAGCGTCGATATCGACCGCAAAGAAGAAGAAGCCGAAGACTTGCTTGAACTAATCGAAGAAGAACTCATGTATCGTGAGTTCGCCCAGGCGGTTCGGTTAGAACTCGACCGTTCCTGTTCGCCGGCGTTGCAGAAAATTTTGACCGGCCACATGAAACTTAAGCCGGATGACGTCTATGTGGTCGACGGCCCGCTCAGCCTGCGCGACTTGATGGGATTGGGCAAGGTCGATTTTCCTGATCTGAAAGACCCGCCCTGGAAAGGCCCGACCCACGCGTCGATTCTTCGTAATGACGTCAGCGACGAACCCAAGTCGATCTTTTCGCTCATTCGCGACCATGACATCATGGTCCATCACCCGTATGAGTCGTTTAACACCAGCGTGTTGCGTTTTTTAGAAGAAGCCAGCAACGACAAGCGCGTGTTGGCGATCAAGCAAACGCTCTACCGCACCGCCGACGACTCGCCCATCATCAAGGCGTTGACTCGCGCCGCCGCCAATGGAAAACAAGTCGCGGTGTTGATTGAGATCAAAGCGCGTTTTGACGAAGCGGCCAACATTCAATGGGTGCGTACGCTCGAAGACGCGGGCATTCATGTCACCTATGGCTTCGTCGGCCTCAAGACCCATACCAAGACGCTGTTGGTGGTGCGTGAAGAGGACGACTGCGTGCGGCGCTACGTCCACATCGGCACAGGAAACTACCACCCCGGCACGGCCAATCTTTATACCGACTATAGTTTGTTGAGCTGCCGCGAAGGATTAGGCGAAGACGTGTCAGACCTGTTTAATACATTGACCGGGTTCTCGCGTCAGACGGAGTATCGTAAGTTGCTGGTGGCTCCGGTCAACATGCGCAAAAAATTTGAAGACATGATTCAGCGCGAAATTCGCCACGCCAAGAAAGGCAAACCCGCCCGCATCGTCGCCAAAATGAATTCGCTCGAAGACATTCAAATGATTGAATGGATGTATAAAGCCTCTAAAGCGGGCGTCAAAATTGATTTGTTGGTTCGTGGAATCTGCTGTCTTAAACCCGGCGTTGAAGGGCTGAGCGAACACATTAACGTAATCAGCGTGATTGGCCGCTTTCTCGAACACTCGCGCGTGTTTTATTTCTTAAACGACGGCGATGAAGACGTCTACATTGGCTCCGCCGACTGGATGCGCCGCAATTTAGATTTTCGCTATGAAGCCATTACCCCAATTGAAGATGTTGATGTAAAGCATGAACTGCTTGAGACCCTCGAACTCTTCTGGAAAGACAATCGCAAGTGTTGGAACCTTCACCCCGACGGGACATACACCCAGCGCCGCCCCGGTAAGGAAAAAGAACTCTGCGCCCATACCGTGTTGATGGAGCAGGCGGTCGCCAAGAGCAAGATTTCGTAGCCTTCCTACTTCTCTTTGGTGTCATTGCGAGGTGGTCCGCTGCGGGCGATGACCGCCGAATAACCTTACGAATAATTCAATGGATACAGACTGCGCTCGCGATCACATAAATAGCGCTATCCCCTAAATTTGAAGTGTTTGACAATCAAAAACGGGGGCGTTGAAATCTCAACGCCCCCGTAACTTATGGCATCGTATTGACGCTTAATCTTCGGGCAGTTCTTTGCCTTTGGTCTCCGGCGCCCAGATGATGGCGATAATGCCAATCACATAAATAAACGACATCATCACCGCCGCCACACGGAACGAATCGTCAACATTGTTGCTTCGCAGCAAGGTCGCCAACTGGGTCAACACGATTGGCGCAGGCGCCGCCAGATAGCGCACCGTGTTATAACAGAAGCCGACGCCGGTTCCACGCAAACGGGTCGGGAACAATTCGGGGAAGTAAATCGAATAGCAGCCAAATACCGCCAGCTGGGCGAAGCCCATCATCGGCAGCATCCAATAGGCGTCAGACGGTTCATTCAGCGAATAGAACACAAAGATGGTAATCACCAACGAAAGGCTAAATGCGAATAAAAACGCAAGCCGTCGGCTCAGGAACGCCGCGATAAAGGTAACACACATCATGCCCAAAAAGGCGCCGACGTCTTGCAGGGCTGTCCCCCAGGCGCGCACCGAGTCAACGACTTCTTGCGGCTGGCCTGCCAATGCGCTACTAATCAGTTCCGGCGAGAAGAAGCCGATGCCCCAAAGACCGACCATGCCTGAGACACCAAACAACAGGCCGATAATGGCGTGATGGCGCCAACGGGGGTGATTAAATAAGTCAGCGATGGTACCCATCTGGTGAGAGGCTTCGCCTGACTTGGCACGCTGCACCGCTTCTTTCCACGGTTCAGGTTCTTTCAAAATAAAGATAATAGGAATAATAAGAATAGACGGTAAAATGCCGACGAAAAACAACACCCGCCAGCCTTCAAATCCCATCAAAAAGTCCGCTTGCCCGGGAGGGATGCCGAGGCTGATCAATGACCCCATGATGTTGCCTGTGGCTGAAAGCGCCTGCAGCGAACCCAACGCCAAGGCGCGGAACCCGGCGGGCACGCTTTCGGCGACCAGCGTAGTGGCGGCGCCAAACATGCCGCCGACGCCCAAGCCGACCAAGAAGCGATAGCCGACAAACTCGACCCATGTGTGAGATGTTCCAGATAACCCCGTAAAGAGAGAGTAGGTCAACAGTGTGACCACCATGGTTTTTACGCGGCCATATTTATCGCTCATCATGCCAAAGATGATGCCGCCGGTGGCCCAGCCCAGAATCATCGAGGTGGTCGCATACCCGCCAAAGCGGTTGACCATATCGCTGATGGCAGACTTCACCGCCGCCCGGGGAACGTCTTCTAAGGTCGCAACATTTTCGAGCGATTGGATTTTTCGAATCTCAGCGAGGTCGGTTTTGATCAACCCAACCAGTTTGTTGACGGTGTCGTTAGAACCCACAGCGCTGCCAAACTGCTCTTTGACTTGTTTGGCCATGTTGTTGCGTTCTTCTGTTTCGAGAGACACTTCTCCGTTTTCTTCCATTTGTTTCAGATAGGCGAGCGCTAATGGTTCAACGATTGATTCTTCAGACTGAAAATCGTCGACCAACTGCTCATGCATGACCGTTTCGAGCGCCCACGACCGCGCGAGAATAAACAGCCGCTGGTCCATACAGTCAAACAACCAGCCGCTTGAGGCGATAATTACGACCAGCCAGTGATAAAAGGTTACGCCGGCAAAAGCGCTTTGTTTTGGGGCAGCGTCATTCACAACCATTCCTCCAGAAATGTAGATAAGAAAACAGAGTCTTGATTCTTTAGAACATCGGCGTCAATGTCAAGCGGCGCGCCCAAACTGATTTGATCTTCCCCATTCTTCCTCATACACCTATGCTATTAAATGATTATTCAACTCACTTAACTCAAAGGTCGTTCCATGAATCTCTCGCCGTCGCCCTTTATGAATAGTTGCTCGATTCTGTTGATTGGCTTCCTTGTTTCGCTTCCGTTACATTCGGCTGGTTCTGAAGAGTTAAAAACGCTGACGCTGTCTGGCGCCATCTCGAACGCGCTGGAACTCAACCGCGAACTGCAGGCGCTTCAGTTTGAAGAACGGGCCGCTGGCGACGCCCGCGCCGAAGCGCGAAGCGCCTTTTTTCCACAAATCAGTTGGGAAAGTTCGGCCTCTAAAAGCGAGTCAGACCGTTTTAATATCGAAATCGACACATCGTCGTTGCCTGACGAATTTGGCGGGCTGTTTAGCGCCGACGACTTTGGCTTTACCGGCGCCAATTACATCAACCAGTTTAAATGGCAGCAGCTGGTGTTTGACTATTCGGTCATCGGCCAGATGAAGTTGTCCGACCTTCAAGAAGAAGCGGCGCAGTGGCAAACCATCGGCCAAGAACAAACCGTCGTCTTCAATACGGTCTCCGCATATTTGGATATTTTGCGGGCGCAAGAGCTGCTTCAAGTCCAAAACCAACGCCTCGAACTGGCCGATGAACAACTCGACACCGCCCAGACGGGGTTTGACAACGGCCTGCGTATCCGCACCGACGTCTTGCGGGCGGAACTCACCAAGGCCTCAGCGATGCGCGATGTGGTGTCGGCTGAGATCGCTGTTGAGCGCGCCCAGGCCAGCCTGAACGCCATCATGGGCGTCCCGCTGCAGGCGCGGCATGCGTTTCAAACAGGCGCTTTGGGCGATTACTATCCGCCCCCAGAGTATGAGGGGCGCTTTCAGGCGTATGAACAGTTGTTTGAAGAAGCCGAAGACAACAACCCGGCCATTTATATCGCCCAGTTGTTGGTCAAACAAAGCGAAGAGTCGGTCAACATCGCCCGGGGCGAGTTTTTGCCCAAACTGTCAGGCATGGCGTCATGGGGGTTCAACGAACAAGGCGACCCTAAATTTCAAGACGAGGAATGGACGCTGGCGGGCGCCGTCACGATCCCTATTTTTCAGGGCGGACGCCGCACCGCCAAACTGCGCGGCGCCAAAGAAGTCGTCTCCGCCAATGAGATGCGCTACCAAGACACCGTGCGGTCAGTGCAAAACCTGGTTGAACAGACCGCCTTGTCGCTGCGCGAAGAACAACGCAATCTCGACATCGCCATCAAAGCGGCAGCTGTTGGCCAAGAAAACTATGACCGCTTTCAGAATTTATACAGCGAAGGCTTGGCCGACAGCCTTGACGTCACTCAGGCGCTGACCGAACTGGTTGAAGCCCAAACCAATGTGGTCACAACGCGCTACAATTATCTGTCGCTTTACATTCAGCTCTTACAGGGGTTGGGTACGATTTCGGTTGATGAAGACCAATACCGCGGCGAACAGTGGCTAGCAAGATAACAGTGCGGTTTTTGTTTTACATTTGAATTACGGAGAGAGCCATGCCGGACATGACATTCGGCGACAAAACAGTCAGCGCCAAAGCGCTATCAGCCCTCGCTTATGTGGCGCGGTTGTGGTTTTTGTTGGTTGAATGCCTGTTTTATATCTTCATCGAACCGTTCCACAGCCCGAAAGTCATTCGCCGCCACGCCACCTCGGGCATGATGGTCGAAACCGGCGTCCATTCGCTGCCCATTGTGGCTCTGATCAGCTTTTTGATTGGCCTCATTCTCGCCATGCAGAGCGCCTATCAGCTGCAGCGCTTCGGTGTGTCGAATCTTGTGCCGGGCATTGTCGGCGTCACCATCTGCCGTGAAATCGGCCCGCTGATCACAGCGATTATCATTTCCGCCCGCGTTGGGGCCGCCATTACGGCGGAACTGGGCACTATGGTGGTCGGCGAAGAGATCATGGCGCTAAAAACTATGGCGCTCAGGCCCATCCCGTTTCTGGTCGCGCCGCGCCTGATCGCGTTGGCGTTGATGTTGCCCTGTATTACCGTCATGGCCAACTATCTCGGCATGGGCGGCGGCTATTTAATCGGCGCGACCGACCTGGGCATGTCTCTCTCGCAATATATCAACAGCACCGCAGAACTATTAACGTTTACCGATTTTTATACGGGCCTGATCAAGAGTTTTGGCTTTGGCGTCGTTATCGCCGTCGTGTCATGCCATGAGGGGCTGTCGGTCGAAGGCGGCGCCGAGGGCGTAGGCGTGGCCACGACCCGCTCAGTGGTGAATTCGATCTTACTCATCATCATCACCGACCTGATCTTCACCATCATCTTCTATATGTAATTGCCCTGCCTAGTCCAATGAAAATTCCAGCATCGCGACCGGGGCGCCGCCCTGTTGTTTGCTGAGGTCCGCTGCGTGCATAAACGCGTACATCTCGACAATTTCTTCGGCGGCCATCGGAGGCGTCTTGGTCTGAAAGAACTTCACCATCGTCTCGATCAGGCCCTTATAACTATGGCCTTCAAACGAAACGATTTTCTTTGAGCCGAATACCGTCCCTCCGTAGCCGGTCTTACCATTTCTCAGGCCGCGAAACGCGCCGATTCGCCCCTCAGGCCAGACGCCGACGACGAGGTCAAAATCATCCGTCGACGTACGGGTAACAGTCTGGCAGCCCGTCCCCATCGCGGCGTATAAAATTGAGACGCCGTGAACGCCATACCAGAACAAGTCGGGATGATGAGGCTCATAGCTGCATGGCGAGTAAGCGTCGCAGCCTAATATGTCGCCGACGGCTTCAGGATCCGTCGCGTCGCGGACGCCTTTCCACCAGCGCAGGCTGGAACCGCCAAACCAGGGGACATTCTTCTGTTTCGCATAGCGCGCAATCTCGACGACGTCGTCAAAACTGCCAGCGATGGGCTTGTCGATGAATAGCGGCAGGCCGGCGTCAATCACTTGCCGGGCTTGGTCGAGGTGAGGGCGGCCGTCGATGCTCTCGATCAAGACGCCGTCGACTTTCTGGCATAATTCGAAGATCGTCTCAACAATCTCGACGCCCCAGTCGTCTTGCAGTTGCTTGGTATAGCCGTCGACGCGGTCAGCGCTGGCTTTGACGTCAGGGCTTCCGCCTTTGACCGCCGCAATCACCTTCGCGCCCGGCGCATGGTCTTTATGGGTGGGATCATTGAGCATTTTTGTGAATGCAATCACATGAGAGGTGTCCAGCCCGATCATGCCCAGAAGGATAGTGTTCTTTGTGTTCTCAGCATGGAGGTGTTGTGTTAGTAATAACATTGAAATAGCAAATAAAAGGAAGCGCTTCATAAGGATCTCCAGTTTACCCCCTCTCCCAGAGGGAGAGAGGGACTTTGCGGTGGCCCTTCGCTCTGTCCGACGCCATAGCGTAAACGCCATAGCGAGACTATAGCAGGCCCAAGAACTGTGAAGTGCCCCCCCCAAGTCAAGGACCAGCGGAAGTCAATCTAGAGAGAGGGTGGATTGCTCTTTGTTCTTCAACATCCGTTGTCTCGGGTAGATATTCGTGATACCAATGGTGGTAGACTCGCGATGCCGTCGTCGGCGCAACTCAATACAACAGGCAAGACCGAGATTCAGCCGTATAGGGTGGGCATTCAGGCCGAACCAACCGGCGATATCGAAGCACTGGCCTGGCTGGGCCGCGAACAAATGATGGAGAAGGAGAGCCAACTTCATCTATAATAGGAAAATAGTTTTTACGAAGAGAAGATACAGCAGCCATCGCAATAAAAGGAAAGCAAAAAGGCTTCGGGCTTTAACAAAGATAAACATACGTTGGCATGGGTGCAACTCTGGGAGCGCCTGTGCAAATAGGCGGAGCCGCACTGAAGCGAGCAGAGTTGCACCCATGCCAAACACAGCGAATGATGAAAGTTATTTGAGATGGCTTTTATAGTGGTTGCCAGAATACTGTGCGGATTGAGTTTACATAACTGTATCTTTCGCTGTCCGCCGCGGCGAATACGGGCGCGCTTACCGCACGCAATTTTGTTAAACGCTCTAGAACGTAGTGACTAACAACGAAGGACAAATGCCATGGCTGAGCCTCAAGACATCGACGCGACGGTTGAACAACAACCCGCAGAACCTGCGCCGGATGCATCCAGCGAATCGTTGATGGACGCTTCGTTTCTCAAGTATCTGGAGCAGCTGGCGCTGGTGTCGCGCAAGACGTTTCTGGGCCGCCTCAAAGGCGAACGGCGCTCGCGAAAACGCGGCGTCTCCATCGAGTTCGCCGACTATCGCGATTACGCCAAGGGCGACGACCTGCGTTTTTTAGATTGGAACATCTACGGGCGCCTCGACCGTCTCTTCACCAAACTGTTTCACGAAGAAGAAGACCTCTATCTGTATATCCTGGTCGATTGCAGCAAATCGATGGACACCGGCGAACCAAACAAAGGCATCTTCGCCAAACGAGTCGCCGCCGCGCTGGCCTATATCACCCTGGCGGGCATGGACCGCGTCTGTCTGGTGGGCTTCGGCAAAGAACGCTACCGCTGGACCCAACCCGCCCGCGGCAAAGGCAGCATCTGGCGTATCCTCAATTTTCTCGAAGAACTGCCGATGGACGGCGAGACCACACTGGCAGAGGGATGCAAGCGGTTTATGATGCAGCAGAAACAAGGCGGCGTGGTTATTTTGATATCTGACTTGTTTGACCCCGAAGGCTGTGAAGACGCGGTCAAACAATTGCTGCAAAAACAGAACGACGTCTATCTCTTGCAGACGCTGTCGCTTCAAGAGATCAACCCGGATTTGGTGGGAGCGCTGCGCCTGTTAGATGTTGAAACCAACGAGCCCGTCGAGATCAGCATGACCGAAGAATTGATGGGCGTGTATGAACGCCGCCTCAAAGCCTTTCAGGCGAACATCCGCGAGTTTTCGCTGCGCTACGGCATTCATTATCTTCCGTTGTCGTCAGACGCGCCGGTCGAGCGCTTATTGACTGATGCGTTTCGCCGTTTGGGTTTGGTCGCATAAACACGACGGAGATGGCTCATGAATTTTTTGGCGCCGCTTGGTTTGTTCTTTGGGCTGTTCATCCCCGCCGTCATCATTCTATATTTATTGAAACTCAAACGCGTCGACCAGCCCATTTCGAGTACGCTTCTCTGGCGGCAAAGTCTCGAAGACCTGAAGGCCAACACCCCGTTTCAAAAACTTAAACGCAGCCTTTTGCTCTATCTTCAATTGCTCATCATGGCGCTATTGGCGCTGGCGGCGGCGCGCCCGGTGTTAGAGTTGGGCGGGCTGCGCGGGCAGAGTTTTGTCGTGTTGATTGACCAGTCAGCCAGTATGAACGCTGACGATGTTCGTCCTACCCGCCTCGAAAAAGCCAAACAACTCGCCATCGACCTGGTCAATGATATGAGCCGCGGCGACCGCATGATGGTGGCGGCGTTTTCGTCAAACGCCCAGGTGATGACTCCGTTTGAGCGAAACAAGAGCGTGTTGCGCAACGTGATTCAATCCATCCGCGCCACCGAAAACCCGACTGACATTAAAGAAGCGATCAAAGTCGCCAAGTCGGCGTCAGAGTTTCAAAACAACATAGAAGTGGTCATCTTGTCAGACGGCGGCTTTGAAGCGCCCGACGCCGAAGAACTCGAAGGCGTCAGGGTGAAGTATGCGCCGATCGGACAGACGGCGGACAACGTCGGCATCATCGACCTGGTGGTGCGCCGCGACTTTAGCCTCGAACAAAATTATCAATTGCTGGTCGGCGTACAGAATTCGAGTTCGGTCGAAACGAGTGTGTTTGTCGAATTGTTGGGCCAAGGCGGAACCATAGCAGCGGGTGAAGAAGCCGCTTCCGAAGGCAACCAAAGCCAAGAAACCCTGCTCGACGCGCGCGAGGTCACCCTTGAGCCGGGCGGGCGCGAGTCGATCTTGTTTAAAGACCCGGGCAATTTTACCGAAGTGTTGCGGGTGAAGGTCGACCACGATGACGCGCTGCCGATTGATAACGAAGCCTGGGCGGTGATTCAGGCGGAGGCGCATTTGGATGTGCTTCTGGTTACGGTCAACAACCCCTACCTGGAACGCGCGCTTAATCTTGATGCGCGAACGCGCCTGTCGGTGCAGGCGCCCAGCGACTACACCGGGCCGGGCGAGTTTGACCTGGTGGTGTTTGACGCCTTCGCGCCGCCCGCGTTGGCGGAAGGGTCGTATTTCTTTATCAACGCCGTCCCGCCCCTGCCGGGCTGGTCGATGGGCGATGAATTGACCCTGCCCTATATCGTGGCGTTTGACCGCTTTCACCCACTGGCGCGCTATGTCAACTTTGACACCCTGATCATTAACCGCTGCCGTAACATGGCCGCGCCCGCCTGGACGGAACCCATCGTCGAATCGCGCGAGACGCCGCTGGTGGTCGCGTTTGAGTCAGACGCGATTCAGGGCGTTGTTACATCGTTTGACCTGTTCGACAGCAACTGGCCCAACCGGGCGTCGTTTCCCATTTTTGTGATGAACGTGGTCGATTGGGTCGCATCAGGCAATGGCGACGCAATGATGCGTTCGACGGGCGAGATATTGACCTTGGCGCCGCCCAAGTCGCTCTTGGACGAGGCGTTTCTTAAACCGCCCGCGCCGCTCGAACCGCTAACAGTTACCTTCACCGAATCAAGCCCGCTGTTTTATGACGAAACTGACCGCCAGGGCATTTATGAATACCGGGTCTCTGGTTCGCTGCAAACGCGCTACGCGGTCAACCTGCTATCGAGCGAAGAATCAAAGATCGCGCCCCGGCCTGAACTGCAGTTCGGCGAGGTGCAAATCGAAGGCGACCCGGGCGCGGTGGCGTCAAACCAGGAAATCTGGCGGCTGTTGGCGCTGTTCGCGTTCATCGCGCTCTGCGTCGAATGGTTTGTGTATGTTCGCCGCGCGCGTTATTCGTTTTAGATTATTATTGGGGAGGGCGAGTCTTCTGACGAGCCAAAGTATTCATGCAATCACAACGTTTCATTGATGCTCTATCCGGCGCTCCGCTTAACTCGCCGCCCTCAAACGTCATTCGAATTGGCGACGGCAAGGCCTCTGAATATCTCGTCGGCCCGGGGCTGTTTGACCCACAGATAAACGGGTTCGCTGGCGTGGATTTTATGAATCCACATATAACGCTCGACGATCTCGAACGCGCAACGCTGGAACTTCGCAAGGCGGGCTGTTTCCATTATTTGTTGACGCTGATTACAGCGGCGCCTGAATTTCTGGAGGCGCAATTCAAAACCCTTCACTCATACATAGAACGGTCATCCGTATTGCGTGAGAGCATTTTGGGCTTTCACCTCGAAGGGCCGTTTCTATCTTCAGAGTCTGGCTACATTGGCGCGCATCCCAAAGAACACGCCTGCGGCCCCGATTGGGTTTGCTTTCAGCGGTTGCAAGAGGCCGCGGGCGGCATGATTCGGCTGGTGACTCTTGCGCCCGAACGCGACGGCGGCGAGGCGTTTATTCGCAGCGCCGTGAATGAAAATGTGTTGGTCAGCCTGGGGCATACCAACGCCAGCGTTGATCAACTAAAACGCGCCATCGGCGCGGGCGCGCGCATGTTCACTCACTTAGGCAACGGCTGTCCGGCTGAGATGCACCGCCATGACAATATCATCCAGCGGGTGTTGAGCCTGCCGGATATTTTGGTGTCGATTATCCCTGACGGCATTCATGTCCCGCCGTGGGTGGTCAAAAGTTGGGTGGAGCATACCGGCCCCGGTCGCGTGGTGTTTACCACCGACGCCATGAGCGCGGCGGGGGCGCCGCCGGGGCGGTATACCTTAGCCAGCGTCGAGGTCGAGGTGGGCGATGACGGTGTGGTGCGCCTGCCGGGGACAAACAACTTCGCCGGCTCGTCTCTCACCCCGGTTGAGGGGTTGCGAAACGGGATGAAGTTCGCCGGCCTCTCACCCGCCGCCGCCTGGAAAACCTGGACGCGCATGAGAGATGAACTGTTTGTTGAAGTGAACGCGCCGACAATAGCGGTGAGTTGGAGGGTGGGTTCTTAACCCACCAAATTAAATTTGGTTCTTCCGATATTTGAGTAGTTCCCTTGCTGGATGACCTGGGATTTGGTCAAAAAACGATATTCGTCCTTTCAATAATAGACAATCCAACTCAGGCATGGGTGCAACTCAGGGAGCGCCTGTGCAAAAAGGCGGAGCCGCACTGAAGCGAGCAGA
>CAZKYC010000079.1:0-21637 GCA_964556895.1 uncultured bacterium | reverse complement strand
TTTTTTGACCAAATTCCAGGTCATCCAGCAAGGGAAGTACTCAAATATCGGAAGACTCTATTAGAGCGTTTGTCAAAAAAATGTGCGTAAAGCGCGCCCGTATCCGCCGCGGCGGACAGCGATAGATACAGTTACGTAAACTCAATCCGCACATAATTCTGGCAACCACTATAAAAGTTTGCAGCGCGATTTATGTTCCTTTTTGGTAAAACAAACACGGCCTTTCCAGATGGAAAGGCCGAATTGTATATCTCTATTAAGTCTAGTTAGCTGTAGTCAGGCACTTCAAACCCTTTACGATACGACCGTTTCAGATATCGGTTCGCGGCTTTTGCCGGCTCTCCGGCGAACGTCTCTGATTTGGAGTCGTAGGTTAAAACCGGGCTCATCTTGAATGAATCGCTGTTTGCTTTGACGCCAAACTTGGCGAGCGATGTTTCCATGTCGCCTAACAATGCGCTCCATGCTTCAAGATTGGGCATGATCGACTCGGCGTCTTTGCGTGAATAGTCGCCGCCAACTTGGAAGGCGACGTTGGCCAGGTTACACCATCCGCTTGAATCGTGGCCCGTGGCGATTTCTGCGTTTAAGAGGCCCTTGTCTTGGGCGTGGACCGCGTCAAGGAAGTTTCGCGTGTGTAATTCCATGCGCGGGCCGCCTTTGAATGAACGAATCTCTTTTCCGTCTTTATCAAGCGCTTTGCCTGAGCCGCGTTGGCCGAGGTAGTAACCGCCTTCACACACGACGACGTAACCGCTGCCTGGTCCGGAGAATGCGCGGTCAGCCGGCGTTTTCCAACTGCCTTTCTTGTCCGGCGCCTGGTTGAGGTTTGAGAGCGCAATGATAGTGGGATACGTTCCTGTGTCGAAACAAACGAAGTGGACGTTGGGCGTATCGCCGGCGTCGTTCCACACGGCGCGTCCGCCGACGGCGAGAATTCGCTTGGGCGCAATGACTGAATCTTGGTAGGCGACGTTACGGACATCGTCAATGACATGGACGCCCCAATTGCCCATCTCGCCGTTGCCGGTGTTGAAATCCCAGTGCCAGTCGTAATGAAGTTTGTCGCGGTAGAGAGTTTGTTTTTCAGCCGGTCCCAGCCACAAGTCATAGTTGACTTGTTCAGGAATTTGCAGCGGCTTGCTGCTCTTGCCGATGCTGGCGCGAACGCCAAGACGGTTGGCTTGAACGTAGAGAATCTTGCCTAACGCTTTGTCTTCGTGAAGCAGTTTTTTGGCTTGGTCTTGTAAGGGGTCAGAGCGTTGCTGTATACCTAGTTGAACAATTCGTTTGTACTTGCGCGCAGCGTTAACGACCTGACGGCCTTCCCATTGGGTGTGTGAGAGGGGTTTTTCGACATAAACATCTTTGCCTGCTTGCATCGCCAGAATCGAGGCCAGGCAATGCCAGTGGTTGCAGGTCGAAATGGCGACAGCGTCGACGTTTTTGTCTTCGAGCAGTTTGCGTAAGTCTTTGTAATCCTGGGCGCCTGCCGCATCCGCGGCGTCTTCTACCCGCGAACTGTCGGCGTCGGCCATGGCAACGATATCAACATCTTTATGCGGCTTGAAACTGCGATACAACTCGCCGCCGCGGCCTCCCATGCCGATGATGCCGAGACCGATTTTGTCGTTTGCGTCGGCGCTGTTGGCGTCCTTGATCAAGAAGGTCGCAGGGAGCGAAAACGCGGCGGTTGCTGTTGCGCTTTTGCCTAAAAATTCACGGCGTTTGATGAAACTCATGGGTGTGTATCCTTTCAGTCAGTTTATTATGTCTTGGTTGGTTGTCTATTGTACAAAAATCTGTCGGAGAAGTTTAGTCATATTGGTTTATGATTAGGTTTTTGTTCGTTTAATGCAAATAAAGTTGGTGATAATCTCACTTTTATATGCAAGAGTATCTAGGCTTTAGATATTGTTAGGTTTTCACAAAATACTAAAACAACAAAAAGATAGTTTAGCCCTAACAGAATTCTGGCAAAATGTTAGTCTATTAGTGGATTTATATCAGTATTATGGTACGCATGAATAGCGTTGATTAGCTGTTTTGGATTGTTTCTTCGGGTTTTGGGCATCTTAGTGAATTCATGTGGTTAACGAGACTGTGCACAGTTCCGGCGCTGAACAACGCATACTTGTTGTTGATGATAACCCCGACATCTGTCTGGCGATAAAGGATTTGCTCGAAACAGACGGGTACTGGGTCAACTGTCTTAATGATGGACAAACCTGCCTTGATTTTGTGGTCGACGAAATTCCCGATTTAATCATTTTAGATGTAATCATGCCCCAACTCGGCGGTATAGACGTGTGTCGCAGGCTGAAAGAAAACCTCAAGACCATGCGCGTCCCGGTGATTTTTGTCACGGGGCAATACGATTACGACTCAAGAATTCAGTGTAAAAAGGCCGGTGGAGATGAATTTCTCAACAAACCAATTGACGCGACAGAGTTGTTGATTCGAGTGAAAAATTTGCTCAAACTGAAACAATACCACGACCTGATTATTCAAGACCGCGACCTACTCGAACAAAAAGTACTTGAACGGACGTCGGAACTTCGCGAAACCCACGAAGAGATGTTAATTCGCCTTTCCATGGCGGCTGAATATAAAGAAGGCATCGTCGGTTCGCACTTGACCCGAATCAGCCGCTACGCCGAGATCGTCGCCCGGGGGCTGGGCTTAAAAGAACCTCGCGTCCACATGGTTCGAATTGGCGCGATTTGCCATGATATTGGTAAGATCGCCGTGCCTGAGTCGATCTTAGAAAAAGCGGGCCCTCTCACTGATGATGAATGGGTGGTCATGCGTAAACATTCACAAATCGGCGCGAAAATCTTGTCGAACTCTAAATCAGACTTACTCAAAGTAGCGGAACGCATTGCGCTCTATCACCATGAAAACTGGGACGGCAGCGGATATCCAGAAGGATTGGCAGGAGAAGCGATCCCCCTCTCCGCCAGAATCGTGCGCGTGGTTGATTCATTTGACGCGCTGATTAGCAAGCGTTCCTATAAAGACGCTTTCTCGATTGAAACAGCATTGGAGATTATTGAAGAAGAAAAAGGCAAACAGTTTGACTCGCAAATTGTAGATACATTCTTAAATGAATTTGATAAGATACAGTCAGTAATCGAACAATTTCATGAAAACCAAGACGCCTTCATGAGCGCTTCTGGGTTTTGGGCGACTGGACGCCAGCGTTTATATGGTTGATATGAAGCCTGCTGTATTGTTGACGAAAAACAAGTCTTAATCAGTCTGAATTCATCAGGTGGAATCATTTGAAGGGCGGTTACAACCATGAATAAGCGGCGGTCTGTGTGTAGGGAGTCTGTAGGCTTTTGTATTGGATTGTTGGTGTTGATTCAAACATCAGCGATTGATTCGCATGCTGGTTTGTTGAACCGGCTTGGAAGCACCTCGCCAATGGGGCTGTCAACCTCAGGCGCGGGCGACCATTCGGGCGCCAACCCTGGGCCATTCAACGCGGCGTTAAACCCCGCGGCGTTGGTCACGGTAAATGGCGTCGAACTCTATCTTGGCGACGTGAGTTTATGGACGGATTTTTCGTATGAACAACACCCGTTGTTAGGCGGGGCCAACTTCGAGGCGCTCGACGAAAACTTTCACTTTCCTGAGTTCGCCCTGGGCTGGCGCATAGACCAACACTGGATCGTCGCGGTCCAGGTGGGCGCGCCATACGGCCTGGCGTCAGACTTCAGAGACATGTCGCTTACCTTCCCAGGATACAACACCGAACTGGTTGACATCCAAACCTCATTCGCGGCGGCCTATCAATTCAATGATGAATTTTCGATAGGCGCGACCATCAACATTGATTATTTTGACCTGACCTATCGCTTGCCAGTTGTGGTTGGCGGGACCTTTCTCGGCCATAACTCAGGTGATGCGGACGGCGTCGGCGTCAGCGGAAGCATTGGCGCCCTTTGGCGGCCCGGCCCCTGGAGCATCGGCATGAAATACGCGTTTCCATCAACGGTTGACATTGACGGCAGATCCAATTTGCCGCCAGCGCTTGGAATCGCGAGCGACGACTTCTCATCGGAAGTTGACGTCCCTCAACGCGTCGGCGTCGGGGTTGCGTATGAAATCACCAACTGGTGGACGGCGGCGGTTGACGCGACCTATACCGATTATGAACAAAGCGACGTGTTTGTCTTTGATTATGATAAGATCCCCAATGCGGAGCTGCCCCTGCATTGGAAGAGCGTTTGGAGCGTCCACGCCGGAAACTTTATCAAAGTGACCGACCAATTGACTTGGAAGCATGGCGCCGGGTGGTTGTCGTCGGCCATGCCGGATGACGTCTTGATTCCATCCATCCCCGATACGCCAGGGTGGATCGTGAGTACAGGCCTTGGGTATGAAGCGACGGAATGGATGACGATTGATGTGAGTTTTGCTTACGCGTGGGGAGACCGCAACATTGGATTTGATTTGGCCCGGCCGTCGTCAGGCGAGTTGAATTCAGATATCTGGCTAGCGGGCATTGGGCTGAATGTAAAATTCTAGAATTTGTAACCAAGATGGCGAACCCGAACAACTATAATAACGACGAGAAACTAATCGCCGATTTTCGTAAAGACCAAGAGTCGCTTACGAGAATCTGGGTTGATAAGTTGTCGCTGATCGGCGTGATTTTGGTGCCGATGTTCAGCGTCGTCGATGCGTTGCTGTATCCTGAATTGTTCTACCAGTTCTTGCAGTACCGGCTGATCGCTTCCATTAGTTGTATTATCATCTTCTTCATCAACCGCCGCTGGAACCTTGGCGTTCATAGCGCTACTCTCGCCATCATTGGCTACTATATCGTCGGGTTTAGCATCATTTTGATGATCTGGGACGTGGGCGGATATGCGACCCCCTACTACGCCGGGTTGAACTTGGTCTTTGTCGCGTTTGGCGTGTTGTATCCACTGCAAGTCAAAACCATTGCGCTGCATTGCATTGGTTTGTATATGATTTACCTGCTTGGCGTGATGTGGTTAGACCCGACTGCGCCGTATATATTCGACCCTACGCTGGTTCCTGATAATGAACGCGCCTCAGCGATGTACCGGCTGTTTATTTCGAACAACTCATTCGTCCTTTCATCATTGTTTATCATTCTTATTGCTTCGGCGGTTGGTTCGAATTTACGCTACCGGGAATATAAATCGCGTATCGAACTGGAGAGCGCTAAGCGTGAACTTCAGCGTTCAAACGAGATGTTAGAGATCACCCTCGCCCGCAAGCACCGCGATCTGATCGAAAACCTGCAAGAGAAAAAACTTGTCGAAGAAATGAAGAACAAGCTCGAAGAGCAGTTGGTCCAGTCGCAAAAGTTAGAGGCGATTGGCCGGCTGGCGGGCGGGGTTGCCCACGATTTCAACAACATTCTTACTGTGATCAAAGTCAACGGCGACCTCTTGTTGATGAAAATGGATGATGACGACCCCCACCGAAAGAAAATCACCGAAATACGCCATGCCAGCGAACGCGCCGCTGCGCTGATCCGCCAGTTGCTCGCCTTCAGCCGTAAGCAGATGCTGCAGCCGACTGACCTTGATTTAAACGACGTCATCCTTGGGATGGATGACCTGCTCAGGCGCTTAATTGGCGAAGATATCGAACTCACTCACCAACTGTCTGAGAACCTGGGCAAAGTCAAAGCCGATCCCAGCCAAATTGAACAGGTTGTGATGAACCTTGTCGTTAATGCGCGCGACGCCATGCCAACGGGCGGGTATATCACCATTCAAACCCGAAATGTCTATTTCGACCGCCAACAAGCGGTCAGCCGCGAAGGCTCGCTGCGTGAAGGCGACTATGTTTTGATGTCAGTCAGCGATACCGGCGAGGGGATGGATATCGAAGTCCAGTCGCATATCTTCGAACCGTTCTACACCACCAAAGAGGTCGGAAAGGGCACCGGGCTTGGGCTTTCGACCGTGTATGGAATTGTCAGGCAGAGCGAGGGCGCTGTGACGGTTTACAGCGAAATCGGCAAGGGCACAGCCTTTAAGGTGTATCTTCCTTGTTATCAAAATGGCAATGGCGCCGGCAATGGCGCCGAGCCAATCGGCGAGATTCAACCAGGCAAAGAAACCATCTTGTTGGTTGAAGACGACGTGTCCGTCAGGCAAATCGCCAAAGAAATCTTGAATGAAAACGGGTATAAAATTCTCGAGGCGGATTCAACTGAAAACGCAATCGATATCTGTAATAACTATTATGGAAAAATTGACCTGCTGTTGACTGACGTTATCATGCCTCATATGAGCGGCGCCGAGTTGTCCCGAACGATTCTGGCGATGCGTCCGCAAATCCTTGTGTTATATATGTCGGGATACACCGATGACGCCATCTCGCATCACGGCATTCTCGACAAGGATGTGACACTGCTTGATAAGCCGTTTACCGCGCACACTCTCACCCAAAAGGTCAGAGAAGTCATTGACCGCGCACTGATTTAGACTGGTGGTTAGTCGGTTGGCTTGTGAGCAATCGCAAACAGGTTGATTGACTCAGGCTCTGATACCACCTTGACCCTCGATTGAAACGGCGTTTCGGTAAACAACTCTAATAGTTCTTCTTCGCTGCGGTGAATCAATTTCCAGCGTATGATAGAATCCATGAAGGTTTTGTGAGGGTTGGCCGGGCCGAAGTTGCCTATAATCAAGACGCCGCCGGGCTTTAAGTGGTCGTAGCTTCGCGTGGCCAGCGCGCGGAATGTGCGCGTGCCAAAATAATCGGTCAGGCCCGATGAATAAATGATGTCTTGTTGGTTGTAGCGATATTTGCTTCGTCCTACCGACCACCTGGCGACATTGTCGTCTAACAGGCGGATGGAAGCCCGGTGATAAAACCGGTTCACCCGCTGGTTGGTGAAAACGAGCGCGTCTTTGTCGGTGTCGACGCAGGTCGCTTCGATTTTTTCGCTATAG
This sequence comes from uncultured bacterium, assembly GCA_964556895.1. Lineage (GTDB taxonomy): Bacteria > Hinthialibacterota > Hinthialibacteria > Hinthialibacterales > Hinthialibacteraceae > Hinthialibacter. Next base: position 14,687 of record CAZKYC010000079.1, on the reverse strand, counting down.
TCGCAGGTTTTGAGAAAGTCAAATAGTTCTCGGTTGGCGCCGCAGCCAAGGTTCATAATTCGAATCGGGTCAGGCGATTCTTTTCTCGCGTCGCTGAATTTTTCGATGAGTTGTTTTAAGAGTTTTCGGCGGCCTCTGACCGCCCGCGCCGTCGCGGTGTCAAGACACCAACTATCGACCATTTTGCCCAGGCGGCCGTCGCCGTCGGCCTGATTATGATACAGCATCTCAATCATCAAAAAATCGCCGGCGTAGCCCTTTGGCTTAAAGTATGATCGCTCGGCGAAACGGCTGCGCATAAAAAACGGATAAATCTCTTTAAAGATATACCCCCACCCTTCTTCTTTATGGGACGACATGTCTAACAACCGTTCTGCTTCTTGCAGCTGCAGGTTGAGCGCGTCGAGAATGGCGTAACATTTTTTCTGAAGTTTGTCTTCGTTCTCCGCATGGAGATCGTTTTGGACTTCGTGGGAAAGATCAAAAAACGCCGCCTTACAGTGTTCGATGCCTTCATTGAGGGCGCGCCATTCGGGGGTGAAAAAAAAGATGTCCGGCAACGGGTGAGATTCGCCGAATTGTTGCTTTTCGCCTGAGTAGGCCGCCGCGCTTGCGGTAAAAAAGGGGTCTTGGACGGAAGGGCCTTGGCTGGCTTGTTCCACATCGGTTTGAGCGGGTTCATCCATTTGCGCTGTCTCTTGTTGAGACTGAAGCGCCTTTGTGACTTGTTCTTGGACGATCGTCTCCAGCAATTGTGACAACAGCCCCCAAACATCATTTGATGTTGACGGCGGAGGTTGTCGGTTGGCTGCTTGGTCTGGCTGTTGTTGGCCGGGCGGGGCGATGGAGGGAGCGTTTAAAGCAGACTTACGCAGAAATGTGTTAGTGTGTGGAACCTGGTTGAATTTCGCCGAGCTGGAATTTGACATTTCTCGCCTCGCGTTTGGCTCGTTCAATGGATGGCCTCACTCAATAACTCAGCGCCAGCCAATTCAGCAACACGGAAGTGATGTGTAATCGTTGATGCAGGGAGAAATGGTAGGTACAGCCAACTCAAAGCGCCTGCTCGACAAGCGCTTGGCTCCGTACCGCTTTTCCCTCAACCACAACTCATTATTGAATTCAAAAGCAATGTATATAAAAATAATAACATTGAATGTAATATAATACAACAGAGAAGCGTTATATAGAGTGTTAATTTTTGACTAAATTGACTCACTATTTGGCTGTCGGGAGTAAAAAACTTAAAGGAGGTCAAGTTTAATTATATGTTTAAATGGAGTATATCCAGTAAGATAGAGGCTAGGGCCAGAAAGTTTTGTTAATGAACCCCTCACCTGGGTATAGGCGTGTTGATTGATGCCCGGCCCGATTTGTATTGTGTCGCCAGAGAGTGAAAACAAGACGTGTTCGTCGCGAAAGAGAAATGCATCAGTTACATTCGGCGCAGGAATCGCTCCCTCTAATTTGCCGCCTTTTCTAAGGTTGATCTCTATGGCCAATGGAACATTATCCGTTCCAGTCGCGCTGATGTGTAACTCAAATGAATCGCCTTTGTCTACAATGGTGGTCTCATATTTGATGGTTGAGATATTGCTCTGTTCACGCGACTGTTTGGCGCGGCCCATAGTGTCTCGTGTGACTGGTATAAAAGAAGGGTTTTTTACTGGTTGATAATAAGACGCGTTGAGTTGTTGTGAAAAATGGTAGGCGTTTCCATTTCGTTCAAATCGCTCGGGGTTAAATTGGCCTTTACCATAAAACGCAGACGCGAACCGAACAGCGTTGATGACTGCGTTGCCGTTTATCAACGAAAACCACCGGCTGTTTTCTTTGTGCAGAATTGTTGCGCTGATTTTTCCCCGGCGTATGTGAGTGATCTCTGAAAGGGGAAAATGCTTTATATACTCTTGAGGGAGAGGGGTTGCTTCCGGCAACGGTTTTTGAAGTATAGGGTACTCCATCAATAGGGGTAATCGAATTTGGCCGGGCTCGAGTTGGTTGGCGATAGCGGCGTATTGCCCATTGTTGTCATGAATCGCCATATATCGCAACGCGAACCAATAGCGTTTCATATCGCCGCGTGTATTGATGTCTTGGCGTTTTGATAGTTCCGTCACGACTTCGAAATTGGGATGAAGCAAGTAGAGCATACTGTCTAGATTTTTTCTGACAGGCTCCAATAGTTCGGGCCGATTGAGTTTATGAGACGCTGTAACCAGCGTGTTATTACACACGGCGTTATAAATGGTTGTAGAGCGTTCGTAGAATTGGCCCTCTTCGTCAATGTCTATACCCTCGCTGAGCCACTCATCGATTCGTTTTAGATATTTGGGGGATGGATATAAGTCATGGGTTTGAGCCAACGCGGCGCAAATTACCCAGCGATGGTTTGGCGTGTGGACGCCCCCGACGGCCAACGCGCCGCCCGCTTTAATGAGAAACGGTTTGATCCAGTCTTCGATATCTTGTTTTTGGAAGAGCCGGGCCAGCGTGGCCGCGGTCGCAACCTGATGAACCACAAAACCCGTATCAGGTGGAGAATCAAAATTTGTCGTTACTAAGTCGATGGTTCCATTGGGCGCCTGGTTTCGGTGTAAAAACTCAATCGCCCATGAAATCCGCTGTTTCACATCAGCGTCATGATAATACGTTGACTTTGGGTGTACATAGGCCGCGACGGCGTTTTCAAGGATGTTGGCAGCCGCGTAACAATGATAAAGCCGCCACTGGTCTGGGTAGGCGCCGAAGCCAGGATTGTCTGGATCGGTAATTTGTTTGTCTAATAGTTCAGTGAGCGCTCGGTCGTGTTGTTGAATAATCTGATTGTCGATTGCCTCATTTGAGTCGGAGGACAAGGGGTGCAACGTCGCCGCTGCTGACATGAGCTTTAATGCGTTTCTACGTTTCATCATTGATCTTGTAAGGACACTCAAGTTTTTTTATTCTTCGAGCGGCATGGGTGCAGCTCTGCTTAATCGTACAGGCGCTCTCGCAGTTGCACTCATGCCTGTGTTGGGTTTCTAATTATTGCTACGTCGAGACTTGATAAGAAAGCAATCTCTATTTTTGAGATGGCATCGAATTTTTGTTTTTCATCTCATTCAACAGACTGATCGCTGTACGCGTCCACAGGTTGGGGGTTTCGGGCGCCAGCGGCGCGCTGGAGTAAGTCGCTTCGTAGCCGCCTTCCTGGTAGCCCAGTTGATGTGGGACATACCCCATTGAACCGCCCGTAAGCCCGATCACAAGAGTCATGTCGAGCAAAGAATGGGTTTTGACGTATTTGCTCATCTCGACGAAACATTCGGCGGGGAAGCCGACCACGCCCACCGGGCCGATTTGAACTGCCATGATTTCAGCCGGGCGGCTGGCTTCTTTGGTTTCCGCCAGACGGATGATTCCCTTCGGGGTGTATTCATTAAAATTACGTTTCATGGCTTTCTCGGCGTCTTCGGCCATTTCGACCTTGGCCCAAGTATACAATTCTTTAGGCACGGTTCGAACCGGCGAATCTACGACAGTTACTTGCGAATCAATCTTATCAATGGTGATCGGTGTTGACTTCGCATGCGCCTTTAGCGCGGCGCCGCCGAGTGCGCGCCCGATCTTTCGCGCTTCTTCGTTGCTGCTGCGTTGGTTTTTGTCGTGGACGTTGATGTGGTTGATATTGCCGCTGCAACTATTGAGAAAGATGACGTTCCAATCAGCGTCCAAATCTTCTTTCATTCGTTCAGTGAGATGGTAGGGGTAGTCGGCGGAGAACTTGCTCCCGCTGACGCAATCCAAGTGAAGTCCGTGGCTGACGATTGATGTCTTGGCGTCGTGAAACGAAACGATATTCACCTTGGGGTCGATGTCGCCAATCGGGCGTACGATGTTTGGATTGTTGCGTCCCGGGTTGGTGCGCACCGTTCCGTCTTTCATCAGATAGCGCCGGATGAATGTCACCGAGCGTTCTTCAGCGCTGCCAGTCGTCACCTTGGTTTCAGCCGTCTGGTTGTGTAGCGCCAAGGCGGCGGCGTCAGCCGCTTGTTGGGGCAGTTTGTCTTCGATCTCTGACACCTGCGCGCCCGTGTGGGTGTGAGTGGCGTGAATGAAGATATGGTCGGCGGGTAGGTTCGTTTTTTTTGTGATCGCCTGGCGCATTGTATTCACCACTGGCTGTTTTAATCCAATCAAATCAGCGGCGAGAAGAAGGATCGTTTTGTTGTTTTGTGTAATGGCGACGCACTTGATTAACAGCGGGTCAAGAACGCCATCGGCTTTGCGGTCGCGAAAATAGCCGGGCATGCCTGTTCCTAGCGGTGGAGTGATATCAACTTGTCCATAGCCGACTTGAAGCATCTCCGGATGGGCCGCGTGTGTGGGGATGCCGACGAGTAAGATAAGGCTGATGGTTAATAATGTGAGTTGTTTCATTTTTGTCTCCTGAATATCAGACGCTGTCTCAATAGCGTATTATCTATCGTTGTATGTTGCCTGGGTATAACTCGGTTCGCTTCGGTGCGGCCCCGCCTTGTTACAAAGGCGTTCACAGAGTTGCACCCAGGCTAGAACCGCGTTTCTGAAATTAAAGACTTGGTCTTTCCTTTCGTAATGACTCGTCGTGATGGTGTATTGATTCTTATGCTGGTTTGAATGTTCGCCGCGTTTGGTCGAACACCATTTTACATTCTTTCAGGTAGGCCGCGTCGGCCAACAGACAGGCGACGGCGTGTTGATAGCCCGCGTTGATATCAGCGTTGGGTTGTTTTCGGCTTCTCATGCATTGCAGCCAGTTGAGCATATGGTGAGGCGTTTCGACGTCGGGCACGCGTTGGTTGGATTCGATGCGGCCTTCGGCGTGAGTGCCTTCTCCGGTCATAAAGGGCTCGCGCCATTCGGTGCAATCAATCATGCCCTTGGTCCCCCAGAATTTGGTGTAGTTGCCGTTGCCGTTGCCGCATGAAGTCGAATAGCTCACCATAAAACCTTCGGGATATTCAAGCAAGGTATGGACGGCATCAGGGACGGTGCGTTGGTCTTTCCAGGCGTATGTGCCGCCCAACGTCACCGCGCAGGTCGGGAACTGGGCGCCGGTAATGTAATGGACCAAGTCGATGAAATGACACATCAGGTTTGAGATTGAACCGTCGGTGAAATCGCGGTAGCCATACCACACGCTGTGTTGATCTTCGTCGAAGGGGCGGTAGTCAACATGCCCTAAAAATCGCTTCCAATCGGTGTCGGATTCTTTGATCTCGCGTTTGAAGCTGTGCCAGTAGGGTTCGTAATAATTTCGGGTTTGGGCGACCTTGATGATCTGGCCGAGTTTGTCGTCATGCACGGCTTTCCGGCATCCGGTAAACGAAGGCCAACTGCGCAGTTGCGTACCCATCTGGACGACGCGGTCTGATTGTTTCACCGCTTCAACCACGCGGTGGAGTTCGTTCAGGTTGCGCGCCAACGGTTTCTCACAATAGGCGTCTTTGCCTGCTTTGACCGCGTCATATAAATAAGTCGCGTGTAAGTGGTCGGGCGCGGCGATGACTACTGCGTCGATGTCAGAGAGCGCCAAAACGTCTTTGTAGTCAACAAATTCTCGCGCGCGCTTTCCATACCATTCTTCGGTCATGTTTGCGGCGGTCTGGCGGTGTTGGTTCCACACGTCACATACGGCGGTGATCACGACGTTTTCTTCGGCGCTAAATTGTTGAATCTCTTTCATCAGCGCGTTTCGCCCGCGGCTGCCGCAGCCGATGATTCCTATCTGGATTGCGTCATTCGCGCCTTTCGCGTTTTGGGGGATCGCCGTTATAACTGGCAGTGCGGCGGCGATGGATGCGTGTTGAACGAACGAACGGCGTGATTGGGTCGATTGGGACATGGTGGTTTCTTTCCTCGAAACAAAAATTCAATTAAGAACAATATAGGATAACAAAAAAGAACATATTTGAATACAACAAGTTCCCATTGGTAGAAAAATGTGGTAATCAACTAGCAAGGTCTTGTTATAGTGGTTGCCAGAATTATGTGCGGATTGAGTTTACGTAACTGTATCTATCGCTGAGCCCTTCGGGTGCGCTTTACGCACATTTTTTTGACAAACGCTCTAAGAGGGAGAAACGATGGGGAAAGCGAAAACGTCTATGGAGAAGGTATCTATGAAAATGTGACGTCGTCAGTTGCCCCTGGTTCAGGCGAGAAACTCGTAAACGAAACAGTCAACCTGTTACACAAATTAAAGAACGTGAAATAAACATTCTTTTTATGTATAACGATCATCATTTGGAGGAACGGTCATGAATACAAGAATCTTTCAAAAACTCTCACGCTTTTGGGTTGGGGCCGCGACGGGTGTGTTGCTCGTTTGTGTTTTGGTTTTAAGCGTATCTGCAGACTCCTATCCGCCGACAGCGTCGCTGGATGAAATCAAACAAGCCGTCTCAAAGGTTCCTAAAACGCACCCCCGCTTGTTTATTAACCAGACGGGCTTAGATGCGATCTTAAAAAAACAGAATAACTTTTCGCTTTACAAATCGCTGGGCGAGATGGTCGTTCAACACGCTGATTATTATCTCGACAAAGCGCCGATTGACCGCGTCCAGACCGGGCGGCGGCTGCTGGGAAAGTCGCGGGAATGCTTGCGGCGGACGCTGCTTCTCTCTATGGCCTACCATCTGACCAGCGACATGAAATATGTGGAACGCTGCGAGAAAGAAATGTTGACGGTCGCGGGCTTTAGCGACTGGAACCCAAGCCACTTTCTTGACGTCGCCGAAATGACGCTGGCGCTGGCGATTGGCTATGACTGGCTCTATAACCAACTTGATGATCCGTCGCGTAAGACGATCCGCGCGGCGATCAAAGACAAGGGCGTCATTCTGCCCTGGACAACCAAACACAAGGGCTGGGTTCGCTCGACCAACAACTGGGGGCAGGTATGCCATGGCGGCCTCACCGCTGGCGCGTTGGCCATTCTCGAACACGAGCCCGAGCTGGCGGCGAAGACTGTCCATAACGCGCTGCATAACGTGACCCGATCGATGGATGTCTACGCCCCCAAGGGCAACTACCCCGAAGGGCCGTCGTATTGGTCGTATGGAACGTCGTACAATGTGATTTTGATCGAAGCGATTGAGAGCGTACTCGGCTCAGATTTTGGCCTGTCCAACGCGCCGGGCTTTGTCGAGACCGGGCAGTATCTCAGCGTGGTGACCGGGCCATCCGGCCTGACATTCAATTACGCTGACGGCGGCTCAGGCCGCGGCGATGAATCAGCCGTGTTCTGGTTTGCTTCGAAATTCAACCGCCCAGATTGGGCGAAGAGTGAATATACTCTGTTAACGAAATTCATCGATTCATCATTGAACTCATCGAAGCCGCGTCTCGGCGACCGGGTCATGCCTTTCACGTTGCTTTGGATGGACACGCCTCAAGCCAGCGTCGAAAACAACATGCCGCTACACTGGTCGGGCGAAGGGCATGTGCCGATTACCATTCATCGCAGTTCATGGACTGACCCCAACGCGACCTTCATCGGGTTCAAAGGCGGTTCGCCCAGCGCCAATCATGGCAACATGGATATCGGTTCGTTTGTGTTGGATTCACAGGGCGTGCGATGGGCGGTCGACCTGGGAGCGGAATCATACCACGGCATCGAAGCGCGCGGCATGAATTTATGGGACAGAAAGCAAGACTCCGACCGCTGGACCATCTTTCGCCAACAAAACATGGGACACAACACACTGGTCATCGACGGGCAACTGCAGGTCGCCAAAAACTTCGGCGCTTTCGAGCGGTTTTCTGATGACCCGAAGTTTCCATTCAGCGTTCTCGATATGAGCGAAGTCTATGAAGGCCAGGTCAAGACCGCCAAGCGCGGCGCGGCGTTGCTGAAATCGAAATACGCATTAATTCGCGATGAGCTGACCGGCCTCAAACCGGGCGCCGATGTGCGCTGGGGCATGATCACACCCGCCAAGGTTGTAAAAAACACTGGCGATGTGATTGTATTAGAGATTGACGGCAAGCGCATGAACTTGATTCAAGACACGTCGGCCAAGTGGGAGACAATCGACGTGTCAAAGCCTCAAAACGAGTGGGATTCGCCCAACCGCGGTATGAAGATGGTGACGCTGAATGTCAAAGCGCCAGAGAATGGCAAACTAAATATCTCTGTCATGTTCGGGCCCGGAGCGTTTCAAAAACCCGACGTTGAATCGATGTGGATGGCGCCATTCAGCAAGTGGGAATAATTGTTTGAAATGTTAACGAATCACTAGAAGCCATCTCAAGAATACTATCGGTATGAAGCGGGCGGCCTGTTGTGTACAATGCTGCTCGCTTCAATGCTGCTCCGCGTAGAAGCACAGGCGCTTAAAGCCCCCCCTCCTCTCGGTTTCAGACAGTCAGGACGTTTTCATAACCTGATCAAAGATCACATCGGCGTGACAGCGGCTATTTTCAATAAACCAGCGGTTGGTCTGCAACCCGCCGCACACGACCCCCGCGATGAACACGCCTTTGCGGTTGGTTTCGTAGGTCTCGGTGTTGTGAATGGGCGTCTGCATGGGGTCGTCGCCAATGTCAATTCCAATTTTTCGCAAGAATTCATAGTTCGGCTCATAGCCGGTCATGGCGAGCACAAAATCATTCTCGATTTCAGTAAGCGACCCGTCTTGGCGCCGTAAGACGACAGACCCCGGTTTGATTTCATTCACCACCGTATTGAAATAGGTTTTGATGTCACCGAGTTTGATGCGGTTTTCGATGTCGGGTTTGATCCAATATTTCACGCTAGGCTTGATGTGGTCGCTGCGGATCGCGAGCGAAACTTCGGCGCTATGCCGCCAACATTCGAGCGCGACTTGGGTAGCCGAGTTGCCGTTGCCGACCACCAACACTTTTTGAAAAACGTAGGGGTGAGGTTCTTTGTAAAAGTGAACAACTTTCGGCAGCTCTTCGCCAGCGACGTTCATCATTTGAGGCTTTTCAAAAAACCCGGCGGCGACGATGACCTTAGCGGCTTGATAGCAACCCTTTCGGGTGACGATTTCAAAGCGGCCGTCGCCGCCTTGAATATCGGTCACTTCTTCATAGAGGCGAACATTCAGGTTTTGGGTTTCAGTCACGCGGCGGTAATATTCCAGCGCTTCCCAGCGGGTGGGTTTTTCATCGCGGCAAGGAAAGGGCAGGCCGCCAATCTCAAGCAGGTCTGGCGTCGAAAAAAAACGCATCGAAGTCGGGTAGTGATAGATGGAGTTGACCAGACACCCTTTGTCAAAGATGCTATGCGACAGGTTTCGCTGTTTGGCTTCAAGGGCGCAGGCCAGGCCAATTGGCCCGGCGCCGATGATCGCAATGTCGTATTGTTCAAGTGGCATAATTCAATTGGAAGTCGTCGGTTTCATTTTCTCAGGTAGGTATAAGTATACCGTTTGAACCACTCATCAAAACAGGTTCAGTGTCGAGGCGGGGACTATTCGGATGCCGGGCACGTGGGGTTGTCGCATGGGCATTGCATTTGTTTGCCCATACAACAGTGGACTTTTTCTGGATCATACTGCTCCGTATCGTGGTTTACAACGATTTCTTCGAGAATTTCGATTGCCCGGTCTAAGACGGTTTCATTCATGATTTTTTTTGGATACACAACCAATTTTATAAGCAATCATTGCTACTATTCGACATCCTTGTCATGTTGACATGTTAACTATATTTTTGATCTTTGGCAATTTAAAAAGAAATAAGTTTTGTTAGATTATTGTAATGAAACCTGACAAAAACACCATAGATTTCAATGAATAATTGAGGTTTTTTTTGAGATTTGAAATAATTATCTAATTAATTAGATGTAATGGTTTATTGCTTCCGTTAATTCTTCTCGTTGATCTGTTTTTGATCTTGCTGTTTGGATTTTCTACGGTTATAGCCTTTTTTGCCCTTTTTGGTTGAATGGGGCTTTTCGACTGGAGAGCGCTCCCAGGTGTGGCGAACTTGTTTATGGGGATTTTTGATTTTCTTCTTCATTTTCTTTCGTTTATTGTTTTGTCGTAAAGAATGGCGTCTACCACTGCGTCGCCAATCACAGAATTGCCAAGTCTAACTTCATCACATTTGAGCAACTCCTCTATATGTATTGTACGTTCAGCCGCATTTTTTATCATGACAAAATGGTCTCTCCACACGCCCGGCAGGAGCCCTTCGGACACAGGTGGGGTAAACCATTCTCCGCCCATTCGATAGAACAGGTTGGTGATGGTCCCTTCGGTGACGCGTCCATGTTCATTGACAAATAATATCTCAAACAGGCCTTCTTCTGTCGCTGCGGTTCGTTCCTGGTTATAGAGAGGGCGGTGAGTGGTTTTGTGAAAATAAAACCTGTCGTTTGAATTGACGGTATGATGAGAAAAGCGAGCGGTTACCTGGTCTGGCAGCGGCGTAATTGCCCTATGAGTGATTGATATTTTGCCTGATTGGTTGACTGTCAAGCGAACCGCCGCTTGATCAAGACCAATCTGGTTTGCGTATTCAAGCAAGGCTGATTCGATGGTTGATTGGCAGAATAGAACCTGCCAATAGGCGGCGGACGCAGCCAGGCGTTGCATGTGTTCGTGTAAGAACGAATACCCGTGTTTACGCGTGAACCCGATGGTTTCGAGCAACTCAAACTCAGGCAACGGGCAGGAGATGAACTTGGCTTTTATATCGAGTTCGTTTCGTTCTGCTGAGGGATTTGAGTCCCACACGATGCCGCCTCCAAGCCCAAGGGTGTATTTGTTGTTAGAGCCGACTAGAGTACGAATCGCCACGTTCATCACAAAGTCATCCTCGCCATGAAAAAGCCCGATTGAACCGCAATAGACTCCACGCGGCGTCGGTTCTAATTTTTTGATGATATCCATAGTGCGGTGTTTGGGCGCGCCTGTAATTGAAGCGGGGGGAAAGGTCGCCAGAAGGATGTGTTGCAGAGAAAATTCCGGAAGCACTGATCCCGAAATTTCGCTGGTCATCTGCCATAGGGTGCGGTAGGCTTCGGTTTGGTAAGGTTTGGTTAAGGATAGGCTGCCGTATTGACAGACGCGGCCCAGGTCGTTGCGCACCATGTCAACGATCATGATATGTTCGGCGCGTTCTTTTTCGCTCTGTTCAAGCTGGGTTCGAAGCGCTTGGTCTTCTTCAAGTGTGCGCCCGCGGGCGATGGTGCCTTTCATCGGACGGCCGGTAATTTGGGCGCCCTTGCGTTGAAGAAACAGTTCCGGCGAAAGCGAAAGAACGGTTTGCTTGCCTGTATCGATATAGGCCGCATACGGGCAGGGCTGAGATTGAACGAGCTGCTTAAATAATGCGCGCGGCGAACCTGACAGGTCCACCAAAGCGCGCTCGGTTAAATTGACCTGATAAGTGTCGCCCGCCGCGATGTAGTCTTTGATCTGTTTTATCGACTCAGAATGGCCCTCATCAGCAATGTGGTTCAATTCAAAGGAACACTCTGCGTCAAACTCACTGGGCCATTCATCAAACGGGTGTAGTGCTTCTTTGTTGGCGACGCCAAACCATAACAGCGGCTGGCCGTCTGGTCGGTTGACCGGCAAACCGAACCCCGCCGCCGCTTCGTAAGCGAGATACCCGATCGCGATTTTATTCATTGAGAGTTGATTGCCCAACGTATTCAACGCCGGCAGCACATCGTCTGGATGGTAGGCTTCGATGATTGAATCAAAGCGCTTAATTTGGGCGCCTGTATGGCCTAGGGCCCAACCTGGCCCGGCCACTAAGGCGAAAGCAGCAGATGTCATCAGGGATCACTTTTTTGTCTAATCGCCAGCGTGGGGCAAGGGTTTGACTGCCACGAGAATCGCCCGTTCGCTGGTCTTTTGATATGGGCGGCCATTGAAATCACCGTAGACAGAGTCTACCACCAAACCCGCATGGGTCGCATGGGCCGACAGCTCGGCGCCATTATAAAGCCAGGGGCGGTAAAGATAACAGCGTGTGTCGCCCTTGGCGTCGGTTACGGTGATGGCGTTGTGCATACGGCGCCCGTCGTTAATGATGGCGCGCTCTTCTTTCACATAGAGGCCATTGTCATGCACCGACTCAAAGATCTCGTTTAGGCGGGGGGCGATGAAGTGGCGGTTCATCACATCGATTAACAACTTGCCGCCGGGTTTCAGCACCCGGGCGTATTCAGTCATGACTTTGAAATTCTCGTCTTCCGTATCCAAGTAGCCGTAACTGCTAAACAGGTTGACGGCGTGGTTAAAGGTGTTGTCAGCGAAGGGCATCGCTTGAAGCAGGCCCTGGATGAAGCGCGGCTGGTTGCGTTTCCAAAACCCTTTTAGCGCGTTGAGTTTGGCTTCTTTTAGCAGATAACCCGATAAGTCAAGACCGGTCACATCATGGCCTTTGTGGGCGAGCGGCGCGGCGTGGCGGCCGGCGCCGCAGGGCGCGTCAAGAATCGCGGCGCGGTTCTTCCACTTCATGGCCGTTTCACAAAACGCAAGTTCGATTTTGGTGCGCGGCGGCCCGGTCATCTCGTTGTAAATGCCGAGATAGTCGGGATGGGTAAAAAAGCGCTTGCTCCAATCGGCGCTTTGTTCACTGGGAAAAGGCTTCACATTAGACATAACAATTTAGCGAGTATCGTTTTCTCAAGTGTTTGTCATAATTCTATTCATAATGCGCGCCCGCATCCGCCGCGGCGGACAGCGTTAGATACCATTGATGGCAAATCAAAGCCAACACTTTTTTGGCAACCACTATAACTGTTTCGGCGGGTATTTCGCAACGCTTAATGCGGATTTGACCTGCGGCCAGCGGTTTTCGCTCTCGATATGGTTGGCGGCGAACAAGATAAGGCCTTGTTTAGACGCGCGCGCCGCTGATACTATCGCATGTTGAAACTCATCTCCGCTCAGCGTGTCGGGCAAGTTCATAGTTTGAACCACAGGCCATACGGGGGTATCAGTCACGTTCTGAATCTCAAGCGTGAGTTCGCGAATGCGATCGACGGGTTTGTTGATCATTCGGTGGTAGATCATTGGCGAGATGATGTCTACCACGTTGGCGAGGATTGTATAGTCTTGCCCGACGATTCGCCGCAAGGCGCCGTCGTGTTCGTCGGGCGAGTAGGGCAAACCAAAGAAGCCCAATTTTACATCCGGGCGCTCGGCGTTGCGAAGGTTCGCCGCTTGGTTGGCCCAACTTCGAATCGACTCGACCTTAAACGCCGTCCATTGATCAAGATGGGTTGATAAAATCCATTCGGCTTTCTCTTGGGTTGCCCCCTTGGGGATATCAATAGAACTGAATGTTTCGAATGCCCTTAGGCTGTGTTTGCTAAAACAGGCTTGCTCAAAATTTGGAGCGCCGTTTTCCCAACGCAGCGGGAAACGAATGAAGTCGAGCCAGATTCCATCGATGTGTGGATTGTTGAGCCGCTGCTGAAAGCGCTCCAAGCGCCGTTGTCTCAACTCAGGGTGGTTGGGCGACAACGGGTAATACCATTCGTTGGGCTTGAGCGCCTCGCCGTCGACGCCAACCGGCCGCCATTCGGGGCGCTTCAGGTAGTCGCTTCGGCCAACAAACACCCCCATTGATTGATAGAGCGACAGTCCAGCCGATTTGAGTTGTCTTAATAACTCTTCGCTTTCGTCTGGATATACGAACACGGCGTTCACGTCGTGGTCTTTCAACCAAGGCGCGATGTCTTTGATCTTAAATTCATTAAAGGGCGCTTTGTTAGACGAGAACCCATACAAGGCGAACGTCAGTTGGCCCTCAGCGCGCGGGCTTTCGTTCAGAAATGGCAGCGAAAGGACTAATGAAAGAACCTGTCTTCGTCGCATTGGCATAATTCAATTATAGTTTCTTGAATGATTGGCGTACGCGTTGGGCTTGGTGTTGAATTTTCTTTTCATACTTTTTGAATGACTCTTCCCCAGATTGGCGAAAGACCTCGACGAGTGTTGGAGAACCTTTTTTTAGCCCTTGGTCATCGATGTCTTTCATCCATTTCACTAACAGGCATTGTAATTTCTCTTTCGTCGCTGAATACGCCGGAACCGCTGCGAGGTTGTTGATTTCTCTGGGTCGTTGGTCAGGTCATAGAGTTCGCGCCGCGCCTTCAGCGGCTGTCCCTAAAAACTCGCGACGCTGCATGATGCGTTTCCTTTGTTAGGTGAATTTTGATGAGGTATTTTACCATTTCAGCCATGTGGAATGTGAGTGAGATATGAAACAGGCTGTCGAATTTGCCAGCCTGGTAGAAAATTATATGGTTGAATGATCTAAAGCGCTTTGATGACCAAGATCGCTGACAGAAGGCAGATTGGCGCGCCGATGAGAATAAACGGCCCTAACAGGCATAACATTGCGCCAAAGCCAAACATCCCTAAGCCGACAATGACCGCCAGCGTACGACCCAATAGTTCGATCAAGGCCAAGATGAATTTGATCGGAAGTGTAATTAAGTCAAATAGTAAAGAAGCCATATGCCTGCCCTCGGCTCAATAATAATGTGTTCTCTACTATTAATACGATGGGTGGATAATATTCTTACATACTTTTTCCGCTGTGACAAATGGGTCTAGGGCTTGATGGACAGGCATCTTAACAGACAATTGAGAGGATACAACTTCAGCGCCGGTGGCTCAATTGGATAGAGCACCTGACTTCGGATCAGGCGGTTGGGGGTTCGA
>CAZKYC010000078.1:0-22058 GCA_964556895.1 uncultured bacterium | reverse complement strand
TTTCTTCTAGTCTTACGTATACTATATCACTCAACCCATCGTAGTTTGAAGTTGTATATACATTTCTTTCCAAATATGTTAAACCATCTGGTTATTTTAACAAAACTTATCAAGTTTTGAAGGCAAATTGTATTACGATTTTCTGTAAACTGCGAGAAAACTTTAAAAAATAATGTGTAATTTATTTTCGCCTTCCAATCAAACAACACAGGACAGAAAGAAATAGCGCAGTCGCTATAGTAATAATCAAACCTGTTTTGAAAGCATTTGCTTTATATTCAAATTGTATTTGTGCCGCGCCAGGGCCGATTTGGATGGACATCCATGTGTCTTGATAGGGTTCAATTTCGGCCTGTTGTTCGCCAATGCTTGCCTGCCAATTGGGATAATAGACTTGTGACCAGACCAGGCGGTTGGGTTGGTCTGTTTTGATTGACACAACAACTGTTGTAGGGGTTTGTTTTAAGATGTCAATGTTGTTGTTGGATGAATTTCTGGTCAGGTGAAATTCGCCGCGGGGTTGAATCGCGTAGACAGTAAGCGGTGAGTTGGTTTCGCTCCATACGGCTTTGAATGGCCCGTTCAGTGGCTGGCTGGTGATAAGGGTTTTAACATTGAGTTCATTTAGAGTCTGTAGCGATGGCGCATTTGGAAAGAACAACAACCCGCCCTGCGGCGTGTCAGCGGGCTTGCCAAACGCGCGGTTCACAGAGTGGGCGTAGCGCCTCAAAATGATGGGGTCATACCCACGCGCCGCGTGAACGCCGTATCGCATCAAGCGGTTGGGGCGCAGCTCGGTGTGAAGAGAGTTTGAGATTCCGATCGCGTCGTCTAACAATAACACGCGGCCTTCTCTGGTGTTCTGTTGAATGGCTGAGGTGATTTCGCTTGTTGGAAAATAGCTGTTCTTCCATTGCTCTTGAGACAGCGTGGGGACAAAGCGTGATGAGAAAAACAATAAGTCGGCGACTAACACAACTACCGGCGCGTATTGAAGGAGCGAGTTGTTATAGCGCTTCGTTAGCGCCAGCCCGCCCCAGCCGAGAAGCATCCATAGGGTCGCCATCGAGAGCGAACTCATCAGATAGGCGTAGCGGGTCTCAAACAACACGTTGGGCAGCTGGGCGCTGATGGCGCGGCGGTCAGCGGTCCAGAGTTTCAGGTTGAATACGGTTTGGTCGATCTCATACTCTCGCAGTATCGCCACGATAGCGGGCTTTGACAACAAAACCAAAATGTAAGCGATGCACAACAGCAGCGAGAACACCGCGGCTACTTTCACAGCCAGCGATTGAAACAAATCTTTCGTGTCTGTTTCAATCCATCGGGACAGCCCAATCGCCGAACAAACCGAGACGCCGATGATGAAGATCAATACCAGCCGCGCCGGGACGCGAAAGTAACTCCATCCCGGCAGGCCATAATAGAGCAGCGGATATAGCGGGTTATATTCTCCCAGCGCAAATAACAGACCCAGCGCTCCCATCAGCGCGAAAAAGAAACACTCCATCGTCTGGCTTTTGTTGTTTGCCTTCGAGAGAAATGAAACCATGAAGACAATGAGCGCTATCAGCCCGGTGTAACCGCAGAGTTCGTGATAGCCGGTGGTGGTCAGCCAAAACTTGGCTTCCCTGACGGGTGTGACTGGGTCGCCAAACGCCAACGGCGCAACAAACGCAGCCAAAAACGACGGCGGCATCGAATCGCTGACAGCGAAGTCATAGTCTGCCCCGCCCGCGCGGCCCGCCGTGTGTTGAGATAGCTGAGCCAGCGGGGCCAACACCAGCGCTGAAAGAAGAAGCGACAACATCAGGGCCGCTAGCGTCCAGGCAGGGTCTGAGACCAATTGTTTCCAGTCAGATGTTGAACGAAACGCCCACGCCCCGCGCCAGGCTGACCGCGCCATTAAGAGGTAAAAGATATACAACGGAATCTGGGTATGCCCGGCGTAGAACATCATGGCGAGACATACCGCGAGACCCGCCGCCCGTCTGATGCCCCAAGCGGTTGTACCAGCGCCGTGCGCCCACAAAATGAGTGGAACCCAAGCGTAGGCGCGCAGATGAATCAGGTGGCCGTCATGACCGTGGGTGATTAAAAAGCCTGACCAGGCGAATACCGTTGCGCCAAAGGCGGCGCCAGCACGGTTGTTTGTGATTTGATAAAGAAACCCATACATCGCCAACCCGGCGATCAATTGGTGAATCACTAGAGAAAAAGAAAACACCGACTCGGTAGGGAAAAACAGATGAAGCAGGTTTTCGGGATAAAACAACGCGGTCTGAATGTTGGCCGCGAAAGGCGCGCCGCAAAAGACATACGGGTTCCAGAAGGGGAAGCGCCCTTCTCGAATTTCGGCAAGCGCAAATTCGCGCCAGGGAACAAACTGGTTAATCAGGTCGCCGCCGGTGGTCCACCACCCCAGCGCCCAGATTTTCCAATGGAAGGCCAACACGGGCAGGGCGATGACCGCCATTGGAAGCCCGTGATTGCGTATAAGGTTGCGAAAACTAGAGTGCATGAATAAGAGGTTCCCCAATCATATCTTGAAGCCGTTTCGTCAACCCTTGATGTGTCATTACGAGGCTGCAACATAACCGAAGAACGAGGAGGGCGAGTCTCTCGATGAGCCGCAAAGACACGAATGGCTTATTTTCTATTGAGGCTCGCCAGAGAGGTTTGAACTCCCCGTTATCCAAGATCGCCGCGTCTGCCTTCGGCCTCCTCGCGATGACACCCACCCCTTTTACAATGAATGATTTACTATTTTAAGTTGACTCCTTCTAACTTCTAGGCCATTCACGGTGAAAGTAATTGGATTGTTTAGTTGACATTGATACGAACCATAATCGGTTTGCGAAGAAAACGGCGCCCCCAAACGGCGCACTCTAGTTTCTGTGGGCAGGATGTATAATACCCTCGGCGTTACAATCAACGCATAGTTAAATTTTGCTCAACGAAAAAGAAAACCAGAGCCGTACTTGTTCTGGTTTGGCCTGATATACGTTAGCAACCCCATGGGTGGTGTTACATGAATTTGATGGACCTCATATCTCCACATTGCATCAAAGTTCCATTAGAAAGCAAGACCAAAGACGACGTGTTGGCCGAGCTGGTTGACCTTCTTGTTACTGTCAAGCGGCTGCCTTACCGTGAAGCGATACTCGAAGCGCTGATCGAACGGGAAGAAGTCGGCAGCACCGGAATCGGTCACGGCGTGGCGCTGCCTCACGCTAAATGCAACGAAGTCAAAGAAATCTTTATCGCCTGCGGCGTGTCAAAAGACGGCATCAATTTTGAAGCGCTCGACAAAGAGCCGGTGTATATTTTCTTTCTTATCTTGGCGCCCAAGACCGCCACAGGCCAACACCTGAAAGTGATGTCGTTGTTGACGCGCTGTTTAAGCAAGAGCGCCGTGCGTGAAGACTTGTTGAACGCCCAAGACGCCGATGAACTGTTTGGCGTTCTCTTCAATCAAAATGGAGAACAATCGTAAGGTTGAATATGACATCAGAACGCGTAATGACGCCAAGCCCAATATCGGTGCGCCGTCTGTTAGACTTTCATGATCTTGATCTGAAAGTCGCTGGCGGCGAAGACGGACTCAACCGGGTCATCATTCGGGCTGAGCTCAACCGGCCAGCGCTTGAATTGTCTGGCTTCTTCGACAAGTGGCAGCCGGAACGGATCCAGATTTTGGGTTCGGGTGAAATGGCGTATATCGAAAACAGCCCCGACCAGGAGCGCATCTTAGCCAACCTGGACCGCATGTTTGCGTCGCATTCGCCCTGTATCGTGATCACCAATGACGCCCCCGCTCCGGCTGAACTCATCCAACTGGCTAACCGCCACAAGGTGGCGGTCTTGCTCTCCAGCCATCATTCAACCAGTTTCAGCAAGCGCTTATGGGACCACCTCAACCTTCTACTCAGCCCCTATGTCGTCAAACGGGGCGTCATGATGGACATCTTCAATCTGGGGGTCTTGATCGTCGGGACGAGCTCAATCGGTAAAAGCGAGTGCGCCCTTGAGCTGTTGTCAAAAGGCCACACCTTTGTCGCAGACGACCTGATTCTGATTCGCACCGCCCATCTGTCTCACCTGGTCGGCAGTGGGAAATCGCCGGTTCCCTACCATATGGAAATTCGCGGCATCGGCATCATCGATGTCAGCCGAATGTATGGCCCGCGCGCAGTGAGAAACGAAAAACAAATCGATATGGTGGTCAACCTAGAGAGTTGGGACGCCAAGAAAGATTATGAACGCCTCGGAATCGAAGACCGCTCCACCACCATTTTAGGCATTGAGATTCCTGTCTATAACGTGCCGATTAAGCCAGGGCGAAACATCGGCACGATTGTCGAAGTCGCGGTGTTAGACATGAAACTGAAATTGTCAGGCGTTCACATGGCGCGTGAATTTGATGAAAAGCTCATTCAGATCATGCGCAAGAATGAGGGGCGATGAGCCAATGAACAAACCCAACTATTGTGAAGGCTCCTTTGAGATTTTAAACGTATTGGGATTACACGCCCGTCCCGCCATGCTGTTAGTTCAGGCGATTACCCGCCTTGAATGTGAAGTGACAATCGAAAAAGACGGCGTCGACGCCGACGCCAAAAGCATCATGGGCGTATTGACGCTCGCGGCTGAACAAGGCAGTAAAATCCAGGTCCGCGCCGAAGGGCCGGACGCAGAAGAAGCGGTCAAAGCGATTGAAAAACTCATCCTCGAAAAGTTTGGTGAGGACTGAACTCGCTGGTCTCGGCGTCTCTTCGGGCGTCGCGATTGGCCATGTCCGCCTGTATCAGGTTTCTAGCCTGGATATAGGCGAGTCGGTCGTTCTCGCTTCGAATGTCGAGAAAGAAGTCAAGCGGTTCAAAGGGGCCCTTCAACAAACTCGCAGCCAGATCGAAGCCCTCGGGAAGCGTGTGGAAGAACGCGGCGAAGACAACTCGCTGGTCGAAGTGTTGTCGATGCATGTCATGTTGCTCAATGACAGCATGATCGTTGACCGCGTAGTCGAACTAATTCGCGAACACAGGTACGGCGCCGAATATGCGCTCTCATTGGTCGTCAAAGAAGCCGAAGTGCGTTACGCCGGCCTGCCTGATTTGTTTCGCGAACGGTTCAAAGACGTCGAAGACATCAGCCGCCGGGTGATGAACAACCTGCGCGGAGTTACCACCCAGTCGCTCGAAAACCTGAGTGAAGAGTCAGTCATTGCCGCTAAAGACCTGGCGCCATCCGACACCGCATCAATGCGTTCCGAGACGGTGTTGGGGTTTGTCACTGAAGCGGGCGGCAAGACCTCTCACACCACCATTCTCGCCCGGGCGCTTGAGATTCCCGCCGTGGTGGGCGTGCCGGATGTAACGCGGTATGTTCAAGAAAACGGTTTAATCATTGTCGACGGCGGCGCCGGCAAGGTCATCATCAACCCCAATGAAGATGATCTCAAGGCGTTTCACAAACGCCAAGACCAATTTAAGGTTCGCCAGTCGCGGTTGTTGGGGATCAAAAGCCTGCCGCCGGTCACGCTTGACGGCCATGTGATTGACCTGGCGGCCAACATCGAATTCGCCTCCGAAGTCGAAACCGTCAGCAAGTATGGCGCGATGGGCGTTGGCCTGTTTCGAACGGAATACCTGTTTTTAAACCGGGTGACGATTCCCGCCGAAGAAGAGCAATATGAGAATTACCTCCAGGTGGCTGAAAAGGTCGCGCCTGATCCGGTTGTCATTCGCACCCTCGACATTGGCGGCGACAAATTCGCCCATTCACTCAATACGCCCAACGAACTAAACCCCTATTTGGGCTGCCGGGCGATCCGCTTTTCGCTAGAAAACCGCGAATTGTTTCGCACCCAGCTGCGCGCCATCTTGCGGGCCAGCGTCCATAAAAATCTTCGCATTATGTACCCGCTTATCTCAGGCATCGGCGAACTGACCGCCGCCAACGAAGTGATGGACGCCGTCAAGGCCGAACTGCGCGAGGAGGGGGTCGCGTTTGACGAAGACATCCCGGTGGGTTGTATGATTGAGGTGCCGTCGGCGGTGTTGATCGCGCGCGACCTGGCCGCGATTCTCAAATTTTTCAGCATCGGCACCAATGACCTGATACAATATACGTTAGCGGTCGATCGCGGCAATGAAAAAATCTCGCGTCTGTATGAACCGCTCCACCCCGCGGTGTTGCGAATGATCGCCATGGTGGTCGAAGCGGGCGGAGACGAACAAATTCCGGTTGAAGTGTGCGGCGAGATGGCCAGCGACCCGATTTGCGTCTTGGTGTTGCTTTCACTCGGAATCGAACGGTTGTCGATGGCGCCCTACGCCATCCCCATCGTGAAAGAGATTGTCCGGTCAGTGAAATTGGTTGCTCTGCGTGAATTTGGTCAGGAAGTCCTTGCTCAAAAACGCGGCGCCTTCATCAAAGAAATGGTGATTGAAGCGCTGCCAAACCTCTTGCCGGGTAGGCAAGATTTAGTGGAGCAAGTCTATGAGTCAAGCCTACTTACATGAACAGCCAGACGGCGTCATTCTGAGTGTTCGCGTGTCTCCCCGTTCGTCAAAATCAAGCGTTCAGGGCGTTATAGGGGGCGAGGTCAAAATCGCCCTCAAAGCGGCCCCTGTCGATGGAAAAGCCAACCAGGAACTTGTCGATTTGCTGGCGAAGTTGCTGAATACCTCTAAATCTAATATTGAGATCGTTAGAGGTGAGACCTCACGAAACAAATCGGTGCTAATCCGAGGCCGTTCAACGGCTCAATGTAAATCTGCGCTGAAAATTTGATTGGTTAGAGCGTTTGACAAAATTGGGTGCGGTAAGCGCGCCCGTATCCACCGCGGCGGACAGCGTAAGATACAGTTATGTAAACTCAATCCGCACACAATCTTGGCAACCATTATAGATGGATTTTTCGACCCAAAACTGTTCAAATGATTAAATGCCTCTATAATGACCGTCCTGGTTCAGAGCGCAGTGTTCACCCCGTCTTCCCTTAGAGAACCGGTATCCGTTTCAAATAACCGTAATTTTTGTTCTGAGACATATTCACATTTAATCAATGTCTGGTTAAAGGTCAGGAGAGCGAACTGTGGCAGTAAAAACCTTAAATGCATTAGACCGTATGGCGATCCCGGCGCAACTGAAAGACGCGCTTGAAAAAGCGAAGGCGGTGTTGTTGCCCTCAGACCGTGAATCGCTGGTGGAACTGGCGATGGGCGGCAAGAAAGATATCTATGACGTCGTCTATAATTTGCCCGGAGACAATGTGGTTCGAGAGGCGCAGGTGGTCCGTTGTAAGAACGGGCTGGCAGTCAATTATACCGAAGCGTACATGCGCCGCCGCGACCCCGAATGTATGGTGGTGGCCGATGACGACCCGTCAGATAAGACCCGCTATTCAGAACGCTTCGACCAACCGTTTTCAGAGTTAAAAGGCGAAGTTCTCGCCTGGCTCAGCAAACAGGAACTGATGGTGTTGCCGTTCTCAGCAGGCGGGACGGAACTAGGCTATGACGCGCTGTTGGTCGCCCCGGTCAACGCCGCGTTTTTTGCGACCGCCTTGGCTGACCTGCAGGGCATGATCCCCAAAGATGATATCCCCGAAGACTTTAACCCCCGCGCGATTATTTACCTGGCGCCGCCGTTTCGCCATACCCATTGCGACGGCAAACAGGTTGTCATTCACAACCGCAACGACGGTGTACACGAAGTCTTTTCGCTTAACTTATATCCCGGCCCAAGCGCCAAGAAGGGCGTGTATGGCATCTTGTTGTCGATCGGCGAGTCTGAAGGCTGGTTGACCGCCCACGGCTCGACGGTTCAGGTCATTACGCCCTATGACAATGTTGTGACCATTATGCACGAAGGCGCCAGCGGCGGCGGTAAGAGCGAGATGCTCGAACATGTTCACCGTGAACATGACGGGCGGTTGTTATTGGGCAAAAATGTTGTTAATGGCGAACGACGCCATCTCGCCATGGGCCAGACTTGTGAGTTGCGCCCGGTGACAGACGATATGGCGCTGTGTCACCCATCTCATCAACAAGATAAACGAAGGTTGGTGGTCACAGACGCCGAAGCGGCGTGGTTTTTGCGCATCAACCATATCGAACACTACGGCACTGATCCCGATTATGAATATTTGACCATTCACCCCAAAGAGCCCATCATCTTTTTGAACATTCAAGGCGTCGCCGGCTCAACCTGTTTGATTTGGGAGCACACCGAAGACGAACCCGGCAAGCCCTGTCCGAATCCACGGGTTATTCTGCCGCGCCGCTTGATTCCGCGCGTGGTCGATGAACCGGTCGAGGTGGACGTGCGCAGTTTTGGCATCCGCACACCGCCGTGCACCATGGAGAAGCCGTCATACGGCATATTTGGCTTGCTTCATTACCTGCCGCCATCGTTGGCCTGGTTATGGCGTTTGGTGGCCCCGCGCGGGTTCTCAAACCCCAGCATCACCGACACCGAAGGTATGACTAGCGAGGGGGTGGGCTCGTATTGGCCCTTCGCCACTGGCCGCCGGGTTGACCAGGCCAACTTGTTGTTAGAGCAGATTCTCAACACGCCCAGCACGCGATACACCATCTCGCCCAACCAGCATGTCGGCGCCTGGAAGGTCGGCTTTATGGCCCAGTGGTTGGCGCGTGAATATATGGCGCGCCGCGGCGGCGCCCGTTTTCGTCCTGACCAATTGATCCCGGCGCGGTGCCCATTATTGGGCTACACGCTGAATTCGATGCAGGTCGAAGGCACGCAAATTTCTCATTGGTTTCTTCAGGTTGAGACCCAGCCAGAGATCAAAAACGAAGGCTATGACGCGGGCGCTGAGATTCTTAACAGGTTCTTTAAGCGCGAATTAAAGCCTTATCTCGACATGGCTGATCTTCACCCGATGGGCAGACAGATTATCGAATGCTGTATGCAAGACAGTGAGATCGAAGACTATGAGACGTTTATTCAGTAATGTGGGCTAAACATACACACGAATAAAAAGGGGCCTTTCGGCCCCTTTTTCTTTCTATGTTTTTTCTTCACCCTGCCCAAAGACGCGCAAGAATACGAGAAACCATCTCAAATTAACTTGAATTTACATTGCGCTCAGCATGAGTGCATCTCTGCTCGCTTCGGTGCTGTTTTGCATACAATCTCAGGCGCTCCCAGAGAGACGACCATGCGAGAATTCGCGAGTCTTTGTTTGACAGGTGGTGAATTCTCTTGGAAGAAATTGTTTTGAGATGGCTTCAAGCGGTTCGATTTACTACCCCGCCCCTTGGGGCGGGGTAGTTCAGTGCAGTTGGTTGGCTTTTTGTTGAATGGCCGCGAACCCGCCAACCAGCTCTTGGCGGTCGCTTTTAACCGCGCCAAATGAATTGATCAATTGTTTGGCGGCGTTGATGCGTTCGCGCGTGGGCGGGTGGGTCGCGAATAAGGAGGCGCCGTCGCGGCCTCCCGCTTGTTGTTCAAGCGCAACGAGTTTCTCAAAGAAGGTCACCATCGCGCTGGGGTCATACCCGGCGCGATTGAGAACATACACCGCGATTTCATCGGCCTGGCGTTCGGCGCTGCGGCTGTAGGCGCTGATTCCGCCCGCCATCATCAGCCCCGCCGCCTGTTGAGTATATTGGCCTGAATCTTTGCCCAAGACGATCTGCATCAACAATTGCGCGCCCATCTGGCGCGAGAGGCTTTCGGTGGGGTGTCGCTGTTCGGCGTGGCCGAGCTCGTGGGCCATGACGGCGGCGACTTCGGCTTCGGTTTCGGCGGCGGCGATCAACCCGGTTTGGACATAGAGATAGCCGCCCGGGATGGCGAAGGCGTTTACCGTCTTGTCTTTCACCACCAAAAAGGTGTAGTCAGCGTTGGGGTTTGAAGAGGCCGTAACCAGTTTCGCGCCAATGGCGCCAATGTAACCGCGAATATCAGCGTCTTCGACGATCTCTTTTTCCTGGGCGATCTGGCCGGCGATGTCGCGGCCCAGTTTGGCTTCCTGACTGGGCGAGATCAGGTTGAAGTCGCCCAGCAGGTCAGTAGTCGCGCAGCCAAACAACAGGCCAACAAGAATACACGGGGCCACGAACAGCATTGTGCGTTGTGTGATCATTCAACTCACCCGTTAGTTGTCTTCGTCTTTGGGGTCTTCTTTTTTCTGCACCCAGGTGTCTTTGTCTTTCTGGAACCAGCGGCCTTTTTTCATCTTCTTTTGAATGGCCTCGGCGAAGAGTTTGCCGACGCGTTTGACCATCTCTTCGTCGCGGCCCAGATTGTTGGCGCGAAGAATCTCGATGTAGAGTTTTTCACGGTCAGCGTTTTCTTCTAGGATGATCTTTTTGAATTCGGTCATCTGTTTGAGGTTGAGGCCTTCTTTATTGCGCAATACCAGATACCCCTCAAAGCCTTCGCCAAACACGCCTGAGTCTAATTGGGGGACCAACTCTTTGAAGCGTTTGGTGCGTGATTTGATAATTGACTTGACCACGGGCGTATTGATATTGATGTTAATGTCATCGGCGGCGTAGGCATGAAGCGATTCAAACGAAAACGCCAAGTAGCGCTTAATGCGCGGCGGAACAGGGGCGTAAGAATTATCGAGGCCTTCGACACCCTGGCCCGAGCGTACGCGCTCTTCGATCTCTTCGGCGGCCTGTTCGATCTCTGACTCGGGGAAATACACATTTACGGTCAGGCTGACGCAACTCACACACCACCAGCCCACGATTAGCATCAATACTTTTGAATGTCTCATTGCGCGCTCCTCCTCATGGAGTGAAAACGGACAGTTTGTTTACTCACAAACAATCGTTGAATCTCAGTCATTAACTAAAAAACGTTTCACGTAAAACAAAAAGGGGCCTTTTGGCCCCTTCATTGTTACCGATAAGCGAGATTCGATCAAGAAAGCGCCCCGCTGTTGTCGATGATGCCGATAAATGAGTCGGCTTTGAGCGCCGCGCCGCCCACCAAGGCGCCGTCGATGTCTTGTTGGGTGAGCAGCTCGCCCGCATTGTCGGGTTTGACGCTGCCGCCGTATTGGATGCGCACGGCTTGGGCGACTGAGTCGTCATACAGCCCTGCGACGACGCTGCGGCAGAACGCGTGAGTGTTTTGGGCATCGTCAGGGGTGGCGGTTTTTCCGGTGCCGATGGCCCAGACAGGTTCATAGGCGATGACCATGCGTTTGACCTGGTCGGCGGAAAGCCCGGCGAGGCCGCCTTTGAGGTGGTCTTCACACACCGCTTCGGTCTTTCCTGATTCGCGTTCTTGTTCGGTTTCGCCGATGCATAAAATCGGGATGAGGCCGTTTTCGAAGGCGAATTTAACTTTCTCGTTGATGAATTCATTGGTTTCTTTGAAGAGGGTGCGTCGTTCGGAGTGGCCTAGAATGACATACTGGCATCCGCAGTCTCTCAGAAAGTCAGGCGAGATTTCGCCCGTGAAAGCGCCGCCCGATTTTGGATAAAGGTTTTGGCCGCCGAGGCCGATTTTGGTGCTGCTGACCACTGCGCTGACTTCGCGCAATGAGGTGAACGGCGGACAGAAGACGATATCGACCGCATCGGTCTGGCCGTGTTTGTCGACGATGCCCTTGGCGAGGGCGGCCGCGTCGCTGGCGGTTCCAGCGTTCATTTTCCAGTTTCCTGCAACAATCAACTTACGCATGAAGGTTCTCCTCTAGGGTGAGTTCACGCCGCGCCGGGTAATGTAGGCGCTAGGCGGATAGTACGTTTCAATCCATCTAGTTTATCACTGAGGGAGGGCTAGACACAGAGCAGCCGCGTTGAATGGCTCTGTCTAACCAGATATAAACAGAAGCGCGCTTCGGCAAAAAGGGTCTTCCGGTATGTGAGTACTTCTCTTGCTGGATGACCTGGAATTGGGGCAAAAAACGATATTCGTCCGATCAATAATAGACAATCCAACTCAGGCATGGGTGTAACTCTGTGAGCGCCTGTGCAACAAAGCGGAGCGGCGCCGAAGCGAGCAGAGTTGTACCCATGCCAAATACAATGTAAAAAATCATCCTTGAGATCGTGTCTGGAAATTTTAATTCAATCTGAGAGAATGTATCCAAATCCGGGATGAGCCGCAAAAAAAGAGGATGAGCGAGAAGAAGGGGGTCTCTTCAAACACTCATCCTGAGAAAAGAGATAAGGAGAACGAAATGCCGTTGGAATGATTGTCGGTCTGCGTCGGTTGGTCTTGAGCGCAAACTGCAACCACTCAACATTCGTTTCTACTCAATAGTTTATCTTACGGAACCTTTAACATCAAAACTATTTTGCGGGAGTGTTTGTTACTCTTTGAAACAATTGAGGTTTGAATGATGAGTTTAGACTGATGGTAATTTGGAGAAAAACTGCTTGTAAAAAATCGGTTGTTTCGACAGCGCCCTGTTTCTCAAATTGATAGGCCTACCAAGGCTCCTCTAGAGCGTTTGACAAAAATATGTGCGTAAAGCGCGCCCGTATCCGCCGCGGCAGACAGCGATAGATACAGTTGCGTAAACTCAATCCGCACATAATTCTAGCAACCACTCTAATAAACACACCGCCAACGAAACGTTCTCATTGGCGGTGTAGTCAAAGTCGGGATTCACCGATTAAACTGACGCGGCCATTTTTATCGGGCGTTGGGCGCCCAGGCTTTTGGCGACAAAGGGCGCGATGTGGCTTAATGGAAGGATATGGGTCGCGGCGCCCAATTTAATGGCTTCTCTGGGCATGCCAAATACCACGCATGTGTCTTGGTCTTGGGCGATGGTCATGGCGCCTGTGTTATAAATGTTTAACAAACCGTGCGCGCCGTCAGCGCCCATGCCGGTCATTTGGATGCCAATGCAGCGTTTGCCCGCCAGTTGGGCGACCGAATCAAACAACACGTCGACCGCGGGGCGGTGGCGGTTGACCGGGTCAGTGTCTAACAAGCGGACCCGATAGCCGCCTGCGGCGTGGACCAGTTGCATGTGGTGGCTGCCCGGCGCGATCAACGCTGTTCCGCGCGAGACCGGGTCGCCGTCTTCGGCTTCTTTGACGTTGATGGCGCATAACCCGTCCAGCCGATTGGCGAACGCCTTGGTGAACCCTGCCGGCATGTGTTGAACGATGAGGATACCTGGTAAGTTGATAGGCAATTCAACCAGCAATTCTTTGAGCGCCTCAGGCCCGCCAGTCGACGCGCCAACGGCGATCAAGTCGACCTTGCCGCATGACGCAGGAATGACCGGGCGCAGGACAACAGGCCTGGGGGCGGCAGGTTTAAGCGAGCCCACCGTCGTCCGTTGGCTGGTGCGTGAGCGAGATTTTCCAACGGCGATAATTTTGTGGCAGAGATCCTCAACAATTTCATCCAGGTTGACGCCTAAGCCCGCCTGGGGCTTGGTGACAAAATCAACCGCACCCAGTTCGAGCGCTTTTAAGGTTGCGTGAGCGCCCTGTTCGGTATGGGCGCTGACCATAATCACCGGGACCCGGCGGGTAACGATCTCGGGCAACACTTCGAGGCCGCCCTTGTTTCTCATTTCGACGTCAAGCGTAACCACATCGGGCTTGAGTTGCTCAATCTTTCTCATCACGAACGATCCGTCTTGCGCCGAACCGACAACCTCAATCTCTGGATGTTGATTGAGTAAGTCCGACAGCATTTTTCGGATCAAAGCGGAGTCGTCGACCACCAATACCCGGATTTTCGAATTCATAAGTCTTCCTCTTTCTAAGTCCCTCAACGCCTGATTATTCATTAGGCGGCAGAGCCAAGGGTTGTTTCTACCAATGAAGCCGTGTCGAGAATTAAGATGACTTTGCCGTTGCCGAGAATCGCCGCGCCAGCAATATACGCCGCGCTGGCTACTTCTCCACCCAGCGATTTGATGACGATCTCTTGTTCGTTCACCATGCGGTCGACGATGACGCCGACGTAGTGATTGCCCTGGCGCAAGACCGCAACATACAGCCGTTCGCCGATGTCGTCACGATTGTGTTTTCCGACTACGCGGCCCAGGTTTAATATCGGCACTACCTCGTCACGCAAGCGTATGACGTTGCCTTTGCCTTGGATGCTGAAGATGTCTTTGCGTTCGATTCGGATCGTCTCTGACACCGCCGAAATCGGCAGCGCATAGAGTTCTTGATGGGTTTCGACCAACAGCGCTTGAATGATCGCCAGCGTGAGCGGCAGCTTAAGCGAGAAGGCGGAGCCTTCGCCGAGTTTCGAGTCGATTTCGACCGAACCGCCCAGCGCCTCGATCGAACGGCGCACCACGTCCATGCCGACGCCGCGGCCTGAGATGTCGGTGACTTCTTTAGCGGTGGAGAACCCGGCGCGAAAAATGAGATGCCACGCGTCTTTGTCGCTCATCGAGGCGGCTTCGTCGCGTGAGATGACGCCCTTCTCAATCGCTTTGGATTTGAGTGTTTCGGCGTCGAGGCCTTTGCCGTCGTCGCGCACTTGAATGACGATGTTGTTGCCCTGGTGAATCGCGTTGAGGTGAAGCATGCCTTCGGCGGGCTTACCGGCGGCGATCCGGTCTTCTGTGGTTTCGAGGCCGTGGTCGACCGCATTGCGCACCATGTGCATCAAGGGATCGCCAATCTGGTCGATGATTTTCTTGTCGAGTTCGGTCTCTTCGCCTTCGATGAGCAGGTTGATTTTCTTCTTTCTGCCCTGGGCCAGGTCGCGCACCACCCGGCGGAAGCGCGAGAAGACCATGCCCATCGGCACCATGCGCGCTTCCATAATGGTTTCTTGCAACTGCGACATAAACATGCCTTGTTGGGTGATCACATCGAGCAGTTCTTCTTCGGGGCCGCCCTTGCCATTGGCGGCGACAAGCCCCTGGGTGAGTTCGTAGGCGCGGCCGCGTTGGATGACCAGTTCAGCGGCGAGGTTTAACAAGCGGTCAAGCTTTTCGATGTTGACGCGCACGGTTTGAGTTTTAGAGCGGTCTTCGCGGCGGTCAAACGAGGATTCGACTTTTTTCTCCTTGGGCGCCTCTTGGGTTTGGGGTTCGGGCGTTGATGGGGATGGAGCGGCGTCTTGGGCCGGGGTTTCTTCTTGTTCTTCGCCCCATTCAAACTGTTCGGCGGCGGTGACTTCTCTGACCTCGAGTGTTTCTACATCGGAGATGTTGCAGGCGGCTTCCACCGACTCGGCGTTTTTATTTGAGGCGAGAATGGCGGTGAAACAGGCGCCGAATTCTTCGCCATCGCCTTCAATGCATGGGTCGCTGGCGATCAATGCGCCGATTTTTTCGATGTTGCTGACAATTAAGAACGCGCGCGTCATCGCCATTTGAACATCGGCTTTAAAGTCAACAGACACTTCAAAAATCTTTTCGCCCGCGAGGCGGTATTCTTCGACCCGGTTGCGCAATTCTTCATCGAGTTTTACGCGCGGTTTTTTGGCTTGAGGCGCGTCCGCTTCGGGCTCGTCGCCAGAAACAATCGATCGAAACACGCCGATCAAGTCATTGGCTTTGTGTTTGACTTGGTTTTTCTCTTCTTCTTCGGCTGATTCTTGAAGATGGGCCAGCATGTCTTTTAACACG
The DNA here is from genome assembly GCA_964556895.1 of uncultured bacterium. Taxonomy (GTDB): domain Bacteria; phylum Hinthialibacterota; class Hinthialibacteria; order Hinthialibacterales; family Hinthialibacteraceae; genus Hinthialibacter. The sequence continues at coordinate 6,502 of CAZKYC010000078.1, read as the reverse complement.
TCGAATGAACTGAACAGAAGGTTGACCTGTTCGGTGGTGATGGTCGCGTTGGTGTCGCGCCAAAAGCCGATTAAGTCTTCCATCTTGTGAGTAAATTCACTCACATGCATGAATCCCACCATCGCCGATGACGACTTTAGTGTATGGGCCGCGCGAAACAGGGCGCCAAGCGCTTCTTTGTCGGCGGGGTCTTTTTCCATATCCAACAAGGCGTCGGTCATTAGCTGAAGGTGTTCTTCCGCGTCCTGGTAGAAGAGTTCGATGTATTGTTGTGTATCAAATGACATGACGTCCCTCCGGGGTTACGCGCTTTAGATTGGTTTTCGATAGACAGACGGCGCGACGTATTCAAACAGGCGGCTGGTTTTGTGTAGGGTTTCGCTATGGCCCAGATACAAATAGCCGCCGGGTTTGAGTACGCGCCAGTGTTTTTCGATGATTTGGTCTTGTGAGTCTTGGTTGAAGTAAATCAACACATTTCGACAAAAGATGATGTCATAGTTAGACAATGAGTTTTGAAAGTCGTGTTTCAGGTTGATTTTTTTAAAGGTGACATAGCGCGCCAGTTCGGGTTTGACTTTGTAGCGGCGGTCGCCTTTGAGGAAATATTTTCGTAGTATCTCATGGGGAACAGGCTGAATACGGTCTTCGAGGTAGATGCCAGACGCAGCGGTTCGCAGCATGGTTTCAGACACGTCAGACGCCAGAACCTCAAACGACCAGCCGGGTTTTTTTTGAACGTGTTCGGCCAGACAGATGGCCAGTGTATAAGGCTCTTCGCCTGATGACGACGCCGAACACCAGACGTTGATGGTTCTTTTTCGGGACGGATCTGCCGTAAGCGCCGGCAGAGACACTTCGTCCATAATGTGAAAATGTTTGGGTTCTCGATAGAAGTCGGTCTTGTTTGTGGTGACGGCGTCGATCAATTCGACCATTTCTTGATGGCGGTTGGGGCTGGTCTCAATATAGTTGAGATAGTCTTGAAAGCGCGGCAGCCCCAACTGGCGAAGGCGTTTGGCCAGGCGGTTGACCAGCAGGTGTTTTTTGTGTTCGCGAATTTCGATGCCGATGGAGCCGAAAATGACGTTTCGCAGGTCGTTAAATTCTTTGTCGCTCATGGTTGGCGACAAAAACCGCCCATTGGGAGGCGTTGTAGGCCTTTCTGGAGTGGGAAGCGCAGCCATGGCGTTCATTACTTATTCTCTTTCTGTTCAATGCCGACATACAAATCGATGATGCCGCATTCGGTATCAAGCGGAACGACAATCATGGGGATCTTCAACGAAGAGATATGTACATTTTGGGCCATGACCAGGGTCGGGGGCGACAGGTCAATCATCAGGCCGAGTTCTTCCATGCCGATGGAGGCTTTGCCTGAGATGATGTTGCCCAGTTCGCCCAGGGCGCTGCGCGCCATTTCGTCAAATTCGGTGACCTCGGCGCCCATCATCATTTTTGAGACCACGCTGCGGGCGGTTGATTGGTCAAAGCCATAAATCACCTGGCCTTTTAAGTCGCCCACCAGGCCAATGATGGCGCAGACGTCGCGAAATGGCTCGCTGGAGTTTTTGAGGCGCAGCGCGCCCCGCTCAGATTTGAGTTGGGCGATTTCTTCCAACACCTGAGACGCTGCTTCGATAAATGGGTTGATAAATTCAACTTTCACGATTGTGCTCCTTGAGCCGGTTGTCCACAGTGGGTGTTATTGTCCCGCGACTTTGTTGAGCGCTTCAAGAACACGGTCGGGCTGAAACGGCTTGACAATAAAGTCGCTGGCGCCGCATTTGATTGCTTCTAACACGTTGGCCTGTTGGCCGATGGCGCTGCACATAATGACTTTGGCGCCGCCGTCAACTTCTTTGATCTTTTTGAGCGCTTCAAGCCCATCCATTTCGGGCATGGTGATATCCATGGTGACCAAGTCGGGCTTGAATGTTTTGTATTTGTTGACGGCGTCTTGGCCGTTTTCGGCTTCAGACACAACTTCAAACCCGCCCTTGCTGATGAGGTCTTTTAGGGTTGCGCGCATAAATGCGGCGTCGTCTACGATCATGACTGATTTACCCACGATGATATCTCCTTCCAACATGAATGATTGAGAGTGTTCTCATTCATGCAGTGGTACTCATATCAAATGCCGTACCAAACATGCAATTGATTAGAATTGCATTGTAATGTGGCTAAATATAGATAAAAAGAAATGTATTTTTGCAAATTAATCTGATTATTTGTGATGGGTGAGCGGTGGTTGTAATCGTCGCCGTTACTGGTTTTGTAATGATGTGATTGAAATCGTGAATGGGGTAAAAATCTATAATACATTAAAATTCAATGAGTTAGGTTAATAACATATAAGTAATAGCCCAAGTGGAGCCAAATAGAAGACAGGCTTGAGGGGCTGGTTGCGCATAACCCTGCCGACGGAGGAGATTACGTTGAATATTCATAGGGTTTATAGTGGTTGGCAGAATTATGTGCGGATTGAGTTTACCTAACTGTATCTATCGCTGAGCCCTTCGGGCGCGCTTTACGCACATTTTTTTGACAAACGCTCTAATTCAATTTGAGAGAACGTATCCAAATCCCGGATGAGCCGCAATTTTGTCAAACGCTCTAGCGGTGTTTTAGAGATTCTTTGATAAGCGCCGCTGCGTCGGCCTTGTCGCCGAGGGTCTCGACTGCGGTTGAGAGCGTTCGTTGCGCATCGGCTGGTTTCAGGCCTAACGCCAACAAGGCCTCAAGCGCCTCTTGGGCGGAATCAGAGACAGGCGCTGCTTCGCCTGGCGTTTCTGGGCTTGGCGTCGTGAGTAAGATGGGGTGTTTTTGGCGGCTGAGTTCGAAGACGATTTTCTCCGCCCGCTTCTTGCCGACGCCCGGCGCCTGGCACAACAAGGCCGGCTGGTCGCGCTGCACCGCCTGGGCCAAGACGGAGGGCGGCACATATGACAAGATGTCCATCGCCAGTTTTCCGCCGACGCCGCTCAGGCCAGACAATATATTAAATAAGTTGCGCTCGGTTTCGGTGGCAAAGCCGAACAACTTGAGATCATCCTCACGAACGATCAACACGGTGTATAGGTTGACGGCCTCTCCGGTGCGAGGCAGCTGGCGATACGTAGAAAGCGAAATGTTGACGCGAAAGCCCACTCCGCCCACGCCAATGATAGCGTAGGTTTCGTGTTTGTCGGTGAGAGTTCCTGACAGAAAATCAATCATGGTTGGATTGTGGGGGATTTGGCGTTGGGCTGCAAGAGGCTGCGGACAGGATTTGTCTCAGCGAATTTGTGAAGATTTTTGATTTGGATTGATTTATACTTAATGCTTTACATGAGTATGTTGAACCGTGAGTGGTTCACACTCGTACTATTGAGAGTATTTCTTGGTTTTATTAGTTCTAGTATTAGGGGAGACAGAAATGAAACGCCGCGCTGGTTTTACTCTGATAGAGTTACTTATTGTCGTAGCAATTATTGGCATATTGGCGGCGATCGCTGTTCCGAATTTTTTGAACGCCCAAACCCGCGCCAAGGTGGCGCGCGCCCAGAGCGATATGCGTTCGATCAGCACGGCGCTTGAAACCTACCAGATCGATACCAATGAGTTTCCCTGGCCGATGCGCGGCGGCAACGTGATCACGGTTGTCACTGAACTGACCACCCCGGTGGCGTACCTGCCGTCGGTCGATTTTGATGACCCCTTCGCGCCGCGCGGGCAGATAGACCAGCTGCAAGAGTTCTCGCAAGGCGGTTTGTTTGAGAGTTTTGTTTACGTTCACTACAAGGGGCGTTGGGGAAAAGACGGCAACCAATGCGCCGGGCGTTATGGCGTGCCGCTGTCGAGTTGCCCCAAAGGGTATGGCATGAAATCGACCGGGCCTGACCTCACCAACAACGGCGGCGTTCATTGGGCGCTTGAGATGAAACTGTTGGGCGGCGAAGTGACTGCCGGCAACCCCATCGTGACGCCGGGCATGCACGCCAATAACCGCCTCTATGACGCCAGCAACGGGCTTTACAGTTTTGGCGACATTGTGCGCACCGGGGGCGAGATCGCCCGAACCGGCGGCGGGTGATTGTCTTCTCACTCATTACAATTGCCAGAATTCTTTTTTTCGTTTCCCCCTTAAAACTTGGCGAATTTTACCGCATCATTCTATAACCATGTTATGGGCCAATTGGCGGTTGATTTAGTTCGGAGAGACCTAACCAAACTTGAGGAGCAAACGAATGAGTACGAGCAAAGACAAAACCAAACCGACCCGGCGCCGCTTCGCCAAGACCGCCGGATTTACTGTCGCAGCGATGACCTCGGCCCCGTTCACGGGCGACGTTCTCGGCGCCAACGAGAAGGTTAACCTGGGGTGTATCGGCATTCGCGGCATGGGCAAGCACAACTCAAAAGAATTGATTAAAGTTGACGGCGTTCAGGTGATCGACTCATGCGACGTTGACAGCCGCGAACTCGAAAAGTTCAACAATGAATTTGAAGACCTGCAGGGCTTTCGCCCCAAGGGCTACAAAGACTTTCGCCGCCTGCTCGACAACAAAGACCTCGACGCGGTCAACATCGGCACGCCCGACCACTGGCACGCCATCCCCTTTATCGCCGCCTGTGAGCGCGGGCTGGATGTGTATTGTGAAAAGCCCATCTCTCACAACATTGTCGAAGGCCGCGCCATGGTCAACGCCGCCAAAAAGTTTGGCCGCGTGGTCCAGATCGGTTCGTGGCAGCGCAGCGTTCAACACTTTCAAGACGCGATTGATTTTGTGCGGTCCGGCGCGCTGGGCGACATTACTATGTGCCGCGCCTGGCTGCTCGGCAACAGCGACGGCATGGGCTTTCGCTACCCCAGCAAGGCGCCCGAAGGCGTCGACTATGACATGTGGCTGGGGCCCGCCCCGTTCTCGCTGTTTCAGACCAACCGCTTTCACTGGGATTGGCGCTGGTGGTTTGATTTCGCTGGCGGCCAGACCGCTGACTGGGGCGTCCACATGATGGACATCGTCTGTCTGGCGATGGGCGAGTGGGACCCCATCGAAATCTCATCAATGGGCGGCAATTACTTCATCAAAGACGGGCGCGACACCCCTGACACTCAGATCGCCATCTTTAAGTTCCCCAGTTTTGTCATGCACTGGGAAGTGCGCTGGAGCAACGGACGCGGCATCGACGGCTTTTCATCCGGACACGGCGCGGAATGGATTGGCCGCAACGGACAATTTGGCGTCAACCGAGGCAAGTGGGAAATCTTCCCCGAAGGCGACCGCATGGAAGATAAACAACCCGAAACCATCAACGAAATTAAAGTGAGCCATCAAAAGAACTTCATTGACTGTATCAAAACGCGTGAGACGCCGCGTTCGGATATCGAGTCGATGCACAAGACCACCGCGCTCTGCCACCTGGCCAACATCGCGTTTCGAACGGGCAAAAAACTCGAGTGGGACGCTGACCGCGAAATCATCACCAACGAGCCGTCGGCGATGGATTGCCCGCAATTCGAGCGCGAATACCGCGCCCCGTGGAAACTGCCCATGCACAAAGTGTAGGGTGATTGTTGGGTTGTTATATTCATGACAAAACGGCAGAGGGATCAACAGCGAATGTAATTAAATCTAACCCATCATTGTTCATATTCAATGTTGCCTCGAAGCCATCTCAAAAATAGAGATGGCTTTTTTATTAATTCTCGACATATCAAATATTGAAAACCCATTAGAGGCATGGGTGCAACTCTGGGAGCGCCTGTGCTATTAAGCGGAGCAGCACTGAAACGAGTAGAGTTGTACACATGCCGCCCACTGCAAAACGATAGTTTTTTTGAGATGGCATTTCCTAACTTTCGTGAATGAAAAAAAAGGCTTTATACTCCCTATATGCCTACAAACCCTCCACAACGAATTATCGGAATCGACCCTGGGCTGCGCCATACGGGATTTGGCGTAGTTGAAGCGTTGAACCGTCAGGCCAAACTGGTCGAGTATGGCGTGATTTCGACTTCGTCCGGCGACCCGCTGCCCGAACGGCTGAAAGCCATTCAAGACGGCGTGGCTGAGGTCATTGAACGTTGTCAGCCCGACCGCATGGTGTTTGAGAAATTGGTTTATTGTAAGAACGTGTCGATTGCGCTGTTATTGGGCCAGGCGCGGGCGGCGGCCATTTTGGCGGGCGCGCAAGAGGCGCTGCCAATGGATGAATATAGCCCGGCTGAAATCAAGCAAGCGGTAGTCGGCAAAGGCCGGGCTTCAAAAGAACAGGTCCAGAAGATGGTGAGGCTGTTGTTATCGCTGTCTGAACAGCCAGAGCCTGACCACGCCGCCGACGCGCTCGCCGCGGCGTTGACCTATGTCCACTCCAAACCCGTCCACGATCGGTTGGCGAAAGCGCAGCTGTAAAAATCGGATTCTTCCGATATTTGAGTACTTCCCTTGCTGGATGACCTGAAATTGGGGCAAAAAACGATATTCGTCCTATCAATAATAGACAATCCAACTCAGGC
>CAZKYC010000077.1:0-22600 GCA_964556895.1 uncultured bacterium | reverse complement strand
TCCATTAGCGGTATGATTTTTTCGGATTTTATGTCCAACTTTTTGCCGGAGCGTCGTTTAAAGAAGTTTTGCCGGGGAAGGTGGGGAGTGCACGTCTGCAAGAGATGGATTGCAATGCGTCCACAACCGTGTCGACGACGGGAACATCACACCGCTTCAGGGTGCCGCTGCTTTTTGGGCAGGCTCTTATCGGTCCTCAGAATTTCTTCGATCCGCTTGAGAAACGGGCCGATCTTAGGCTTGGAGAGGGATGACTTGCGTTGATAACCGGGCGGTTGACTGTTCGCCAGTATCTTCTCCAGCGTTTTCCAATGCATCCCATTTTCTTGCAGAATCTGACGCTTGTTGACGCCTTTGTTCGATACCCGGGTTCGAATGTCTGTCCATTGTTTCATATCGCGATACACCTCGTTGTCCCCTTCCGAAAGAATCTCTCCTTTCAGTATCAGGGAGGATGTAGCGCATTTTTACGGCGCCGCTAAAACCACACTTTTCAGGCGCCGTATACATTCGAAACAAGACGATCATAAATTGAAGTTGCCAAACCGAAGAAGATCGTCCGCGAAGCGCATTGTCGCCAAACCTTGTTCCTTGTTTATGTTGAGACAGGCTTTTATGCTAACCTGTTGGCGAACCACTGAATTGGGATTGAAGACATTGATTTATTCGAGGCATTGAATCCATTGGCTAAAACGCTGCTGCTCATCGGTGTCGGCCCGCTGCCCTTCTATAATTCCGACCGACTTTATGGCTTTGGCATACGCGCCTGGCAGTTTGCGCTGCCGCTGCTTCGCGCCGGTCACCATGTCGTTTTGGCGACCTGTGAGTTTGGCGTCCAACGCGAGACCAATATCAAAATTGACTACCAGACCGACCCCAGCAGTTGGGGCGACCTCGAACATGTCGCCCTGCCCGAACCCAATGGCCGCAATGACAATCTGATTCTCACTCGCATCGAAGATTTACTCGCCCGCAAACAGCCCGACGCCATCATCACAGCCGGATCGTCAATCGCAACCAACCTGGCGTCGTATTTGAAAACTGACCTGCCGATTTGGATGGACATGTTTGGCGACCTGTTCGCCGAGGTCCAGGCCAAAAGCCCGTTCATGCGAGACGCCATGCAGATGGAACATTTTCACCAGGTGTTGTCGCGGGTGTTGTTGCGCGGGGACTGTTTCTCGGTGGTGTCTGAGATGCAGCGCGGCGCCGCCATCGGCCAATTGGGGCTGGTGGGCCGCCTCAACCGCTACACCCTCTCTGACGACCTGGTGTGGACGATTCCCTGCGCCCTAAACGGAGAGATTTCACCCGTATGCGGCGAGCCCATTCTACGCGGCGGCGAGGTCAGCAACAGCGACTTTCTGGTACTCTGCAGCGGCGGGTTTAACACCTGGGCCGATGTTGAGACGCTGTTTTTCGCCATCGAAGGCGCGATGGAAAAAAACCACCGCGTTCATTGCGTCGTCACTGGCGGCGCCATCGCCGGCCACCATGAAGACGGCTATAACCGCTTTCGCAGCCTGATCTCAAAAAGCCCTTACGAGTCGCGCTTTCACCTGATGGGTTGGGTCAGCAACGAAGACGTCGCCCAACTCACACTTGAATGCGACCTGGGCATCAACATCGACCTGCCGATTTATGAATCGGTCCTGGGCAGCCGCAACCGCTTTCTCTTTTGGATGCAATGCGGCGTCCCGATATTGAGCACCCTGACCACCGAGATCTCCCACCTGCTTTCGCGGGAAGAGTTGATCGTCGGCATCCCCACTGGAGACGAAAAACTTGCGGCGAACAAAATTCTTGAGATCGCAGAAAACCCGGCCAAGGCCAATGCCCGCGCTGTCAAAGCCAAGCGCTTCGCCTATGAATATTTTTCGTTTGAAGCGACCTCTAAGCCGCTCTTAGATTGGGTGGAGAACCCGGTTCGCGCCTCAGACAATGTCGAACGCGAATTACGCGGCGGACAGCCCTTTCACCGCGTGGATGAACTATGGCTCGATTGGGCGTTCCCGGGCCGCGACGATAAGGCGGGCATCATCACCCGCTTTACCCGCCCGGTCATTAAAACCAAACCGCAAGGCAGAAGTTGGTGGCAGCGCCTCTGGGGCGTGTGAGTATGTTAGAAGGATGAATATGATTCTTATCGCTATCAATTTCGTACGACTTACAACGAGGTGATTCATGAAGATTGAATCGATTCGTCTGAAAAATTTTAAAGCATTTCAAAACATTGAAACTTCCAATCTCCCGAGTTTTTGCGTATTTGTCGGCGCAAATGGTACGGGAAAGAGCACCATTTTCAGTGTATTTGGGTTTTTGCGCGACGCAATAACGAGCAATGTGAATACTGCATTAATGAAATTAGGCGGCAGCCGCGGATTCAATGAAGTCAGAAGCCGAAACTCAGACGGCCCCATCGAAATCGAACTCAAATTCCGTGACAAAGCAAACACGCCATTAACCACCTACTTTTTACAAATCAATGAGAAAAACAATCGTGCGTATGTTGAACGTGAGGTATTAAAATATCGGAGAGGCAGCAAAGGTCAACCATGGCATTTTTTGGATTTTGCAAATGGAACGGGTTCAGCCGTAACAAACGAACTAGACAAAGTGTTAGCTGACAAAGACCTGCAGCGTGAAAGCCAAACGTTAAAATCAAATGACTTGCTGGCAATTAAAGGGTTGGCCCAGTTTGAAAAATTCCCCGCCGTTGTGGCATTAGGCAATCTGATTGAAAACTGGCACGTTTCAGATTTCCATATCAGTAAAGCAAGACCTGAACAAGAAGCAGGGTACGCTGAACACCTCTCGCGTGAAGGAGAAAACCTCTCGCTTGTCATTGAGTATTTACACAACCATCATCGTGAAATTTTTGACGCGATTCTTCAAAAATTAAAAATGCGCGTTCCAGGAACCACCAACGTTGAATCGAAAACGACGGAGGAAGGGCGTGTACTGTTAAAATTTCAAGATGGTTCTTTTGAAGACCCGTTTCTTGGCCCGCTATGTATCTGATGGGACCATCAAGATGCTCGCATATTTGACGCTATTATACGATCCATCGCCCCATCCGCTTTTGTGCGTTGAAGAACCTGAGAACCAACTGTACCCAACATTACTTTGGGAGTTAGCAGAGGAATTTCGGTTATATTCATTGCGTGGAGGCCAAGTATTCGTCTCTACTCATTCACCGGATTTATTAAATGCAGCAAGAGTCGATGAAGTTTTTTGGCTGATTAAACAAGACGGTTACACACAAATCAAACGAGCAGAAGATGACCAGCAAATAGTCGCATTGATGAATGAGGGAAATCGGATGGGATTTCTTTGGAAGCAAGGCTTCTTTGAAGAGGTTGACCCTCAATGAAGACGCTTGTTTTCTTCTTAGAAGAACCATCCGCCAAAGAATTCCTCAAAGGGCTTTTACCTAAGTTTATTTCAGATGAGATCGCATTGGATTATAAGATTTTTGAAGGCAAACAAGACTTACATAAAAATCTAAAACATATCCTTCGTGGATGGAGAAAGTCTGATCGCCTTTTTCTAATATTGCGCGACCAAGACTCAAATGATTGTATACAAATTAAAAACGAAATAACCGAAATTGCCAACGAGGTAACTCGATATCCATTTATTGTTCGTATTGCATGTCGCGAACTAGAGAGCTTTTATTTAGGAGATTTGAATGCAGTAGAACAAGGATTAACAATATCTGGGTTATCTAAAAAGCAAAACCAAGCCAAATTTAGAAATCCTGACGCAATCTCAAACCCTTCTAAAGAATTATCTTCAATGACCAGCGATTTATATCAAAAAATCGCTGGATCAAGAGCAATCTCACCCCACATGAGTTTGACATCAAACAAGTCGAATAGCTTTCGCACACTGATCTCAGGTATTAGAACACTAATCGATCAGTGTTGAGGTGATCTTATGGCTGACTCGGTCTCTATCCTCATTCCACACCACCACGGCAAGGCCCATCTGAAGCCGCTGTTAAAATCATTGTCATCAATTGAGACTGAAGGCCATGAAGTACGAACCATCATCGCTGACAACGACTCCAATGACGGCTCGCGCGAGTTTATCCACCGAAAACACCCTGATGTTGAGATCGTCGAGCTGGGCGAGAACCTGGGGTTCGCCCCAGCGCTAACCCGTTGCGCGCAAGAAGTTGACAGCGACTGGCTGGTGTTTCTCAATAATGACATCCACGTCGCCAGCGACTGGCTCATTCAGTTGTTTGCGGCCGCTGAAGAGACCGAAGCAGCGTGTGTCTCGTCGCTTCTTCTGTCATGGGACGGCGCGGAAACCCAGTTTGCCGGCGGGTGGACCAATCTCTTCGGCAAGGGCTTTGAAGCCTTCGGTTTAGAGAGCGGCGATCCATACGAAATATTCTTCCCCTGCGGATGCGGAATGATGATCAGGCGCGACGTGTTTCTCGATGCGGGCGGCTTTGACGATGACTACTTTATGATTTACGAAGACATCGACCTGGGTTGGCGGCTAAGGCTGTTTGGCCGCTCGGTGTGGCTAGCGCCCAAGGCGCAGGTATTTCACCGCGGCCACGCTTCGCTCAAACAACTCGACTACGCCAAAAAAGCGGTCTACCTCGAACGCAACAGCCTGGCGACGCTCTACAAAAACCTTAACGCCCCCAACGCCGCCCAGCTAACCGCCAACGCGCTGCAAGACGCCGTGGTGCGCGCGCGGGGAATTTCAGGAGCGGGCTTGCCGATGCGCTACAGCGGCGACGGGCTGGCGACGCTTCGCGGCGTTGAAGCGTTTTTTGAGTTGTTGCCGACCTGGAAAGAAAAGCGCGAAGCAGTTCAATCGCGTCGCGTTGTCAGCGATGAAGACCTTTTGGAAACCTTCTTCCCTCACCCAGACCAGACCTGGGCCTACTGTGACGAACACTACCGCCGATTGGCGCATCCAGACATTGAAGAACGCCTCTCGTCGGTTTGCCGGCGAGCGAGAGCCTTACTACTGGATGAATGATCACACTCCTTACGAAACCATCTTGGAAGCGGGCGAGCCTGGCGATTGCAATCATTGCCGTGACGGCAATTGTCGCTCCGCTCAACCCGCCCTACTTGGCTGATTCTGAAGAATTCCGGATCCCCCCAGGCGCTGACGCGCCGTCCCCCCTTAATAAGGGGGGCTAAACAGCTGAGCAACCAATAGTAGAGGTAGGGTGGGCTCGTCCGCTGTGGAGAACAGCCATTGAATAACCACCTACCCCCGTAGGGTGGGATGAATGCAATGAATCCCACCGTCGAAAATTGACATGCATTCTTATGAAAAGCCAGCCCATCCTGATTCTGATGAAGAATACCGGATCCCCCTAGGCGCTGACGCGCCGTCCCCCCTTAATAAGGGGGGCTAAACAGCGGAGACGTTGCATGGTGGGCTATTCGCCGTAGCGAAACCTCTGATTGAGCGAGACCTACTCCCTCTCCCCCTAGGTGAGTCCGCCGCGGCAGATTCTCCCATAGGGAGAAGGTATTATGCAGTTTCTCTTCATCCCACCGTGCGTGTCAATCGATAAACGAGATTTCTTCAGACTTCGCGCAATGGAGTGAGCATTTAATCCAAAACCAGTTATAAAAAAAGCGGCAATCAAAGATTGCCGCTTTTCGAGCGCCGCTCCCCCAAGATGGGAGAGCAAAGTGAATTTTCTTTTTTATGGAATGCGGTATTGCAGCCCTTTAAAGCGGACCCCCGCCGCGCCGCCGCTGTGAAGTTGAAGCGCCACCACGCCGTCAAAATACTTAGGCGTCTCGTTGATGTAGTCGACCGACTTGAGGCCGTTGGTCCAGGTTTGGATGTGTTTGCCTTTGACCTTAAGAATCAAGTGGTTCCATTGGCCGATGGGCTTGATCACTTTTTCGGCGAGTTCATTGGGTTGGACCAGCCAGCCGCGCCCGGCGCTTTCATAGAGGCCGCCCGTGTGGTTGCCGGGGTTGGGGTCAATCTCAGCCTGGACGCCCGACACATCGACGCCCTTGAAGGTGGAGTGATAAAACAGCCCGCTGTTGCCGGTGCTCTCAGCCAGGTAATAGACCGAAACCTCGACATCTTTGAATGTCTTGTCGGTGGCGAGATAGCCATAGGCGTCGGTGACCGCCTTGCCGAGAATGGCGCCGTCAACAACTGACCACTCTTCGACGCCGATTTTGTTCCAGCCGTTGAGGGTCTTGCCGTCAAAGAGAGGCATCCAGCCTTCGCCCAGGCCGCGGTCGTCGATTTTGATGTTTTTAAAGCGCACATGGACCGGCGGGTTGTCGCCGCTGTGAACCTGAAGGGCGATGACGCCGCTGCGGGCGTTGTCGTCTTTGATGTTGACGATTTTTTTTCCGTTGACAAAGACGCGCAGGGTTTCGTCAATCGCTTCGACACGGTAGTGGTTCCAGCCGTTGGGGTTCCAAGCGTTTTCGCCCTCGGCGGTGGGTTGCGCCAGCCAGCCGCGGCCATGCTCGTCATAGATGCCTCCGCTGTGTTTACCGACGGTGGGGTCAATCTCAACCTGATAGCCGTGCATCTTACCATCGACGACATGCGAACGAATCTGCAGGCCGGAGTTACCTTTGTCTTCGGTTTTGACGTCAAATTCCAGAACAAAATTGGCGTAGTCTTTGTCGCTAAGCAGCCACCCATAGGCGCCGTCGCCGGTTTTGCCTACGATTTCGCCGTTTTCGGCGGCCCATTCGCCGCCGCCAATGGGCGTCCAGCCGCTGATGTCTTTGCCATTAAACATGTCGACTTGGGCGGCATAGGGTGCGGCGCACAAGCAAATGGCCACTGTCGCTACAAGCGCCAACTGTGTAATATGTTTCATGTTCTCCTCCATTCAATTGGCCTCAATTAAGTGTATAAAAATTAGATACTTACTTGTCACCCAGGGCCGATCAAAGCGTCTTCGCTGACCACCTTTTGGGCCTCGCGCGGCCACATAGCGTAAGTCACCCCAGCGATGATCGATGTTCCACCCACCATCTGATAAATTGTTAACACTTCGCCCAGGAGACCAATCGAAAATACCACCCCAAACACAGGGATCAGCGTCAGTGTAAGAACAACGATTGACGCGGGCAAAAGTTTTAACGCAGTGAAATAAAGTAAAAACCCTCCACCCGAACAGATCAGCCCCAGGTAAAGAACCGCCGCCCAGGTGTAGGCGTCCATCTCTACCATGGGCGCAAGGGCGCCTTGAAATCCGCTGATAACTCCGAGCGAAATTGAAGCGAAAATATTGATGAAAAACAGGGTGTAAATCGGGTTGGAATGATTGAGGATCTGCTTGCTCAAGATGGTGAAGAACCCCCAACAGACCACCGAGGTCACCACCAGCGAGTCGCCGAAGAGGCCCGTCCCGCCGTGGATTTCGAAATTCAGAATATCGCGCATCATCACCAAGGCGATTCCCGCGATGGCGAATACACCACCGATGAAGGTTTGGTAATGTAATTTCTCTTTCAATATGATGACCGCCAGAAAGACCGAAAAAACCGACTCGGTGGCAATAATCAAGGTGGCGTTTGATGCGCTGGTGTAGTTGGTCCCCATATACTCACAAATAATCGCAACCGCATTTAACACCAGGCCAATCAAAATGACCCGGCGCCAGTCTTTGGCCGACCAGCGCGTGGTATGGCGGGCGCCCCAAAAGAACGGCGCCATGAAGACCGACGCCAACACCGCCCGGGCAAACCCCAGCGCGATAGGGTCGATGCCGTTGTTCATCACCCATTTGTTAAAGGCGAAGGTGGTCCCAAACAAAAACTGGGCGCCGATCACACACATGATGCCCGCCACCCATGATTGGTTATTGGTCGTCATAGGCCGTGTCGAGCAACTCCATCAGCTCGCTAAGATTTGTGACCGTGTGGTCAGGTTTGATGTCAGGGTCTGCTGGCATATCGTCGCGCCGTTTCATCCAGACGGTTTTGATTCCAGCGTTGGCGCCGCCGCGGATGTCGGCGTTGAGGTTGTCGCCAATCATCAGACATTCATCCGGCGTTACATTGGCATGATCTAACACCCGCTGAAAAAATTCTAACTTGGGTTTTGAGACGCCCTGTTCCTGGGCGATGAATACCCCGTCCCAACAATCAGTCAGCCCGGTAGATTTCATTTTTCGCCGTTGCATGAGGCGGTTTCCGTTGGTGGTCAGATAGAGCGCGTATTTCTGTTTGAGTATTGGCAGAACCTTGGGCGTATCCTCGTAGGGTTTAAATGATTGATGGCGCGCGTCTTGATAGACCCGCCCCAGTTCGTCCGCCAGACCGTTGGCTTCGATACCAAGGTCTTTTAGCGCCAATGACCATAAAAACGCCCGAGTCTCTAATGGATCTTCGATACCGCTGATTGGCGATTCGTCAAAGTTCTCCCAATGCCAATTATTGGTTTTGACGTAGGCCGTACGGACATGGTCATAGGTCAGTGTTGGCGCGTGTTCGACAAGTTTTGGGAAAACCTGGTTCAGAGAATGGATGGTGCTGGCGCGATCTTTGATAAGCGTCTCGTCGAGGTCAAAAAGCAATGCGCGAATCGGGGGCATTAAGGGTACCTGTATCTAGCGTTGTGAGGTCTCTGATTTAACAGCCAAGACGAGGCTCGTTCTAGGGAAATGAGGAGAAAAAAGCCTAGCCCGGGCGGCTGATTCTGAAGCTTTAGGCATACTCAAGGCGTCCTACATGTAAATATAAGTTGCAAAATGCAAGAATATAGCGAAACTATTTTCATGATTATGTAACAAGATATTGAATTCCGGCCTTATGCTTACTATGATAAGTAATAAAATCGTTTTGGAGGGCCGGGCAATGAGAGGTCAGAATTATGAAGAAAATAAAATTTGGAAATTGCACGGACTGCAAACGCTACCTGCCGGTTGACGGCGTTGGCCGTTGTTTGGATTGCGTCCAGTCGGAATATGAAGACCTGAACCGGGCGCTTGATTTTTTGCTGCTTCACCCCAAGGCGACTGGAGAAGAAATCGCCAAGTCGCTCAAGGTTCCCTTCTCGCGGGTCGAGCAATGGATTCGTGATGGGCGTATTCGTTGCGTCTTGTTTCGCTCGCGCTGTCCTGAGTGTGAAAGCCCGCTCGAAAACCAGTTTACCTGCAGGCACTGCGGCGCAACGTTGACGCCCCCGCCGCCGCCCAAAGAACAGCGCAAACCCAAAGGCCAATATCGCGTTACTTACCTGGAAGGCCGCAACGACGAAAGTTCACCCCGCAACCGCCGCCGCCGTATGGCCTAAACTTGTCTTCGCATTGTTGTTCGGCCTCAAACAAGGTAAAATCGGTCTCGACAAAAAAATTAGAATACGCGAGCGTTAAAGAACGAGCGAGGTTCTGCGCCGCGCGATCATCTTGGGGCCGGTAATGAGATACCTAGAGTTTGAGCAACCCTTGCGCGAACTGGAAACCAAAATTGAAGAGATGGAGGTCTACGCCAAATCGCGCGATGTGGACCTCTCTCATGAAATAAAACCCCTGCGCGAAAAACTGGCGGTCATGATTGACGAGATTTTTTCGCAATTGACCCCGTGGCAGCGTGTTCAACTGGCGCGCCACCCCAACCGCCCCTTCACCATGGATTACATCAACGCGTTTGTCGAAGACTTTGTTGAGTTACACGGCGACCGCGCCTTTCGCGACGACGAAGCCATCGTCGCCGGACTGGGGTCAATCAGCGGTCATTCGGTCGCGATTGTGGGCCATCAAAAAGGCCGCGACACCGACGAAAACATCCGCCGTAATTTCGGTATGCCTCACCCCGAAGGCTTTAAGAAAGCGCGGCGCATTATGGAAATGGCCAACCGCTTTCGCTTGCCCATCATCACCTTCATTGACTCGCCCGGCGCCTACCCCGGCATCGGCGCCGAAGAGCGCGGCCAACATTCGGCCATTGCTGAGAACCTGGAGATCATGGCGGGGCTGCGCGTTCCGGTCATCTGTGTGGTCTTGGGCGAAGGCGGCAGCGGCGGCGCCCTGGCCATCGGCGTGGGCAACTGTGTGTTGATGTTAGAAAACGCCTACTACGCCGTCTGTACGCCCGAAGCCTGCGCGGCGATTATTCTCAAAGACCGCAGCAAAGCGGCGCAAGTGTCGGGCGCCATGCGCATCGTGGCCGACGACCTTAAACGCCTGGGCGTCATCGATGAGATTGTCCCTGAACCAATGGGCGGCGCCCACCGCAAACCCGAAGACGCGTTTGAGAACGTCAAACAAGCGGTCACCCGGCGGTTGGAAGAATTTGGGGCCAAGTCGCCGGACGATTTAATAGAACACCGCTACCAGCGCTTCCGTGAAATCGGCGTGTTTTATGAAGCCCAATTGCCTGGGCCGTCGCTGGCCCAATAACTATTCGCCGCCGATTTCTATTGAAAGAAAACCCACTCGACTGTTGAGACGATATGCCTACCACCAAAACGAAGACCCAGACAACAACCAAAACCACCGCCAAGAAAAAAACGGCGCCCAAAACGGCAAAGACAAGAGCCAAAAAGCCTGCAACCAAACTGGTCTCAGAATTTCCCCTGCTGCCGTTGCGCGATGTGGTGATTTTTCCCGGGATGATCATGCCGTTGTTTGTCGGGCGGCCCAAATCGGTCGCCGCGCTGGAAGCGGGCATGCAAGGCGCCAAACAGATTGTCTTGGCCGCCCAGAAAAAGATGGAAACCGACGAACCCAACGCCGAAGACCTGTATTCCGTCGGGGCGCTGGTCAACCTGATGCAGATGTTAAAGCTGCCCGACGGTTCCATCAAAGTCTTGGTCGAAGGCGTCGGGCGTGTGCGCATCAAACAAATGACCGCTGAGAACCCGTTCTTTGTTGCGGCGGTTGATCCGATTGAGCCGACGACCGACGCAGGCCCTGAAGTGTTAGCGCTGGCGCGCCACGTTCGCGACCAGTTTGAGACGTATATCAAACTCAACCGAAAAGTCCCCCAAGAGACCCTGCTCTCGGTCATCAATGTTGACGACCCCGGGCGCCTGGCTGACGCCATCGCCGCGCAACTGGTCATCAAAGTATCAGACAAACAAAAACTGTTGTCGGCGGCGACCGCCAAAGGGCGCCTCAAACATTTGAGCGAAGTGCTCAACGGCGAACTCGAAATTTTAGAACTCGAGAGCAAGATCAAAGGCGAAGTGCGCAAACAGATGGAGCACTCGCAGCGCGAGTATTACCTGCAAGAACAAATCAAAGTCTTACAGCGCGAACTCGGCAAAGACGGCGAAGGCGGCGAAGATTTTGGCAAGTACCGTTCACGAATCAAACGCGCCAAGATGAGCAGTGAAGCCGAAGAGAAAGCGTATGAAGAGTTCGAACGCCTCAATGGCATGCCGCCGCTATCGCCGGAAGCGACAGTG
Source organism: uncultured bacterium (assembly GCA_964556895.1). Lineage (GTDB taxonomy): Bacteria > Hinthialibacterota > Hinthialibacteria > Hinthialibacterales > Hinthialibacteraceae > Hinthialibacter. The sequence goes on along the minus strand of CAZKYC010000077.1, from coordinate 11,215 downwards.
GTGCGCAACTATCTCGACTGGCTGTGTGACCTGCCGTGGCAGAAGTCGACCAAAGACAACCTTAATCTTGAACAAGCGGAGGCGATCTTAAACGAAGACCACTATGGCCTCGAAAAACCCAAAGAGCGCATCTTGGAGTTTCTCTCGGTCGGAAAACTGAAGCGCAACCTGAAAGGGCCCATCTTGTGCTTTGTTGGGCCTCCAGGAGTTGGCAAGACTTCGCTGGGGCGTTCGATTGCGCGTTCGTTGGGCCGAAAATTCGTGCGCATCTCGTTGGGCGGCGTACGCGACGAGGCCGAAATTCGCGGCCATCGCCGAACCTATATCGGCTCCATGCCGGGGCGCATCATCCAATCGCTCAAAAAAGTGAAATCAAACAATCCGGTCTTTCTTCTGGATGAGATCGACAAGATGAGCATGGACTTTCGCGGCGACCCGGCGTCGGCGTTGTTAGAGGTTCTTGACCCCGAACAAAACCACACCTTCAGCGACCATTATATGGAAGTCGAGTTTGACCTGTCGAACGTGATGTTTATCGCCACCGCCAATGTGAGCCATACCGTACCCATGGCGCTCAAAGACCGCTTGGAGATTATCGAAGTTCCTAGTTACACCGAAGAAGACAAGACCTGCATCGCCCGTGATTTTCTCTTGCCCAAACAGATTAAGAACCACGGCCTGAACCGATACAAACCCAAATTCTCAGAGAAGACCATCATGCAGGTCATTCGCGATTACACCCACGAGGCCGGCGTGAGAAACCTGGAGCGCGAAATGGCGTCGGTCTGCCGTAAGTTGGCGCGCCAGGCGACGTCGAACCAGTTGAAGCGCGATGTCAATGTCACCCCCAAAATGGTCAACGACCTGTTGGGCGTCCCGCGCTTTCGCGAGACGGAACACGGTAAAGAAAACGGCGTGGGCTGCGCCACCGGGCTGGCGGTGACCAGCGTAGGCGGCGAAACCATGACCACAGAGGTGACCATCATGCCGGGCAGCGGCCAACTGATCCTTACCGGGCAGTTGGGCGACGTCATGCAGGAATCCGCCAAAGCGGCGCTGTCGTTCACCCGCTCGCGCGCCCGCATGCTTCAATTAGATCGCGAGTTTCACAAACGCTTTGACATCCACATTCATGTGCCCGAAGGCGCGATCCCCAAAGACGGCCCCTCGGCGGGCATCACCATCGCTACGGCGCTCATCTCCGCCCTGACCGGGCGCCCGGTCAATAAGAACGTCGCCATGACTGGAGAGATCACTCTGCGGGGAAAAGTCTTGCCCGTCGGCGGCATCAAAGAAAAAGTGTTGGCAGCCAACCGCGCCAATATGAAGACGATCCTCTTGCCCGACGACAACCGCAAGGACGAGCCAGACATTCCTGAAGCGGTGCGCAAGAAACTCAAAATCCATTTCATGAAAGAGATGGAAGACGTGTTGAAATACGCGCTGGAGAGGCACTGAGTTTTCGAATGTCTCTATAGACTGTTCTTTATTTTTGACCCTTGCATCAAAGGCTGGCCTCTGGCTTTGTCTTTAGCGACCAGGTGACAGACAAGAACAAAAAGCCATCTCCAATCATGTTTACGAAAAAAGTTACGAGTTTTGTGAAAGAAAAACGCGTCCTGGCATTGGTGCAACTCTGGGAGCGCCTGTGCTACAAGGCGGAGCCGCACTGAAGCGAGCAGAGTTGTACCAATGCCAGGGCATTAAAGATGGTGTTTTGAGACGGCAACTTGCGAATCGTATTCGTTTTTCTCGAATCGCTTGGTTTCATTCCGCCGTATCAATAATTGACGTATTGAGACCATTAAGTTAAAAGAAAAGATGCCGTTCCCGATACGCGCGTTCCCATACAAAGTGATCTACGCCGACACCGACGCCGGCGGGGTGGTCTATTACGCCAACTATCTGCGTTTGTTTGAATACGCCCGCGCGCTGTATGTCGAGGCGGCGGGCTTCACCCTGCCCGAGTTAGAAGAGCGTAACTGCCTGTTTGTCTGCCGCCGCGCCGAGGCCGACTATCTCACCCCCGCCAAATTAGGCGACGAGGTAATGATCGAGACCCGCGTCGAAGCCAATGGAAAAGCCTTTCTTGATTTTTATTACTCCATCTATCGGGATGGCGAAAACGGTGAGCGCATCGACATCGCAAAAGGCTACACCAAGATGGTCTGCACCGCGCTCAAAAATGGCCGCCTCGCCCCCCAGCGCATGCCCGCCTGGCTGCTAGAAAACCTTCAAGATTAACTGGCTGCTTGTGTTACTTAGCCAAGCGGTTCTCATAGATCCACGGTTTTGATTCTTCTGCATAGGCGTCTTGACCGATGACATCGATGTCGCCGTCGTTATCAATATCCGCCAATACGCCCGAATACAATCCGTGGCCTTTGAATATCGTTTGCGGCCCAACCAAGCCACCGGCGCCATTGTTTAAATACACCTGAACGCGCTTGTCTCCCCAGGGCACACCTACCACAACATCTAAGTCATTGTCATTGTCTATGTCGCCGAGTTTGACGGTATGGTGGTTGTTGGTCTTTGGTTGAAGAACCGTCTTCTTCCAGGGCTTTTCAGAATGCGCGCCTGGGTTTTTATACCACGCCAGATCATGGTCGCCGCCTTTTCGATAGGCCTCGGCGGGCGCAATGATAACATCATTGAATCCATCGCCGTCAATGTCGCCAACCGCCTCTTTGGTATTTTGGTTGACGGTGTTGTATTGGCTGTCGATGGTATGCCTCACATAGTCTTGCAACCGCGGGTTGAGCGGGGCTTCTAGCCAATAGCCCGTGTAGGTGATATCGGGCAAGCCGTCATCGTTGAGGTTGCCGACGCCAAGACCTTCAGATTGTTCGATGTTTGTATCAATGGTTTTGACAGAAAAGGTCAAATCATCCTCTTGAAAGAAAATATGAATCTGGTTTGGCTCAAGGCTTCTGACGATAATGTCGAGTTTTAGGTCGCCATCCATATCGGCGATTTCCATATCGTTGATGTGATGAAGCGGCAAGGTCTCTTTGTTGGCTTTGCGCCACTGCCAGGGCTTGCCTTTTTGCGCCGGGTTGACGAAAACAATCACGTCGGCTTCTTTCTTGGCGCCAGAGTGATTGTCAGACGATACGATGATGTCCAATCGGCCGTCGTTGTTCATGTGGGCGAGTTTGGCGGCGCCGAGAAACGAACGCAGCGGCGCCTGGTCGTTGATCTCATGGCGCACCCACTCGCCTTGTATATCTGAGGACGCTTGAAACCAAACAAACGTCTTTCGCCCATTGGCGTGCTTGCCTCCCTCAACCGCGAGAACGTCAACCAGCCCGTCGCCGTTAATGTCGCCAGCGTCCATACTGCTCAGCCCAAACACACCGCCGCTGGCGATGTCTTTGGGCGGGTGAAACTTGAGTGGTTCTGCAGCAAATCCAGATATGCAAAACAGAAATACAAATAGTGTTGATGTGTGTTTTTTCATGGTTTATCTAGCCTACCGGATAAATTTTACCCCTTGCATGGTGGGCTATTCGCCGTAGCGAATGAGCCCACCCTACCTCGGATTGAGCGAGCTTCTTCTCCCTCTGCCCCTGGGCTTGTCCGCCGCGGCGGAACCCTGATTCTGACGAAGAATACCGGATCCCCCCAGGCGCTAACGCGCCGTCCCCCCTTAAACGTATCCTGAATCTGGATTGCGCCTGAGATGGCCCCTCTCCCAATTGACGGCTTCGCTACACATACTCCCCCGCAAGGCGTTGTAACACTTCGATCCCCTTGTCGATGGTCGAGTCTTTCGCGGCGTAGGAGATGCGAAAGTGGGTCTTGCGTTCTGAGAAGACGCTGCCCGGAACAATCAACACGTTGTTCTCAATCGCTTTCTTGACGAAAGCATCGCCGTCGCCGCCCGGCGCTTCGGGGAAAATATAAAACGCGCCGCCTGGCTTCACCACCTTGAAGTGGTCTTTCAACCCATTGTAGATGCGGTCGCGCTTGCCCCGGTATTCATCCCGCCGCGGCGCCATGTCGACGTCGAACGCCTTCAAACAGGCGTGTTGGGCGATGCTGGGCGCGCACACAAACGAATACATCTGAATGTTGAGCATGGCGCCGATCAAATCGTTGGGGCCATACGCCCAACCCATGCGCCAGCCGGTCATGGCCGCTGACTTCGAAAACCCGCCCAACACCAGCGTGTTTGGATAGATCGCGCCCGGCGACACCAGATCGCCGTCATACAAAAACGATTCGTAAATCTCGTCAGAGATCAACACGATGTCTTGTGGTTGGGCGATGTCGACAATTCCCTTCACCACCTCTTCGGTATAGACAACTCCAGTCGGGTTGCCGGGGCTGTTAAGCAGCATCGCCTTGGTGCGCGGCGTGATGAGCGAAGCGACTTTGTCGGGGTGCATCTGAAAATCGGGGTAGGTATCAAGATAGACCGCCTTGGCGCCAATGAAATTGACCAGGTGTTTGTACATGACAAAATAGGGGTCGGGCACAATGATCTCGTCGCCTTCATCCAACAGCGCCATCAGCGAAAGCAAGATGCCGCCCGAGACGCCCGATGTAATCATTACGTCACCCAGGTCGGGCCACTGGCGGTCGAGATACGATTGCTTGATCTTCTCGCGCAGCGGCGGCAGGCCCGCGGTCAAGGTATAACTATTTTTGCCGCCGCGAATCGCCTCAATGGCGGCCTCTTTGACGCTGTCTTCGACGTCAAAATGGGGCTGGCCGATTGACAGATTGATGGGGTCTTTGAGTTCCGCCGCCAGGGCGAAGACTTTGCGGATGCCGGATGAATCGATGCGGTTGGTACGTTGCGCGAGTTTAACCATGGTATGTCCTATGAATAGATTGTATGTCTAACTGAATTCTAGCGGACAGCCCCGCCCGTCCGCAACCTTGGGGGAAGCGCCAAGGGCGTTTTTTGGTTATACTGAAGGCCGAAACAAGGATGGATGGATGGAATGAACGAACAACGAGAATGGATCAAATGTTCGGCGGTCTCAATCGCCTTCTATTTGATCGTGTATATCATACTCGGCTCGACCGTGCTTGATTTTTTGAACCCGTGGCTGATCGGCGTCTTAATTGTTTTTGCGATTGGCGACGTCATCGGCTTAAAGTGGTTTATCTCACGCTACGGCGACGCCAACAATGATGACGAATTTCCATAAGATAGGATAGCGGGAGAACAACCATGCCTAGCAAAATCAAAACAACCGTAGTCGGCAGCTACCCAGCCCCCGATTGGCTACTCGGCCAGACCTCAAAACTGGCCCTCAAAGACGCCATCATGGTTGTCTTTAAAACCCAGGAACTCGCGGGCATCGACCTGATCGGCGACGGCGAACTCAACCGCTTCGACCCCAGCCACCCCGAAACCAACGGCATGATCGATTATTTCGTTCGGCCTATGAGCGGCGTAAAAACCAAGTACGCCCTGTCTGACATCGACCGCTTTCGCACCGACGCGGGTATGGACTACCGCTCTGAACCCGCCGGCGTGGTCGAAACCGCCATCGGCGAGGGGACGCTCAACCTGCGCTCTGATTACGAGTTCATCCGCCCGTTGACCAACGCCCCGCTTAAATTCACCTGCACCGGCCCGCACATGCTGGCCAAAGTGTTGATCGACAACCATTACAAAGACAAAGCCGCGCTCTCGATAGAAATCGCCAAGGTGCTCAAAGACCAACTGGCAGGCATCAACGCCGACGTCATCCAACTCGATGAGGCCAATATCCCCGGCCACCCCGAAGACTCGCCCTGGGCCGCCGAGGCGCTCAATATCGTTTTTGAGGCAATCAAACAAACCAAGGCGCTGCATATCTGCTTCGGAAACTACGGAGGCCAAACCATCCAGCGCGGCCAATGGAAAAACCTGGTCGATTTCATCAACCGGCTCAACCTCGATTTTCTGGTGTTAGAATTCGCCCGGCGCGGCTATGACGAGCTGTCTGTCCTCAATGATATCAAAGAAGAGATCGGCCTGGGCGTTGGCGTGATCGACATCAAAGACAACGAAGTCGAGTCGCCCGACCTGATCGCCAAACGCATCGAAACCATCGTCGACGCCTGCGGCGAGGCGCGGCTCAAATACATTCATCCCGATTGCGGGTTCTGGATGTTGCAGCGCAACGTCGCCGATCGCAAGATGCGCGCGCTGGTCGAAGGCCGCGACCTGTATGAGGGCACGCACTAGGCGCGGAATTTATAAACGTAACGCTTTCAAAATTGCTGGTGGGCTGTCCGCTGCGGCGGACGAACCGACCCTGTAACGCTCTCTTATCTACAGTCACATGTCATTCGGGTTGAAGCGTGTTATTCTTATACTTGATATACGGGAAGAACCATTCTTTTGACTGAAAGCGTTTCATGCGCCTATTTTTCATTGCCTCTTTGTTGATTATGTTCTGTTGCGTCGCGGAAGTATGGCCGCAGAACGCCGTGTTGCCGCCGATCCCCAATTCATTGGTTGAGAAGGCGCAGGACGAAGGCCGCCCCATGCTGTTGGCGGGGCGCGACCAACGGCGCGACACCGAGCGAAGACTAAGGCGCGGCCTCGAAGAGCGCGGCGACGAGTTTTTTCTGCGCGTCGATGGATACCTGCTGCCCCAATCCCCCTGGTATGTCGGCGACGGCCCCTTTCGACAGAATGACGACTTTCAGCCCCACTGGTTAGACGATCAACCGTTTTTACTCTACAGCAAGTTAATCACCGAGTTAAACGCCTACTTATATCTCGAACGCGAGCGCTGGGCGCTTCAAGCCGCTAAAGTTGAATTCAGCCGGTTATTAGTCGCGCTCGAAACGGCCGATTCAGTAGACGCGTCAGGGCTGGCGCGGCCCGCGTTCACCAAACGCGACGCGACACTCTTGGCATTGGCCACGCTGCTCTACGATCAGTCATACTTTCGTTTTGACACCAAAGACCGCCACCAACCAAACCGCCGTATAAAGTCTATCCGCGACCGCCTGGCGTCGTATTGCCGCTCGATCGACTCGGCTTCGCTCGCCCCAGAGGACGCCATCGCTTTGGGCAGCGGGCTGGGGCTGTCGACGTTGTTTTGCATCTCGATCTATCCTCTCGAATGGGGGCGCGAGCGCGAAGCGGCGTCTCTCTTGCCCGACCTTTACGCCGCTTCTCAACTCACTCAGCGCGGGCTCAACGGTCTGGTCGAAGAAAACGGGCGCTTCGCCTGTTCTCTTCAAGAGATCGAAACCTTATTGCTAGTCGCCATCCCCTGGACGCAAACCATGAAGCGCCTGGGCTACCCCTACACCGCTGCGCCGGGGACATTCACTCGGCTCGCGTCAGCGATTGAGTCGCATCGCCTGCCTAGTTCCGCCCAGACGCTGGCGCCGCGATTGGCGAACGTCATCACCACTCCATGGGTCCCGATGACCCATTCCCTGTTCCCTGGTTACAATCCATCGCTGTATAACAAGAAAGACTTGCGTTCCGCCACCGCGCAGCTAAAGGCGCGGCAAAGCCCCGCCGAAGCGTTGGCCCTGATGCCATCGTCGTTGCGCCAGCGCGACCTCAACATTGCCCGCAGCGGCAGCCGTTTGACACTGAAAGACCAGTTAGAGATGTTTGGCCTGCCGCGGCCCGCTGAAACTGAACCAGTGAAAGCGACCCAAGAAGTTCAATCCATCAAGCGCGACGCGGGGTGGCGCCTTGATGATTACCCAGCCATGCCAGGGCCGTGGGGGGCGGTCTATCACCTGGCCGCCAGCGAATCAAAGGCGCCTGATTATGTCGAGCGCTGGGCCGAGTTGGCCGCTGACAGCGACAATCATCCTTATACCTTCTTTTATACCGCGCGCGGCGCGTCGATGAACGCTCCGCCGCTTTCGATTGAGCCGGTGTTGATGCAGTATCCTGAAGTCAACCTGAGTGTGTTTTCGTTGCAAAAACCGCGCGAGAAACACCTGCTCGCCATCCAGTCAGCGACGAATACGGTGGTCGCGTCAACCCTCCACGTGGCGCATGAGAGTTTCTTGTTCCATGAAGGCGGGCTTCAGTTTCGCTGGTTTCATGACCTGTATGGCGCGACGGGAGAGGTTGAGTGTCCGACGCCGCCAATCAAACACTTTGACTTCAGCGCCGCGCCGCTCATCACTTCGCTCTACAGCGCCTGGCGCCAAGACTCGCCCGGCGGGCGCACGATCAGCGTACGCCGCCACGAAGGCACGGTCGGCAGCGCGTATACCATCGTCGCCCACTTTCCTCATCAGGCCAGCCCGGTGATTGGCGCCCGCAATGTGGTGGTATCGCTGCCTCCAAAAGCTGACACGCTTTTAGGCGATGTCAATGAATGGGTCAAGATTGACGTCAAAGGCGATGAACTCTCAGAAGAAATTTATAGCCTGCGCGACTGGCAGGCGATACGACGGCTTGAACGCAGAGGCCGATACAAACCCCAAGGGTTTGGAACGCTTGAACTGTTGTTTTCGCCAAATAGCGTGATGCGTCCACACGCCGCCGAAGGCGCATTGGGCGAGTTTTTAGAGATTGAACTGAAACAGCCGGTGAACCCCTTCTTTTATATCGCCGCCTTGCAACAACCAGGCCGCGAGCCGTTTGAACCCAAGTATGCGTCATTGCCGTTGCCTGGCTTGCGCGTCTTGGAATGGCACGAAGGGACCGAAGTGATCGCGATTCGCCAAGGCGAGTTGATTGACAATCCGTTCGTCGAATCTGACGCTGATCTAGTGGTCGCCACACGCGACAGCGCGATGAAGGCGAATTTTTATCTGGTGGTGAACGGCTCATACGCCAAGGTGAAATTCAGCCCACAGCAACGTACGCCCATCTTGTTGCTCAACACTCAAAAACAAAAACTGACCGCCGCTTGGGCGGGTCGAAAGGTTCACGTCACTGAGCCGCCTAAATCGAATAGCATATTCTACGCGCCCGGCGTTGTGGCGTTTGAATGTAACGACGCTCTCATCAAGTTTGGCCGCAAAAAAAACCAGGCCGTTGTGATCAAGTCGAATTGACCCTTCACGTTCGGTATAATTCTTCATTTGTTCCCTAAAACGCGAAAGTCTGTCAACGAATCAATCCACAAACGGGCTTGGATAAAATCACGGGCTTCTATAAAAAGTAATGGCAGAATTTCTTCCAACTAGTCAAGTATTGATATTCCGTAATGATGTCTTGATTTAGCGCGCCTGTCGTAGGATGTGTGATTGGAATAGAAGCGTCTTTCCCCTTATTCAATAAAAAGGTTCTTCGCTGTTTGGTCTGGATAAGAATGGGGGACGCTGTCCCAAGCCCCTAGGGATTTACCGCTTTCCTGCCAATCCCGAAGCGATAGGATATGGAAGAAGGGCGGCGTCCGCACGTTTTTAATCAAACCCATCAGCGATCGAAAAAATTTTGAAGTAACGTCTTGCCATCAAAATACCACCATCTGTTTGCTTTCGGGCGGCGTCCATCCATGATAAACTAGAATACAGTATTAACGCCCGTACGCCTTCGAAACGGGCCGCGAAGGAGCCGCGCCATGATCACCACAACAATTGACCAAGAACTCAAAGCGATTTTCCCCAACGACCGCATCACCACCGACCCGGTCGATATGATGACCTATTCGTTCGATGGAACCCCCAACCTCACCGCCGCCCCGGCGGCGGTGGTGTACCCCGAAACCACCGAAGAAGTCGCCTCGTTGATGAAATGGGCCAACCAGAACAATGTGAAGGTCGTGCCGCGCGGCTCGGGCACCGGCCTCTCAGGCGGCAGCGTACCGCTCGAAGGCGGGGTGGTGATGTGCACGGTTCGCATGAACCAGATTCTCGAAATCGACGATGAAAACCTGACCGTGATGGTTCAACCCGGCGTCATTACCGCTGACCTGGCGGCGGCGGTGTTAGAGCAGGGCCTGTTTTATCCGCCTGACCCCGGCTCGATGAAAATTTCGACCATCGGCGGCAACGTGGTCGAAAATTCGGGCGGCCTGCGCTGTCTGAAATACGGCGTGACTGAAGACTATGTCATGGGCCTCGAGGTGGTCTTGCCCGACGGCGAAGTGTTATGGACGGGCAGCAAGTCGAAAAAAGACGTGGCGGGCTATAACCTCAAAAAGATTCTCGTCAGTTCAGAAGGCACGCTGGGCGTGATTACCAAGGTGCTGTTGCGGCTGATCCCGCCGCCCAAATCGAGCAAAACCATGCTGGCCTATTTTCCTGACATGGTGTCGGCGGGCAACGCCGTTAAAGGAATCATCGCGGGCAAGATCATCCCCTGTACGCTCGAGTTTCTCGACAATGTGACCATTAACTGCGTTGAAGATTTCTCGCACATCGGCCTGCCGCGCGACATCGGCGCGCTGCTGCTCATTCAAACCGACGGGCACCCCGCCCAGGTGGCGGAAGAAGTCGAGGCCATCGAAGCGATTTGCAAAGAGCAGGGTGCGACCGAATTTAAAATCGCCCAGACACAGGAAGAAGCTGAGCAATTGGCCTCCGCCCGCCGCATGGCGCTGTCGGCGCTGGCGCGGCGAAAGCCCACCACCATTCTTGAAGACGCCACCGTGCCGCGAAACCGCGTGCCTGAGATGCTGGCGTATATCGAAGAGATGCGCGACAAATATCAGCTCGACATTGGCACCTTCGGCCATGCCGGCGACGGCAACCTTCACCCCACCTGCCTCACCGACGAGCGCAACCTGGAAGAGATGGAGCGGGTCGAGCAGTGTTTTGACGAAATCTTTAAGAAGGCGATTGAACTGGGCGGCACCGTGACCGGCGAGCACGGCGTAGGCTGTATCAAGAGCAAGTACCTGCCGATGATGGTGGGCGAGACCGGCATCAAGGTCATGCGCCGCATCAAACAATCCTTCGACCCCAAAGGCATCCTCAACCCCGGAAAAATCTTTGTGGATAAAGAGTAAGAGGAGAGGGCAATTTTTTACTTTTAGAGGAGTAGCCTCAATGACCGACAACGAAATAAGAGAATTATGGGAAGAGGTCTGCCATATAGTAAATACTGGCAACTATCATGACGATGAAAATAAATACGAAGAAACGATATTAAGAATTGTCAGTATTTTAGGTTGGAAAGAGTTCCGAGGAGAAGTTGTTAGGCAGCCGAACCTTCCTGCAGGCACTCAAACTATAAGACCAGACTTTGTTTTGAAAATTAATGAAACTAATAGTATTGTAACAGTTTAGCCGATTGAAGAAAACTTGGTTTCTACCCCTTTACAACCCA
>CAZKYC010000076.1:0-22741 GCA_964556895.1 uncultured bacterium | reverse complement strand
ACGGGCGCGCTTTACGCACATATTTTTGACAAACGCTCTAATTCAATTTGAGAGAGCGTATTCAAATCCCGGATGAGCCCGAAATAACACAATCCGTCTCTACGAAAGAAACGCCCCGTGGATGCATATCCGCGGGGCGTTTCTGTGGTTCTATTGATGCTTGTTGTTATGAAGCGGCGCCCGCCTGGGCGGTTTCTTCGCCTTCGGCGTCCATGGTTTCTTCTTCATCAAAATTGGGGTTCAAAAACTCTTGGTTGTATTCGATGGTCGCTTCGGCGCTGACTTGTTCGATCCAGGCTGAGGCGGCGGCCATTTGTTGGCGCTGTTCTAAAAACTGGTCAAACGGCGAAGGGGCGGCCTCTTCTTGTTCTTCTTTGCTGAGCAGTTGAATGATATACGCGCCCGTCATGGGGCCTTGGACGCGCTCGCCTTCGTCCATCTCAAACTGGTAATTGGTCACGACCTGAGACACCTGGCCCGGCTCGATGTGTAAGAGCGTCTTGGTGATGGATGGCGAACGCCCGACGCCTGGAACCTGTCCGCCGCCTGTCATGGTGTAGGGCCCGCGATAGGCCGCTTTGCGCCCGGCTTCGGCGCCGTCTTCGTCTGACGCGAAATCAGACAGATCGACCGCCTTGGTCGCTGACACAGGCTCTGACGAAGCGATCTTGGCCTGAATGGCTTCAAGCGTCTTGTTGGCTTCTTCAAGCGCAATGGCTTCGGCTTTTTTCAAGCGAAAGTCTTTCTCAACGTCTTCTTTGACGTCATCAAGTTCGGGCAGGTAATCGTCTTTGATTTCAAGCACCTCGAAAATGTAGTACCCGTCGACTATTTCATCGGGGCTTTGTGGATTGGGGCGGCTGGTGCTCTCAACCGGGATATAGGTGCTGTCGCCAATCGCTTGAAGATTAAACACGGCCTGGTTGAGGTTTGGTTTGAAACCAAGGCCGCCAATCGGGTCGCTGTCGGTGAACAACTCGGTCTCGTTTACCGTCAAACCATCAGCGTTTGCTACATCCGCCAAACTTGAGTTGGCGTCAAACAGTTTGTTGGCGAATTCGCTGGCGCTGATTCGCGCCAAGCGGGCGGATTGGTCTCTTGTGTAATCCTGCTCAACCTGGCGGCGCACTTCATCCAACTCAGGCAACCGCGCCGGTTCGCGCGCCAACAGGCGAACGATGTGCGTCCCTGTTGATGTGGTGAAGGGGCCGGAAATTTCGCCTTCTTGCGAACCAAACACCGAGCCGACCAACGCGAATGGGCGCGCGCCAAAGCCAGGGATAAACTGGTCAGAGCGCCCAAACGGCTGTGAAGTTTCCACATTCAGGCCGCGGCCGATTGCGATGGTTTCGAGCGTCACCGTCGCTGAGGCGCTGCGGATTCGATCCATGTCAGAGTCCGCCGCCGTTTGAGCAACCTCGCCCGCCTTCTCTTCTTTCACGTCTTGAGTGACCTGGTCGCGGGCTTCGTCGAGGGTCATCGTGCGACTTTCTTCACGCTCAATGGTTTCGACGAGATAAAGGTTTTGTGTGCGGGTATTGCCGGCCAGCCCAACTGGTTGGTCTTTATTATCACGAAATGCGGCTGAGATCAGATAAAAGCCGTCCGTTGACAGGATGCCGGGAATGTTGCCGCCGCGCGCCACCCAGTCGCTGGTTTTGACCTCAAATTCGCTCGAGACTTCGTCTAACGAATCTAACTCAGCGGCTTTTTCTTCCATCGCCTCAACGGCGCGTTGCTTCTGAAGCGTCAAGCGAATGGCGCCGCTCACGCTTTCGAGCGGTTCTACGCCCTCTTCACGGCGGTCTTCAACCAGCAAGATGTGATAGCCAAACTGGGTTTGGACCAAGTCAGAAACCTCGCCGAGTGGAAGACGAAACGCCGCCTCTTCAAACGGCGGCACCATGCGCCCGCGGCCAAAATAACCCAAGTCGCCTTTGTTGGTTTTAGCGGACGGGTCTTCGGAGTATTTCTCAGCCGCTTCGGCGAAAGTCAAGTCGCCATTGGCGATCTCTTGTTTGATTTCTTCGAGGCGCGCTTTGACGGAGTCTTCGCTCTCACCTTCATCAACGCGCAACAACAAGTGGCTGGCCTTGGCTTCTTCGCCATGCTGGTAGCGAATCAAGTTTTCTTGATAATACGCCTCGACCTCTTCGTCAGACACGTCAATCGTCTCCGCATAGGTTTCGAGCGGCTCCATCACATAACGAAACTTAACACGCGCCTGGGTAAGATATTTCGACGAATTGTTGTTGTAGTAGTCTTGTATCTCATCATCCGTCGCTTCGACTTGACCAGTGAAATCGTCAGCCTTGTAGGTCAAATATTGAACGCGAACCTTTTCAGCCACTTCATAGGCCTGTTGGTTTTGGTTGAAGTAACGCTCTAATTGAGATTCAAAGAAGGTCGCGTCTTGAATGTGGTCAGACGCGGCAAAATACACATACGAAGCGCGGCGCTGTTCAGGCACGCGGTAGTCTTCGATGGTGTCTTCAAAATACGCCGCCATTTCGGGGTCGTCAATTTCTACTTCTTCAGTGTAACGCGACGGCTCAAACGCCAAAAAGTCAATTTCCATCGAAACGCGCTCACGCTCTTTTGAGGCGTTGGCTTCGCTGGCGGCGCGAAACGCCGAACTCGCGGCCAGATAGCGAATTTTGCCCAATGTCATGAAGTCGCGTTGTTGCTCTTCATAATTGATTGGGTCTAAACCGTTGTATTGGAGAATGGCGCGGTAATTCGCGACATTAAAGTTGCCGTTATCGTCTTGAAACGCCGGGGTGTTCTGAATGGTTTGCACGACTTCCTGGTTGGTGGTGCTGACGCCCCATTCGTTCGCCATCTGGCGCAATAGCGCGTTGACGATCGCTTCTTGAAGGCCGCGGTCGCGCACCATCTCAGCGTCGATCTCAGCGTTGGGGTTTTGTTGTTCGATTCGGCGGCGAATGTCGTTTTGATGAAATTCCCATTCGAGGGCTGTAACGTCTTCGCCGTTGACCTTCGCCACCCATTGAATTTGTTGGGGCGCGGCGCATTGGCCATACCCATACAACAAAATAAAAGATGGAATCACCAACCACAAAGTGGCGGCCATAATCGTTTTCTTATGCGCATTCAAAAACTCTAACATGAAAATACAACCTCCAGATCAATCAGGGCGTCAGTGCGCCGTTGCTGATTTCACGTTCGCGTTACGTTTGGTGATTTGAAACGCATTGTCGCGCGTGAATGAATCCAGCGGGAACTCAAGCCCCGCTTCCCCCGCATGAAAATCACCGACCGCGTTCCGTGAGGCGGTCCACGGATCGAATTGTACCACTTGATATTCGCCAGACGTGAACGCAGGCAGACGAACCACGGTTGGTTTCAACTGGCTGGCGCTTTCATACTGGTCAATCACGACCAATCGGTGCATCCGGTCTTGAATCCAAACCAAGGCGCGGTCATCGTTACCACGCGCAAACCCTACTGGCCGTTGAACATACTGGCCTACGGTCAGTGAGTGAACTTCCACCCAATCAGACCCAACGTTGTGGATTTTTATACGGTTTTCACCCTCGGCGAGAGGGACTGAAATCCGGCCTTGATCGCCCGACATTGTAGTATCTTCGGGGCTTGCGCTGAATACCTCGGTGATGACAACCTCGTCATTGACCGATATCCTCAGCGCCGCTCCCGCCGCCGCAACGCGGCTGAGTTGAATCACAAACTCGCCCGGAACGTCTAAAGTCACTACAAATATTGGACTTGGGGCCATATCGCGGTGAAACGCCCCGTGAATAAACGAAGACGCCTGCCCCAGCCCCTCAACAGTGCCGTCGGGAAAAATTTCGAAGGTTTGCCGGTCAGTGTTCGCCCATCCCAGGCCTGGAACAAAGGTGAAATCATCCGCGTTATCTACGATCGAGGCAATTTCGACGGGTATCGGCAGCAGTTGTTCACGTTCCCAGTCGACATCGTTTATATAGTTGGCGAGAAAGCGAAAGTGGTAATATAAATTCTGAGGCCTGATCCAGTTGTCCCACCACCAGGTCATCGCCGTCCCGCTGTCATAACTGTGAACCGACGACCAAAGTTGGTTGTGTAAGCTAACACCGTCGGTGTCAAACCGCGCCGGGCCTTGCCACCCATAGGCCATCTCAGCGAAGAAGTGTGGCTTGTCTGGTTCGGTATCGTAGTAGCGTTTAGACACCGACTGTTGACGGTCGATTAAACCAGTGGTGTAAGCGTGAGTCTGGGCGTAATCGATTCCAGGCGTTTCGTGTAACGCAGGGATATCCGCCGACGCGCTGGTCGAACACAAATGGCCGTATGGATCGATAGATTTAAGATACGCCGCCATTTCTTCATGCCAGTTATTGACCGTCGCAAGGTCAAAACTAGTGGTCAAGTCGACTTCGTTCCAAAATTCCCACGCCATTAAGTTGGTAAAAGCGCCATAGCGCGCAACGATGTAACGCAGTTTGTCGCGATAGTCTTTTTTAGCGCGGGCGTTGGTGAAGAATTGAGACGGATGGTTTAAGTAGCCGCCGTTGGCGGTGTTGTAGGGGTTCTCGTTCCAGATGGGGTTATGCCCGGTCGAGTATTGGCCATGATGGTTTATCACCAGGGTGATAGTGACGCCTCGTTCTTTGGCGTTTTGAAAGATACCGTCCCATAAGGCTGCGTTGCGTAGATCATATTGTTCGAGGCCGTGGTAGCGCCCGCCCTGCGGCGTCCAAACCATCTCGGTGTAGCCCCACGAACACATCCAGATGCGAATCCAATTGATTTTCGCCGCCTGACATTCGTCTAAATAACGGGTCCATGCGTCGAGCGAGCGCGACACCCAGCCCATGTTTTGACCGAGAGGAAAATACGACTCGCCATTGTCATACACGAAATAGCGCCCGCTTTCGCCAATGCGAATGAAGCCCGGTTCATCGTTTGGCCCAACGTTGAACTCACCTTTCGCGAGTTCGCGCGAGTTTCCATCTTGGACCGCGCTGATTGTGTATTGATAAGCGCCGGGCTTTGACGCAGCGTATCTCAGCCCCCATTGGTTATTGTCTGTATAAAAGCAGGGGGCGATTATTGTTTCGCCCGACTCATTGGTAATCAACGCATCCACTTTGACTTCGTTCGAATCAAATGGATTGTCATACACCATCTCGTCAGCAATAAACACTTCAAAGAGTTCGTACTGCCCCAGGGCATATCCATTCAGGGCGCATACAGAAACGAAAATCAACGTGCAGGTGCTATAACGAAGAAGCGTAAACATTTGGTGCTGTGACATCATTTTTTTTGGGGTCTCCTGCTTAAATGGGCTAGTTGGTTTTGGGCCATCTCAAAAAAACTACCACAGCGGTTGGCATGGGTAAATCTCGGCTCGCTTCAGTGTGGGCTTTCAGGCCCATCTGCATAGGCGCACCCAGAGTGGCGCCCCGGCTCGACACGGTCGTTGCGTTGTCAATATGTTTGAAATTCCTCAAGACTGTTTAATTTTATAGATGGCCCAAAATGTTTATGCATCGTTTAACTTGCTTGTTTCTTTCCAAGCTTTGGCTGTTTCAAGAAATTCACGCAAGCCGTTTTCATCTTCGCTCTCAATTAACGAACGCAATGAATCAACCTCTTTGCTTAACGCTGACAAGGCTGCGCAAATTGATTTTTTATTATCGAGACAGATGTCCATCCATACGTCAGGGTTGCCCGCCGCCAGCCGGGTGGTGTCATGAAACCCCTTACCCACCACAGGCAGAATCGCGTCCCCCTGCGCTTTCGCGACCATACACAACGCCCGCGCGGTCAGATGGGGCAGGTGGCTCGAATGGGCGGTAAGGTGGTCGTGGTCAGCGGGCGTCATTTCAACCACGCTCATCCCTAGCGCCTTCCAGAGTTCAACGGTCAGTTTCATCGCCTCGGCGTCGCATGATTCATGCGGCGTGACGATACAAACCCGACCCTCAAACAAGTCGGCCCGCGCGGCGCACACGCCTGATTGATGAGACCCCGCCATCGGATGAGCGCCAACGAAGCGCACAGCGCCGCCAGCAACCTCAACGCATTGAGCGACCAGTTCTTCTTTGGTGCTGCCCACGTCGGTCACAACCGCGCCCGGTTTGAGCGCCGGTATAGTTTGTTTGAGGTTCTCAGGGATTAAACGGACCGGCGTACATAAAATCAGCGCGTCGAGTTTGGGTTCGATTGAGCCAGGGGTTGTGGAATAGTCATCAATGGCGCCGCACTCAACCGCCTGGTGCAAGCGAGTTTCATTGCGCCCAATGCCGACTATGTTCGCATTAGGCCAACGGCGCTTGATAGCAAGCCCCACCGAACCGCCCAACAGGCCGACGCCAAAGACGCCTATACGTTCAAAAAAGGGGAGATCGTCAACCACGGGATATCCTTATAACACTTCGTCGCGGTTCGGGCGAAGCGCGCGCGGGTATGAGCCTAAAATTTTCACAAACAGGCTAAACGATTCAATATCACGGACCGCATGCGCCACGTTTTCGTCTTGATAATGGCCTTCACATTCCAAGAAGAACATATACTGCCAGGCTTCTTGCTTGCTGGGCCGCGAAACGATGTTAGTCAAATTGACTTTGTTTTTCTTAAACGGTTCCAACATCTTATAGAGAGCGCCGACCTGGTCGCGAACATACACCGCCATTGAGGTTTTGTCGTCTTTGCTGGGCGCTAGCGCTTTTTTGCCAAGAATATAAAAGCGGGTGGTGTTGCCAGTAATGTCTTCGACGCCGCGCACCTGAATTGGCACGTCAAAAATATCAGACGCCAATTCGCTGGCGATGGCCGCCGCTTTTTTATCTTCCACACAAATTTGCACAGCACGAGATGTGCTCGAACTATCGATCAGTTGAACGTTAGGCAGGTTTGACTCTAACCACTTGCGGCACTGCGCCAGGCCTTGGGGGTGTGAATAGACTTTATCAATCTCGCCCAGCTCGGCATAACTGATTAGGCAATGTGATATCGGCAGGTAGCGCTCGCCAATCACTTTGACGGACGAATGGGCGACCCGGTCCAAGGTCTGCGCGACGCTGCCTTCAATCGAGTTTTCAATCGCGACCAGGCCGTAATCCGCCCGGTTTCGTTCTAATGCTTCAAACACTTGGCCTATAGTGACTGTTGAGATGTAATTCGCCGAACGGCCAAAGTGAATCTGTGCGGCGGCGTGGTGATAGCTGCCTTCAGGGCCGAGATAGGCGATCGAAATCATAGTTTCGAGCGAACGGCAAGCGCTGATCACCTCACGAAACACGCTTGAAATGGCTTCGTCTGTGAGAGGGCCTTCGTTCAACTCGCACACCTTGTCGAGAATCGCCTTTTCGCGGGATGGAATATAAAACTCGGCTTCACTTTCGCTTTTGAGCTTGCCAATCGCTTGCGCTTGTTTGGCCCGGTCATTGATCAACTGTAAAATTTCGCAGTCGATTTCGTCAATGCGGTCTCGCAAGCCATTTAATTGTTGCTCAAGAGCCGAACGGTCAGCGTCTGGTGCGGTCAATGGTTCTTCCTCTCCCAAAAGTGTTGGCAATGATACAAATGGTCCAAACCTGGGCCAACCATACTCAATCTCTGCTTATTGTATTAGGAACCAATAGAGTAGCGCAATCTGCGCCCGCTTCGTAGGCGAGACCCAAGGAAGATTCTCATGCAAATTCAAAAGGGGTTAGATATCTACAGACTCCGCCCTGGGTGAAGGGAACGCCAGTGCTAAAGGGCCAGAAAGCCCGCACCGAAGCCAATAGAGTGGTTCCCAGGGCTTTTTGGATTAACTTCTTGAGACAGATTTTGCCTGAACTGATGTTAGTGAAGAATATAGGACATGTTGGGTGAATCTTCACCGGTCCAGCCGTCTCCGCCCAAAATCATATTGACGAGAAACTGAACATCGTCTTCATCGACTTCTTGTGCGTCAAAGAAAAACGAGCGTTCGACGACTTCTTCGCGTTGCTGCGGCGTTAATGCGCCTTCAAAGACGAGACGAGTGAGATACCCACGGGCTTGGGGCGTAAGTTTAATTTGTTCGAGATATTGATAGACCATGTTGGTCTTGAATGGAAACGGCGTTGACGCGCCGTCTTCAATTCGGGAACGAATTCGGTTAGCGACTTCAAACGCAACGTCGATCTCGTTGTCGTTAAAGCCCCTACCCTCTAATTGTTCGGTCAACTCGCGCCGAACCAACCCCCAGTCTTCATCTTCATGTTCTAGCGATTGCGCCAGAATAAAACTCACCATCTCAATCAAGCGGGTCAACATGTACGATGATCGCTCCCTTCGGTTCGCTCTACGTTACATCTGACTCAGCAGGCTATAATTACACCCACTATAACATAGATCGACCCGGTATCAACAAAAAACTGTCGTCTAACCAAATTTAAGTATAAGCCGTTCTGTCGAATCTGACTAGCGGAACTCTGCACACTCCTCACGAACGAAAAAAAATGCATTGGTGCTTGTCTTCGTCTGGTTGACAGAAGTGCAAGCCTCAGTAACATCAATAAATAATTTCTCATGGGCCATTAGCTCAACTGGTAGAGCGTCCGACTCTTAATCGGCAGGTTATAGGTTCGATTCCTATATGGCCCACCACTTTACCCTCTGTGATGTCTGGTCTTACGAATTCGCACATTTTCCTCTACTCAGCGATGGTGACCAAGTACTTTAATTAAATTCTTTTTTCCTATTGCATTTTACCTCAATTCGGCACGATTCAATATACGCTTTCAGGTGTATACGGCGCCTGAAAAGTGCGGTACATCCTCCCCGATACTGATAGGAGAGATTCTTTCGGAAGGGGACAACGAGGTGTATCGCGATATGAAGCAATGGACAGACATTCGAACCCGGGTATTGAACGAAGGCGTCAGCAAGCGTCAGATTCTGCAGAAAACCGGGATGCATTGGAAAACGCTGGAGAAGATACTGCCGAACAGTCACCCGCCCGGTAAAGCGCCAGTCGATTTTGGAAATGCGAAACCTTCATCGAGGCGAAATGGTTTTTAGATCAATGGATCGCTATCGAGACGGCTTATTGAACTATCACCGGTTCCCGATTTCCACCGCTCCATTGGAAGGAACAAGCAACAAAATCAAGACAATGAAACGTCAAGCCTATGGATTTTGAGATCACGAATTCTTTAAACTCAAAATCATGGCCTTCCATCAATGTAAGTACTCACTTACCGGATGAACCAAAAAAACATCCAGAAAGTGAAGGCCGTAACGCGAGCAGAGTTCTTGCAGAGTTGCACCCATGCCGCATGGTGACGTTAGTAACGTGTGGTTACGATCAAAGTTTGGTTGGTTGAAACATCCGAATATGTTTGCGGAGGCCGGGCAAGCCAGTGGATTGTGATTTTTTCAACTTGGTCTATTTCGCCAAGGCCAAAGTGAAGCGTTTGAGAGTTTTGTGACAAATAACTTGAGCCGCCATCGACGGTACGCGTCCACTGTTGGCCTTTGTGTTCGATAACGACGCGAACTCCGAATGTCTGGGCGGATGTTCCGTTTAACTTCACTTTTAACCAATTGCCTTGGCTTGATTGGTTCTTCAATAACCGGGGCGAATCGTCAATGCAATTGATGACGATATCCATATCGCCGTCGTTGTCATAATCGAGCAAGGCGCTTCCGCGGCCGGCGATGGTCCTTGCCGCGTCAAATTCTAACGTCTCCGTACGAAAATGTTCGGCATCTATATTTTGATAAAGCGAAACGCCTTGGGTATAACTGCGGTCATTCTCCAATTGCTCGACTTGGGGGTAGGTATGACCATTGACCGTATAAATGTCTAAAAAACCGTCCGAATCAAAATCACAAAAGCCGGTTCCCCACGTGGTCAACCAATGGGATGGCGACGTGAGTTTCGACGGGCCGGTTACGTCAGTGAAAAGCACGCCCTTTTTGTTTTGAAAAAGGGTATCAGGCTCTTGCTCGTAAGCCGTCACAAAAATATCAATTCGCCCATCGTTATTGTAATCGCCGGTTGCGACGCCCATGCTGGCGCCTTCGCGTCCCGATTCGTTCACCGCTGCGCCGGAAACGAAACTCGAATCTTCATATTGGCCTTTGCCATCATTGAGCAACACATGGTTATAGGTTGAGTCGTTTGCCACATAGAGGTCTAGGTCGCCGTCTAAATCAAAGTCAGCCATTGACGCACCCATCGCGCGGCCTTCAGAAATATTGATTTGGCTTTGTTGAGAACGTTCTTCAAATGTTCCATCGCCTTTGTTGAAGTACAACAGGTCATTCTGATAATTGAGCCCCATCGGCCCGCGCATCACATCCATGCCATGATATTTGTCGCGTAGGTCACCGTGTTGAATAGGGGTAAATTCAACATAGTTACCGACAAACAAGTCGAGGTCGCCGTCGAGGTCGACGTCGCCGAATACCGCCGCCGCTGCGTAGCCGTTATGGCTCAGGCCCGCGTCTTGGGTACGTTCGGTAAATGAGCCGTCGCCGTTGTTTATGTATAGAACATCGGCGCCGAAGTTGCCAACAAACAAATCAAGCCAGCCGTCGTTGTTCACATCGCCAAACACAGCGCACATCCCCCAGCCCGCGTCGCCGACATGCGCGCGCTCTGTCACATCGACAAAACGCCCGCCGTCATTGCGAAACAAACCGTTGCGCCATTGACCATCATTTTCATTCAAGTCTGGCCGGCCATTCACAAAATAGACATCGTCGTCGCCGTCGTTGTCATAATCGCCGACCGCGACGCCAGACCCCATTGCGTCAATGATCCAGCGTTTATCATTGTGCCCCATCCGGTGTTGAAAGGCGTCCAAGCCGCATTCTTTAGACGCGTCCCGAAACTGAAATGCCTTTCTTACTTGAATATTTGAAGTCGACTGCCCGGTATATTCTTTCTTATCTATCTTGCTTAATGCGACCCCTAAAGCAGCGAAGTTGGGCGAGTCTGGAAATGTCTCTTTGTATTGATTGTATAAATCCAGGCTACTCTCAGCATCTCCTGTTCCCAAAAGCGACCACCCTTTTATTCCAACAAAGCGCTCTGTTTGCGTGATGGTTGTATCTGAAATTTCGCCAAGAATTGAAAGGCAATCCGGGAACTCTTTTTGTTGGTAATGTAATTGGGCCAGCGCAATTCGCAGCGGGTCATTGAGCAGGTCTCGCTTATTCAAATTAATTAAATACTGCATGGCTTTTTCAAACTGGCGGATCGACAACAACTCTTGTGTTAGAAGCACGCGTTGTTGAATCGGAATTGTGAATGCGTTTTCATACATGTAGCGCAATTGACGATATTGATCGGGGTTCCACGCTCTCATTGTTTGAATGGTCTCTTGCAAGCGTGAGAATTCATTCTTGCGGTCCAAGCGCGACAATGGCGTACGCAACGCAGCATACGCTTCTCGAAAGAACGGATACGCATTGATGGCTTCGCTTAAATATTGAACCGCCTGTTCATCATTGCCCAACCGGGTTTCGAGTTTTCCTAATTCGAACAGCGACCGAAAATGTTTGGGGTTCGATTGAATGACTTGCAGCAGAGTGTTCTTCGCCTTTTCATTTTCTCCTTCTTCCGCCCAGATGCTGCCTTGCAAAAACAATGTGTCAGAGTGACTAGCGTTTAGCGCCAAAATTTTCTCAATGCGCTGTTTCGCGATATCTAAGCGGCCTAGGGTTCGCGCGATGGCGGCGCATTTGTATTGCAGTTGCAGGTCATTTTTCGCAGCGGCCATCGCTTCACCGCTGACTTTGAGCGCTCCGCTTTCATCCCCCGTTCGCCACAACGCCTGCGACAATAAAAATAAAAAATCGGGGTTGCTCTCCGCTTTATCAGCAATCAAACGCAGCAGAGGGATCCAATCGCCTTGCGGTGAATGTTGAGTGATAAACGCTTGGAGTTGTTTCTGTTCGGAGGCAGTCAGTGTGTCTTGAGACTGGCGCAGGATTTCTTCTGCTTCGGCTAACTCGTGTTTCTGAATCGAATCAATGACTGATTGGATATCAACCGTTTGCGCTGTCACAGTGATGGCACTGTATAGGGGGAAAAAAGAAACCAGAGCCGACAATGCGAACTGTTTCATTTTCGTCCACTTTCATTCAATCTAGAGCGATTGACAAAATACTGTGCGTTAAGCTCGCCCGTATCCGCCGCGGCGGACAGCGATAGATAAAGTGATGAGAACTCAATCTGCACAGAATTCTGGCAACCACGATAAAATCTCTCGACCTATTTTAGCATAATGAAAAGCGGGGCCCGTAAAGGCCCCGCTTGGTGTCGCATCCGTTCACGTCAGGCGAATTAATACACAGACCAGTTTGAAACAGGCGACGTCTGTAAGCTCGGGATGGTGAATGGCTCAGACGTTAATTCACCAACATTGCCGTCGCCGGATTGATTTGAATCAACGGCATAGTTTCCGTCAACCCATGAGATCACATCATTGAGCACGTTATGTAACGCATCACCGCCGACATTGTCCGGCGTCGTCGACAGCCAGCTGTCGAAATTCATAATATCACTGTCTTCGACCCAGTTGTTTAAAGTGCCTTCTTCGAAGTCAGAGTTGGGGAACGCCAAGTCGGCGCTGTCTCCGTCCCAGAAATAGAAATCGTCAACGCCCATCCAACCCCAGCCGCCGGTTTGTAAGTCGGCGATATAGAGGCGGGCGGTCAAGCCCTGGTGAGCCTCATCAATGTACATGCGATATTCAGGGAAATGCCATTCATCCAACTCGCCGCGTTGCTCGCGGTTCCATGACATCCCTTGGTTTTGATTGCGATAGACAAAATCGTCGACGTCTTCAAACGCGCCGTTGCTATCGACATCGACTTGCATTTGGATCGTGCTGAAAACACCCCTATCGTCAGGATCGGCGGGATCGGGAGCCGAATTAATGCGGTTGCTGACCTGGGCGGAATTAAAGGACAAAAACACGCTGCTGTCCGCCGCAGGAACCGGTTGGATCACAAAAACATCCGAACGTAGTTCGATTCCAAATTGAAGCCCTTGGTCGTTCGCTCCATCAACGAAATTACCCGAACCGACCCAAACAAAATCAGAGCGGGAAAAACCACCGCCGGGACCGGCGAAATATGTGAACATGGCTTCTGGATCATCGCCGAAGTTGTTCATCGTCCAACCGGGCAATCCGCCGCTGGGATGAGCGGTTAACGGACGAACACTGGTTCCGTCAAATCCTTCCGGGACAACGCCGCCTACGAAGCCGTCTTCAAAACCACCATTCACAATCACACTGTGATCGTAATTCATGCGGATCGCATCCAATGAAATCGCATGTGATTCGGAATTATCGACTGCGACAAATTGAGCGCGGCGGCCTTCGAGACCGGAGGTGTTGATCACAAAAACTTCATGAGCGCCGTCAGCGTTTTGCCAAAAGTAGCCATGCAAAGGAACATCGGTTCCCGCAGTAAATTCACCGTCAGGATCAGCCGAGTCGGTTCCGACGTCAACGTAGACATAGGCGCCGTTGTCGCTGCCGTTGAGACCTTCGATATCCCATCGGGATGAAACCGGTCCAGCGTAGATTCCATAGATGAAACTGTTAACTGGTTCGAGAGTGAAAACATCCGACTCTAACACAACCGCGCCTGTGTTGGTGGTGCTGAGATAACCGCTGCCATAAGGCGCCGCGCCAGAGTTTTCAGTGATTAATTCAGCGGCAGTCATATCGCCGCTGGCAACCGACCAGCCAGCCAAAGACGCGTCTTCGAAAAAACCGTTAGGAACGCCGTTGGGAATGGTAATTCCGTCTGCGTTGTTCAAGCGGATCGCGTTGATAGCGATGTAGTCTTGCGTATTATTGTCACGAATTTGAATGCGCGCCTGTTCTCCTGCGTACTGTTCCAGGTTAATGATGATGGTGCGCCAGTTATCGGCCGATGGGGATTCGGCGTCAAAATCGCTGACGCCTTTGGTCGTGGTCCACAACCCAGTGACCGATGTATCTTCAGAAAGCCAATACTCATAGCTGCCGTCAGCGCCAACATCGACGCCGATATCAATTCCATCTTGCGCCCAAAACACATTTGCGTTAGACGCTACCTGTAAAACGAGAAAACAAGGGTTGTTGCCAGTGTTGTTGGTTGCAGAATTCGATAGTTGAGGCGACGCGAGTAACAATGCGGCAATAATCATATTAAAATAGCGAATCATTTGTTAATAACTCCTGTGAATCATTTTGATATATTGACAATTAGTATGATAAAGTGGACCCCATTGTCAAGACAAATTTTGTTAGGATTTGATATTAAATATAAAATCCGATGTTGATGTTAAAGCGCGTATACCATTCATCGTCGCCGCCGGAAGATAACGCGTCTGTCCAGATGGGGCCAAGCCATGGTTGGTTCTTGCCGGAAGCGATATCAAAATAAATAAAGAAATTGCCAGCGGAAACTGATGCGCCGACCACATTTTGGAAACTGTCGGCGAAGCGGGATTGGTCTTTATCCAAAACGCTGAAGTCGTCATAGAGCGTCACCGAATCAATATACTCATGGTCGATGGGAATGGTGTAACTCAGACCAATGGTATACAGATTGGCGCGGCTGGCGACTTCGTAAGGGAAGTCGTAAGCGCCCATCAATACGAAATCATCGCCTACGCCGGGCGGATTGCGCAGCGAATATTCATAGCGGATGATCTCCGCCATCAGGTTCCATTGGTTCCAATATTTATTGAGATGCAGCGCCGCCGCGTATTGGTTGCCGTCATCATTTGTTGTTCGGTTGTGGACCTGTCCGAGTTGCAGGGAGGCGCCCAATTCTGTGCGGTAACCTTCAGAATGTTCCCAGGTATAGGCATAGCGAATGTTGAATTGGTTTTCTTCAACGTTCTGTGATGCGCCATCCGCGACCAGGTCATACGAGTAGCGCGCACTGTCTTCGCTGTCGCCGATATAATTGCCTTCGTCTTCCGCATAGTATGCGAGTTGAAGGTTCCAGTCGTCGTCTTGGTGAATGTATTTGACGCCCAGGTCATAGTCGTCTTCCAACCCAACGTAATAAGGGAGTTGGAAAAACCAATTGTGCGACGCATAGGGGAGAATGCCGAACGGAACTTGATGAACGCCGAGATGAATTTGATCTTGGTCGGTGAGTTTGTAGCCCAGCCAACCGTGATGCAAAAAGTGGGTATCCTGGTCATAATCGAAATAGTAATAGTATCGGTATTCAGCGGAGCCGATTAATTGTTCCCACTCGAATTCCACGTTTGCACGGACGGTATCTAAGTCAATACGGGATGCGTTGTTCCAGTCTTTGTAAAACAGATTGGTGCGAACTGCACCGCCGATTTTGAAGGGGCCGACTTCGAGTTTTTCGATTTGCGCTGTTGGTTGTTCAGTAAACGCAACAAAAAATAAATAGAATAATAACGCATGACAGAATAACGTGGATGAAAAATCGATCAATTGTTTTTGCATAATACCGCCGATGTTGTTAGGGGGTTCATCATGAGTCGGATGTGTTTTTTATGTTTATAATTCCGTTGTGATCCAAATGGTCTTTTCGATCAGATCCATCGCGGCTAAATCTCTTAAGTGCATTGAATGCCGCGCCGTCAAGAGAGTTTTTGCCTTAATATAAATTTGTCCGTTGTGTCCTTCGATGTCACGGCAGAGTTTCATGCCTGCTTTTATTTGATTAATTTCAATCGATTTCATGCCGGGGATGTCCTCGCCGTCCGGCCCCTTGGTCTTTGGCGGCTTGACTGGGATTTGGCTGGCTGCATTTTCTTTTAATATTCCAAAAATCCGCGTATCCACATCAAGCGTTTCATACATCTCCGGCGATTTGATCCATGAGTCGTCGTAAGGATCAATTCTTAATAATTCATGGAGGCGGTCACCCAATGAATCCTTGGTGACGGGTTTGAGCACAAATGAATTGACGTCTAGTTGAATGGCGATATCAACCAGGCTCGCATCGCTATGCCCCGTCAGCATCAGTACGGGCAAGTTGCGGCGAATGGTTTTTTCGCCGATGCGTATACGTTTTAACAATTGTAGGCCGTGCATGACGGGCATGTTGAAATCTAAGATCATGGCGTGAATCTGGTTTGAGCACTTTTCGAGAAGCGCAAGCGCTTCGATGCCGTTGGTGGCGCTTAATGTTTGAGGATCGCCCAAGTTTTTCAATAGACGCAAAACAGTGATGCGGCTGAAGTTGTGGTCGTCAACGATGAGAAACGTTTGATTGGAAAATGAGTGAGCGCTCATGCGCGTGGAGTCTCCGTAGTCGCCGCGTCTATGAAATGTTGTACATCACTATACTGTTTTTTGGCCTTTGTAAACAAGGCGTGAAGGTCATCAATTGACGCTTCAAAAGCTGTCACTTGAAGTTCTTTCATGGTTTCGGCTAGTTCAAACGCCGCAGCGTTTCCGGCTCCTCCTTTGGCTGTGTGGGAGACGTCCCGAATTGCTTGCCTGTTTTCTTCCTCAAACGCTTGTTCTAACGACTCGATTAAAGAATCAAAATCTTCAACAAAATAAGTTAACATTTCATGGCATCCGGCGTCATCATCTTCACCAAGAATCTGTTTGAGTTGTTCCAGGTCAACCGCTGGTTTTATATCTGTCGCGTCAACTGGTTCCGAGTTGTCTGGCGCTTCACTGGGAGCAGCCTCTGCGCTGTTACTAGCATCCGATGCCGCAATAAGGCCGATTTCGTAGAACCAGCGTACAAGTTTCATCGCTAGGCCCTCAATTGTAACGGGCTTTCCGATGAAGTCGTCCATCCCGCTGTCGCGGCAACGTTGGGCTTCTTCTTGCAACACATGCGCGCTCATCGCAATAATAGGGGTGCGGCGGCGGTCTTGCGTTTGCTCCCATTCCCGGTATTGCCGGGCAAATTCATACCCATCCATGTTGGGCATTGATAAATCGCTGAATATAAGGGTATAAGGAGTTTCTTTTGCTTTGGCGAGGGCTTCGGCGCCGTCTTCGGCTAACTCATAGTGTAGGCCAAATTTTGAAAGTTGTTTGGCGGCGACTTGACGGTTCATTGGATAATCGTCAACGACAAGTATGGGCTGATCAATTTTGAGAGAGTCAAGTAGTTTCATTGCTTCATCCGGTGATGAAATTACGCCGTGGTCTTCGTAAACAAATTCTACATTCAACAAGCGTTCAATGGCTTCGGTAATTTCGTAATCGTGAAACGGCTTGCGAATATATTCATCGCATCCTGCGTCAAAGAGCCGTTGCCTTTCACCTTCAAAGATGCTTGCCGTGAGCGCGACGACTTTTATGTTTTGTCCGTCAGACGCAGCTTTGATTTGAGTTGTGGCTTCCATACCGTTGACGCCCGGCATGCGGATATCCATAAAGATCAAGTCCGGTTTCCATTGAGCGGAAACCTCTATGGCTTCCTGACCGTTTGACGCTTCATTGAGTTCAAAGCCGAACGGTCCCAGTTTTTGTAAGAGCAACCGTCGTGCATTTTCTTCATCGTCAACAATGAGAATGCGTTTGGCTTCCTGACCTGGCTTTAACGCTTTTGCGCGTTGATGTATGTGTGCGTCGTGGCCTTCGTCAACTTCTGACTGGTCAACGATATGAATTAGAATGTCAAAATAAAATCTTGAGCCTTTGCCTTGTTGGCTTTCAACATGAATGTCGCCGCCCATGAGTTTGACGAATTCACGGCTGATCGCGAGGCCCAGGCCCGTTCCTTGTTTTGACTTGACGCCGCTTTCGGTTTGTTCGAAGGCTGCAAAGAGTTTGCTGATCTCGCCTTCCGCGATTCCCATGCCGGAGTCTTCTACTTCAAGTAATAGGTTGCCGGTTGTTTCATTGCGCGAAGTATAACTGGCCCGGACTTCAATGCCGCCCTGGTCCGTGAATTTCACGGAATTGCTAATCAAGTTTACAATCACTTGTCGAAGTTTCTTTTCATCGCTTCGAATAAATTGAGGGACATTGGGACTCATTTCCAGTTCCAGTGAAATGCCGCGTTCCTGCGCGCGCAGATGGAACATAGCTTTGAGATCATTGAGCATTTGGTGAACGTCAAAGTTGTTTTCATGAAGTTGAATTCTGCCCGCTTCGATCTTTGACATATCCAGAACGTCGTTGATCAGGTTCAGCAAGTGGTCGCCGCTGCGGCAAATGATATTGAGATTTTCTTTTTGCTCACCCGTAATAGAGTCTTCTTGTTGCAGCAACTGAGAAAATCCGATAATCGCATTCAGCGGAGTTCGAATTTCATGCGACATATTCGCCAGGAAGGAACTCTTGGATCGGCTGGCTTCTTCTGCGGCAATGCTGGCGCGGCGCAGTTCTTCTTCCATTTGTTTGCGTTCGGTAATGTTGGAAGCGATGCCGCAAATGGCGTACGGTTTTCCATCGCCGTCTAATAATGGAAATTTGATTGTGTAGTAATAAACATCCGCCCCATCAACGGTTACTCGTTCTTCATATTCATACGGTTGTTGCGTCTCTAATACATGCAGATCGTTGTTGCAAAATTGTTCTGCGATTTCACGGGGGAATAAATCAACGTCCGTCCTGCCGATGACGTAATCACGGTTCAGGCTCAAGCGCTCGCACCATTTCTTGTTGACCATGATGTATTTTCCATTCGCATGTTTGGAAAAAATTAGTGTAGGGCTGTTGTCGATTACGCCTTCAAGAAACTGTTTATTTTCGCGCAGTAATTTGTCGGCTTTTTTTCGTTCGGTGATGTCCTCAGAGGTTTCTATAAAATGCGTGATGAGGCCTTGTTCATTTCGGATTGGAGAAATAGAGGCGGAGTCCCAATACAATTCACCGGATTTTTTCTTATTGCAAAATTCTCCCCGCCAAGTGCGTCCTGTGAGGATGGTGTCCCATAGGTTTTTATAAAACTCAAGCGGCTGCAATCCTGATGAAATGACATTGGGCTTTTTTCCTATGACTTCCGATTCTGAATAGCCTGTTGCTTCTACGAACCGGGGGTTTACATACTCTATTATGCCTTCAATATTCGTGATGATGACGGCGCTGGGGCTGTTTTCGACGGCGGCTGATAACTTTCGGATGCGTTCTTCAGCGGCGACCCGTTCCGTAATATCTTTGACACTGGCGCGTAGGCCTACATAGATTTTCTGGCTGTCGTAGATGGGCTGCCAGGAGAGAGAAGTTATGATCATTTCTCCATCTTTGTGCTCGAAACGTACGGTAATGTCATCTGCGGATTCATGGCTGTTTAATGAATCGCTAATTAAATTTGAAATTTCATTCCGGTCTTCATGGCGCATGATGATGGCGGGAAAATTCGGCATGGTCAGGCATTCTTGTTGCGTATAGCCGGTGATTCGTTCACACGCGGGGTTTGTCCAGAGCAATTGACCATCAACGCCCAACCACCATTCCCAATCGTAAGTGTAATCGGCAATCGCGCGAAACTTCTCTTCTTTTTCCCGGATTTCATTGTCCGACATTTTGCGCGCAATCGCCAAACTGATATTGTCGCCAATTAATTGAAGCGTTTCCGTAGTGCGTTTATCTAATTTCATGGTTGAAAAAACGACGAGCACGCCCATCAGCTGATGCTGGACCATTAATGGGATGCCGATAAACCCTACAAGGTTTTCGCGTAGGGCCCATTCTGTATCATCGATTGATGCATGGTGTTGAACATTATTGATGGTCATGACTTCGCGCCGTTCTGCAATAAGTCCAAGTTTGCGTTCTCCTACGCGTATGCGGCCATGCGGGCCGTTGATATGCGTATAGAGACCAGCGCTGGCTTGCATGATTAACTCATGCGTCTTTTCATCATGCGTCCAAATTCGGGTCAATGCCGCTTCGATTTGAGTTACGATTGTTTCTGCACAGGCTTGCAACATTTCTTGTATCGTTTCGCAGTCCGTTAGCGATTCTGTTACGCGGGCGTTTAACACAGAAAGCCGGTTGCGATGCTTGCGGTCAGTGATATCACGCACTGCTGCTGACACAAGGACTCCGTTGGGCTGCTGAACAGGACTTAAACTGATTTCAACAGGAAATTCGGAGCCGTCTTTTCTGCGTGCGCTCAACTCCACGCTTGAATTCATCCCTCTAATGGAAGGATTGGAAAAATAAATCTGCCGTTTTTTGTCGTGGCCTTTTTGGAAACTCTCGGGTACGAGAGCATCAATACTCAGCGTTTCAAATTCTTCCCGCGTATAGCCGAATAGTTCCTGCGCTTGACGGTTTACCATGAGTATTCGGCCTTCTTCATCAGAAACAACCATGCCGTCCGGCGCTGATTCAAGCAGTTGGCGGAACTGGTTCTCGCTTTCCATCAGGCGCGCTTCTGCTTCTTTTCGGACAACGACCTCTCTCGCCATTCTTCGGTTCCAGAACAGCGTAAGCGCCAAAATGACGGCAAAGAGAGTTCCGATTTGGAACAGTAAGGTATAGTCGACTTTTGTGATGATTTTGTCGGAACGGCTCCATTGCATTAATAAGTCATTTCGTTCTTGTTGCGTAATTGTGGCGATCGTTTTGTTGAGAATGCTTAAGAGTTGGGGCCAATCTTTGCGGACAAATAATGTTAAGTCCATTGTTAGGTCTGTTTTGCCCGCGACGCTCAGATTGTTGTAGCCCAGATCGTCCATCATGTATGTGCCGAGAGAGAGCGGGCAAAACAAAGCGTCAATTTGTTTGACGGATACTGCGTTTAAGCCCTCTTTGATATCTGCGACTTTGATGAAAGTGAAATGAGGATAAGCCTCTTGTAATTTTGTGAGATAACCAGAACCGTTAATGACGGCGATCTTACGGGTTTTTAGAGAATTTAAATCATTCAAAAAAGGCTCATCTTCACGCATCAATACGACGATGGAATTTGATAAGAATGGATTGATTGAATCAAACTGGGTGGGCAGTATCGCATCCGCCGCACCGCTGGCGATGATGTCGGCTTTCTTTGTAATCGCGGTTTCCAGCGATTCTGACCAGGAGGATGTCTGCACGACTTCAAACGGGATGCCTAGACGTTTTTCAACTAAGCGAAGATAGTCTGCGATGATGCCGATGTGCTTGTTGTTTTCTGCAAATGCTTCATAGGGAAGCCAATCAGGATTGCCTGTTATTCGAATTACAGAATTTTGGTTCAGCCAGTCTTTTTCATCGTCTGAGAGTTCAAAGTCTGCCTGGCTTACGCTGGCGAGTTGAGCAAACCATTTGCTTTTCAGCGCCGTCATTTCTTCCGGCGAGACGGCGTCCATCGCTTTTTGCATGATGGAATGCAGCAGGGGCCAGTCGTTTCGAACGCCGACGCAAAATTCGCTGTCGGTGAAATATCCGTCGTCTATATCGCCAAGAATTTTGAGATTGGTGAGAAAGTTGGCTTGTATGCCGTAATTGACTAAGCCGAACGCTTCGATATTGGCGTCCACCTGGCCAAACGAAACGGCGCGCAACGCTTCGGCTGCATCATCGACGAAATGAATTTTGATGTCTGGATAGTTTTCGGCGAGCAATTCGTGTTGAACGTAACCGCGAACGGTCGCAACGGTTTTCCCACTTAGATCATTGATGGATTGAATGGGGCTGTCTTTGCGGACAACCAAGACGTAGGGATTTACGAAATACGGTTTTGTAAACAAGGTGTATTCAGAACGCTCAGATGTCTTGAGGATGGTGTGAGCGATGTCGATTTCTTTTGCTTTGAGCTTGGCGAGCAGTTCCTCCCAGGTAAAACCGTTGATGTAATTAAATTCAACGCCGAGTTTGTCTGCAATGTAATGAAGGTAGTCTATCGAGAAGCCTTTTGCGGCGCCGTCTTCGCTGTAATCAAACGGAGGCCAATCATCTTCATTGGTTACGCGAAAGGATGAGTGTTCGCTGAGGAAGGTTTGTTCTTCTGGCGTGAGCGAATTGATAAAGTTTTCATCTTGGGAATTGCTTATCAATGATGCAGACGCGAATATAATGATGATGAGCAATTTGGAGAATATACGCACGTTCTAATTCCGCCTTCCAAATGGGCTTTTCTTCCAAGTTAATTGGATTCTTGTGTTTTGGTTCCCCGTGAATTGGACAATCTTCCCATCCGTTTAAGTGGGTAGGCGGCGAATAGTATTATGGGGGCGCTGCCTCCACCCCCCCCCCGGAGTTTTTAAGGCATGGCAGGAAGTTCTGGATAATTTATAATCTACAGACAAAGAAGTCCGTGTCACCCTCAAGATAATCATCCGTCACAACCTAGTCCAGTTATCCCTCGATGGGTTGCTCTCCAGCATGGCTCATTTTTGTTTCACCGGGCCATTTAATTTTCCCTATCTTCTCCTTTCTGTCAAGCGGACTTTTGCATCCGTCGGTGTTTCCGTTTT
Source organism: uncultured bacterium (assembly GCA_964556895.1). GTDB lineage: Bacteria > Hinthialibacterota > Hinthialibacteria > Hinthialibacterales > Hinthialibacteraceae > Hinthialibacter. The sequence continues at coordinate 420 of CAZKYC010000076.1, read as the reverse complement.
TCACGCGCCGCTTCTAACTTACGATAACGCTCGGTATGGATTTCTTTCTGTCGGCCTTCAAGCATGTCTTTCGGCGACACATAACCAATCGCGCCATGAAGTCGTTCGTTGTTATAATGATCGATATACCGGCCCACGAGTTCAATGGCTTCCTCAAGAGATTGGGGGCATTTTGGCCGAATACATTCTTGCTTTATCAATCCCTGCATTCGTTCCTGCTTACCATTCGACTGAGGGTAATACGGACTCGTTCGTACATGGGTCATACCGCTGAAACGAATGAATTCCGGCTCATGCGGGATTTGGATACGTTCTTGCAAATTGAATTAAATTTTCAGACACGATCTCAAGAATGATTTTTTTGCCGTTGTATTTGGCATGGGTACAACTCGGCTCGCTTCGGCGCCGCTCCGCTTTGTT
>CAZKYC010000075.1:0-22883 GCA_964556895.1 uncultured bacterium | reverse complement strand
GTCTGGAAATTTTAATTCAATTTGAGAGAACGTATCCAAATCCCGGATGAGCCAAAATAAACAATAGAAAACGCCAACACAATTGTGTTGGCGTTCAAGTGGGGCCAATTCAATGTAAATTGGTTAGCCTTGGATGTTGAGTCGCGGCCGTTCTTCGTTTCCGCTTGACTGGTCAGGCGATGAAAACGCCGACGGTTGGAAGGCCGGGGCGCTTGGTTTGGGCGCAGACGGCATCGGCTGGACGTTTGATTTTGGCTTGGTGAGTTTGGCCGCCATGCTGTCGAAGGTCGCCGCCGCTTTTTCGCTTGGCGCCATCGGCGCATCGCCTTGTTGTTCTTGGGTGTATTTTTCGACGGCGTCTTTCCAGGCCGTGCGTAAGTTCTCAACGATAGGCAGCGCTTCGTCGATGAGCGCGATGTCTTGCTTGATATTGGCCTTGACCAGGTGGTGATATAAAAAGTCATAGATGCGTAATAAGTTGGTCGCTAGTTCGCCGCCTTTTTCGAGGTCCAGGGCGATCATGAGTTCAGTGAATATTTTTTGAACTTTGGTCAGTTCAGTGTGGGCCTTTTCGATGTTTTTTTCTTGAATGGCCTTTTTTGATAGATGAAGTTTTTTCACCGCCGCGTCAAAGATCATCACCAACAGCTGGGGTTGGCTGGCCGTTTCGATTTGAGTTTTTAGATACCGCTGTTGTGCATTATCGGCTTGATGCGCCACTGGCTCCTCCTTTCAAGGCTTTTTGTTCGCCTGCGTTTGGGTTGTCGCGTTTCGTATAGTATATCGGAAGATAATTCATTTAGTTAAGAGAAAAATTAACCGCCCCCGCCGCCAAACGCCTGGGTCAATTGTTGTGTGATTTGTTGAGATTGAGACAGCGTGATTTCGAGCGCGGCGAAGCGCTTGCGCAACACCTGTTCTTGAATGGCGGCGCGTTCTTCAATTCCCTCAATTCTGACAATCTGACGTTCAATGTTGTCTACGATCGCCTTTTCAGCCGAATCGAGAATGCCTGTCCCGAACGCTGTGAACGTTTTTAGCGATGCTTGGAATGTATCCGCAAACCCGACTTCATCCGCCGTAAACAGGTTTTTGACCAACTCGGGGTTGTCGTTTAACGCTTGGCTCAGTTTGACGGGATCAAAGGTCAACTCGCCTGTCGCCGACAATTCGATTCCAACCGATGACAGCGCTGACCGTCCTGCTCCGGCGCCAATGATGCCGCCTGCGATGCGGTTGGTTGACACTTCACGAAGAATGCCAAGATCGTCGGCGGTAGTGCCGTCGACTTCTTCGACTTTAAACTTTAAGAAACCGCCTGATTCATCGGACAGATTGATCGAGTCTCCCGCCTGGTTGATCGAGGCTTTGACTTTGATTGTTTCGTCAAAGTTAATGGCGTCGAGAACGTCTTGCACTGTCTCGGCGGTATTTAAATTAATTTCCGAACTGGCCCCGGAGCGGTCTGTGATCTTGATTTTGCCCAAGTCAACGCCGTTGCCTTCATTGAGTTCAGAGAGGCTTAAACCGGGCAAGTTGGGAATAAAGGTGCTGACCGAGCCAGACAACATACTCGACAGGCGGCGCACCGTATCATTGCCAAACAAGATGCCGTTGCCGTTTTCAGGATCAAACACCGTTTGCTCATCAATATACTGGGCCACGGTGTTAAACGAATCAACAAAACTTTGGACCGAATCTTCGACCTGTGAATAATCTTCACTAATAGAAACCGTGACAAAGGCGGAACTTTCTTCTTTAAACGCGAGTGAAACGCCTTCAACCAAATCGGTCACAATGTTGCTCTTTCGGTTGACGCTGATGCCGTTATAGGTGAATTGGGCGTCTTCGCCCTGTTGGTCGTAGTTGTTAAAATCGTGGTCAACAATACCCAGCGTACTTAAAATATTGTTTGTGTCATCGCTGAATATCGCGTTGCCCGATGCGCTGCTGATTTCCAGGCGCGAGACGCCGCCCACGGTGATGATCTTGGCGCTGATGTCAGAGCCAGGCGGGGGAGGCGTGGCTGCAGTATTAATTTTATCGGCTATGTCTTGAAGTGAATCAGTCTCAAGATTGACGGTCACGTCAATAAAAGTTGAACTATCACCGTTGGTGATTCGAAATGTTGAGTCGGTTTGGTTTTCGAGGTCTAACAGGTCGCCTACCGCTAACACCGACGAATCAAAATCTTCGCTTTGAACGCCGCCCACCACGCCTAAATCAAACAACACGTTGTCAGGGTCGCTGAAGTCGCTGGGGATGCCGGTGGTGGATGTGATCTGTAGGCGTTCATTCGCGCCTTCAGAAACAATACTCGCGGTGATATTGGCGCCAGCGGCTGTGGACGCGGCGTTGATTTCATTGGAGATGCTGGTCAGGTCTAAGACGCCGCTGAAGTTGACGTCAAGAGTAAACTGGCCGCCCGCATCATTGATGGTGATGCTCTTTCCGGTCAGGTCAAAGGTGTCAACAAGTGGATCAAACGCATCGCTCAACGCACCGTTATTGTCAGCGTTAACCGTAAAATCGACGCTGGTTTCTGAATTGATCAACCCCAAGTCGTCAAGGATGGATGAATTGCCAATTTTACGAAATTCGAGCCGATTGACGCCCGTGTCAGCCGCTGAAATCACTAACTTGGTCTGGTTTGGCGCGGTTTGAATGACAGAAGCGGTAGCGCCTGAGCCAGAGGCGTTAATCTGGGTTGAAATGGTTTGAAGCGTGTCTGTCGTGCCAATACTGATTTTTTGGCCGTTAATTAAAAAATCGCCCGAAAAGCCGAGTTCATCGTTTCCATCCAAAAAGATATCAGACGAAACCTGGTCGGCTTTAGCGAGATTATCGACGCGAATTTGAAAGGAGCCTTTTTTGGCGGAACTGGAGGCGCTGGCAGACAGAATCGACTCATTCGAAGATGATGCAGACTTGGTATCGAACAATGCCGTTGATTGTAGTGACTGTGAGGTGATGTCGAGGCCAAGAACATTGGCGTTTAACGTTTGAATTGCGCCGAACTTGAGCTGTTCTTGCTCTACCCGACTCTCGATTTGTGCAATTGGCCCTCGAACCTGAATGTCGAGAATGGCGTCAATCAGTGCGGTTGTGTCAAAACCGGATATTAAACCCTCAATCGCGAAGTTACTCATCGCTGATTACCTCTTTCGCCCGAACAGCCTGTGCAACCGTAATAAAATAATACAAAATGAAATAAGAAAATAACTTCTTCTTGTTTTAGTATCGGCGAGAGTCTAAAAAAGTTAAGTAATTGCTTCATCATTCTTTCATCGCCTCAGACAGGCATTTTTTGCCCGTTTCTTGTTGTTGAAAGCCGCCCAAGCCATTTAGTACAATGATTGGTAACCAACTGATTCATAATCAGTTATAAATAAAGTGGCAACTGGGTTTTCTGATATGACTGTTTAATAGTGCAAAGCAAAGACCAAAATGAGCAAACTCGGGGGATTCTTACAGAAATCCCCCTTTCAAGTGCGCTCTAGAGCGTTTGTCAAAAAAATGTGCGTAAAGCGCGCCCGAATCCGCCGCGGCGGACAGCGATAGATACAGTTGCGTAAACTCAATCCGCACATAATTCTGGCAACCACTATAAAAGATCAGAAACAAGAAAGGGGGTGATTAAACTTCGCGATCAAAAAATACGCCCATGATAGACTTCATTCTCTCGGTGATTTCAAGAATTTGTGTTCGAGGGAACTCTTGAAGCACCTCACGGGTTTTTGAATCGACCACGCGGATGATCGTGCGTCCTGAACCTTTGTCGACGCTGAAGTTGACCTTGTGATCGACCAGCGAGTTCGCCGCCTCGATGCGGTTGACTGGCTTGTCGGTTGGCTCAAACGCCTGGTCTGTTTTGACTTCTGGCGTTTTGGGGTTAAAACGCGACGAGTTAGGCGGCCCTTCGTGTAAGGCGGCCCTGGGTAAAACGTGGTCGAGAATGGGTTGAATGGGTTCCACGTTCATGATCGTCTCCTGCCTTGCGAACCAATGTTACGCCGCGAGGGCGAAACCGGGGAGCGAAGCGAGCGCTTCGCTCCCCAAGGGTGTTCGCGTTAAGCCGTCCGTTATCCGATAAGTCCCAAGAATGACTGGCTTTGGAAGTTGGCCTGGGCCAAGATCGAAACGCCGGCCTGTAAGAGCACCTGGTTCTTGGTAAATTCGCTGGATTCACGGGCGATGTCTGCGTCACGAATTCGCGATTCAGCCGCCGTCAGGTTTTCAGCGCTGACACTCAAGTTAGAGATCGTTGCTTCAAGACGGTTGGTCGCCGCGCCGAGGATGGAACGGGTCTTGTTGACCTGTCCTAACGCCTCGTCGACGATGCGGATCGCTTCATTCGCGCCGTCAATGGATGTGATGTCAATATTCGAGACCGTACGTCCGCTGCCCTGGCCGAAGCCGAGGTTTTCAGAACGCAAGTCACCGATACTGGCGCGAAACGCCTGGCCAGCGTTGGCGCCGACCTGGAAGTTCAACGAACTGTTGACCGTCGAAATGATGATGGTACGGCCCGCGTCAGGCAGACCGTCAGTCCGTTGGGTAACGTCAACGATGTTGTCAAAGTCAACCGTCACAAAACGGGCGACGCCGCGCGTCCCGCCGCTGTTACCGTCGATGAAGACCACGTCTTGGTTGCCGTTGGTGAAAGTAACTTCAGAACCACCGTTCAACTTACCCACAAACTCATCTTGAGTGGTTTCGAGTTTGTCGATGCCCGCAGAGAAGCCGCTGCCAACACGGAAGGTGACCTTTTCTTGCGGTACGCCTTCGACGGTGGATTCAGCCGCTTCGAGGGTGATGACGTCGCCCGCCTTGGCGCGTATCGCATCACCACCGTCAATACGGAACGAAGCCGATTCAAAGAAGCCTTCTTGCGCTAATAGCGCGTCGTCTTGAATTGTGCTTTGGGCGCGTTGGACAACGCCGTTAGCGTCGATCGATTCATTAAAGTCGAAGGTCAAGGTAAACGCTGTTTTTGAGTCATCCTTGCCAATGTCATCGACTAATTGCAAGTTGCCGTTAGCGGTGAAGGTAAAGATGGCTTCTTCAAAGCGAGTCTGGTCACCGTCTTGGATACCGCCTGTCAATGTGGCGCCGCCATAGTCGCGGGTGCGGTAATTCAGTTCAGCGACCAAACCAGAGATGCTGGAGAAGGTAAAGTCGTTGAAGTCAGTATCAAAGTCGCCAGCGCCAGGAGTTTCGGCATTGAATGTGAATGTGCTTTGGAATGTGGTGCCATCTGAGTTTGTACCTGTCAGTGAGACCGTATCGCCGGTTTCTAACGTAGTGCCGCCGGTGTAGACGCCATTCACGAATGAACCATTTAACTCAACGGTACGGCTTTCGCCAGCAGTATCCAACGAGGTCGTGCGGTCAAGAATCGCCCCATTGCCATCGCGGAAGATGACGGTCGATTCGACTTTACGTTGTTGGGCGGCTTGAACATCTTCAACCGCGATGTCAAATTGACCGTCGCCGAACGTAGAGCCTGTAATCGCAGTAATCGAGTTACCAACCTGGCCTAAGCCAGAGATTCCTGAGTCGGTCCCGATTGCGCCGGAACGAGTGACTCCATTTGCATTTGTGACGATGGCGCCCGCTTGGTTTATCAGTGTGATATTCAAAGACGCCTGGTTGATCAGTTCGCCGTTTTCGCTGCTTAAGCGAATGCGGCCCTGATTGTCTACGTTTCGGCCTGCCGCGCCGATTTCCGCTGTTGCTAAGGTACGATACTCATTGGGAACGGAGGCGGAATCGCCAAACAAGGCGGCTTCAGCCGAGTCGATAGCAACGTTGACTGCAGACACTAACCCTTGGAACGTTCGGTTACCACCGACGCCGGCCGCGCTAAGTGACCCATTAAATGTGGTGACGCCGTCAGACAGAACGCCGCTAAAGACAAAGACGCTGGTTCGTGCAACCGAAACGCCATTGAAGAATTTCGCCGCAGCGCCGTCACCGGTGTGAACCAGGACATCGGTTGTGGCGTCAAGACCAGTTGTCGAACCAATCGTGCCGCCAACACCTAAGTCGCCTTCAGAGAAGAAGGCCAAACTGACCGCGAAGTCAGTCTGATTGGCGAGACCAGTGTTCAAGACTTGAGTTTCACCATTGGGGTCGCCAGCGATGATCTGAGACGAGCCCTCATTGGTTTTGATGATGTTCAAAAAGGCTTTACCGTTCGCCAAGGTTGAGGCGACGGGTGACGCGTCAATACTCAGACCAATCTCTTCCTGGCCGTCAATGGTGTCAGATTGAATGGAGAAGTCGCCATTCAACAAGAAGTTGCTTGAGAATTGAGTGGTGTTAGCAATACGGGTGATTTCGTCGATGCTTTGAAAGACTTCGTCCTGCAGAGCGCGACGAGCGCCAACGTCGTTAACCGCAGTGTTGGCTGACTGAACGGCCAACTGGCGGATACGGTTGAGGCGTGTGGTGGTTTCTTCGAGGGCCCCTTCAGCCGTCGCGATCAAGTTGATGCCCTGAGACGCGTTGGTGACGGCCTGGTTGAGACCCTGAACCTGGGTGCGCAAACGGTTGGCAACGGTCATACCCGCTGCGTCGTCGCCGGCGCGGTTGATGCGAAGACCGGACGATAGCCGCTCGATGGATTTCGACAGCATGCGCTGGCTGTTGTCCAAATTACGGTTCGCGTTGACGGATGCTACATTGTTAACGATTCTGGAAATAGTCATTCTTTTCTTCCTCCATGAACTTTCCTTAGCGGCATCCTTGCCGTAAGGCGCGGTCTCGGGTGCGAAGCGGACCGCGAAGTTTTTGTTTTAAGAATTTGGCGCCGCCGTCTTTGTATTCTCTGTCTCGCCGGGTGCGAAGCGTCGAAACAAAGAATTAAAAAGAGGGTCGGCTGGTGGGGCGTAGCCCCGATTTCCATCAAAACTGTTTCTCATGTCTCTAGGGCGTCAACCTAGGGCGCCAATGGCGCGAATGAGACTATGTATTGACTCGACCTGCCCTTACTCCTTTCAAATGTTTAAATTTATGGTCGCTAAATCAACCTTGATTTTTTTATTTGATACCCAGAAACCATTTCGTGTTGATTTCTGGTATCTAAATCTAACGCTGAGCCCTTCGGGCGCGCTTACCTCAGAAGCCTTTCGGGCATTACCGTTGCCTTCAGATATCGTCGTGGTAGTAAGAAATCTTGAGCAAAGGGCGGAAGTTTTTTCTCTCAAAATGAAAAACGCGGCAGATTCTGCCGCGTTTGGTGGTTGGCTTTGGTTGATTATATCTACTTTTTATAGAAACGAACTGAGGTGGCCGACGACCGTCTGGCTTGATTTAAAGATGTTTTTGCACAGGTTTTCGGCGTCTTCTTGGGTGAAATATTTTTTAAAATACTCGGCTTCGGCTACATAAATCATTTTTTCATTGAGATAGAAGCGATCCATCGGCGCGAGCAGGCCCATGCCTTCCATCGGCTCAAGCTGAAGCAGGTCATACATCACCAGGTCTTCTTTTAAAATACCAAAGATTCGCGCCATGGTTTCGTGCCAGTCGCCTGAGAGAGATTGCTGAAGGGTTTGGACTTCTTGGGCGAACAACAACATGACCCCACACACTTCACGGACAATCTGTAAATGTTGTGAATCATGGCGCAACTGGTTTCGGGCGGTATCAAGGGCGTTTGGATCGTTGCTTCGCGACTGCATGAATTTGATTAAGAACCGCGCCGCCCAGGTATACCAAAAGTTGCGTTCACAGCGATAGGTGACAAATGACCAATAGTCTTTCGAGGCGACTTCGGCGGGCGTCACATTTTCTGGAATATCGATTGTTTGAAGATAACTGCGTGCGCTGCCTGTGACTTCGCCCATCATGTTGCGAAAGCCGTTTTTGTAAGTGAGATACATGAGGGTCGGAAACGTAAATAGCGTACGTTGCTTCGCCGTGAAGCAAATCTTGTTCATTCGAGGCAAGACGAGCGGGTTGGTCACGTCAACATAAAGCCCGCCGCCGTCTTTCAGAACCGAACGGGCTTTTTGAATCAGCCCATTTGGATCAGACGTTTCATTTAAAATATGAAAGAAGATAACCACGTCGTATGGCTCAACGCCCGTATTGTCTTTTTCGAGAAACTCGCTATCTGAAATGGCTTCAATGTTATAACCATTCGATTGAAACGTATTCGCTAATTTGGCCGATGACGAAAAGACTTCAAGCATGCGTAATGGGGCTTTTCCATGTCCAGAAAATTGGATAAACCAATCAAACGCTTCATTGGCTTCGCCCTCTTGTTGGTTTGCCGCGTTTGAAAAGGCGTCCATCGAAAATGATGAATCGTTGACTTCGACTGAAGGGTCCTGATAGATCGCTGCGCAGTCGCGGCAGATCGAAAAGTGTAAGCGGCAGTCGGGCGCCCATTCGCGCATCAAGACATCTTCATTCTCCCAAAACCAGAATGAATGTGAACTTTCGCTAGAACATACCGGGCAAGAAGCGGTTTCCATTGTGGGTCCTTTCTCTTTGGAAGGTCGGGCAATTCATTGAGCATTAAATATCAGTCGGGGCCGGACCGACCACGCGGTCCAGCCCCTCTATGATAAAGGTATCGGGTGCGTCTGGCTATAGTTGATTCTGCGCGCCTTATCCAAGCAGCGATAAGAACGACTGCGGCAAGAAGTTGGCCTGCGCGAGAACCGATACGCCCGCCTGCAATAGCACCTGGTTTTGAGCGAATTCGCTCGATTCAAGCGCGATGTCGGCGTCTCGAAGCCTCGACTCGGCCGCGGTCAGGTTTTCTGACGCGACGCTCAGACTGGCGATAGTACCTTCAAGGCGATTGGTGGCGGCGCCTAACAGCGACCGGGTGCGGTTAATCTGGTCGAGGGCTTCGTCAACGATGCGCAGGGCTTCGTCAACGCCTTCGACGGTGCGGATGTCGATGTCTTCGATGGTGCGTCCGCTGCCCTTACCGAACCCTAGGTTCTGTGAGGTCAAGTCGCCGATTGCGGTACGGAAGCGCTGTTCCGCAAAGGCGCCGATCTGGAAGTTGACCGCATTGTTGACAACCGACAGCAAGATGGTCGTACCTGGATCGGGGATCGTGGATGACGACGATGTGATATCAAGTATGCCATCAAAGTCGACTTGTAAGACCTTCGCCGTGCCAGTGTTGAAACTGCCGTCATCAATGAAGACCACGTCTTGGGCGCCGTTTTGGAAGGTCACCGCCGGCCCGCCGTTGAGGCGGCCCACGAATTCCTGCCCTTCGACGATGATGGTGTCTGTGCCGACTGTGAGGCCCGTGCCTACACGGAAGGTCAACTGAGGCTGCACCTCGCCCTCGCGGGTCGGTTCTTCACCGAAGGCAGTCACCATTTCGCCCGCCGAGGCGCGGAATGCGTCGCCGCCGTTGAGACGGAACGTCGCGCTTTCAGTGAAGCCTTCCTGAGTCAGTTCGGCGTCGTCTGAAATGGTGTATGCAGGCGTCGTTGATGCGTTTGAGTCATTGAAGGTCAAGGTGAAATCGAGTTGTGAGTTGTCTCTGCCGATGTCGTCAATTAATTGTAAGACGCCAGCGGGCGAGAAGGTGAATATGGCTGACTCAAAGCGGGTCAAATCGCCGTTCAGCGCATTGCCGGAGCCATAATATCTGGTTCTGAAGTTTAACTCAGACAACAAGCCTGAAACCGAGGCGAAGGTAAAGTCTGACAAGTTGGAGTCGGTCGTTCCGGTATTGCTGAATGTGTAGGTCGCGGTGAAGGTTGTCCCGTCGGCTTCGATGCCGCGCAAGGAAATCGTATCGCCTGTTGTAACCGACACGCCGCCAGTATAGACGCCGTCAACAAATGAACCGTTGAGTGATAATCCGGCGTTGGTATGAGTCAGCGAGGTGTTGCGATTGATGATGTTGCCGTTTTTGTCACGAAACGCAATGGTGCTCTCGAGCCGGCGGTTTTGGGCGCCTTGAACGTCTTCAACGCTGACGACAAAGTCGCCCGTGCCAAACGTAGAGCCGGTAATCGCTGTGACGGCGTTGCCGATTTGGCCCTGGCCGCCAAGCACAGATGCGGCGCCGATTTCACCGGAGCGGGTTACGCCTTCAGACTTGGAAACGATTTCACCGCTTCGTGTGACCCGGACGGTCAGGTCTGATAAATTGACGCTTTCGCCATTGCTTCGAAGCAGAATTCGCCCTGCGTTGGCGCCAGAGGTTTGTGCGGCCGCTGTTGTCTTGAACGCGTTTGGTACATTGGCGGAGCCGCCGAAGATAGACGATTCTGCATCCGCAATCGCTTCGCCGATAGCGGATGTAAAGCCTTGGAAGGTAATGTCTGTCCCGACATGGACGGCGCTGATTGCGCCGAAGAACTTGGTGGTTCCGTCTGAGAGAACGCCTTCAAACGAGACCACAGCGTCACGGCTGATTGAGACCCCATTGAAGAAGCCCGCAACAATCGTGTCGTTGGTTGCGTTCAGACCTGTGCCGTTGGTCAGGCCGGCGTTGCCTTCGGTGAAATAGGCGAGGCTGACGGCGAAGTCAGTGGCGTTTTGGACGCCAGCGTTGATCGTGCTGGTGATTCCATTGTCATCGAGTCCGCCGACGATTTGTTGGAAGCCATTGCTGGTTTTGACTATATTGAGAAAATGGACGCCATTTTCAAGCGTATTGGATGCGGGGCCGCCGTCAATTCGGATCCCAAAGTTTTGAGGCCCGTCTTGGCCGGGCTTGACCTGGGCGTCCACAGCAAAGTCGCCGTTGAGCAGCCGGTTTTTGCTGAACTGGGTGGTGTCAGCGATTCGGCTGATTTCGTCAATACTTTGAAAGACTTCGTCTTGAAGCGCTTGGCGCGCTAACAGATCGTTTACGCCCGTATTTCCGGCTTGTACGGCCAGAACACGGATGCGGTCGAGGCGGCTGGTCATTTCTTCCATGGCGCCTTCGGCCACGTTAATCATATTGATGCCGTCTTGCGCGTTCATCACGGCGCGGTTGAGGCCGCGCACTTGTGAACGGATGCGCGTTGCGACTGTCATGCCGGCGGCGTCGTCGCCGGCGCGGTTGATGCGAAGGCCTGAAGACAGGCGTTCGATCGATTTTTCGAGTTGGCGGCTGGTGCGCGACAAGTTAAAGTTCGCATTCAGCGCAGCAACGTTGTTGTTAATACGCGATATACTCATGATCATCCTCCGTGAATGGGGTTTGTTCGGCGTCCTTGCCAAACGGGTTTAGTGTTTTGCCTGCCCGCTGGGTGCAGTGGGTGCTGCTCTGGTTGACCATTGCCGCCTAGGCGTCGAGTGATGCGCCTCGGCGGCCGTCATCCAGCCGCGGGTCAGACGTTGGGCGATATCTCCTGCGTTGCGGTTCGACGTTCGTCCGGAGTGAGCGGGCGCCGTCGTGGGCTTCGCTGGCTTGGTTCATGCGCTTGGCGGATGCTCGGCGGTGGGTCGCCGCCGATGGGGCTGCAAACGACGTGCGCATGATGGGTGCTTCATGGTTGAAATTGGCCTAAGCCAATGTCATGAGATGGTTCGCTTTCGCCGTCGACGCCAGGGGGTCAACCTGGCCCACTCGCAGGATTCGCGATGTGGAGACGGGGCTATGGTTCATTGTGTGACGTGGCGGTACCTCCTTGGAATTTGTCCGATTTTTCTTTAAGCGCGTGTGCGCATTTATCTATATGTTTTCATCCGCTCTCGCCCAACCAGCCAGGCCTGGCCCGGGTCGGGGAGGTGGTTTTTTCCTGACATAAACCTCGCGTGTCTGGTTCTGCGTCATGTCTTCATCCTCGTTACGTTTTTGGCGGTTTTTGGATGCACCTAGACCTCTGCCGTATACCACCGCCGCCATCATCTCTTCTGTTGGTACAACTCACGGCCAGGGCTAGAACCTGTCGCTCGCTCTCAGCAAACCGCTTTCGCTGCCCGTCTGATGGTCAGTCGTGACGGGCGCATACGCGCTCTCTCTCGCCTGTTGTTTTCGCCGCCAGGCAAGGAGGAAAGGCCCCTGAAATCACCGCTGCTACAGCCCCCGCTGTTGCAGGAATGACCAGTTCCTCGGAAACGCAATGGACGGTATGGGCCATAAAGCCGCCGCGTTTCAAGGGCCTTCCTTTGCTTACTTTCATAGAATCCCGCATGACGGGCTGGCGATTCGCTTCGGGAGCTCTCATTCCCATCCCGTGGATGGAGGAAGAAAGAACTAGGTATCCGCCGGATGGCATGAGAGGTTGAGTTTCGCACCGTCTCGTTCTCCCTACTGGCCCGCCTGGCCGCTGTTTGTCGCACCGCACAGCAACTGGCGGAGGGTTCGCCGGCCTGTTTAGCCGGAATCTGTTACGTCTTCAATCGGTTCACCGCATCCACTGCATTCCCGCCCGGTCGGGGGTCAAGAATACGCCAAACGGCAAGCGGGTGATTGCCGAAATGCTTTACGCAGCTGTCTACGGAGCCCGTCGGCGAAATCCATCATTGAGTCAATCCACATCATCGTCGTTCTCCTGGTTGTTAGTTTTAGGCAGCGTTTGCGAACCAGTGTCTGTCATCATCAAACGCGTGCCATCGAGTGTCCCTGGTTGGGGATCGTCTCTTCAACGCCAGAGTCAAAGGGTGGCCTGGTGGCGTTGGTGTTGAGGGGGCGATCCATTGTCGGTTTTGTCGCTTTCTCCTTTCATTTGGGCGCACTCCGGGCGGGGTGGAGCTGCGGAGCGTTCTGCTCCACCCCGCTCCGGTTGCATTTACCGAGCGTTTCCTACAGCCAAGGGGAAGACCCCTTAACCAAGTAGTGAGAGTAAGTTCTGCGGCAAGAAGTTTGCCTGTGCAAGGACCGATGTGCCCGCCTGGAACACAATCTGGTTCGAGGTAAAGTCAGAGACCTCATTCGCAAAGTCGACGTCGCTGATTCGCGATTCTGACGCTTGCAGGTTTTCTGAAGCCACCGAAAGGCTTTGTATGGTTGTTTCGAGCCGGTTGGTGAAGGCGCCTAGCGCCGCCCGCGTTCGGCTGATTTGGTCTAAGGCCTTGTCAATGATGGCGAGCGACTCGTTGGCGCCTTCAACCGTTGTCACGTTGATGTCAGTAATGGTGCGTCCGCTATCAAGCCCAAAGCCCAGGCTGTTGCCGTGTAGGCTTGGGATGTTGACCTGAAGGTCTTGTCCCTTAAACGGCCCCACCTGGAAGTTGAGCGCGTTGTTGGTCGTGGTCAGCTGAATCGCCATACCGTTGTTACGCGACCCGTCTATCGGCGGCCCGGTGATGTCGAGAATGGCGTCAAAGTCGAGCATGATGGTCTCGGCTACGCCGTCGCTGTTCCCGCTTTCGAAGAAAACGTTGCTGTCGCCATTTTGGAAGGTGACGGTCGCGCCGCCGTTCAGGCTGCCAATGAATTCTTTTTGAATAATCGCTGCTGTATCAGAGCCCCGGTTAAAGATGGCGTCATCAATCGCCGAGCGGAAGCCAGACCCCAGGCGCATGACCAGGCGTTCTTGGGCTTCGCCGAACTTGGTCGGTTCACGGCCAATCAGTTCTACGGTGTCGCCGATCACCACGCGTTGGCGCGGGCCGCCGTCAATGCGAATCGTGGCGGATTCTGGTGTGCCTTCAAAGATTAATTCGCCGCGGTCTGGCACAGTCCGGGTTGTGTTCTGGTCGACAACGGTGAAGAAGATGCCTGATTTTGAGAATTGGGCTTCGTCGTCGATCAGGCGCAGCGTCCCGTTACCGCTGACTGTCGCCCTCGAATCAACAAACCCGCTTTGAAGGTTGGAGCCGTTGACGCCGCGCGAACGGTCGCGGTAATTCAATTCGTCGACCAGCCCGCCCAGCGTCGCAACAGTACCGTCGCCCAGGTCGGCGTCAGTCGTCGCGTCTGTCGAAATGGTGAAGATGGTCTGGAAGGTCGTACCATCAACGTTCGTGCCCTGCATGGTGATGGTGTCGCCATTCGCTAGGGCGATGCCGGTATCATTGGTGGTGAATGTGCCGTTGACGAACGTACCGTTCAGAATGACCTGGTCGTTGGTCCGCGCTAGTGAGATGCTTCGGTCAATGACCGTACCTGAGCGTAGGCGGAACGGTAGCGTGGTTTCGGTTTCCCTGCGCCTAGGCGGAACAATATCAGTGACTTCGATGTCAAAATCGCCCGAGTTGAAGGTCGAACCCGTAATCGCTTGGGCGAGGTTGCCGATCTGGGCGCCGACTTGCTGTCCCTGAACGTAGTCACGGGTAACGCCCATCGCATTTCGTTGGACGCCCGATGACGTAATTACAGTAAAATCAATGCCGAAATTTGAAGGTGCGTCTGTTGTGTTTGCGTTTGTTGTGGTTGAAGTGCCGCTTGCCTGGGCGCTCAAGAAGCGCATACGGCCCAAGCCTTGAGCGGTGGTAAAGCCGTTGGCGGCTAACGAAACGTGAGTTTGGACGAACGAGCCTGGAATATTGGCCGCCGCGCCGCCGAACAGTGCAGTCTCGGCGTTATCAATCGCGGTTTGGATTTGAGTTTCAAGGTTGGCCATGGTTTGGGTTCCGACGCTGATCGAACCCGCAAATGGTGTGATCCCGTCCGACAACACACCCTGAAAGGCGAGAATGTCGCCAGTGATAATAGAGACGCCGTCAAATAAGACCGCACTTAACGCAGTCGCTCGCGCGGCGGCGGTGGTGGTAGCGGCTTGAAGGTTAAAGCGTCCGACTGTGACAGCCACGTCTGTTGCGTTGCCGATTCCCGTCGCGAAAAACGCCTGGCCGTCTTCTTCTTTGAAGGGCAGCAGTTTTTCGGAGCCGGCTTCGGTTTGGACGATATTAAGTATAGAAACGCCTGACTTTAAGTTGCTGGCGTTGGGGTCTTTTGAGACGTTGATGCCCAGGTCGTCTTGGCCCTTTTTGACTTCAGTTTTATTGGCGTTGTCGCCTGAGAACAAGATTCGGTTGCTGAAGCGGGCGGTCGACGCGATACGGTTGACTTCGTCGATCTGTTGAAAGACTTCTTCTTGAATCGCCTGGATGGCTTCGCTATCGAGCGTGCCCGTGTTGGCTGCTTGAATCGACAGTTCGCGAATCCGTTGAAGGCTTTGAACCAGCGCGTCGAGCGAGGCCTCGGTGGTGTTGACCATGCTGATGCCGTTTTGCCCGTTTTGAATGGCTTGGTTGGTGCCGCGGATTTGGGTACGGAGGCGTTCGCGAATGGTCAAACCGGCTGCATCGTCGCCAGCGCGATTGATGCGTAAACCCGTAGACAGTCGCTCGATGTTTTTGGCGAGGGCGTCGCCGTTGGTGTTGAGGTTTCGTGTTGCGCGAATGGCGGCAACATTATTGTTAATGCGGGTAATACTCATGATCGTATCCTCCGTGATACTTGGCCCGGACCATCCTGGTCGGGAGTTTGCTTTCCTGGAGTCCGTCTCCAGGGCCGCGAGAGGCTGCCGCCGGTTCCTGAGCGCGTCCTACGCTCTGGGGCTCATCCTTGAGCCGGGCGAATGCCCTTTATTCTAAACTCGCGCCTCAACCAAATGAAATAAACAGTGACTTGCTAGTTAGTATCGGCGAGCCAGTGAAACCTTTAGGCTTTTTTTGCTTTTTCACAGAATCCGTTTCGCCAATACAGGTGAAATGATCGGCAAATGAAACCGCGACTTGATAGGGTTGTGAATTTTTTTTTCACTCCCCTCATTGCGTCCCGCCATATATATTGCTGGGGATATTTGGCAGAATAGGGAAGATCTTATTTGGGGAGAGCATAAGCATGACTCACAAACACTCACGCAGGCATTTCGTCACAACCACGTCAGCGGCTGCGCTAGCGGCTCCGTTGGCGTTTGGAGAATCAAAGCCGAAAGCCATTCTGTTGCGCTCCAGCTGGCAAGACGTCAACATCGGCGATATCGCCCACACGCCCGGAATGATCGAAATCATCGAAACCTACCTGCCCGGCGTCCGCGTGATCTTATGGCCCAACCAGATGAACAGCTCGGTCGCGTCGATGCTTTATAAGAACTACCCCACGTTGAAGATCATCAAAGGCGACCTCAAAAACGGCGAGCCATACGAACGCGACCTAAACCAGGCGTTCGAAGACGCCGACCTGTTTCTGCATGGTTCCGGCGCGGGGTTTTACACCCATTCCCACATGCAGGCGTGGAGCAAACTGACAGGCAAACCCTACGGCGTGTTTGGCATTACCGTCTCAAGCGTTCAAGACCGTCACAAAAAGATATTACAAGGCGCTGACTTTTTGTTCTGCCGTGAAACGCATTCCATCAAGAATTTGAAACAAGCCACTATCAGCGAACCAATTATCGACTTCGCGCCTGACGCCACCTTTTCGCTCGACCTCAGCGACGACGCCCGGGCGGCGGCGTATATGAAAAAGAACGGGTTGGTCGAGAACGAATTTATCTGTTGCGTGCCAAGGCTGCGCTACACGCCGTACCATTTGATGCGCATGACCAGTTGGAGCGACGAAGACGTTATTCGAAAAACCCGCGTGAATGACGAACACAAAGAAGCCGACCACGCCAAAATGCGCGCGGCGATTGTTCGATGGGTGCGCGAAACCGGTAAAAAGGTAATGTTGTGTTCTGAGATGACCTACCAAATCGCTTTATTGAACCCCATGCTGTTTGATCGGCTGCCTGATGATGTGAAAACCAACGTGGTGATCAAGCGCTCTTATTGGCGCCCCGATGAAGCGGCCTCGGTCTACCGCCGGGCGGTTGCGGTCGTCAGTATGGAATGTCACTCGCCCATCATCGCGGCGGTGAATGAAACGCCGTTCATCTACATGCGCCAGCCTCAAGACACCATCAAGGGGCAAATGTATTACGACATCGGCGCCGGCGACTGGGTGTTTGAAATTGAAGAGACACAAGGCAAAGACATCGCAGACCGGTTGATGCAACTCTACGAGAACCCCGCCAAATCCAAAGACTATCTCAACAGCGCGATGAGTATCGTTCAAACCCAACATCGAAAAGCGGCGGCGGTCGTGGGAGAAACGATTGGCGTGTGATGTATTGTTATAAGACGTGTTTATAGACAACCCAGAAGTGACAGGCGCTGCCCGCGAGCACAAAGCAATGCCAGATGGCGTGGTGGTATGGCAGTCTTTTGTAGATATAGAACACCACGCCGAAGGTATAGGCCAGGCCGCCTGCGATTAACCAAAGGATCCCGTCAAACGGCACTGCTTCCATCAGCGGCTGAAAGGCGATGACAACTACCCATCCCATTCCTATGTATATTAGGGAAGAAATAATGCGCCAGCGCCCAGTGGTGAAGACTTTGAAGGCGATGCCAAACACAGCCAGCCCCCAGATCACGCCAAACATCGACCACCCCCACGCCCCGCGTAGGCTCACTAACGTAAACGGCGTGTATGACCCGGCGATGAGAAGATAGATCGAGATATGGTCAAACATACGAAACAGGCGTTTGAGTTCGATTGATGTGACGGTGTGATAGAGGGTCGAGACCGAATAGAGAACCACCAGCGAAGCGCCGTATATGCTGACGCTGACGGTTTGCCAGGCGTCGCCTTGGGTAGACGCAATCATCACCATCATCACCAAGGCGACGATGCTTAAAATGACGCCAGCGAGATGAGTGATTATGTTCGCCCACTCTTCGGCGGGCGTGTAGACATGAGGCACGTTATGGGCTTGCTGCAAGACACTTTCCTACGGCGAAAAAAAGAGTCATTGAACAGGTCATAGAGTACACCAATCTCAAAAAAAGACACGGGTGGAAATAAATCAGGGGGCGCATTCGCCGCGGCGAATGCGCCCCCTCGACATTTTACTCTTGCGGGATTCGTTTGTAGACTTTACGCTGCGTTGCTGTTTTTAAGCTCGACCTTAGGAAAATCGATATCCGTGTCGGCGACGTGGTTGACATAGTTGGTGAAGAAATTGAGGGCAACGTTGCCGACGGTTTCCATTATGTCGCCGTCGCTCAACCCGGCCTTGCGGGCGTTTTCAAGGTCTTCATCTGAGACAAACCCCTTGGTTTCGATGATACGCTTGGCTAGGTCAAGAATGGCCCGGACGCGGCTGTCTTCTGATTGGCCTTCGATGCGGCGTTTGATTTCAGCGGCGTCGACCTTCAATCCTTTCGAAATCGCGGTGTGGGCGGCGGCGCAGTATTCGCACGAATTTTCGCCCGCCGTCGCCAAGGCGACCGCCTCACGGGTAGGCGCGTCAAACGAACCGCCCGACAGCGCTTCATTGATCTTGAAATACATGTCTAACACGGCGGGTTGGTTGGCCATCACCCTGAGAATATTGGGGACGCCGGCCATTTTCTTCTTGGCTGCGTCAAACAGGTCTTTGGCTCTGCCTTCAGCGGTATCGGGATTGACGGAATTCAAACGTGTCATAATCGTCTCCTTGTTTCTTTTTCTTTACTATTCGGTAAAGTATTTTTGCTTAAAAAGGCCGCCTCAGCGACCTACTAATCTAACTGTATCGAAGAAGTGTTGATACGCCAATTTTTTTTTGTTTTTTTAGATTGACGCCAATATGTTTTCTTTGATTCCTTTGAGTTCTTGTTGGGTGGCGCCAGCCTTAGACATGACTCTCATGCCCATGTAGACGGCGAGCAGTTCTTGCGCTTTTTGAACACGCGTCTTGGTGTTTTTTGAGTAGGCGGCTTCATTCGAGAGCGCAGCAGCAAAGGCGGTTTCCATTCGTTTTAAGCCAGACTGTACGGTCTGTTTGGTTTTTCGGTCGGTGGTCGCCTGGTCGATTGAGGCATTGCAGAAGAAACAGCCCAGCCGCCCCAAGGGCGCGTCTAACGAATCAATCATCGCCTGAAAGACGCGGTTGAAGCGTTGTTTGGCGCGGCCCGGCTTGGTCAGCAATGTCAACGTCTCGCTCACGATGGTTTCGTCATAGCGTTGAATGGCTGAAAGATACATGGTGCGTTTGTTGCCGATGGCGGCGTAGAGGCTGGCTTTTTTGAGTCCGGTGGCGTCTTCGAGGTCGGCCATCGTGGCGCCTTCGTAGCCCTTTCTCCAGAATACATGAAGGATGTGGTCGAGGGCGGTTTCAAGGTCAAATTCGCGGTGGCGTCCCATCGTGCGGCTCCTGCTGGTTCAGCATCCTCATAGTTTACCAAACAGTAAGAAACAAAGCCACTCTTTATCTGATCACAAACTGCTCTTGAAGCGTTTTAAGGCGTGACGGCCCGACATTGGCGACCGCGTCAACCTGCTCCCATGATTGAAAGCCGCCGCGTCGCTGGCGCTCTGTGAGAATTGCTTTCGCTAGTTGCGGCCCGATTCCAGAGACCTGTTGGAGTTGTTGCAGGGTGGCCTGGTTGAGCGATGGCTTTCCTCGACGATGTTTCTGGTTTGCCATTGGATATTCAACTGGAATACGCGGCGCTCGCGCCGGTGTCATTGTAGGGGTTGGCGCTGGCAGCGCAGCATGGTTGCGCAGGTAGGCTTTGATGTCTTCCATCTTGGCGGCGCCGATGCCAGAGACGTTCATCAGTTCGTCTAAACGCTTGAAACGATTGTTTGCGTCGCGGTAATCAATGATACGCTGGGCCAATACGTCGCCGACGCCTGGCAGCTGTTCAACCTGGCGCTTGTCGGCCTGGTTTAAGAATTCAACGATACCGTCAGACATTGGCGGCGCGGCGGGCGTAGCGCTTTCGATTTGCTCATCGCTGGCGGGCGTGGGGTCGGCGTCAAACGGGGCCCCGCCCTGGCGGGCAATGATAACCTCGGCGGTCTTGGGCGCGCCGCGGTAGTTCTGCCACGCGACGCCGCATAACAAGACGCCTACCAGAATAAACGCCAGTACCGTTTCGCTCTTGTTCATGCGCCTATTTCACCACGAAACCATAGACGGTTTCAAGGATTCCCTGGTTCGGGTTAAGGATTCAGCAATGCCCAGGTTTCGGGTTGAACCGGCGCGAAGGGAACAAATATCTTCAACGAGGCGGATTGATTGGGAAGCAATTTTCGTGAAAACCGCATGAATCCTGTCAAACTATCGGGCGCAAGCGGCGCGTAAGCGCGCTGAGGGGGGCGCACCCAGTTTGACCGCGACCAGGTCTCTGAATTGACAAAATACACCACGGCGTCTTGGCGGTGGTAGGCGCCGTCATCAACGTACCAGGTCCAGTCGTCCCGCCAGGGTAGGGCCGTTTCGATGGTTTCACCTAGCGACGCTTCAGGAGAGAGCAACAGTCTGTGCGCGCTGGTTTTTACCGGGCGATGGCGCCAGGCGCACCAGACCACTGCGTCTGATTCGGCGCCAGATTTCGCGGTGGCGGTTGCGTAAATCACTCCCATCCGAACGGTTTGGCTGGTGGTCTCTATAATCTCTTCGGCGGCGTGAAACAGATAGCGGTGGCCGCCAAACTCGGCGCGAAACTCCACCCCGCCGTTTACGACGGGCCGAAATAAGTTCGGCGCGAGTTCGGCGCGGTCGCCGACATATAAGACCAACTCGCCCTGCGCTGCCTGTAAGGTCGCGCTGGCGCTTAACACAACCCCATTGGGAATAACGCGCGTTTCATCCTGACTATAGGCGTTTGGAATAATAACAACCATGAAGGCAAGAAAGAGGATAAAAAACGCGCGGCAGGTTTGAGGTTTCATACATGTATCGTAAAACAAAAACGGGCCGGGAAAACCCCGGCCCGTTCATTTATGTGGTTGAAACGGCGCTTAGGCTTCTTTTTCGACCAAGACCTTTAACTCGGCGCTGGTGTCGCTTGAGAATCGCACCGGCACGGTGTAAACACCCAGGGCTTTGATGGGCTCGTCGAGTTGAATCTTGCGGCGGTCGACAGTAACGCCTTGTTCGGCCAAGGCGTCGGCGATGTTTTGTGACGTGACGCTGCCAAAGAGGCGGTCTTCTTCACCGGCTTTGACATGAATCTTGACCATGGTGGTCGCCAAGCGGTTGGCGACGTCTTGTTCGGTTTTGAGGATGCGGCGGCGCTTGTCTTGAAGCATCTTTTTGGTGTGTTCAAGCGCGGCGGCGTTGGCGCTGTTGGCGGCGTAGGCCAGGCCTTTGGGGATCAAAAAGTTGCGGGCGTATCCGCCTTTGACTTTGACGATTTCGCCTTCGGCGCCCAAATTATTAATACTTTCAGCCAAAATGACTTCCATGATTCTGGTCCTTCCTGAATGTCCAAACAGGCGTTTGGCCTGAATTTTTTTTTCGTTTAAATTTGCAAACGAGAATTATGCTCGCAGATGGAGGTTTTTCCAAGGGTAACGCGCCAATTCTGGGCATTTTACCTGAGTCCTACATGACAGGGGGCGCGCCGAGATTATAATGATGAAACCTTGTGATCTGATTTGAGGGATATGATTAAACGGATAGTCATTCTTATCGTTATTGCTTCGCTGGCGGCGGTAATTGATGTGGCCTTACGCTTCGCATTGTTTGACGCCCCCCCGCCAATTCATCCACCGACGCTTCAAGCCTATGAAGGCTATTTGGCGCCAAATCAAATTGGCGCGCTGTCGCCTGATAAGCCCGTGTATCCGGCTGGCGCGAGGCTGAACCGCTTTGGTATGCGCATGGGCGCCGTCTCTGTCGACAAGCCGGAGAATTCCGTACGCATCGCGATTATGGGCGGCTCGGCGGCCTACGGCTGGGGCGTGTCGCAGCAACAAAGTTTCGCGGCGTTGGTAGGCCCGTTACTCGAACAAGGCAGCGGCGGCGCCAACATTGAAGTGTTGAACTTTGGCGCGCCGGGCTTTTCGACCTATCAGGGAGCGAAACAGTATGAGTGGCTGGTCCACAATTTTAGCCCCGACATTCTGGTGTTGGCGTTTGGCCTCTACGACGGCTTTGAAGCCCGCGTGTCTGACGCGGACTGGTATGGGCCTCTAGAAGAAGCGGGCGCTGGTTTAGCCCCCAACTTGATTTCTCAATACAGCGCCCTCGGCCATTGGTGGGGCGCAGGCGGCCGCGTTGCGGCAATGCAGCAAGTTCAGCAATTGTATGACGAACGGCTGAAATCAAACCAATGGACGCCGCGCGTCTCTTTTGATGAATTCAAGACCAACCTAAGCGCGATCATTCAACATCACACACAATCAGGCGGAGGCGTCGTTCTGGCAAATTTGAATCTGTTAAATTACGCCTACTCAGACGCTCTGCGTTCGCTGGCGGAAGAGGTCGGCGCTCCCTTTTTTGACGCGCGGGCTATGTTTGACAGCAACGGCGGCCGCACCGAACGCCAGCGCGCTGCTCGAATGAACTTGGCCCCCGCCAACCGAGCGCCATCAGACGCAAGCAATTCTACCATCACCTTTCGCGTGTTTGCGCCATCGGTTTCAAGTGGCGTTTCGGTTGTTGGACGCGAAGACTGGCTGGGCGGCGGCGTCCCGGGGCGGGTTCAATTGTATGACGACGGGACCCACGGCGATGAGCGGGCGCGAGACTCGGTCTGGACGCTGTCCGTTAGGTTTTCTGGCGGGCGCCCGGTTGATTACGCGTTTGTTCCAGCGCTTAGTGAGGGGCTGAGGGGGCGTGAAACCAGCGAGGCGCTCAACGAAGCCAAAAACCAAACATTGTATTTCCGATTGCCGGCAATCGAATGGGCGACTGTGGTTGATGAAACCACAGTCATCTATGAGCTAGGGAAAGCGCCATTTGGCGCCTTTTTACTTGCTGATGATGAAGCGCTGCCTAATGCCAAGGGGCACACCGCTATCGCCCAACGCTTGGCGAGCGTGATACAACAATATATGTTCGGCGAGGGAAGCCGAGTGGCAATTTTTCGTAATCTGAATTCTTAACACACTTGCTAAGTAAATGAGTGTCATCGTGAGAGTCGCGAAGCAATCTCACTTTTCGATACGAGAGATTGCGGCGAATAGCCCACCATGCAACGTCATCGTTTTGTCGCGGTGGGCTGTCCGCTGGTTACCCCCCCCC
>CAZKYC010000074.1:0-23476 GCA_964556895.1 uncultured bacterium | reverse complement strand
TGATAGGACGAATATCGTTTTTTGACCCAATTCCAGGTCATCCAGCAAGGGAAGTTCGATTAGCGTGAATCTACGCAGACGAAGGTTTGCCATAATGGTTTTCTGATATAGGATTTGGTAAAAAGATCAACGCCGATAACTCTATTTTCTAAAAAATTAGTGAAATGAAATCGTAGTATTACGAATTAACCAAACAATAATACTGACTTGCTTAGTTGAATATGCTTGAATAATGTGCGCCTGAATGGTGACAAGCGGCGTAAAACCCTGGAAACTATAGGGGCGGTTAACTTATTGGGAGAATGTGAACATGGTTTCTTTCATTCACAAATCAATGAAACAGGTTGTCTGTTTGTTTGTTCTGACATCACTAGCGGCGGTGGTTGCGTTCGGTTCCGCCTCGACGCTGCGCAGCGAAGGCGTGGTCGAAGGCGAGATGAGAAAGTGGCATCGCGTCTCTGTAACCTTCGACGGCCCCAAGGCCAGCGAAGACGGCGCGATCAACCCATTTCTTGACTACCGCATGACGGTGATCTTCATCAAAGGCCCGCGGCGCATTGACGTCCCTGGTTTCTTCGCGGCTGACGGCGACGCCGCCAATACCAGCGCAACATCGGGCGACAAATGGCGGGCGTATTTCACGCCGGATGAAGTTGGCCTGTGGCGCTATGAAGTATCGTTTCGCAAGGGAGACCGCATCGCGATTTCTTCTGGCCCCGATGCGGGCGAACCCACTGCGTTTGACGGCGCCAAGGGAGCGTTTAAGATTGCTCCAACCGACAAAGGCGGGCGCGACATTCGCGGCAAGGGCGCCCTGCAATATGACGGGACGCGCTATTGGAAATTCGCCGAGACGGGCGCCTACTTCTTAAAAGGCGGCGCTGACAGCCCCGAAAACTTCTTGGCCTACGCCGACTTCGACGACACCTATCGCATCGCCGCCAACCGGCGTTCGGGCGAAGCCCAGCCCAATATGAAAATTCATTACTATGAACCACACCGCGGCGACTGGCGCGAAGGCGACCCCGCCTGGAAAAACGGCAAAGGCAAGGCCATCATCGGCGCGCTGAACTACCTCTCTGACAAGGGCATGAACAGCGTCTATTTCTTGACCATGAATGTTGCGGGCGACGGCAAAGACGTATGGCCTTGGACTGGCCCTGTCGAGCGCTTTCGGTTTGATGTCAGCAAACTCGACCAGTGGGAAATCGTGTTCTCTCACATGGATTATCTTGGCCTGATGATGCACGTCATCACCCAAGAAACCGAAAACGACCAGTTGCTAGACGGCGGCGAACTCGGCGCTGAGCGTAAACTCTACTATCGCGAACTGATCGCCCGCTTCGCCCACCACCCCGCGCTGGTGTGGAACTTCGGCGAAGAAAACACCAACACCGCCAAACAGATCAAAGCGTTTGGCGACTACTTTCACCAAGTTGATCCCTACAAACACCCGCGCGTGATTCATACCTACCCCAACCAATACGACAAAGTCTACACGCCATTGTTAGGCTACCACTGGGTGCAGGGGCCGTCGCTGCAAATGGGCAACCAAAAGAAAACACACGCTGAAACAATCAAATGGATCAACCAATCAGCAGAGCATCTCTATCAATGGGCCGTCTGTTTAGATGAGATCGGCCCCGCCAACACCGGCGTAAAGCCCGACAAAGACGATCCCGAACACAACGACGTTCGCTATTACTCACTATGGGGAAACCTGATGGCGGGCGGCGCCGGGTGTGAATGGTATTTTGGCTATAAGTTCGCTCACAACGATTTAAATTGCGAAGACTGGCGCTCACGCGAAAACATGTGGCGCCAAACCCGCCATGCGCTTGATTTCTTTGAGCGCCACTTGCCGTTCACTGAAATGAAATCCGCCGATGACCTTTCGCCCGATGACAAAGACTATGTCTTCGCCAATGAGGGCGAAGTGTACGCCCTCTATGCGCCCGAGGCGTCGAACATGAGCGTTACGCTGGCTGTTGGTTCCTACTCGGTCGAGTGGTTTAATCCACGAAGCGGCGGCGCCTTACAACAAGGTTCCGTCAAACACGTCAGCGGCCCCGGCCTGCAATCGCTGGGCGCGCCGCCAAGCGACGCCAATAAAGACTGGGCGGCTTTGCTGAAAAAAGCCAATTAACTCTGAAAGGCCAAACCCATGGACCGTTTTACCAACTATGCATTTATGTTTTTGTGTGTCATTGCGACACAAAACGCTATCGCGAAATCCGTATTCATCGTCTCAGATGAATGGCCCCAGATGGAGGTATTGCAAGCGTTCTTTGAAGCCAATGGCTATGATGTAGACAAAGCCGAACAAGACAAGATGCCTTCATCGTTGAACCCGTATGACGGCGTAGTCCAGTTCATTCATGGCGCGTTAGCAGACGAAACCGCCGCCAAACTCATTGACTACACCAACCATGGCGGACGCTTGATTGTCATCCACCACGGTATCTCTTCGCGCAAAAAAGAAACCAAGGGCTGGTATGAGTTTTTAGGCGTCGAACTCGACCGCCGCGAGAACGCCCACAAACGCTATGTGTGGATTCATGACGCTGATCTGATCTTTGTGAACCTTCAACCCAACCACTACATCACTTCGAACAAGGTAAAATACAACAAAAAAATTGAATATGTCCCGTCTGACGCGCCCAGCGCGCTTCAGTTATTGCCATGTATGGTCTTTGAACAATCTGAAGTGTTTTTACACCACCAGTTTATTGACGGGCGCGAAAAAACGGTGTTGTTTGGCTTTGCCTATATCGACCCTGACAACGGCAAGACCTACATGCAAGACCGCTCAGGCTGGTACAAGCCGCGCGGCGAAGGATATGTCTTTTATTTTCAACCCGGCCACCTGGTTGAAGATTTTGAAAACAAAAATTACTGCCAAATCTTGTTGAACTGTATCACCTATCAACCATGAAACCGACACGGCTATTTTTCTTTCTTTTCGTCTGTATTATTTTCACGCTGGCTGTCAGCGCCGAAGAAATCATCGTGCGCAAGGTTCCCGTTGCGTTGGGGTTGGCGGCCCACCCGGTCAACGGCGGCGACTGTTTGATTTCTGACGGCGAGTTTCAATACATCGCGTTTTATGACGGCGATCACCAAATGACGGTGGGCAAGCGCCGGCTTGGCGAAACCGAGTGGACCTTTGTCAAACTGCCCGAAACAGTCGGCTGGGACACTCACAACACAGTGGTCATCTTTCAAGACATCGACGGCTACCTGCATGTCACCGGAAACATGCACAACCACCCGTTGAAGTATTTTCGCACCCAAAAACCAAAAGACATCCATACCTTTGAAGCGGTTCACCACTGGACGGGCTTTAAAGAAAACCGGGTGTGTTACCCCAACCTGACGCAACTGAGAGACGGCGCGATTTTGATGATGCACCGTTTCGGCGGCAGCGGCAATGGCATGCGCATCCTCAAACAATACGACCACAAGACCCAAACCTGGTTTGGCCCCAACAACCCGATCACCAATGGCATGGAGCGAACCCCGACCTGTAACGCTTACCCCATTGGCCGTTTGATGGAAGACAACCAAGGCGTCTTGCATTTCGCCTGGTGTTGGCGCGAGACGCCGGATGTTGAGACTAACTTTGATATCTGTTACGCCAAAAGCCTTAATCGCGGGCTGACCTGGCAGTCATGGAACGGCGCACCATTTGAATTACCCATCACGCCTGAAACCGCGGAAGTGGTTGATCCAATTCCACAGCGGTCTGGGTTGATCAACGGTGGTTCATTAATTGTCGACGACGATGGCCGCCCCTATATTGGCTATACGAAACACGACAGCCAGCAGAAAAATCAACTGTTTGTCGCAACTCCCGGCCAAACCCAATGGCATGTTGTACAGATTACCGATTGGGATTACCGCATCCACTTCGAAGGACGCGGCTCGATCCCGATAGGGCCCTCTAGGCCTTCAGTAGGATGGAAAGACGGCAAGTTGATTATTCGCTACAGCAATTCAGCGGTCGCGCCGCCCAAGGGCGAAATCATTGTTGCCCGCAAACAATTGCTATCAACAAAGCCGGGTGAATTTGACGTTTCCGCCGAACAGACAACACGTCTTCAACTGTCGAATATCCACGCCGTGAACCGGGGCAAACTACCCAAGGGACAGCGGCATTACATGCAACAAGAAGTGGCGCGCCCCAATCGCGACCGCAAGCCGGAATCGCCCAAAGCGCCAACCATGATCTTCATCGTTGAGACTATTGAGAATTCAATAGAGCAATCTAAACCTTGACGCTGCTATACGACAATGAGACGAACCAGCATCAAAGACAGAATCAACGAACCCTGGCTCATCGCCCCAGACGATGAAAACTATGTCATTTCCGCCGAACTCAAATCAACGGCGGGCATGAACATGACCTTTGAAACCGAAGACCATTTGATCCTCGGTAGTTTATTTCACGCATGCCCAAATGATTTACAATCCGCCCCTCCTGACCAGCTGCGCGAACAGATCGCTGAGCATCCTGCCTTCATTCGCGGCGAAGTGTTGCGTGAAGACGGAAGCCAGGTCTACAAAATACGGGTGGTTGATAACAGAGCGGTCAAACTCTCAGCCAGTTTATCAGAAAGCAAACACCATTTCGACGAAGACGGCTTTCGCTTGATCGTCGAAGCCCACGGCAGCATGAACATGGCCCAGTTCATCAAACTGGTCAACCAGATCAAACAGCGGGCTGTCAGCGCGCTGAGAATTCTGCTTGATTTCAGCCATCTTCACGACATTCCACCCACCGCGCCGGCGCTGATGCGCGATCTACTCAAACACTTTGTTCGAAACCACCGCATAACGGCGATGGTAGGATGCGAGAAACACTGCGAGCATATGGCGTCGCAACTCAAGCCGTCGCCTTATGTCAAACTGTTTGTCTCGCGCGATGAGGCGGAGCAGTTCTTTCAAGACGACCCGATTCGCATCTTGATTGTCGAAGACGACCCCGCGACCCAGACGTTTATCTCAGCCTTTATTGAAGAGCGTGGGTTAAAACCGACATGCGTTTCTAGCGCGGAAGAAGGCATCGAATCAGCCAAGGCCGAACAGCCTGATTTAATCTTGATGGACATTCACCTGCCTGGAATGAACGGCCTTGACGCGATTCACGCCATTCGAAGCGACCATAGCCTCCATCAAACAGCGATTATTGTCATAACTGGAGACGCCAGCGAAGGCACGGTCTTGGCTGGCCGCAACGCAGGGATTAACGGGTATTTTCTCAAGCCGTTTAACCCCGAAAAATTTACTCAGACTATTTTTAAGGCGCTAGAAGACGCCTTTGAAGATGAACTATGAAATTGGTTGAAAACATTTAATTTACGTTACTTCCCATCCCAAAAATCTTACAATTTTGTCACACGGGCTATAGTAACCCTACAGTTATGTGTTAGTATAAACGAAGTATACTACGAGTAACCAGACAGGCATCGAACGAGAGATGTCTGATGCTTCTACGCCCCGGTATTTCTCCGGGGCGATTTTTTATTCTTGGTGAACCGACCAATCAATTACTGGCGAGTTGCTTTGAAGGTTCACGAAGCGGTAGATGCCTTCCGCCAGCGATCCGTCTTCATGTGACGTCACCGCCAGTCCGACAAAGATTCGCGGTTTCATGTCGACCGTAACCTCATCGATCATCACCCAGTCAGATAGAGTTGTATCGAAATAGAATGATTGAAAGAGATCATTTTCGCGCACAATGCGCAGCCTGCCGTCGTGAAAATTCGATGCGATTCGGTTAGCGTTTGGCGTACTAAACGAAGTCGCGCCAGGGGCGATACGCCATTGCGAGCTGGCTTCCATGTTGGATTCACGAATGCGCACAGCGAAATTAGCCGCGTCTGGCTCAAGCGTCTCGCGCGCCATCAACATGACCTTGGCCCATGTGTTTGCGCCATGATTAATCGCGTCAACCTGGGCGTCAATCACAAAAGGGCCTTCGACTGGTTTATAGGCGAAATGAAATTCGTCCACTGTTCCCCAGACGTCGGCGCCGCTGCCAGAGACGCGATATTCACCAATGCCGGGGCGATAGATTGTCTGTCCGTCAGCGTCAACAACGCCGATGTCGCGATTGCCTTCAAACAGGCCTAGCTCGGTCGATGGAGGAAACGTCGGGGTTGGAGTCGGCGTCGGCGGCCTCAGCGTTGGTGTCGCCGTCGGCGCGCCGCCCGGCGTTGGCGTGGGCGGTTGGACGCGCGGCGTTGGCGTCGGCGTCGCTACGCGAAGCCACCCATAGATATGGTCACGAACAATCGCCGTCCGGCGGCTGATGAAGTTTTTTCCAGCGGCGATGGCTGAGTCAAAGGTATCCAGATTGCGAGTGCGGTCCCAACGTTCCGACTCGCGCGGCATGAACGGGCGCACCTTGGCCAACAATTCATCAAAGCGCTTATTAACATGTTCTTCGCGTAACACCCTGGCAAGGTTGTATTCAAGTCGGTCAACGAAATATTGCTTGTATTCTTCATTGCGCAGCAATTTGTTGAGCATGGAACCGAGCGTACCGCTGTTGTTGCGGACGTTCGCAAATGCGTTGGCGCTGATGTTGCCCATCAGGCCGCCCGCGCCAAATGACCACTCAATATCCCAGATGATGAATTTCCATTTTCCGCCCTCGTGGGCTTCACGGGCGGCGTAAAAGTTTTTCGTCGGCCAGTCGGTGTTGCTGACCCAGATGTTGAGAAGGTAATAGTCGGTCAATTGCTCGAGATCGACCATTTGTTGAATGGTTTGGTAATCGTTTTCATTGGTAAAGTTGGCGCGTGTAATAAATGATCGAAGGTTTGACCAGGCGCGGCCATCGCCTTCAACAGTTTGTTCGTCTTTGACAACGATCCAGTCTTCGGCCCCATAGAAGGGGACAAACATATCGCCTTCAACCCGCTCGCAGATGTTATAAATGCCCCAATACTCGCCGTTAAGATACAAATCAGCGAAATCGCCCCGTGAATAGGGCGCTCCCATGTCGCCTGACAGGTTGCGGCAGAGTTGGTCGTATGAATACGTTGTGAGATCGCGTTCGACCGGGCTCCAGTGAATCCAACTGTCGTTATAGCCAGCGCGAAGCACGAGTTTATCGTATGGCAGCGCGTCTGACGCGTCAGGAATGACAGGCGCATCAAGCCGGCCGGGGCCATAGTCAGATCGAAAATACAGCCGGAACGACTTTTTCTCAGCGCGGTTTCGCGAGGCGCCGCCGTGCATACGAATTCCACAATCTTCAGATGAGATCAACGAGCCCGATGGCTCGAAATATTCCATGTGGACGGGGCGCTCCCAGGCAACGCCGCTGGCGGTCGCGTTGGCGTAGATGCCCGTTTGCCGATCCCACAAGTTATCAGGATGAGTTGAGAGCGAGAGGATGGGCCGGTCGATGCTGTCGCGAATGATGTATGTGTCGGTTGAAACCGGGCTGGGCAAGAACCCATCGGCGTAGGCGCGCGAACGGACGACCGTGGTTTTGTTGACTCGTAGGTTGTTGGTAAATAAATCGCTGCTTTGGTCTGGCTCAGACCCGTCAAGCGTGTAGTGGATATCTGCGTCTTGTTGATTGGATAAAAGTTGAACGCTGACAGCGGAATCATAGCGCCCCGCCGGAACAGACGCGTCGACAGGAGAAGCAAACCCCATTGAGCCATTGGCGGCGTTTGGTTGGCCGGGTGAAGGCGGTGAGTAGTATCTCCATTGAGTTGGGGTTGCCGGGTCGCGCCCATACGACACATCGCGTTGTTGTAACGGGAACGAAACACGGTCAACCAATACGCCAGTTGGGGCGAAAACGCTAAGGGTTTCGCCATCGCGGTTCAAACGAAAGTTGGTGTGAAATTCGCCGACATTGTATTGGTTTAACCCTGTGGCGTACACCAAGAGATACTCGTCTGGTTGTAACGTGATTGAAGGCAATAACCATTGAAACGGCATCAACAAATCATCCGACAACGCATATCCCGTTAAATCAACCGCAGACTCGCCCACGTTGTGGAGCTCAACCCATTCGAGAGATACGCCCTCAGGGGTTTCTTGGTTGGTTGAGGCCATCAATTCATTGATTTGAATCTGCGCCGCCGCTTGGTATGAACAGACAATTAACGCAATCGATATAAGACGAATCAACATCCAGCCTCGACAAGGCTGTTGGATAAGACTAGGCATAAACATTACTCCCCACACACTTTATCTATAAAGTATAACAAAAAAAGCCAATTTCATCATCTTGGCGGCTGCCAGGGCGCTTTATCATATTTTGCCAGTTGGGCTTCAAGAGCGGTTTGCAACTCACTCGCGACTGTTGGTTTGGATTTATAGAGGTCAGTCGATTCGAGCGGATCATCTGTTAGATTGTAAAGTTCGTATGGCTCGCCGGGCATGGGTTGCAGCAGTTTCCAATCGCCGCGGCGAATACACGCGATACGGCCTCCATTGAATTTTCCGCCTTCCTTGCGGGTGAAAAACAGGTCGCGGTCTTCCCTGCCCTGGTTATGGCCTTTCAGGGTTGGTAAAAACGAACGCCCCTCAATCTCGCTTGGCGGTATCACGCCAGCGGCTTCTAACACGGTGGGCATGATATCCATTGAGAGGGCGATTTTGTCTGTGGACTGTTTTTTTGAAATAACGCCGGGCCATTGCGCCAACATGGGTACGCGGATGCCGCCTTCGTAAAGAGTTCCCTTGTTGTCGCGCCATGATCCATTGCTGGCGCCCATATCGCGGCGGCCGCCGTTATCACTGGTATAGACAATGAAGGTGTTTTCAAACAACCCTTTTTGTTTTAAGGCCGAAAAGACGCGCCCCACGCTTTCGTCGATGTGTTCGACGAATCCCGCCATCTTGGCTCGTTGGGGGTCTGCGTCAGGATGGCGCTTGAGATAGGTCTCAACTGACTCTTGGGTCGGTTGAATGGGCGTGTGAGGCGCGTTGTAAGCCAAATATAAGAAAAACGGGTTCTCACTCGATTGTTGTTTGATATAGTCGACCGCCCAATCGGTGAACAAGTCAGTCGCGTGGCCTTCGGGGTTGATTTCGCTCTCATTTTCGCGCATGTAGTTGTTTCCATGGCGAAGATGGCTGTAATAGTCATCCATCATATCGCCAAGAAAGCCCTTGAAATAATCAAAGCCGCGCTGGTTAGGAACGTTGGGCGCTTCAAGACCGAGGTGCCACTTACCGATACACGCCGTTTTGTATCCACTGTCTTGTAAGATCTGCGGCAAGAGCCGCGCACTGGGCGCCAAATAGCCCCATGAGTTGTTGGCGTGCGTCCGGATGACGCCGGGCACGCCGACCAGGTCCTGAAAGCGCCCTGACAACAACGCCGCCCGCGTAGGCGAACACACGGGGCAATTTGAATAGGCGTTATGAAAGCGGACGCCTTTCTCGCCGATAGAATCGATATAAGGAGTATTAAGGTCGCTAGCGCCATAGCTGTTTAAATCACCAAAGCCTTGGTCGTCGACCAGAATGACAAGGATGTTTGGACGTTCGTTTGCGTGTGACTCAATGCTCTGTGAAACTGCGCCAGCGGCAAGCAAGCCTGTAGCGTGTTTGATAAACTGGCGGCGTGTGGATGGGGGCATTTTTGTTCTCCTTCAACAGAGTATTTATCCATAGTACCCCATCCAGCGAACAAAGGGAAACGGCTATTTTATAGTGGTTGCCAGAATTATGTGCGGATTGAGTTTACGTAACTGTATCTATCGCTGTCCGCCGCGGCGGATTCGGGCGCGCTTTACGCACATTTTTTTGACAAACGCTCTAGTTTGAAACCATCTCAAAAATACTTGCTCTTTCGCCGTATGACGCATGGGGGTAACTCTGTTCGCTTTAGTGCAGCTCCGCCAATTTGCACACGCGCTCCCAGAGTTGCACTCATGCTTAACTTGGCTTATTCCTTGTTGACAAATTGGCGATTCTTTCAAACTAATTATTATTCAGACTGCTTTTAGTGAGGAACAGGCGTCGGAACCGAGACGGTAAACACCACTGAATGAACAATCCCGTCGGCTGACATACACGCCAGGCGGTGTTCGCCGTCAGTCAGGTTCAACACCATCGGCCGCTGCGGTTCTGAGCGGCCCAGGTAGCGGTCATTCAAATACCAATCGAGCGAAGTCTGTTCATCAATAGAAGTGCGCAGGCGAATTTGGTCGCCGTTGTCTTCGCCTGTGAACACATACTCTGAGCCCGAAGACGGCTCAATAATTTTCAGCCCTTCTTGCCTCGACGCGTCTGCTTTAGGCTTCATCGCAATGGGCGAATGGATCGACGCCAGGTCCCACCCTTGCGGCGAGCCGGGCCAGCGTTCAACGGCAAGCCCTGTTTGGCCAGGATAGTGAACGTCGCAAATTCGGTTAACAAATAGTTCGCGCGGCGCGGTTTCATTTCGAGAATGAGGACACCATTGAGACAATGGCAGGCCGCTCAACGCGCATACATTGATGCTGCGTAAATCGTTTGCTCCATCAGGCCAAGCGGGCTTCGGCTGAATCGGCAGTGCGCGAAATATCTCTGCCGCCAGCGGCAAGGCGCTATCGGCGCCAACTAAATGGATTGATGGACGCGAATCGTTGTTGCCCATCCAAACGCCGACCACATACTGTTGATTAAACACAAAACACCAAGCGTCACGGCGCCCCGGTGAAGTCCCGGTCTTAAAACACACGCGCGGCGACGCATCGACCGACTTCGCCATCATGCCAAACCGTTCGTCCGGCAGCGGCTGCTGCAACATTTCGTACAATTTCACGCACACCCCGCGCGGCGCCATGCGCAACACCGGCCCCGTCGGGCTATCGATGCGCTCGCGCAATGGCCGCGAGACTCCTAGCGAAGCCAACATGCGATAGGCGGACGCGAGCTCGTCCAACCGGACTTCACATCCACCCAAGACAAAACTCAAACCATACTCTTCTGGGGCCCGAGTAAAGGTCGACACGCCCGCTTCGCGCATGAACTCATAGGCCGGGTCAACGCCAACCCGTTGAAGCAGGGTAACAGCCGGGATATTGAGCGAGTCTTTGAGCGCGTCGCTGGCGGAGATTAGCCCGCGATGTTCAAAATCAAAATTTTCGGGATGATACCGCCCCTCGTCCCACACGCCGTCGTAAAGCGTCTCGTTGGGAAACAGCAGATGTTCACGCATCGTCAACGCATAGACAAACGGCTTTAAGGTGGAACCCGGCGAGCGTGAAGCGCGAGAGGCGTCATATTGGCCGTCATGGCGCCGCGCCCAAAAATCGGCGGAGCCCGCGCGCGCCAACACCTCCGCGCTTGATACATCAATCACCATCGCCGCCGCATTTGTAATTTCACCCATCGTCGAGCGGACCGCCGCCTTCAAAAACTGTTCGACGTCTTTTTGAACGGAGGCGTCAATGGTTGTTCTGATTGATTCGCCCTGGTCTAAGTCGTCTTTAAACCGCATCGCGAGGTGAGGCGCGTGTTTTGGGAACGGGTAATCGCCAACGCCAAGCGGTTCCGCCGCATACCATTCATACTCGTCCTCAGTCAAATAGCCTTCTTGTTTCATGCGAAACAGAACAAAATTACGGCGCCGTTTGGCATTGTCAGGATTTTTGGTGGGCGAGAAAAAGACTGGCGATTTTGGCAGCGCCGCCAACAGCGCGGCTTCTGACACGGTCAATTCTGAGGCCGGTTTATTGAAATACCGCCGCGACGCGGCTTCGCAACCGACCAAGTTGCCGCCATAGGGCGCCCAGTTGAGATAGGCGTGAAGAATGGCGTCCCGGCTGGAGTTGGCCAGCAGCCGCAACGCCTGAACCGCCTGATAGGGCTTGCTGCATGATTGGCCCTGACGGCGGTAGCCCAGTTTCACCACCTGCATCGCCAGAGTCGATGCGCCTGACACAATGCGTCCTTGAGTCACGTTTTGAAACGCCGCTCTCACGACTGCGATGAGGTCTACGCCAGGATGGGAATGAAAGCGTTGGTCTTCAACGGCGATGGTGGCCTGAACGAGATAAGGGCTAATTTGATCAAGGCCGCGTTCGATGCGCCATTCCTCTTGGGGCGTCAAAAAGGCGTAGATCAAGGCGCCGTTGCGGTCGAGCATCTCGCCGGACGATTCACCCTCTATGAACCGGCTGACATTCATCGGCCAGAGATAGACCCAGGCGAGAAACAAAATCGACAATACGGCCCCGCCCTGAACCAAGCGGCGGCGGCGCGACTCAAACTGAGCGGCGCAGTAAAACGCTTGGGCGATTTGTTTGCCGATTCGGGCCATGTTATCTCACCTCGATACGCGCGCCTTGCGAGCGGCCGTTGACCGCCGCGTCATACATACACTCCGCCTGAGCGGGAGATAGCGTAAACTCGCCCGGCGTGACGGCGCGCACGGCGTAATAAAAATGGTGGGTTCCCTTTGACAGTTCGTTAAACGCGACGATGACGCGGTCGTCGCGAACATCGAGATAAGACGGGTTGGCCGACGCTTTAAATTGCGCGCCGCTTAGAGTGTTCGGGTCAAGGCGCGGGTTTTCCACTTCAAACCCGGCGGGCAAACGGTCAACCGCAATCACGTTTTTCACATCTTGTTCACACGCAATGGTCATTGAGACAACATAACTACCGCCATGTAAAAATAGCGTCGAATCGAAGCGCGCGCCGTCGCTGGTGTAAAACTCGCGGCCAATAGCCAGCCCTTCGCTGATGGGCGCGACCGAAGCGATTTTGGGAACGCCGCGGGTTGTTGCGTTAATGAACAGGTTCGTTTGGCCGGTATTGATGATGGTGTAGGACGCGCCTTCGCCTTCGAGTTTGCCTTGATAGACCTCGTCTCCACGCAGCTCGCCAAGCGGGCCGCTCGAAGGCTCGATGCGCGCTGAAATTGAACGAGAGGCGTTGTCGGCCCCGCCGATGTAATCAGCCAGCGCGGTCACGATAAAGGCGGTCTCTTGAGTGTTGCCATAGCGGTTGTTCTTTAAGAACTGGGTCAACCGCTGGGCGAGCTCGGCGCATCGTTGCGGATTGGAACCGATCTGCAGCAGGGCCATCAATTCGACTGCCCGGTTTCGGATATCAGAATTGAGGTTGCCGCCTTGTTCGGAGACCAGATACGGCGTCGAAGGCGCTTCAGATAAATAGAGCGCAACGCGCTCTTGGTCTTGGGTATTGCGCGCCAGCGCAGCGGCGAGCAAATACCGTGCGGCGGCAGGCATGTTGACATCATCAAAGCGGGGGATTTGGCGCAACGCCCAGGCGTCGCCGCCCAGCGCGAGCACAAACAACGCATATGCACGGCGATAGACCGCTTGTTGCGATGTAGTCGACCAATCCGCCGCTTGCTCGCGAACATAGTTCTTTAATGATTGAAGATTGGTATTGGGCAGTTGCAATTCACGGTCGTTCTCAACCAGCGCCAGAAAGTGGAGCGCGTAGATCGACCCATAGGCGTAGGGGCGCTCATCCCCCGGCCAATACCCCAGCCCGCCGCTTGGCGTCTGCATCGCGAACAGCCTGTCGACGCCCGCTTGGATGTAATGATGAAGCAAGCCCTGCTTCTGCATCGCCATCGCCGTTAAGGCGGACTCTTTTCTGAGCAGATACATCGGCAAGAGCCGCGAAGTGGTCTGTTCGACGCAACCGTATGGATAGTGGATGACATACGACAAGGCATCATAAAGTTGAAGGGCGGGGCTGGCGCCGACGGATATCTCGATCTCAGCGAGATCGTCGTCAATAAAATGATCGTTTTGAATGTCGATGCGTTCCCCAGCCGGGAGAACAACCATCTCATGGCGAGATTGGAATGACGCCGGCGCCCTGACGGGCAACAAGGCTGAATTTTCCAGCCGCTCGATTTCATTGCCCTGCTCGTCTGTGATTAGGGCTGACCAAGCCAAGCGCCCCTGTCCGATGGCTTCACCCGCTTCGATGTCTAAGTCAATTGATTGTTCACCGCCTGGGGCGAGCTGAAAAGAACGCTCGCTTGCGTCTTCAATTAAGGCGCCATGTATCTGCCACTTGAGTTTCACCTGGCGCGCTTCGCCGCTGTGATTAAACATCACCATCCGAGACTGGGCCTGGTCTCCGGGCAGCAGAAAGCGCGGCAGACTGGCCCGCACCAGGTAGGGCTGGCGCACCAGGACGTTGGTTGATTGCGCCCCTGTTGCGGCGTCATTGTTCGCCACCACTACCAGGCGCAGGCTTCCAGTAAACTGAGGCGCAGTATACGTGACCGTTGCGCGCCCGTCCTTGCCAGTTCGCGTGACGCCTGACCACAACGCTAGCGGTTTGATCCAGTTTTCAAGGTTTGATGTTGCGCGTTTCGCCAGGGCGGAGCGCATAGCGTCTCCCCCCGGCTCAATGCGTTCAGGGTTGAACGTAATTCGGTCATAGTAATGGGAGCGGTTAAAGTCGGGCTTGCGCTGACGGCCCAGCCATGCGAGGGGATCCGGGCTGTCATAATGGGTGATGGCGTGAATGCCCTCATCAACCAGCGCAACGGTCACTTCGGCTTCGACCGGCGCGGCGTCTGCGCTGCGGGTTTCGATTTCAAGGCGGATTTCAGTATTGGGGCGGATCTCGTCAGGCGCGTTTAACAGATCAACCCGTAAGGCTCGTTGTGGATCATCAACCCGAAGCGGCGTCATGGCGAAACTTGAATAGGGGTGTGTACTCGCCGCGCCCGGTTCAATTTGATGAATGACTGTGGCTTCGACCCAGATGTTGGGGTAATCGTTTTTGGTTAAGGGAACCTCGATGGAGCCGACGCCGTCTTCTAATTGAATAGGGGTCAATTCATTGATTCGCTCGCCTTGAAGCGCGACCAACGCAGTGCCGTCAAACGGCGCTTCGATTCTCACAACGGCGGTATCCCCCACGGTGTAGCGTTCTTTGTCTGGAAACAGTCGGACCAAACTGGGCTGTGATGAATCAACGACATTCACACCCCGCCAGGAGCGATACAAAGACGCCGTACTGACCATTTGGGTTTCTGGCGAATGAACGCGTACACGGTAATAACCGTAATTGTCCAGGTTGAGCGAAAGGCGCCCGCGGCCTTCGGCGAGCGAAACCTCTTCTGATTGAATCTCCGTGTAAGTGCGCGTCCAATTGGGTTGGTTGCGCCCATAATAGCGGCGCACATAATAACTCCACATCTCACGCTCTAGCGTAACGGTCACGTTCTCCAGCGGCGCAGGCGATTCATCGGCGGCCACCGCAGCCGCATGAACGACAATCTCGGAACCACCACGCTCTTCGACGCTCACGCCCAACAGCGTTTCGCTGGGCAGCAACAACGCAGACGAGCGCCCCTGCACCGCCCGCCCGCCAAGTTCAAATACGCGGCCCACAACGTCGACAGTCAGCGGGAACGTCGCTTCGGCGTCTGGTTCATAAGAAAATGTAAACTCTGCGCGGCCATCGGCGCCGGTTTTGACGCGCCCGAGGTTTCTTGATTCAGGCGTATAGGTCGAGTCGTTATCAAAGCGGAAATCAGCCCAGCGCTCGCTGGTAAAACCGCCTTTTCGAAAATACAAAACTGCTTCGGCTTCACGGTCGGCGGCGGGAGCGCCGAACAGATGCAGGGCGCTAATAATGGCCTTGTTTTCTTCGCCGCCGCGCCATTTGGATTTCGCCAGTTCAACCTCGGCCTTCATTCGGTTGGGCACGAACTCTTCGAGGCTGAACGAGTAAGACCCGACGACACGGCTTCCACCCGGTACGCGCAATTCGGCGCGGTATTTCCCTGTTGGGTACGCTTGTTGGGTGTTGATTTCAGTTTCGCCGCCGCCAAAGTCAGATAGCGAAACCGGCCGGGTAAACAGTTCCTGCCCATTGGGCTTCAACACAACCAACTGTAGCGGAATGTTTGCCAGCGCGTCGCCGTAATTGGTGCGGGCGATCCAGCGCAGGTAAACTGTTTCGCCAGGGCGATAGAGTTCGCGGTCAGAATAGACAAATGCGTCATAACCGTCGCGGTCAAACAACGGGGCGGTGTGATCGATGGCCCGCGTTCCTTCGTTGTTCGGATCAAGCTTTAAGAACGTGAAGTCGCTGCTGGTTTCAGCCACGACCATGGCGGGGCGCCCGTGCGACTGGCTCCAACCCGAGAGTTTGACAACGCCGAGGCGGTCAGTCCGGCCTTCAGCCAGCGGTTGATGTTTGTCTGAATAGAGCGTGACCCGGGCCGAGGCCATAGGCGCCAGCGACTCAATGTCGTGAACAAACGCGATCAGCTCGCTTTGGTTCCAATGGGCGAGAGCGCCCAAGTCAGAGTAGAGCAACACTTTGGTTTGCGTTCCATAGCCTTTTGTCGAAACCTGAAAACCAAACACCCCGCGCTTATCATTTGGCAGCAGGCTATCGAGATCGATTAACGTCTTTGTTAATCCCTCTGTTTGGTTGACAGAAAATTCTTTAGACGAGAGAAATTCTGACAACTCTTGGTTGAAGCGGTATCCACCATCACCGTTGTTGATATCTCGCATCGCAATCGCGATGTTGTTTGGAAACAAGCGAAACAGCGAGACGTTGAATTTCTCGACATGGCGCGACTCGACCGGCAGCGCGGCTTGGTCTCGCCGCAGCAAGTAATAGTCATTGGGGTAGCCAACGCCCAACCAGGGGTAAACCTGTTTCACAATCGCATACACGCTAACGGGCTGTTTAAGCGTCACGTTTTTTTCATGAGGCAGGCCTTGTAAAAAGCGAATCTCATATGACTCATTATTTTTCCATTCGCCGATGATATGGACTTCGTTGGTTCTCCAAGTGTCGTAACTCACGCGAAGGCCTTTGAGCTGGGGGACGACTTTGATGTAGTTCAACATCTCGTCGGGCTTGGTGTAATTGAGGATGGGCTTGTTAAACCGAATGGCAAACGCCTGGCCGTTCTTGCCCTCGTTTCGCCAATAGTTGTTTTGCACTCTCAGTTGAGATGTGCGTCTACGCAACGTCGAGCTGTAATCGTTTTTGAGAGTTGCGTTCCGAACGGTCTTTAAGTCTTTTGAAATATGGACACCTAAAGAAACATCGGCCAAATCGGGCATCGTGACATCAAGCCATTTCTCGCGGCTGACGCCTGAGTATTTTACGTCGACTTTGTATTGTTCATTTGTCTCACTATTGATCACCTTGAGATTGTTTTTCACATCGGTTGAATCAACCGGCTGGCTGAAGCGGATTTTGATTCGCTGGGTTGTGTTGAAATAGCTCTCCCATTCGAGCGAGACGACATACAGCGATTGTTGTGTGGGATAAACAAACTCAAACGGCTCGTCGGTTTTTACTTGGTTGCTGATCTCTTCGAGGCCTTCGTTAATGCGAATGGTAAGAGGCCATTCGTCCGGCAGTGGGACCGAAAAAATATAGGTGTGCGAATCGCTGCCCTGCCGAAGGCTGACGGGCAGGGGTTCTCCAGCCGGGGATTGGGCGGTTAGTTTGTCTCGCAGGCTTTGTTGGTCAGGGGCCAACGAGAATGACGCCCCAAAGCGAAGTTGGTTCTGTGATTCGGCCAAATGCCATACACGCTTCACGCGAAAGTTTGTGTTTCTCAGCCAAAATGAGCGATGGGCAGGGTTTAGCGGCTTACCGTCTTTGCTTTGAATCGACTCGGGCAGCGTCGCCCGTAAGGCAATTTCAGGATCAACCTGGTTGGCATGAAACGCGATATAGTTTGGGCCAAAATGATAATCGCCGCTGAGGTCTGGCTCAAACTGAATCGGCGACGCATCTTGAACCTCTGGAATCGAAGCCGGGTCAATTTCACGGTCAAAAAAGAGGATGATTTCGTCTTGAAGCGCGTCGTCTTCTAGCGGAATTCTTCCAACGACATTCAAATAGTCATCTGATCGCGTTTCTACAAACGCTTGAAGGCCTGGCCCGGCGTGGGTTTCGTGGTTGCAGTTGATTACAGCAAAAAATGCGAGCAGGTAAAAATGGACGAATGAATGGCGCATGAAGATCTCCTGGCGCGGCTCTTGAGAGCGGG
This sequence comes from uncultured bacterium, assembly GCA_964556895.1. GTDB lineage: Bacteria > Hinthialibacterota > Hinthialibacteria > Hinthialibacterales > Hinthialibacteraceae > Hinthialibacter. The sequence continues at coordinate 5,478 of CAZKYC010000074.1, read as the reverse complement.
GGACGGAGTCAAGATCCGGTTGTATTGGGTCTAACCATTAGTACGGACTATACACAAAAAAACAACGCAGATTTTTTGAAAACCGACTGGTTACATGCTTTCACATAGCCTTAGGCCTGGGCGCAACTCTGCTCGCTTCAGTGCGGCTCCGCCATTTTGCACAGGCGTTCTCAGAGTTGCGCCCAGGTCTAAGGACAGCGTTCTTTCTGTTTATGGCAAAATACAAAATGCCCCTAAAGCGAATTGTCTTCAGGGACATTTTACTCATCTGATATTGAATCTGTATAAGAAATTACTCTGTCAACAAGACGATCTTTCCATACGCGCCTGGCGCCAATACGGCTTCATGGGCCTGGGGCGCTTCAGCGAGAGAAAAGGTTGTTCCCACAACGGGCCGTAGCGTCCCATTCGCCAGGCCCGCCGCCAGGGCCGAATGAATCGTGCTCAATTCATCCTCTTTAGAGAGCATCAAAACCATCCCGTTGATTTGGGCTTCTTTGCCCATGATTAGCCTTGGGTTGATTTGAATTTCTCCACGACAGCCAATGACGACGATACGCCCGCGCATCGCGATCATTTCAAGGTCTTTTTGTAAGTTTACATTGGAGAGCATCTCTAAAATGATAGTGGGCCCGTTTCTATCAGTGATCGACATGATCTCGTCGGTGTAGCCAACCTGGTTGTGGTCGACGACATGGTCAGCGCCTTGTTCGATGACCAATTGTTTTCCTTTGTCGGTCCCCGCCGTCCCGATGACTCGAACGCCGGCGGATTTTGCGATTTGAATCGCGGCGACGCCGACGCCGCCGCTGGCGCCGTGGACCAACAACGTTTCGCCGGGGCGCATGCGCGCCAACATCCACAAGGCGCGATAGGCGGTCGCATAAGGCACATACACGCCAGCGCCTTGTTCGAACGAAATAGAATCAGCCAATGGATAGACTTGGGCTTCACTGCAAAGCGCCTGTTGGGCGTACGAACCGCTTAACGCGCCAGCGACATAGACGCGGTCGCCTCGCTTCAAGCGCGTGACGCCATCGCCGACTGACTCGACAACGCCGGCGGCGTCCATGCCCGGCGTATACGGCAGTTCAGGCGCGGTTGGGTACACCCCCGAACGAATGTAAGTATCGACCGGGTTCACTCCCGCGGCTTTCACATTCACCACAACTTGGCCTGGGCCTGCGGTCAGGCTAGAAATCTCTTCGATTTTCATCACGTCTGGCGCGCCAAATTCTCTTACGCGAATTGCTTTCATCGTTTCTCTCCACTGTAGAAGTTCGAAATTAAATTCAAGCCATTTAACCAGACCCCGACCATGATGTGCAAGCCCAGACAATCCCGCTTGAAACTATACTCAACTGGCTTTATCCTTCAAATTTAGGGAGTGAGTCCATTTTCGTTTGATTAAAGGGGAAAGTATATGAAACAGCTTAGTATTTTCATTGCGCTTACTATTTGTTTGACACCCGCCGTATTTTCTCAAGATGAAGTTGTCCCGATAACCAGTTTTGAAAACCTCGATGAAGAATGGATGTACTCAGGCGGCAGTATCCTCTTTTCTTTTATCGAAGAACAGCCAGGCGGAATCGACGCCTCCGACGGAAACGCCGCGTTGGTCATTAACTATGACAACGCGGGCAGCGCATGGCAGTTTGCGTCGATGTCGTTCCCAATCGGCGAAGTTGATTTGACCGGTATGCGAGAAATTCGCATGGATGTCTTTTTCACGACTGACACGGTCGGCGATACCAGCGTTCGCCTCGACTTGGCGAACGGCAATATTTTAGGCTTTGACAACGCCACCGCCACGGGCGAATGGCAGACCCTCTCGTTCGCCATTGACCGCAAGTTGTCAGTCAGCGATTTTATGCAAACCATCAACTGGGTCGGCGGCTTCATCAGCCCCGAACAAGGCGGCAACATCGGCGAAGTCTATATTGACAATATCCGCGCCGTTCGCCCCGCCGGCACAGTCGAGGTTGAAGAAGTTCTACTCTATGGCTTTAACGAAGCGGCCTCGACTGGCGAACCGGTCGGTTGGATCGCCGATGAAGGCATCGTCCCCGAATTGGGCGATGGCGAGTTTTCTCCCAAAGAGGGCGACAACTATATGTTGATGTTCACCGGCGCGGGGTTCACCTGGAGCGCCGTCACCGCTGACGCGATTAACGACTTTAACCGTTGGGGCGAAGTACAAGAAGTCTTGTTTGACGTAATTGCAGGGGATTCGTTTAGCTGGCTCCAATCGCGTATCGCCATCGTATCAGGTGTTGGCGACGACCCTGAAACAGAAGTGACAACCGAGACCAAGGAACTCGGTTATAGCAGTGACACGGCTGAATGGCGCGAGTTGTTGTTTGGCGTTGATATGACTGAACACCAAGCAAACTTGGCGGACCCGAATGGCTGGGTTCGCATCCGAATTAGTACCAACAACGACCCCTCAGACACTGACAAGTTTGTCTTTGTTGATAACTTCCGTGTGGCGGTGCCAGTTGGCGGCGTTAACGTTTCAGATTGGGCATTGTATTAAACAGATCAACTCACTCCTTAAATGATCGAGAAGCGCCCGGACAACCTCCGGGCGCTTTTTCATTCACGAAAGTCGTATGTTTCTTTTCGTTGAATTGTTTGATAGAATTGCGAACGGAGAGGCTGGGCCATGCGTAAGCCAATACACAAAATTTTATTATTGCTATCAATTTCTATTCTGAATTCCCCATGTGTAAATTCAGAAAACGAACTTTCGTTCGAACAACTGATGTTGCGCGGAAAAGACGCGGCGGCGAAGTTTGCCTATGAAGACGCCGCGCGCTGGTACTCACTCGCACTTGAACAAAAACCAAACGATGCGAATGTTCATTATCTGCTTGCCATGCAATATATCGGCCTTGAGCAATTAGATGACGCGGAGCAATCGTTGTTGCGCGCAGTTGAACTGAACCCGCAATTCACGTCAGCCCTCACCAATTTGGGCATTCTATCTCATCAATTCAACAATGAGTTTTCTCGCGCTGAAACCTACTACCAACGTGCCATCGACTCAGAGCCGGGCGCGGTAGACCCGCGGCGGTTGTTAGGCGAGATGTATCTTTCTCTTGGGAAGCATAAAAAAGCCCTAGCCGTCTTTCAACAACTCATCAAAACAGCGCCCGCTTCTCACTCTGGCTACTTGGGGGCGGGCCAGGCGCTGCTTCGGTCGGGTGACGCAGACGCCGCGATTCACCATTTGCTCGACGCCGCCAGACGCGCGCCCAAACAACCCGAACCGTTTCGCGCTCTCGCCCAGGCCCTGGCCAGAGTCGGGAAGACCGACAAAGCCAAAGAAATGCGCAGGCGCTTTCAGGCGCTTCAAAAAGCCAAAATAAACCTCGCTGATCTAAAGCGCCAGGTCAGGCGCGAGCCAAACAACGCCCAACACTGGTTTCATCTGGGCGAAGAACTCGTCAAACAAAAAGACGCGGATGAGGCCATTAAGGCGCTAGAATCCGGCCTGGCGATTCAACCCAACGCGCTGGAGGCCCGCTCGCTGGTTGGCGCCATGTATTTAATGAACCAACAGCCTCAAGCGGCTTTGTCTCATCTTGATCTCGCGGCGAAGGCGCAGCCCCACGACGCCAACCTTCAAAACCAACTCGGCGTCTGTTACTTGATGACCGAACGCTACTCTCAAGCGGCCATTCATTTTGAACGGGCGCTGGCCCTCGGCGGCGACAACCCCGGCATTGAGAAAAATCTTGACATCGCGCTGCGAAAATCTAGGCAAACCAAACCATGAAACGTTTCCCTGCCACCACTTCAATTTTCATCGTGCTCTTAGTAAACGCGATAGCCCCCCATGCGGACAAACTCCACTTTGTCGAAAACGCGCAAGAACGCGGCATTGACTTTGTTCAAGTCAATGGAAGCCTTAAAAAAGATTACATTGTCGAAGCCAAAGGCGCGGGCGTCGCGGCCGCCGACGTCAATCACGACGGCTGGGACGACATCTACTTTGTGAACGGCGCGTTGTTGTCTCCTGAACCAAACCGGCTTCCCACCAACGCGCTTTATCTCAACAAAGGCGATGGAACCTTTCGCGACGCATCAACCGAAAGCGGCCTGGATGACTTCGGGTTTGGCTGCGGCGCCTATTTCGCCGATGTCGACAACGACGGCGACCTCGATTGTTACATCGCCAACTTTGGCCCCAACCAACTCTATCTCAATGACGGCACGGGGCGCTTCACTCAAACGCCAAAGGCCAACGGCGCCCAAAACAACGGCTGGAGCACCGGGGCCGCATTCGCGGACGTGAACCAAGACGGCTATCTCGACTTGTTTGTCGGCCAATACGCCGAATTCAGCGTCGAACGCGCCGAACAAATGGGCAGGCTGGCGCCCTACCAGGGCGAGATGATGTTCATCGGGCCGAGCGGCTATACCCCTGCCAATGACACCCTCTTTCTCAACAACGGCGATGGAACCTTTCGCGACGCGACAACCGAATGGGGCATCAACGAGTTTGGCGCAGGCCGGGCGTTTACCGCGGTCTTCAGCGACCTCGACGGCGACGCCGACCTCGACCTGTATGTCTCAAACGACACCACGACCAATTTATTATATGAACACACGGGTTCACGGTTTGAAGAGATTTCGATCCTGGCCGGGGCCGGTTTAAGCGAGAGCGGCGACGAGCAGGGCGGCATGGGCCTGGCGGTTCGCGACGTGAACGGCAATGGCCGCTTTGACCTGGCCATCGCCAATTACCAGGATGAATACAATATTCTTTACGAAAACCAAGGCGGGTTTCAATTCATCGACGCGGCCCTTTCATCTGGCGCGGGCGTCCATACCCGCGACCTGGTCTCGTTTGGCCTGTTGCTCGAAGATTTCAACAATGACGGCTGGCCTGACATGCATGTGTCATGCGGACACGTCTATCCGCTGGCGGACCAAATCAAGAACTTGTTTGGCTACGCCCAGACGAACCCGTTTTTTCTCAATCAGGGTCAAGGGCGGTTTGTAAACACCACCGACCAAATCGGGCCAGCGGGACAACTGAAAGGCGTATCGCGAGGCAGCGCCGCCGCAGACTTTGACCACGACGGCGACCTCGACATCGTCATCAATAACTTAGACGGGCGCCCCTATTTCTTTGAGAACCAAAGCGATTGCGGCAACTGGGTGCAAATTGCGTTGCAGAATGAACAGGGCATGCCCGCCTACGGGGCGAAACTGACAATCCAAACGAACAACCGCTCCCAAACCGCCGAACTGTATTCCAGCGCCAGCTTTCTCTCTCAAAACAGCGCAACAGTCCATTTTGGCGTTGCTGACGCAGAAACCATTAGCACGATCACCGTGCGCTGGCCCGACGGGGCTGTGGAATCAAAATCAAACATCAATGCCAATAAACGAATCGTCTGGAAACAAAGCAAAAAATAGGGTTCTTCCGATATTTGAGTACTTCCCTTGCTGGATGACCTGGAATTT
>CAZKYC010000073.1:0-24342 GCA_964556895.1 uncultured bacterium | reverse complement strand
TGCCTGAGTTGAATTGTCTATTATTGAAAGGACGAATATCGTTTTTTGACCAAATTCCAGGTCATCCAGCAAGGGAAGTACTCAAATATCGGAAGAATCATATTTCGGTTTGTTTTGTTTTTTTGAGGAAATTAAATTGCAAATATGATGTATATCTAACCCTGAGACATCATAACATTTTCAATAAAATAGACTTATATCCGTCTTATCAAAAAAGGGGGCTTGTTCAAGCGCCCTTTTTTGATTCCCAAGTTTAACACATATTTTACAAAAGAAATGAGACTTTTGTGCTACCATATTTCAGTTACTGAAATATGAAGATTGAGGGCTTCATGCCAGCATCTCTTCACAAGCAACGCCAATTTCATGCCCAATGAAAGGAGTTTTCGTTTGCGGACACGGTCCGACAGTCTATCAATCTGATTATCCCCTGTGATGGAGGGCTCCATGAGGAAGAATTATGTAATTGATACCAGCGTTCTCCTCGATAACCCAAAGTGTATCGAGATTCTCCGGAACGGCAGTGAAAATGAGATTTATCTTCCATACACCGTCGTCTTGGAACTGGATGGACTCAAACATGACAAACGCCTCGCCCCAATCGTCTCACGAGCAGTCGATGAAATCGAAGAAAGCCAGTATGTCAAAATCATAGGCGCGAACAAAAAGAACGGGCTCAATGGCAACGGCGACCTGCGCATCATCGAAGACATCAAGGGCGCCGAGTTGCACGATCCGATTTTGGTCACCAATGACAAATTGTTTCGCGTTCTCTCAAAATATCATTGCATCCATAGCGAACCCTTTGAAGAATCGATCCCCTTTCAATCAGAATCTCAGCTATACACAGGATTTGTTGAAGAAGGCGATGATTTTATTCCAAACTCGTTTACCTGGGAAAACGGCAAACCTGTCTTCAATATCACCCCAAACGAACGCCGCGTGATTGATTATGAGCACAAAATTTGGAACGTGAGGCCCATTAATGTCTACCAAAACCTCGCGTTTGAATTGATGACCAATGATCATATCAACCTGCTCTCGATTCAATCCAAAGCAGGGTATGGCAAATCATACTTGACGCTGGCCGGCGCCATGCAACTCGCCATTCAAGAGAAAAAGTTTGAAAAAATTTATCTCGTTAAACCGACGATCGAGATTGGCGAAGGGTTAGGCTTCTTGCCCGGCGACATCGAAGATAAAGTCGAGCCATACATCCGCTACCTTCGCAATTTGATCTACAAACTCCACATGCAGCGCGGCAGTAAGTGTAGCCGAATCTTCACCGAAGATTCGACCCCGCAAAAATTAAAACTCAATACTGAAATCTTCGAGATACTGCCGATCGCCTACATCCGTGGGATGAACATCGAAAATTCAATCGTCATCATTGACGAAACCCAAAACCTCTCTCGCGTTGAAGCGCGCAGTTTACTGACCCGCATGAGCCACGGCACCAAATGCATCTGTCTGGGCGACGTCGAACAGATCGACAACCGCTATCTCAATAAATTTAACAACGGCCTCAATTGGATCGTGAAGACCTGCCTCGGCGAAGCGGGCTATGGCCACCTTGTTCTCAAAGGCGACCGCAGCCGCGGCCCCATCTGTGACATGATCCTTCGAAAAGGCCTTTGACCGTAAATCTCCCCTTGCGGCGGGCCGGTGATTGCTGGCCCGCCGCGTCTGTGGTATCATCCGCATCGATTCAATGAATTTTTTTCCTGGGGATTAGTCAAATGTTCGGGATTCATATCGTTGACTGGATTGTTCTGCTTGCGTACCTGATTAGCGTCACCATCATCGGCGTCATGGCCGCCGCCAAAGTTAAAAATACCGTTGACTTCTTCTTAGGCGGGCGCCAGTTTCGAAAAACCTTCATGTTGTTTTTCTCGTTTGGTTCGGGTACACACACCGACCAAGCGGTGTCAGTTGCGCGAAAAACCTACACCAATGGGCTTTCTGGCATCTGGTATCAATGGCTGTGGTTGTTCTGCACCCCGTTTTATTGGACCATCGCCCCCATCTTTCGCCGCATGCGCGCGTTAACCACCGGCGACTATTTCAACATGCGCTATGACCACTCGGTCGCCGCGCTGTATGCAGGAATCTGCATCCTGCAACTTGTGGTCAACATCGCCACCATGCTAAAAGGCAGCGGCGCCATGATTACCGCTACAACCGGTGGGGCTGTCAGTGAAATCTGGGCCGTCAGCCTTTTGACCATTTTGTTTGTCGTCTACGGCATCGCCGGCGGGCTTCGCGCTGCCATTCTCACCGACTTTATTCAAGGCATCCTGACAATCTTCTTATCGTTTCTCGTTCTGCCGTTCGCGCTACAACTGGTTGGCGGTATTTCAGGATTGAAAGACTCAATCGCCGACCCACAAGCCTTTTCTCTCGTCGCGCCCGGCGAAATTACTGCGTTTTATATCGCTGTCATTGCCTTCAATGGCTTGATCGGCATCGTCACCCAGCCGCATATCATGGGTTGTTGCGCCGCGGGGCTGACTGAGATGGACAACCGCGTCGGCTTTTGTTATGGCAACATGCTCAAACGCTTCTGCACGGTTGCCTGGACGGTAACCGGGCTGTGCGCAATCGCGCTTTACCCAGGCCTGACTTCTGATTCACAAATTGACCAAACTTATGGTTTAATGGCGCGCGATATTCTACCGATGATTGCGCCTGGCCTGTTGGGACTTTTCCTGGCGTCGATTCTGGCGGCAGTCATGTCGTCATGCGACGCCTGGATGATCTCTTCGTCAGCCTTATTCACCGAAAACGTCTATAAACCTTATTTCGCTCCCGACAAGTCGCAGGGCCACTACGTTTTTGTCGGTCGGGTTACGGCAGGATTGATCATTCTTGGCAGCGTCGCCTACGCCCTTTCGCTTGATTCTGTTATCGAAGGGCTGGAAACGTTCTGGAAAATACAAGCCATAATGGGCATTGCATTTTGGATTGGCCTCTTCTGGCGCCGCGCCACTCCAACCGCCGCCTGGGCGTGTACGCTGTCCGCTTTTTTTGTGTTGCTTGTGACATCCAATAAATTGTCATTCATTTTTGACATGAACGCGTTCGCAGTGAACTACCTGCCAGCAGTCACTGTATATGACGGCGAATTTCGTTTGCCCTTCCAGATGCTTTCATATTTAAGCGTCGGGGCGATTGTCATGGTTGTAGTCAGCCTCATGACAAAACGGGCGGATGAAGCAAAACTCAACCAATTGTATCGCTGTCTCAATACTCCGGTGCAAGAGGGTGAAAACCCGATTGAGCCGTTTGAGTTGCCTGAAGACTCACAGCCAGAAAAACGCACAAAAATTATCACCCATCCCGATTGGGAATTCTATGTTCCAACCAAGACAGATACCTATGGCTTTCTGTTCGCCTGGGTGTGGGTGGCGGTATTAATTGGCGGCGTTTATTACTTCATTGCGTCTTAGAGCGTTTGACAAAATTACGTGCGGTAAGCGCGCCCGTATCCGCCGCGGCGGACAGCGAAAGATACCGTTATGTAAACTCAATCCGCACATAATTCCAGCAACCACTATAGTAGTGGCTTATTGGTTGAATTCGTTGACTGCGTCAATCATGGCGACGATGTTCTCGACAGGCGTGTTGGCTTGAACATTGTGAATCGTGTTAAACACAAAGCCGCCTTGTTGTGAAAAGATCTCACACCGTTGCAATACTTCCTCGCGCACCTCTTGGGGCGTTCCGAATGGAAGCGTCTTCTGGGTATCGACCCCGCCGCCCCAAAACACAATACGGTCGCCGTAGGCCTCTTTGAGATGCTTTGCCTCCATGCCTTTGGCAGAGCATTGGACAGGATTTAATATATCAAATCCACAATCAATAAACGAGTTGATAAACGTCTCTACTGCGCCGCAGGAATGTTTAAACGTCTTCCAGTCGGTGTTCTTATGAATCCAGTCATTCACTTGTTTGTAGTAAGGCGCATAGAGTTCATTAAAGGTATTGACTGAACAAAACGTCGACGTCTGCGAACCAAAATCTGTACCGCAGAGAAACAACACATCAATCACATCGCCGATCTCATTCTTAATGATTTCAAGGTTGGCTAAGGCGAATTCACACTGTGTTTCAAAGACTTTATGGATATAGTCTTTGCGCGACGCGGTCGACATATACCACTCCGCGATGTCACGTATCCCTTTGGGGTTTTTCAAAAAGGGCGCGGGTACCAGCGCGATGTCGCCGAATGCCGTTCCACCAACATTTGCGACCACGGCGCGCCCCGCGCCGCGCACTCGCTCGGCCTGACCGCGAAAATGGGCGCGGTCGATATCAGATAATGGGCCGAATTCTTCGAGGTTGTCTTCGGGATTTAATTCTTCATCAACGATGGGTTGTTGTCTAACGATGGTATCAAAAAAGTCGCCGTCTTTGGGCATCCTTCCACTTGGCGGGGCCGTCAAATCGCCCTCGGGATAAATCAACGTATTGCCATCGCCGTCGATGGTTGTGGTAAAATGACAAGAAACTTCAACTTCAAGCCCATTGGGAAGCCGCCATGGCTTCCACTCTTCGTTGGGAAAACCAAACATCGTACATCGCGGGCTAATTCCGTCCGTATTGATACCGATAGTGTCTTTCAAATCGTCGTCGACCCAGGCAAGCATCTGGTAGGGTTCATGGACTCGAACCGGGCGCGTCTCAAGGCCGTAATACTCACGCAGCGCCGCCACACTGTTGGCATGCATTCCAGTCACGGGCGTTGCGCCGAAATCGACGGGGACGCGGGACATGGGCCTATGGTTGATTGCATCTAAAACGATCTGACGTTGATTCACGGCGATTCTCTCAATAGAAATTTGGTTGAAAGTATCACACGATAATTCAGGCGACTAGTGCAAATTCATGCTTGCCTTCCAGTCGGCCTCCGGTAAGATATGAAAAACACCACCCAGGGAACCGATGGCAAGAAAACTCGACTATAACGCCAAAGTCATTCAGCGCATCGAAATCTCACCCGGCCTGATTATCTTACGCGTCGCGCCTGACGGCGAGCTGTTTTCTTTCACGCCAGGCCAATATACAACTCTTGGCTTAAAGAGACGTGAAACACGTTTATCTGGAACCGACCCGGATCCAGACGAAAAGAAACAACGCGACCCAGATGAAATGATCCGCCGGGCGTATTCGATTGCGTCTTCCAGCCAAGAAGATTCTCATGTTGATATCTATTTAGCGCTTGTCACGAATGGAGAACTCACACCACGCCTGTTTAACTTAGCGATTGGCGATCAAATCTATTTGGGGCCTCGCGCAACGGGGTTGTTCACACTCGAAAAAGTGGCCCCAGAAAAGCATGTCTGTCTGGCAGCGACAGGAACAGGCCTCGCGCCCTATATCAGTATGGTCCGGACGCAACTCCTAACGGTCCCCGACCGCAAGTTCATCATCGTTCACGGGGCGCGGTATTCGTGGGACCTTGGCTATCGGGATGAATTGATTTCGCTGGAGCGGTTCTGTCCAAACTTGACCTATATCCCATGCATTTCACGCAAGAACAGCGATCCCACCTGGACGGGAAAAACGGGATACGTCCAAGACATGCTTCAGCAACTAATCGATTTAGAAATCGAAATAGAGCCAAGACTCACACATGATGACTATGAAGTGTTTTTATGCGGCAATCCGCAAATGATTGAAGACGCAATTGGGGTTCTTGAAAAATACCAGTTTAAAAAAGATGAGAGAAAATCGCCCGGAAACATCCACGTTGAAGAATATTGGTAGCGCTATCGTTTAAAGTGCATGCCGCCGATACGTTTTTGTGAGCCTGCTCCACCGCCTGATTGGCCTGGTTTGTTAGTGATTATTGATTTTACGTTATGAGTCTGAGAGCAGTTGTTACACATTGTCCGGCCGCCTAAGATTGGCGCGCCGCACCCTTTGCAATAACCGATTCCAGCAACGCTTTTGGTGTCAATCATTTTTTTGTTGACCCAGCGGGTGACTCGTTTTTCTAGTTCGCCATACACGCCTGACTCGTCATAGTTATCAATTTTATCGCCGCGGTCGCGCAAAAAATTATCTAAGTCGTGATAGAGTTCGACAACGACATCATCAATTGAGCCTTGGCGGTCTTCAAAATTTCGAAGATGGCCCTTGCAGCAAATCAACAAATACTGATCTTCATCAAAACAACAGATGTCAGTACCGCGTTTTGTGATATGACCGCCGCATATGACGCATTCCGTATGTAACGTATCATTCATTCAAAAAAACTCCTTCAGCCCCCCTGATGATGTGTGTATAGTAAAGCATATTTGATTTTTTTTCAATTGAAAAGCCTTTTTCATATAATACAGCCAAGAGATAATTCTAATAATTTATTGCATCCACGGGCTAATTCTTTCATAAAATATAAGTTACCTAATACTGGAGAATAAACATGACATTTTTTATCCGGATCAAGCAATTTGCTATAATCACTCTTTTGTTGTTGCCACAGGCGTCTAATGGAGCCGATTTTCTCCCCAAAACCGACCGTAGAGCAGAAATCTCACACACAAACCGAGATTTTTTTACCTTTCACCGATACGAGTCTAAACATGAGTGGCTGAAACGAAAACAAGAGTTGCGCGACAATCTCAGGGTCGCCTTTGGTTGTTACCCATGGCCTGAAAAGACGCCTCTAAACGCCGCCATCTTTGACCGAATCGAAGGCGAAGGGTTTACTGTGGATAAAGCCTATTTTGAAAGCCTGCCGGGGGTCTATGTCACTGGCAACCTGTATCGGCCTGTTGGTAAGGAAGGCCCTCATCCCGCGGTCCTCTGTCCGCATGGCCACTGGGAAAAGGGGCGCCTAGTCAATGACGACAACAACTCCGTCCCGGCGCGGTGTATTAACTTAGCGCGCATGGGTTGTGTGGTGTTGGCAGTCGATATGGTTGGATACGCCGACAGTCAGCAATTTCCACACTCTTTCAGCGGCCCCGGCGACTGGCTGTGGGGTCTATCGTTGCATGGCCTTCAGTTTTGGAACAGCCTGCGCGCCGTTGATTTTTTGCTCTCGCTTGAGGATGTTGACGCTGACCGAATTGGCTGTACAGGCGCCTCAGGCGGCGGGACGCAGACCTATTCGCTGACTGCCCTAGACACACGCATCGGGGTTTCCGTCCCCGTCAATATGTTGTCGTCCCACTTTCAGGGCGGCTGTTTGTGTGAAAATGCGCCCAGCCTGCGATTAGACTCGTTTAATGTTGAATTTGGCGCAATGACGGCCCCGCGCCCGCTTTTGATGATCGCCGCCACTGGCGATTGGACCGTTGAGACGCCCCGAGTTGAGTGGCCAGCCGTTCAATCGATTTATTCTCTATTTGATGCAACCGAAAAGGTGAAAGTTGTCCAGATTGACGCGCCCCACAACTACAACCAACAGAGCAGGGAGCCTGTCTACGCCTGGTTTGACCGCTGGTTTTTTGGCGGCGACAAAAACCGTATCGAAGAAACGCCTATCGAAATTGACATTGAAGCGTTACGGGTGTTTCCAAACGGGTTGGAAGATTATCCTGACAACGCACTTACAGAAGATGAACTACGCTTATATTGGGTAAAGCAAAGCGAGAGCCAGCTTCAACAGGCGTATCCAAACTCTGAATTGGAATTGCGCACACTCAAAAACCGGGGCGCAACGATTCTGTCTCAAGCGATGAACGCCAGAGTACCGCAGGCGAATGATTTGGTGGTTGAGCGAATCGAGCGCGAAATCACCGACACTTTGATGGTTGAACAAATCGCCTTAGGGCGCAGCGGCGAACCAGAACGAATCGACGCCTGGTTTGCCTGGCCGAAAGATAGCGATAACACAAAAGACGCGGTGTTAATCATCTCTGACACGCGCTTTGAGTCGCTTGATCCAGAGACCGATTCATTGCTCAAAGACATCCTTGACAATGGCCGCGCTGTAATGATTGCCAATGTGTATCAGTCTGATTCAACAAAACCCACCCGCGCCCCAGAAGAAGTCAGGCATTTTTATACCTACAACCCCAGCGACGCGTCTCTTCGCGTTCAAGACGCTTTGACTTGCCTGGCCTACTTAGATTCTCGTGCTGATGTTCAGGGCGTTTCTCTTGTCGGGCTTGGCAAGGCTGGTTTGTGGGGATTGTTGGCCGGGGTTTTGCATGACAACGTCGATGGAATCGCGGTAGACGCCATGCAGTTTGACTTGCACTCAGACGACGCGTATTTAAATCAACTTTTTGTTCCTCATATTCGGCGGGCGGGCGGCTTGCGAATGGCCCAGGCGGCGATTGCTCCCCGTCCGTTGTTGATTCACAACACCGGCGAATCGTTCGATACGCAATGGGCGAGCGACGCCTACAAAACGATGAATGCGAGCGATGCGCTTCAAACCCATCAACAGCCCGCCAGTAACGAAGACCTCGTCAATTGGGTTGTAAGCCACTAAGAAAAGCGCAGCGAATCAACAATGATCGCGCGCGAAGCGCGAAACGCTGGATAGACCGAAGCGAGCAGGCTGATAAAAAAGGTATAGACCATCACCCAGATAAAGTCTATCAATTCGGGCTTACAGGGAATGTAGCGAAGGTAATAGATGCTGCCGCCGCCCGGCAGTTGGATGGGATATACTTGAATAAACAAACATAAGCCATAACCAATCAGCAGCCCCAGAATCACGCCGATTGAGCCAATCAGCGTTCCCAGAGTTAAGAACAAAACGAGGATGTTCTTACGTCCGGCGCCAATGGCGCGAAGCAGACCAATATCGCGGGTCTTTTCTGTCACCACCATAAATAACGTCGCAATGATGTTAAAGGTCGCCACCAGAATAATAATTCGTAGAATGATGGTCATGGTGACTTTTTCCATCTCAATGGCGTCGAAATAATTTCTACGCATATCGCGCCAAGTTTGGACGAACCCCATGCCGCCGTTCATTTGTTGATTGAGGCGAAAGACATCATCCCAAGTGGTTTCGGTTTGTTCTTCGCTGTAATCATGCAGGCGAAATTGAAAGAATGAGACCCGGTCGTTGAAGTTTAACAGATATTGCGCCGATGGAATCGACAGATACACCCAGCTGGAGTCAAATTCATAGTTGCCTGAATCAAATATGCCGTCGATTCGAAAAATGAGTTTTTGAATCGCCCCAGTCGCATAGGTATCAACCTGTTTAGGAATAGTAATCAACGTGACTCGTTGGCCGATGACTTGCTCCAGATACTCTTCGTTGATGGTATTGTCGATTTTATACAATCCAAACAGAATTGCGGCCAGATCTTTGCCAATAATGATTCCAGGATTGGTTTCCTCGAGGCTGTTCTCCAGTTGGTTTAGCGACACCATTTCGTTTGCGTCTTGCTCCGGTTGGGCTCTAAGGCGGTCGACGCCGCCAACTTTGATTTTTGATTTGATGTTGGTCACGTCGACATCAGGATCGACGCCGACAAACGAAACAAACACCTGGCGCGGGTTTCTGGCGTCGGTGACGTATAGCGCGCCCGCGTCTAAAATCGCCGGCGATACCGCCTCGACGTTTTCGAGGTCTTCAAACAACGGCAGTTGTTTCTCATAGTCTTCAATGCCGTTCTCGTATTTGATTATAATGTGAGAGATGCCTTCGAGAATCTTGCCGCGGATTTCGTAGGTAAAACCGTTCATCACCGACAACACAACGACTAGCGAAGCGACGCCCAACGCGACGCCGATCATGCTGATGAGCGTCAAGTGAAAAATAAACGTTGCGCCGCCCTGAGGCTTCAGGTAGCGCTTGGCGATAAACCATTCATACCGCATGATAGAGTCCTGTTGTAAGCATTACAGTAGGAAGAATAACGATGACCCAGGTATTGCGTAACCCGCGCACCATACTCACAACGCTGTTGGTGGTTGGCTTTCTCATTCGCGCCGCCGGGCTTGCTGTTGTTCCCCCTGCGGTGAACTCTGACGAACTCTTAAAGGCGTATGATGGGGCGTCGGTCTACTTATCTGGCATGGACCATCACGGCGCGCGATGGCCGCTGTTTTTTAAGCAATCGGGCGAGTATAGCCCGCCGCTTTACATTTATTTTGCCGGGCTATTCACGGCGCCGTTTGGCATCAACCCTTACACGGTGCGGTTTCCATCGGCGATACTGGGAACGCTCTGTATTTTGCTAACCTATCTCGCCGCTTCTCGCTGGCGAGACCAGACAACCGGCCTCGTCGCCGCCGCATTAGTGACACTCTCTCCCTGGAACATCCATTACAGCCGAATTGGCTGGGAAGCGATTTCACTTGTCCCGCTTCAGCTCTGCGGCCTGTGGTTGTTTTTGTGTTGGATTCAACAAGATCGAACACGCGATTTGTATCTTTCCGCCATCGCATTCGCTCTAACCACCTACGCCTACCCGACGGCGCGGCTCTTCACACCGCTTCTCGGCGTCGGATTATTAGTAAACTTTTATCTTAAGTTGAAAAAGAGCCTGAAACAGAGCGCGCTTGGCGCTGGAGTGTTTCTGCTCATTCAAGCGCCGCTGGCGTACTCGCTACTCACAAATTATGAAGCCATGCAGGCGCGTTGGAACTTTGTTTCGGTGTTCAATCATCCTGATGGATTGTCACTGGCAGTCACCAATTATTTGAAACACCTCTCTCCCGTGTTTTTGTTTATCACAGGCAACACCAATCCGGGCCACCAGCTGCCGGGCGGGTTGGCGCTGATGGCGCTATTCCCTTTCTTTGCGCTGGGGCTGTTCAATCTATTCAAACGCCGGCAAGGCTCAGACTGGTTTTTATTTTACTGGTTTTTGACTTTTGCCATCCCGTCCAGCCTGACCTATGACCGCTTTGATCCATCCTCCATGCCAAATGCGTTACGCTCAGTGAATGGGATGCCGGTTTTGGAACTCATTTCTGCGATGGGGGTTGTTTGTTTCATTCAATGGGCGCCAACAAGACTGAAAACCCTGTTTAGCATTTTGATCAGCGTGTTTGTTATCGCGAATGCGGCGTATATTAGTTACCTAAGCGCGACCCAGTTTCCCATCGAAGCGGCGAAGCAATATCAATACGGCATCAAGCAGGCCATTGACTATGTCGAAGAAAATAAAAGCCAATACGACCGGGTTGTTTTTAGTCATAATGTCAGGCTTCATCCAATTACGCTGGCAGTGTATTCGGAGCGGAAGCCCGGGCCATTCACCGCCGAAGATTACCCCAAATACATTATTCCGTTCTATCATTACGTCTCAGTTTACAGCGATTTTCGCACAGATGTCTATCAGCGATTTGCAGGCCGCAATCTCAATAGCATCGCCAGGTGGTATAACCTGGCGCCTGGCAAAAACCTGCTAATCGCTCTGCCGGATGAAATTGGCGGTGCGGCGCCAATTCACAAGATAGTATCGCTCGACGGTTCAGTGGCGTATTCGATCTATGCGACAGAGAATTAATGCCATCTCATAAATTTTGAGGATCGCTGAAAGTTGCATTGGTACAACTCCGCTCGCTTCAGTGCGGCTCCGTCTTTTTGCACAGGCGCTCCCAGAGTTGCACCAATGCTAAAATAGGTTTGTCTCTTTTTGAAAATTTGGAGAGTCTTGCAAAATCGCTAATGCTGAGATGGTTTTTAGATACTGCCGAGAATTCGCACGGTCTCAAATGTACTCATGATTGAGTATTGAATTACTGTGACGACATACACCAATCCAGGATACAACACCATGAAGGCGACAATGGGCGACAGGTCGATAAAGTCGATGCGCGCCCAGGGCAGGTAGTAGCGGAAAAAGCTTAAATAGGGGTCAGACATGGCCCTGATAATCTGAACAATCACGCTCATTTGGTCAGCCGCGATCCATGACGCGATAATCGCAACCAACAAGACAACCCAATAGATGTGAATCAACCCTAAAATCATATCAAAGAAGGCAATCAACGCGAATTTTGAAAAGACTTCAGGCCCATAGAGAAAACAAAGATTGAACAGGCTCGATACCACTGCCGCTAGAACCAAAATCGCCACAGAGCTCGACCAAAACAAAACAGCCAGATTTTCTGTCTTAATAAACTTTTTGGCGTATTGAAACACGGTGAAGGTTCGTTCTTGAAAACAAACAAAGCCGCCGTTATACATCATGTTGATTCCACGGCGGGAGGTTAACCAACTGGCGAACAGAAACGCAATTAAGAGTTGGGCGATGAGTTTCACGCCAAGCGCAAAACTCGCCCCCATCGCGTATATGATCGGTATTCTGGCTGAGTGTTCAAATGAGTGGACTGCCATAAATGGATGAGTTGCGGTTGTTTGCAAGACCCAAAGCACAAGCCCGCGAATGACCAAGACAATCACGACCGCAATCAACGCCGCGTTATCTTGAAGCGTCAATGAACTTCGGGGCGTAATCTGTTTAATTGGTTTTAGCATGCGCTCGGTGACCGTGATGAGCGCTACCATGACCGGCCCAAATCCGTAATATCGGTAGCGCTCAACAAAATGACGGATCAACAACACCACAATGATGATTTGAAAGATAAAATTGAAAAGATGAAACAACATTCTGGTTCACACGTTGGGTCAAGTTTAGGTTCGGTCACTTCCGAATCGATTCAGTATCTACCAAAATGACGGTTGATACAACATGAATGGAGACAATGCGTGAGGGTTGGGGTCGAGTGTTCAAGTTTGACCCGCCCCAAGGCTGGCATCGGCTTTTACACTTTCCAGCTTTTGCGGGCGCTATCAGAACTGGATGGCGGCGAAGAGTATTCGCTGCTATACAATCGGCCTCTGCCCCAACTCGACCTCAATAGCCGCATGAGGCGCGTCTACAACGGCCCGGCCAGCACCCACCTATGGGCGCAAACCCGGCTGTCATCCATTTGTAAGAACGAAAACATCAACATCTTACACAGCCCCGGGCAAGGCATCCCCCTGTTATACGACGGCCCGGCGATACTGACGGTCCATGACCTTTCACCCATGCTGTTTCCAGCCACAAAGGAGTGGATATCACGAGTTATCTGGACGAGCATCGTACCGCTGATGATTAAGCGCTGCCAACATATCATCACCGTATCAGAAAACACCAAGCGCGATGTCATCAATCTAATCGGAGTCGATGAATCAAAAATCACCACAATTCACGAAGCCGCCGGGCCGGAATACTATCCGGTCGAAGACCAGGAGCGCATCCGCCAATTTCGCAGAGATAAAGCGTTAGAACCTGGCTACATCCTCGCTGTGGGCACGCTCGAACCGCGGAAGAATTACCCCTTCTTGTTTCGCGTCTTCAAACGGTGGTTAGAAACAAGTCAATCTGAAGCGACGCTAGTGATCGTCGGACAAAAAGGCTGGCTCTTTGACGAAATTTTTGAAACGGTCGAGAAATTAAACCTACGCCGCCATGTCCGCTTTGAAGGATACGTTCGCGATCTGGATGTCATGAGGCTCTACTATTCCGCTGCGGACTTTTCCATCCTAACGCCTTGGTATGAAGGGTTTTGGCTTCCTGGCCTCGAATCAATGGCCTGCGGGACTCCTGTCATCGGCCCTAAGCATTCCTCTATTGCAGAAATCGCAGGCGAACGCGGTTTTTTGGTTGACTCGTGGGATGAAGATGCTTGGATTGACGTCATGAACCAGTTATGGCAATCGCCAAACCGAAAAATGTACGCCGAACAAAGCCTTCAATGGGCTTCTCGCTTTTCATGGAAACAAGCGGCCGTCGAGACGCTTGACGTCTACCGCCGCGTTACACAAGAGGCTGGCGCCGCATGAGAGTCCTGTTCATTGAACCATCGGGCGCAGGCGGAATTGCCTCGTATACCTACGCGCTAATACGAAGCCTTGCAAACCTTGATGTTGAATGCCACTTGCTAACATCCACTCGATGGGAACATCCACTACCTGACCAATGTACGGTTTACAAAACGTTTTCTGGCAAAACCACCAACCCCATTTCATTGCTCTGGCTGACGTGGCGGCTTCGTAAACAGGTCGATATCGTCCATTGGCAGAGCACGACCCATCCCAAACTGGTTCGCTTGTTAATGAAATTTGTATTGTTAAAAAACCTGCCATGGGTTTACACTGTTCATAATGTTCTACCTCATGAAGAAAACGACATCAGTAAAACCATCTATCAAGATATCTACCGGCGTGTGAATGGATTCATCTTTCATACTCATTATTCGCTATGCGAGTTTCGGGCGGCGTTTCCTGATATTCAAAAACCCAGCGCCGAAATTGCTCATGGAGAAATGGGTTTGCTGTCGAAAGAACCGACTCCGTTTGATAAAAAGCCTGATTCAAACCAACTTTTGTTTTTTGGCAACATCCGCCCATATAAGGGCTTGGATATCTTGTTGCTAGCATTTGCCATCGTTCGCAACAAAGCGCCGGACGTCCGCTTGAAAATCGCGGGCCAACCGCTGCAGCCGTTTCAACCGTTTGAAGAAATGATCCAGTTATTGCAAATCGAAGATGGGGTCGATCTTCAACTCGGATATGTCGCTGAATCGGACATCTCTAGTCTCATCGCAGAATCAGGAATTGTAGTCTTGCCATACAGGCGCATTGACCAGAGCGGCGTTTTGCTACTCGCGATGGGCGGCGGCAAGCCCGTAGTCGCGTCTTGCGTCGGCGGGTTCCCTGAAGTGATACGGCATGAGAAAACAGGCCTGCTTGTCCCCCCTGATGATTATCAGGCGTTAGCGGAGGCTATCCTTCGCTTATTGCGGGATGCGGAGTGGGCGAACGAACTGGGCCAGGCGGCCCGCCTGGACGTAAGAAGCCGGTTTTCGTGGGATGCCCTCGCCATACAAACTCTTGATTTCTATCAGGAAATGTCAGCATGACGGCGCTAGACCGTTTTTGTACACTTTCAGAACGAATCATGATGGTCACCTTGCTGGCGGTGGTTCCCAGCCTAATCGATCCGCTCATTCAACAAGGCTCAGGGCCAGAAACGAAATACCGCATTCTCATTTATGGCGTTGGCCTGCTCGTTCTGTTCTCATTACCAAGACTGATCAGACAGTGCCAAACGCTCACAATCACGCTTGCTGAATTTGTGATTGTTGTCATGATTTTCTACTTCGCGATTCGCGCAGCCTTTGATCCCTATATTGATTTCGCCTTTGACCATGCCCTTCAGTCGATCGCATGGCTGACGTTCGCCTTATTGGTCTCGTGGCGCATCCAATCGCCGCGCGATTTTATCCGATTGTTGTCTGTAGGGCTGATCTGCCAGCTGTTTCCGATTGTATACGCCATTGTCGAAACCTTTGGCGTTGACATCTATTTTCGCTATTGGCAGGGAACAGACGGGTTTTGGCGTAATGCGCTGGCGGGAGAAGACCGCGCACTAATTTGGTCTTCGCTGGGCAATCCAAACTACTATGCGATCTACGCCGCGTTAGTTTTTGTCTCGCTCAACACTCTGATTTCGGTTTCGGCCCGTCGACACACCAAAGCCATATTGGCTATTTATATGGCAGGCGTTTTTTATACGCTGGTCTATTCATACTCGCGTGGAATCTGGGTGAGCCTGGTCGGCGCTTACACCAGCGTATTTT
Organism: uncultured bacterium; assembly: GCA_964556895.1. Classification (GTDB taxonomy): domain Bacteria; phylum Hinthialibacterota; class Hinthialibacteria; order Hinthialibacterales; family Hinthialibacteraceae; genus Hinthialibacter. Next base: position 8,781 of record CAZKYC010000073.1, on the reverse strand, counting down.
CGTTTCTTATTATCTACTATTGCTTTCGAAAACTCGGATGGCGCGAAACAATGCGACAATACGGAAGCATTGTCTTTTCTTGCATTGTCGTGTTGACAATCGTTGTTTCCGCCGGGTTTGTGGTTGAACACATTCGCGGAGGCGGCCCGCTTCATCAAGTCGGAAAGCGCTTCTACCACGGGATAACGTTTCGAGACGCCAGCCTACGCGCGCGCCCTCTTATGTGGACAGGCGCGCTTCGAATGTGGCGAGAACAGCCGCTAATTGGGCAAGGCCACGGCCAATACCAGCCCCAATATCTCGAAAGCCTCTTCACCGTTGCCAGCGAAATGGAAAAGCAGGGTATCGACACCGAACGCATTCGAATGATCACCAACCAGATGAATACCATTCGTTCCGACTACTCCCACAACGATTATGTTCAATTTTTAGCGGAGACGGGACTGATCGGGTATTCCTTGTTTGTCTTATTGATTCTGAGTGTAGTGAGCGCGGCGCTGCGCGCCCTTTGGTCTAGAGACTTAGATCAAACAACCTGGAACATCCTTCTTGGTTGTTCGGCTTCTGTCGTATTGGTCGCCGTACATTGCTGTTATGATTTTCCATTGCGCCTACCGGCCAGTGCGTTATGGTTTTCGTTTGCTATTGCTGGCGCGCTTCGTTTTTCGAAACAATCAACTGTTCACATGGCCCTACCTTTTCCTCTTTGGGCGCGAACAGCTAGCGCGATTGGGCTCTTGATTATTGTGTTGACTACCTCTCCACTAATTTATTGCCACTACAAAGCGTCGCACTTACGAAGCAATGGAATCCAAATCATTAAAAAAGCGGACCGGTTCGCTGAAACTGATCCCGAACTGTTTTACTCACGAATGCAATACGCGCGAAAACTTCTTGAAACGGGCAGAGAGTTTTATCCCAACGATGGGCGAATTCTTGCTCCATTAGGCCACGTCTATCTAAGGCTTTCGGCTGCTGTTGGCGAACAGTCCCTCAATAACGCCATGAGCATTCTCCAGCAATCACGGTCGACTTATAACACGCCTGAACTCTATGAAACGTTAGGCATTGTCTATCTCAACAAGGCGATGTTTTCAGCAGCGAAAGAACAAGCCAATAACCTGTTGTTGATTAATGACAAACAAGAGGGCGTTAATTACCTCGCCGGCCTGGTCGAATATTCTTCAAACCGCCCGCGCGAGGCGCTTCAGTATTTTCGAAAAGAAACCCGGATCGACCCTGAAAACGCAGACGCATGGGCATACATTGGGGCGATCTATCAAAACCAGATCGACCAACCGAAAGCAGCAGTAAACGCCTACGAACAAAGCGTTCAAATCAAACCAAACGTGGTTAATACCCACTTTCAATTAGGCGAACTATACGCGTACAAACTCAAATACTATCGAGAAGCCAAAGACCACTACACCCAAGCAATGAACCTGGCGAAACAATTGAAAAACGAGTCGTGGCGAGCGAAAATCCGTGTTCGGCTCCAAGACGTCAATCGGCGAATTTCATCAGAAAGCAGCGCGCCAAATGAGTAACACATATCCGGTTCTGTCCTGCAACAATTTGAGAAAAGTCTATCGAAGCGGCGATAGCGCGCTTGAAGTTTTGACAGGGCTAGACCTGTCAGTAAACCATGGAGAATTTATCGCCATCACTGGCGAATCTGGCTCTGGTAAATCAACCTTGCTCCATCTGCTGGGGTGTTTGGACGAACCGAGCGAGGGAGAGGTCAAATATAAAGAACAACAGGTTCGAGACCTGACCGAGAGGCAGCGAGATAGACTTCGTAACCATGAGTTTGGGTTTGTCTTTCAGTTTCATCACTTGCTGGCTGAATTTAATGCACTCGAAAATGTCGTGCTGCCTGGTTTAATCGCCCACACATCGCGGCCTGAAGCCTACCAACGCGCTGAACAACTGTTAACCGAACTGCGGATGACCGAGCGCCTAAACCACCGCCCCAACAAATTATCCGGCGGGGAACAACAGCGCGTCGCCGTCGCCCGCGCGATGATTAACCAACCCACTGTGTTATTGATGGATGAACCCACAGGCAACCTTGATTCGGCCAATAGCGAAGAACTCATCTCATTGGTCGTTGACCAACAGAAGAAATACGGCCTGACCATCATTCTCGTCACTCATGACCAAACAATCGCAAAACTTGCTGACCGAAACCTGGTTCTCACAGATGGCAAACTCAGTAAATAATCCACAGACAAAAAAGCCCCTTGGTTTCCCAAGGGGCTTAGTCGTTGAAATATGATGGTCAATTAAACAACAATTTTAGGAAGAATAACGCGCTTGCCGGATTCGATTGATTCTTTACCTGCCATCGCCGCTTGAAGCGCGATCATGCCGCGATACCCATCGCAGAGGTTAGGAGCGCCGGTACGAATGGTGTGGGCGAAGCCGTCAAGTTCCCAGCCATAGGGTTCATAGGGCGTCATGCCGGTTGCGCCGCCGCCGCCCGTTTGGCCGCCGCCCGTTGCATGAGCAGCGAAGGCGGATTCAGCGGAACCCTCGTCGGTTTCTTCCACCGATGTTCCGCCAGCGTCTTCCGCCGCTTCTTTGGCGGATTCTTCGCTCCAGCCGGGTTCCCAGAAGAGGTAATATTCGTTTTCTTTACTCAGAATGATGGTGCCGTAGGTGCCCATAATTTGTTCGTAATAGTCATCGAACGAGTTCGACTGGATCGCCGAGTAGGTGACCGTCTTACCGCCTTCGTATTCTAATGTCGCATAGACGTGGTCGTTAACTTCACGGTCGTCTTCTTCATAGACCTTTTTGGTTTCGATGTAATCGTCATCGAAGTTACGGTATTGGTCTTCGAAGTCTTGTTCGACCTTGTAGTGGCCGCCAGACGCGAGAACTGAGATCGGCGGTTTGTCGCCGAAGATCCAGTTGGTAATCGCCGTCTGATGTGAGCAAAGTTCCGTCCATAGGCCGTGAGAGGTGTTTTCATACCACCGCCAGTTGATGAGTTTGTAGATGTCTTCGTAACCATATTTTGTCGGGTCAAAATCGTTCATCATAGTTTCAAAGTATTTTGACTCGATGTATTTGAAGTAGTTCCAGTCGGTGTTGCGGTGCCACAACGTACGAACGTGGTAGACGTTGCCCAACAGGCCGTCTGTCACCATGCGGTACATGTCCCAGTAGAGTGGGTTGTAGAAACGCTGGTGGCCAACTTGAAGGTTAAGGCCGGTTTGCTTCGACAGTTTGATCATCTGCTGGCATTCTTCAATGGAAAACGCCATGGATTTTTCTGTAAAGACGTGCTTGCCCGCTTTCATCGCCTCGATCGTCATCGGGCCGTGAAACTTCAACGGCGTGGCGATGACCACGGCTTCGATGTCAGCGCTCTCGAGCATCTGGGTGTAGTCATCATAGACTTGTGAATCATCCAGGTTGGGGTTTTTGCCTTCACGGACCGACCAGGCGCCGATCTCGCGGTTGTCAGGGCGAATGTCGCACACCGCATTGATGTGGATGTATTTGGGGTTCATGACGCTCATCAGAATGCGGCCTTCCATGCCGGTGCCCACCACGCCAACCTTTACGGGGCCGGCGTTGGCGGCGGTCATTGAAAAAGCGCCAACCGCTGGCAAAGTGGCGGCCGCTTTTAAGAAATTGCGACGACCTACATCTTTTTGTTCCGCTGTTAACTGCATGGTTCTATCCTTTCAATCAATTTCGTTAGGTTTCAACTACTTGTCTTTGCCAAACAACCACTGATGAATCATTACGTCAAACCCAGCCATTTTTCCTGAGTCTATCGTAAGCAAAGCGCCAAGCGCTAAGAACTCAATCAGGTTCTTGTTGACAATCACATAATTTCCTTCGTTGCCTGGCAGCATGTTGCCCGCCCATTGGGCTGAGCTGAGAGAACTGTTGAACGTCGCCCATTCTTCGACCGACGAAATGGTCAGCTCCCATGGCCATGGCGGCGTCGCGAAATAGAACATTGCCAGCAGCCCCATCGAAACAAGGATGGAAATTCGGGTGAACAATCCGAGCATGAGTCCTAGACCTGCGAGAAACAGCGCCCAAGGGATGCATATGTTAATAAAACTCATCCACGCCGGGTCAGCGGCGAACCCCTGCAAAATATCCGCAAATGGGCCCCACGATATGGTCAAATACCCTGTGGCGGTCCAAGAGGGATGGCTTAGTTTGACGAAACCTTCGCGCAAAAAGTGCCAGCCGATGGCGACGCGCAAAATGACGAAGGCCGTCTGTTGTAACGTTGAGAATTGAATGCGAGACTCGTTGCCTTGCACGATGCTTATACAACCTCCAATTGTTTGGATTCCAGATTAGCGGTAATCAACTCAGATTTATCGCCTTGGTTCGGCTTAGTCAAAATGACAACCCCTACCTGGGTATGATTTTCACAATATTCTAAGGTCTTCTCAACCCCCATCACATAAAAAGCCGTAGATAATGCTTCGGCGTAGGCTGCGGTCGGCGCGGTGACATTTACACTCATCACTTGTTCCGCAGGCCAACCGGTGCGGGGGTCAACGATGTGACCATAGGTTTTTCCTTCATGTTCGAAGTGTTGTTCTTCGGCGCCCGATGATGAAAATCCTTGATTATATAATCGTAACCGGGCGACCGCCTGGCTATGATTGATAGGGTCGCGAATGTCGATTTGCCAACAATCTTTCCATTCGGGCGCGCCGGAGGCCAACACGCTGCTAAAACCGCCATTCAATAACACGTCATTGAGGCCGCCCTGTTTTCCATAGCGGACCGCATGGTCAAGAGCAAAGCCTTTGCCGATACTGGCGGGCGTTAGTTCTATGCCTTCTTTAGTGAAAAAAACGGTTTGTGGGTCTTCATTGAGAACGACATGCTCCATCCCGACGTAAGACATGGCTTCTTCGATTTTATGTTCTTCCGGCATACCGCCATCCCGATAAAAGAAGCCCCAACAGCGGGTCAGAGGAGTCGTCGTAATATCAAACGCGCCGCCAGTCTCTTCGCATAGCTGTTTTGACAACTTGAGCATGCGAAACAATTCAACACTGACTTCAACCGGTTCTTTGTGGGCTTGGTTATTGACGCGCTTGAGTTCTGACTCGCCTTTCCAGATGTTGAGCATCCGGTCAAAGCGCTGTACCGCATCGAGGATGTCCATCCCAGCGCGGCGCGCCTCGACGCCTTCATACGAGGGATAGATCACTTCAAAATCCGTCGCCATGATTTTGCGGCGCATTTTGGTGTACTTGCGGTCGTGTCCTAAAAAAGCGAGAGGGCGCTTTAAATCAGCGGCGTCAGCAATTCGGTTCATAAACTGATCGAACGAACCGCGCATGAAGTCACGTCGATTATTTTCTATCAGATTGGCCACTCGGTTACGGCTCCCAAAATCCACAACAGCGAGATTGTTACGCTTGCCGTTATGGGCGCTGCAAAGTAGTATACTGTGATATAAGAAAGATTGCAGGCGGCGGCTCACTCAACGTTACGATTCCACAATCACTGGCCAGTGCCCGGCAAACGCCGCACCAACTTACTCGTAGCCACGGCTAAATAAAAAAATCATTTGAGGGCCCTATGACAGCCTCGTCGCACCCTATGGCGCTAAACGACCAAAACACCCTTCTTTCACTCTATCTTGAACTATGCAAAGCCCGGCTCACCTTCATGGTGTTATTGACTACTCTAGCAGGGTTTTGGGTCGCGTCAGATACGTTTAATTTCACGCTTTTGTTTTGGACACTGCTTGGAACAGCTGGGGCCGCCGCTGCCGCCAACGCGCTCAATGAGTGGTGGGAAGTCAAACTTGACGCCCGCATGGACCGCACACGAAATCGTCCATTGCCATCAGGCCGGATGAACCCAATACATGCCCTCATTTGGAGCCTGAGCGTAGGAACCGGCGGCGTTGTTCTGCTGGCGTTTTTTGTGAACGCCTTAACCGCATTTTTGGGTGCAATAAACATACTGCTTTACATCTTGGTCTATACACCGCTAAAAACGCGAACTAGTTTATGCACACTGGTCGGCGCGGCTTGCGGCGCCATCCCGCCCATGATGGGGTGGACCGCAGTGACAAATGAACTTGGTACCGGCGCATGGATACTCGGCGCGTTTCTCTTTGTCTGGCAGATTCCACACTTTCTCGCCTTAGCCTGGATGTATAAAGACGATTACGCCCGCGGCGGGTTTAAAATGTTGCCGTTGTATGATCCGACCGGAAAATTCACCTCTAATGTCGCTGCGCTCTACAGCATCGCTTTGATCCCCTTGGGCGCATCGTATTTTCTCAGCGGGTTGGGCGGTTGGTTTTTTCTTCTTGGCGCGTTTGCGCTGGGCGGCGCCATGACTGCGATGGGCATGCAGTTCGCCGCAACTCGCGAACGCCATGACGCCAGGCGCTTGTTTTTTGCCAGCCTGATCTATCTGCCGCTGTTGCTTGGCTTGATGGCGGTTGACCGCTCGCCAGGCGTCGAAACACTGACAATCAATGCTCATCAGATTAAAGTCGTCACCGATACGGCTGTAATTGATCCATCCACAAAGCAAATCGCCGCAAAACTGTAATGTTCTTCCTTGACTGAAACGGGAACCGTAGGATGATTTCAACCAGAGAGAACGGCCATGTCTAATAATCAACTCGATTCACACAGACGTAACCAACACGCTTTTATTTCAGCCGGATGGCTTCTAGTCATTTCCTTCATCCTAGTCTCCGTCATTTTTATTTCACAAACGGTGTATCTGTTGTATACCCGAAACCAAAACATCATTGGCGATGGACGCAATGTCGAAACCTATCAATTCGACCTGACCACTTGCCTGGTTCCGAAAGACCAGATTGTCGCAGGCGGGGCGATCAAAGATTTTGTCCCGGCCTTGATTGACTCGCCGATGATCACGCCTGAAGAAGTCGAAGAATTCAACGATGAAGAACGCGGAAAATACCTGGTCTCCAATGACATCGTCTTTGGCGTGGAGATCAATGGCGACATGCGCGCCTATCCGATGCGGGTCTTGGTATGGCATGAGATTGTCAACGATGTTGTCGGCGGCGTCCCAATCGCTGTTACATACAATTTTTTGACTGACAGCTGCGTCGTCTATAGTAGAAAAGTCGATGAAGAAACCCTAACGTTTGGTTTTAGCGGCTTGTTATATAATTCAAACTCTCTCTTTTATGACAAGCGCGATGAACTCAAAGATGAGAGCCTATGGAGCCAGTTACTAGGCAAAGCCGTCGCCGGCCCCGCCGCGGAAGCGGGCAAGACGCTTGAGGTCATCCCCTGTCAGCGGGTCCACTGGAGCGTATGGAAGGCCATGCACCCCGAAACAAAAGTGTTGGGGTTTGATAAAGCGCTCATTAAGCGGTATCAAACAAACCCGGGCGGGCCATATTTTGGCTCTGACGAACTTCGGTTTCCAGTCGATCCATTGCCGCCAAAAACAAATTTCGCTAAAAAAACCGCTGTCGCCATTGTATCTATCGGCGATGAAACGCGAGCGTATCCACTGCCAGTGATTGATGAAAAAACCAAGCCCGGCTCAGAATGGAGCGACACGCTGAACGGCGTTGATATTACATTTACATTTCACCCGTCGCCTGACAGCGTGATTGTTGAAGCCGACGACCCGCGGTTAACCATTCGTCACGCCGCCTGGTACGCGTGGTATTCGATGTATCCTGACTCGACGGTAGTGCAATAACGTATTTATGGAGAATGAGATGACAATCAATCGCCGAACCCTAATGACGTCCGCCGCCGCTCTTGGGGCGGCCTCACTGATTTCAACCAATACTGCTGAAGCAAAACAACAAAGCCGGATCAAACTTGGTATTTCCAGCTATTCCTATTGGCATTTCACTAAAAATAAATATCCCATTGAGTCAGTCATCGACCGGGCTGCGGAACTCGGCGTTGAAGGCGTTGACGTGCTTCACCGCCAGATGGAGAGCGAAGACAACGCCTACTTGCAGAAGATCAAAGCGCATGCGTTTAAAAACGGCGTTGATTTAATTTGCCTCTCGATTCATCAGGATTTCGTTTCCCCTGACGCTGATGAACGAAAGAAACACATCGAACACACCAAACACTGCATCGAACTCGCTTACGCCATGGGCGTCCCCTGCATTCGCCTCAACTCTGGCCGATGGGGAACCATCAAGTCATTTGACGACCTGATGGCGGCCCGCGGTCTTGAACCAGCCCTAGAGGGCTATAGCGAAGACGACGCCTTCAACTGGTGCATCGACTCGATTGAACAGTGTCTGCCCAAGGCCGAAGCATGCGGCGTATTACTCGCTCTTGAAAACCATTGGGGGCTGTCGCGTACGCCCGAAGGCATGCGGCGCATCTACAACGGCGTCAACTCGCCTTGGCTGACGCTGATGATGGATACGGGCAACTTCCTCGAAAACCCGTATGACAAACTCGCGATGGTGGCCCCCTATGTTTCGTTCGTTCAGGCAAAAACCTATTACGGCGGCGGGGAATGGTACACGCTGGATATCGACTACAAACGCGTCGGCAAGATATTGAAAGCGGTTGACTACAAAGGGTATGTCTCAATTGAGTTTGAAGGCAAAGAAAGCGCTGACACTGGCGTACCCAAAAGCGTTCAGCTGCTAAGAGACTCGTTCGCCTAAGCATTTCAGGCTCATCCGGGATTTTGGATACTTACTCTCAAATTAAATTAAAATTTCCAGACACGATCTCAAGGATGATTTTTTTATCGTTGTATTTGGCATGGGTACAACTCTGCTCGCTTCAGTGCGGCTCC
>CAZKYC010000072.1:0-24745 GCA_964556895.1 uncultured bacterium | reverse complement strand
CTGACGCTGGAAGTTGCTCCAGTTGTTCACCTGAATCCATCCGCCGCCGTCATCCCCTCTTCCGGCGTAGTCATGATCTTATCGTCGCATCGGGCACGCAGGATCCGGTTCTCCGCCTTGAGATACTGGATCTGGGCCATCAATAATTGGTCCCTTTGCCGCAGAAGGATGCAATAAATGAGGTGAAACCACTGGATCAAGACAAATACTCCTTCGTGCGTAACTCAAGAATCGTCAGCAGATTCAGGCTGGTGCAAGGTTTTGGAACAGGCCTGAAACCGCCTGCCAGCATTATTCCAGATAACGACAGCCGTGTTGAGCTCCATACCGGCCTTTCCCACTGAAATCAGAGAGGAACAAGAGAGGAAACGAAAAAGGCGGCCTAAGCCGTCTCACTGTGAAGAGATAGGTTCCGATACGTGCGTGGCATACCGAGTTTTTTAACCTCTCTCTAAGTCATTCAAGTGAATCCCTCCGGTTGTTTTTATCTATATGTTTTGCGTTCACTCACAACCAACGAGACCTATGTAGGCCAAGCGTCCGATCTCTTCGCAAATATCAGATACCGCTTCTTTGCCGCAAAAATGACGCTTCAAAATGGCCACTTTCTCTTCCGCTTCGTATTTCCGTTTGGTTTTCTTCATCGATCAATCTCCTGTCTCTTATTTCAAACAGGCGATTGTCCATTTTCAAGAGAAGCACAACAGTTCGATGAATGAGACAGATTGAACCATAATTAGAATTTCAAAATGGACTGAACTGGCCTAAACTGGGCAGAGATTTTTTTATGTCCTGTATATTCAGTGAATTGCTTGTATATTTGGGTTGTAGTTTTTTTGGACTCATTTTTGCTCGGTTGTAAGCCTGGAGGACAATGTGACATCGTTTGAAGACCAACTGAAGGCTGACTACGTCAAAAAAATTGACGGCTTAGTCAAAGCCCTTGAAACCGCAAGCCAGTCATTTCAATCTGGCGACCCCGGCGCCGAAAATTCGGTTCGACGAATCGCCCACATGTTGCGCGGCTCAGGGGCGACTTACGGGTTTCCTGAAATCACGGAGGCGGCGCAATCCGTTGAAGAGTCAGCGGATTCTGACTTACTCGTTGAGTTGCAGTCTCTGCTCGGCGTCCTGCGAACTGCGTCTCTCGATACCCAGGCGAAAGACCAGATTTTAGTGATTGACGACGACCCTTCGTCGGCTGAGTTGCTCGGTGTGGTGTTAAAAAGCGACGATCGTGAAGTCCACATCGCCTATGACGCAACCGAAGCAAGGGTCTTGATTGAGAACCATTCGTTTTCTCTCATTGTTCTTGACATTGTCTTGCCTGATGCGGACGGGAGAGACTTTTTGATGAAACTGCGCCAGGCGCCCAAGACGGCGTCGGTTCCGATCATCGTAATTACCGGCCTGGTTGGCGCCCAGCCAAAATTAGAGTGTCTGGCTTTGGGCGCGTCTCACTTTTTCGCTAAACCCTATGACCTCAATGAAATCAACGCTACCGTCAACCATGAATTAACCAATAAACCCGATGACAAAGATGCTGTTCGTGAAGATTTAGACACGGGGTTGACCAACCGCGCTGAATTTTGTTTGGCCTATGAAACCCGGTCAAATTCAAACCCAGATTCTCAAGCGGTAATGGCGTTTATTGACATCGATTCGTTTTCGACAATTCAAGAAGACCATGGATACGAAAACGCCCGCCTGGCGATTGTACGAACCGCCGCGCTCATCACCGAACAACTGGATGATTCGGATACGCTGGCGCGATGGAACGGCGAAGACATGGTGGTGTTGTTTCAATCGGCTGATGTCGCCCAGGCGTCGCGATGGCTCAACACCGCCTTAAACAACCTGCGCTCAGAACCCATGGATGTCGGCGGCGCAAGCCAACTGAAACTAACCTTTTCAGCGGGCGTGTCTACCATTGATCTAGACACGCCGGTTGACGAAGCGGTGTTGAAAGCGCAACGGTTTTGTTACCAGGCCAAGTCAGAAGGACGCAACCGCATTTGTGTCGAACAAGACGCCAGCGGCGGCGCCGACAAATCGCTGTTATTGGCTGAAGATGACGAACTCATCGCTTCGGTGATTAAACACCGCCTGGGGCGTGAGGGGTTTGAAGTTGCGCATTATACCGATGGCGAATCGGCCTATAACGCGGCCAAAGAGCGGCTCTATTCATTTGTGATCTTAGATGTAAAAATGCCGGTCATGGACGGCTTTGAGGTGCTCACTCGTTTACGGGAGACATCTGATTACGCCAAGCGCCCGATTGTGTTGTTGACGGCGATGGGCAGTGAAAAAGATATCGTGCGCGGCTTTAAACTGGGCGCGAATGACTACATTTTAAAGCCCTTTTCACCTGTCCAACTGTTGGCGCGGGTACAGAGGTTGTTAAAAGCGTAATGAAACTGTTATTGGTTGACGACGACCCTGACATCTTGGCCTTGGCGGCTTTGTCGCTGGAGACCCTCGGCGGTTTCACTGTGATGAAAGCCGAGTGCGCCGGTTCGATGACCGCCGCAGTTGAAGAACAGACGCCCGATGCGCTGGTCTTGGATTTTGAACTCGACGGCGTCAGCGGCCCTGAGTTATTGGGCCAGTTGCGCCAGCGGCCTGAATTGCAATCTCAGCCCGCCATTTTTATCACAGCCAAAGCAGACTCGCTCAATGCCGCTGACTATTCTCACCTGGGCGTCAAAGGGATTTTAAAAAAGCCCTTCGACCCGCGAAACCTGCCTGATGATGTTCGGCGACTGATAGAATCGTGACCGAACCGCTTAACGGCTACCTTACTGAATTTCATAACTCTCTGGGTGCAATCGCGCTTCAAGACCAAATTCTGCTGTGGCTAATCGTATCGATTGCCGTGCTGTTTCTTTTTACCATTCTCTTCGCTTTTTTGGTCGTCTTGCTTCGACTGCGAAATGTGCGTACTGCAGTGAAGTGGGAAAAACTCGAACTGATCTGGGCGCCGCGCATTCTCGACTTTCTCGCCGACCCAAAAGCCCCACACGAACTCTGGTCACGTGTGAGGGCGTCAGACCAGCTTTATTTTATTCATTACTTATACCGCGTTGCGATGCGGTTGAGCGGTGAGGAACGCCGCTTACTGCAACAGCTGGCGGGCCCGTTTATTGAACTCGTTGAGAAAAACGCTATCCACGGCGACGCCGAACAACGCGCGCGGGCGGTCCAAACCCTAGGCGTGTTGGGGCGCCCTCAAAGCGTTACGGTCTTGTTGAAGGCGCTCGACGACCCCTCGCCGCTCGCGGCGATGTTATCGGCGCGCTCATTGCTTAAAAATTACTCAACGAATTATCTTGAGGCTGTGTTAAAGCGGCTGCATCGCTTCGATTATTGGGGGACGAATTTTATCGCGTCGATGTTGGCGAGTATCGGACAAGAGGCGGTCCCCATTCTACGCGCTTGTTACGCTGACCCGTCCATGCCGCCCCACACCCGGTCTGTCGCAGCGGACGCGCTTAGCGTCCTGAATGACTTCGCCGCGGCGGATGAGACGCCAGCGGTGTTAGAGAACGAACACGACCGCGACCTGTTATCGGCGACGTTGCGCTTGATTGGGCGGGTGGGGCGCCCGCAACACCTTGGCGCGATTCGGCGCATGTGCGACGCGTCAGACCAGGTGATTCGTTCCAACGCAATTCGCGCGCTGGGCTTTCTCGGCGATGACGCTGATGTCCAGCGGTTGACTTCGGCGTTTTTTGACCCTTCGCCGTGGGTGTCGATTCACGCCGCCTGGGGGTTGAAGCATTTGGGCGCGACATCCGTGCTTGAAGATTTAAGCAAGAGCGGCCACCCGCGCCATGAACTGGCGCTGCAGGTGTTAAGCGAGGACGAAGAATGATTGAGTTTTGGCTATGGCGCATCATTCACGCCTTTAACGGCGTGGTGTTGGTGTATTTTGTTCTTCTGAACGTCGTCTATTTTGTGACCAGCCTGATGGCGTTTCGCTCGTTGCGCCGTTACGCCCGCCGCTTACGGTCTTTTGATGTAGACGACCTGATCGCTTCAGGCGGCGCGCCGCCAATTACTCTGCTGGCCCCTGCGTATAACGAAGAGGCCACCTGTGTTGAATCCACCCGATCGCTGTTGACCCTTCGCTATCCTGAATATGAAATGCTGATGATTAACGACGGCTCCAAAGACAAAACCCTGGAGCGCATGAAAGAGGCGTTTCAACTGGTCCCGGCGGCGCGCGCCCCGACTGCTGAGATCGCTGCCGCGAACGTACGCGGGGTCTACCGCAGCAAACGCAACCCCTCTCTATGGGTCATCGACAAGGAAAACGGCGGAAAAGCCGACGCGCTGAATGTCGGCGTCAACTTTTGCCGGACGCCGCTGTTCTGCGCCATGGACGCCGACAGCCTTCTCGAACCCGAAGCTTTGATGCGAATCGTCCGTCCGTTTCTAGAAGAATCACGCACGGTCGCGGCTGGCGGCATCATCCGCATCGCCAATGGTTGTACAGTTGAATCGGGCGTCGTGACTGACGTGCGCATGCCGAAAAATATCTGGGCGAAGATGCAGGTGTTGGAGTATTTGCGCGCATTTTTGGCCGGGCGCATGGGGTGGGATTCACTCAACGCCACATTCATTATTTCGGGCGCGTTTGGGCTCTTCAAGCGGTCTGCGGTGGTTGATGTCGGCGGCTATTCATCAAAATCCACCGGGTTTGAAACCGTCGGCGAAGACATCGAGCTGGTGGTCCATCTTCATCGCCATTGTTATGAAAACCGCATCCCTTATCGCGTGGCGTATGTGCCCGATCCGGTCGCGTGGACCGAATGCCCTGAATCGCTCAAGGTGTTAGGCCGACAGCGCGACCGCTGGCAGCGTGGGTTAAACGAAGTCACATTTCATCATTTAAGAATGCTGCTGAATCCGCGGTATGGGCGTATTGGGCTGATCGCATTTCCGTATTTTTGCCTGCTTGAGGGCCTGGGGCCGGCGATTGAGTTTTTTGGCTATGTCAGTTTTTTCTTTACCGTCATTTTGGGCCAGGCCTCATGGTTGTTCATTCTTTGCTTTTTAATGGCGGCGATTGTGTTGGGCATCGCCTTGTCGCTGGCGGCGATTGCGCTCGAAGAACTTTCGTTTCGGCGCTATCGGCGGTTTAGCGACCTGGTCCAACTTTTTGTTTTATCGGTCATCGAAGGAATCGGCTATCGACAACTGAATTCATACTGGCGCTTCAAGGGCTTGGTTGGCGCAATCTTCAGACAAAAAGGCTGGGGCAAAATGGAACGCAAAGGGTTCCAAAGTAAAAAAACATAGCTGTTTTATCATTCAATTATTGCAATGTTTGCATCGACTCGGTAAACGCTGTATTATTTATTTGTGAGTTTGCCCATCTTCGAATTTTCACCTTTCATCATTGGTTTTCTTCTATATTGCGATAGAACTGCTCATACAACACTCAATTTCTCTATGAAGGGAGTCGGTTTATGTTAAACCGGGTTTACTGGCTATCTATCTGGCTAGTCGTTTTTGGATTCATGATACATGGAATAACGTTAGAGGCCGATGCGCGCGCTGTGAGGCCCGGTCTTATCCCAAATGGGTTTGTGTTCAATTGCGCTACATGTCACATCAGCCCGGGCGGCGGCGGCCCGCGTACGCCGTTCGGCGAAGACGTCAGGCCTCTCGTATTGTCTGGGCAAACCAACTTTTGGTCGCCCGAATTGGCTGAGATTGACTCAGACGGCGACGGCTTTACCAATGGTCAAGAACTCGGCGACCCGGAAGGCGCCTGGGAGCCAGGCGACCCGAGCCCGGGCGATACGGCTAATGTGAGCAATCCAGGCGTTTTTAGTTCTGTCCCGCCTGTTCAAGCGGACGCCGAAGGATTCATCGCTGTATTGCACAGCCAGAATTTGACCAACCCTGTTTTGTCATCAGGCCGCGGCGTGGCGATGTTCCGCCTTCAGCCCAATGGCGTTGATCTGGATTACATACTTCAGGTGTTTGATTTGGACGGAGTCACAGCGGCCCACATCCATGAAGGGGCGGCGGAACAAGACGGCGGTGTGGTTTATCCACTCGAAACGCCGGTTGATGGCCAATCATCAGGAACGATTGTAATTGATCCTGGTGACGCTGTACGGCTAGCGGACGGTTCGCTCTATGTGAATGTTCATACGACGGCCAACCCTGGCGGTGAAATTCGCGGCCAAGTCAGCGACGATGAATTTGAATTTAAAGCCGAGTTGTCAGGCGCGAACCAGCTAGCCCCAATTGATTCGCCGGGTTTCGGTCTGGCTGAGGTCGCTGTTAGCGACGATTGGTCAACCATCTCATGGACATTGACCGTAACCGGTTTAGACAACATTACGGCGTCACATTTTCACGAAGGCGGTTCTGACCAAGAAGGCGGCGTGATTGTTCCCATTTCAGGCGCGTTCACTAGTGAAACCAGCGGCGAGGCGGCGCTTTCAGAAGATAATTTAAAACTAATCATCGCCGAGCGTTCGTATATTAACGTTCATACGACGGCTAACCCCGGCGGAGAAATTCGCGGGCAGGTGATGATTGACGCCGAGTTTCCGGTGGCGTCATCAGTGGACGGTTGGTTTATTTACCGGTAAGAGGAAACCGAAACCAAACCATGCAAATGGCATAGGTACAAACTCTACTCGCTTCAGTGCGGGCTTTCAGGCCTATTTGCACAGGCGCTCTCAGAGTTGCACCCATGCCCCAAAACCGTTCGTTATTTGAATTGATTGTGTTATTTCTAACTACCTAAGAAGGCGCCTCAAATGAGGCGCCTTCTTTTATCTCACGCGAACATTGGGCCACGCTAACTCAACGCCTTGAGAACGTAATCGGGATTGAAAATCTCGCAGCTGCTTCTCGTTGTTTCTTACCCCTCTAGGATGCTCTTTTCTGTTCAAACAAAACGCGACCAGGGCGCCGGCTGACTCGCCGATGTTCCATTCGACGGGATGCAGGCGGTAGGTCCCATTGGTGAGGTGGGTGGTTCCAATGTTTTTGCATGCCGGGACCAAATTTTCGACGCGCTGTGGAACCAACGCCCCCAATGGGATCTGAAACGGACAGGTTGGGATATCAATATAATTGTCGCCGCCTGTGGACGGGTGTAAGTCGATTCGGTAACTGCCAATCCCAACGCTGTCGTTAAAGACTTCCGCCTTCGCTTCTCGAAGCGGGACGCCCTGCGCCTTGCTGCGCGGTTCGGCCCAAACATGTTCGGCGACAACGGTCAACTCAGCGCGGATACGCCGCGCTTCGCGAATGTAAGGATACTTCGCCAGGCCGTGGCTTGTCGCGGTCATGTCGCCGCGCAAGCGCAGCCCTGGCCATCCCGCGCCGCCGTCAGACCGCGGCGCTTCGGTTTGGAGCCAATACATCAGCGAGAGGGATAGCTGCTGTGCGCCGCGCCAATGTTTCTCACGTTCTTCAATTGAGATGTCAAATAAATTTCCATTGAGATAATCGTTTTGCGGCCAATTGACGATCACCGCGTCGCCCGGGTAGGTTCCAGGCGTAAAGTTAGCGTCGTCGATGATTCGGCGGTAATTAAACCAGCCCATCTTGGCGCCTGTGGGGTCAAAGCCCAGGCTACGCGGTTTGGAAGGAGCGCTCGGAGTCGAATAGGTGAAGTTCAACAACGTTCCCGGCCAAGGCGGCGTCAATTCAGGAACATACTCCCGCCAATAGCTGTACTGTTCGGGCTTTTCGATGGTGTGATCTTCGCCCTCGACATAATCCATTGCGAAACACCAGGTCGCGGCCTGCATGTTATTCGGCTGCGCTTCACTCGGGGCCAGCGCTTCTCCGGTGTCTGATTGCGATTCAAACCCGGTGACATACTCGGTGTTGGTAAGCGGCAACAGGTCGCCGAGTTCGGTCGCGTCGATGAAGTAGGGCGCTGTGATGGTGACATCGTGATTGTGTTGGTTGTCATGAACAGTAACGGCAAGAACGTTGTCGCTGTCCATCTCAGCCGCAACAGGACGATGCTCAAGCAAAAGCGTCAATTGGTTGTTGCTCAAGTAGGGGGCAAACAGGTTCTGCAGCACCGCCAACACGGGCCTCGGCTCACAGCCTAGACGGCTGACCCAGCCGTTGCCGGGGTTCAAATACGGGTCGCGCATGCGCTCAGCAGTGAGTGGGTAATTCTGTTTGTAATACTCTCGGATCGCGCTGCGAAACTTACGGTAGGATCGCGGCGCGCCAAACTGTTCGACCCAAGGGTGTTCGTCAAACGGGACGGCTTGTGACGTCGCTTGCCCGCCGACCCAGTCGGTTTCTTCGCTCATCACGACGCGCAGGCCGCTTTGAAGCGCTGACAACGCCGCCGCACAGCCGCCCAGGCTGCCGCCAATAATGGCGACATCGGCTATGTATTCATTGGCTAACGGCTTGGAGTGAGACCAAGAGTTCCAATACAAGGCTGAAGCGGCGGACAGGGTTGAGTAGATAAATTGACGGCGTTTCATTACAAATCACTTTCTTTCAAAAGAATAGAAATTGATTATAGCCTTCTCGGTGTTTGGACAGAAATTAGTATAATGCGAAAAACAGCCTGTGGTGTACGATTGGATCTGCATTATGCTTACTGTTCTTACGTTGTTGGTTATTTGCGCCCAGCCAACTGAAATCATGAAACACGCCGACCAGGCGATGGCCAACCAGTCGTATCAAGCGGCGGTTGAACTTTATCAACAAGCGCTTGAAGCCCAGCCTGGTCTCTATAGCGCTCAAGTGGGGCTGGGCCGCGCGTACGCCGCCGCCGAACAATGGGATGACGCGGACAAAATTTACTCAAGCATTCTCAATGAAAACGAAGCCAACCATGATGTACGCCTGCTTCGCGGAATATTGTATGGTTGGATGAAGCGGTATGACGCTGGTGAATCTGACTTGCGCATGGTTGTGGACGCTGTCCCCAACTACGCTGACGCCTGGGCCGCTCTAGGCAATATCTATCGTTGGACGGGGCAATATGAAGCAGCCATCGAAGCCTACAGCCAGTGGGCGGTGTTGGACCCCGGTTCGTATCAGCCCTATGCGGCCCGCGCCAGGGCCTACGCCGCCCAAGGCGATGGAGACCAAGCCAAAGCCGAACTGTTGGCGGCGCAAGAGCGCGGCGTTCCTCAAGAAGACGCTCAGACGATTTTCGATCAGATTCAAATTGAGCGCCGATGGCAGGCGGCGGTTCGATATGCCTTCGACTCACTCACCGGGCCGCGCTCAGACTGGCATCAATACTCGCTCGAAGTGATGCGCGAGTTTGACCAAGGTTCGATTACGCTGCAAGGCTCGCGCTATCACCGCTACGACCAAGAGGACGAAGCATTCAAATTAGATGGATACCTGGATTTATGGCAGGGCGCCTATGGCAATTTGTCATTTCAAGTTGCGGACGACGTTGATTTTCTGCCCCAGACTGACATTCGCGTCGAACTGTTTCAAGCGCTCTTTGATTCATGGGAAGTGTCAGCGAATTACCGCAGGATGAATTTCGCTACCGACGACGTGGACATCTTCGGCATGAGCGTCGGCAAATCCATCGGGCCCTTTTATCTTCGCGCCTCAGAATCACTGACCACATCCGGCTCCAGCCTGCTCAACACCACCGCATTGACCGCCCGGTATTACTTTACCGATGACAGTTTTGTTGAAGCCTCAGGGGGCGTCGGTGAAGAAGTGATCGCCGTCTCCGCCGGGCCTGTGTTGGCCTCAGTGGATACAGCGTTTTTTGAAGTACGGGCGCTACACTATTTCAACGAACAATTCGGCGTGTATGTTGGTTATACCTACTACGATCTAGAAGACATCTGGACAAAACACGGCGCCGTAGCCGGAGCCATGTTTCGGTGGTGACGAGTTAGAACCACCAGAAGGCGGCGACGCCGAAATAACTGGCTTCGCCGCGCGTCTTAAAACCAGGGACATGGTCAGCGTCGCTGGTGACATACATCAATTCGAGACCGGTCCACAAGCGGTCGATGCCTGTGTAGCGCAATTCGATGTCAAACAGGGCGGCGTCATCGGTATTGTTATTGGGGAACGGCGGGCCGTACGCAACCGTCCCCGCCACATTCTTCAATATTCATATTAAAGCCATCTCAAAAATTATATCCCACTCAAACTATTCCTGGAGCCACTCCGCTCGCTTTAGTGCGGCCCCGCTTTGTTGCACAGGCGCTCACAGAGTGGCGCCCAGGCCAGAGTCTCCCTGTCATTTTTTTAATCACTTGGCATTTCTATTGTATATGACTGTTTTTGAGATGGCTTACAGCGAGAAAACGGTAGTCTCTATTTTCCTTGTCGTACGCGTTGACAAACGGGCCGTCTTAATGAGCTAATAGGCGGGAATCTGTATCATTATATACTCATCGCCATCATTCTCATTGTTTGGAGGCAGGCCGAATGGAAACTCGTTTGAACCGAAATCAGTTCTTGCAATTATTAGGGCTGGGGGCCGCTTCACTGGCCGCGCCGCAGGCGTCAGCCCAAGCGAACAAACAACGCCCCAACATCGTCTTTATATTTACTGACGATCACGCGTCTCACGCGATCAGCGCCTATGGGTCGCTCATCAATCATACCCCCAACATTGACCGCATCGCCAATGAAGGCATTCGCTTTGACAATTGCTTCTGCACCAACTCGATCTGCGCGCCCAGCCGGGCGGTCATTTTGTCAGGGAAACACAGCCATCTAAACGGGGTGCCGACCAACCGTGAAGCGTTTGACGGTTCACAGCAAACGTTCCCAAAATTGCTGCAACAGGCGGGCTATCAAACCGCCATGATCGGCAAGTGGCACCTGAAATCCGCCCCGACCGGCTTTGACTTCTGGAACGTATTGATCGGCCAGGGGCCTTACTACAACCCGCCCATGCGCACGCCGGAGGGCCGGGTGCAGCATACGGGCTATACCACTGACATCGTTACTGACATCGCCTTAGATTGGTTCAAAGAAAAACGTGATCCAGAAAAACCCTTCATGGCGATGATTCAACACAAGGCGCCCCACCGCAACTGGCAGCCCGGCCCAAAACACCTCAACAAGTACGACGACGTCGATATCTATGAGCCAGACAATTTGTTTGACGACTATGAAAACCGCACCAACGCCGCCAAGGCTCAGGAAATGACTGTCGAGCGGCATCTCACGCCAAATGATTTGAAATTTACCCAGCCGCGCAATTTTACTCCCAAACAGCTCGAAGCCTGGAACGCCGCCTATGGCCCCAAAAACGAACTATTTGAGAAAATGAACTTGAAAGGCAAAGATTTAGTTCGTTGGAAATATCAACGCTACATCAAAGATTATCTGCGTTGCATCGATTCGGTGGATGAAAATATTGGCCGCGTGTTGGATTACCTGGATGAATCAGGCCTGGCTGACAACACTCTTGTGATTTACAGTTCTGACCAGGGCTTTTATCTCGGCGACCATGGTTGGTATGACAAGCGCTGGATGTATGAAGAATCATTGCGCATGCCGCTGGTCGCGCGCTGGCCCGGCGTTATTGAGCGTGGAACGGTCAACGCCGACCTGGTTCAAAACCTCGACTTCGCCGAGACGTTTTTAGACGTCGCGGGCGCGGAAATTCCCGACGATATGCAAGGCGAGTCGCTCAAGCCGGTCTTAGAAGGCGAGACGCCCGATGACTGGCGCGACGCCATGTATTATCACTACCATGAATTTCCCGCAGAGCACCAAGTGCAGCGCCATTATGGTATTCGCACACAGCGTTACAAATTGATTCATTATTATTTGATTGACGAGTGGGAACTGTTTGACCTCGAAAACGATCCCCGTGAAATGAATAGCGTCTATAGCGAGCGAGAATATCAAGTCATCATCGGCCATCTCAAAAAAGAACTCTATCGGCTTCAGAAGTATTACAAAGACGATACCGTAAAACCAAAAGACAAAATCTGAGGCTAACAACCAGCGGGAAGGGACTCATTATGAAACGCAGAACTGCGCTACAGCTCGGCATGGGCGCTCTGAGCGCCCATGCATTCAATCTCAACACCTTTGCGGATGAAAAGACGATCCTTCCCGCTGGTTCAAACGAACTAAATCAATGGCGCAAGATGCGCTTTGGCATGTTTATTCACTGGGGGCCAGTCAGTTTAACCGGCAAGGAGATCGGCTGGTCGCGGGCTAGCGAAACGAACGATACACTTACCCATTGGCGTGAGTATGACCAACTCTATAAGCGCTTTGACCCGACAAAATTTAACGCAAACGAGTGGGTGGGCGTCGCCCAAGACGCGGGCATGAAGTATATGGTGTTGACCTCGCGCCATCACGACGGCTTTTGTTTGTGGGATTCGGCTTATACAGACTACGACATCATGGCGACGCCGTTTCGCCGAGATGTGATGAAAGAACTCACTGACGCTTGTAAGCAGAAGGGTGTCGCTTTCGGCCCTTACTTTTCGATCTGTGACTGGCGCCATCCTGACTATATGTACTCCCATCGCGCCCAGCCGGGCTTTCAACCAACAGGTGGAACGCCCGACTTCAGACGTTTTATGGAGTACACCAAAAACCAGTTGCGCGAACAAGTGGAAAAGTACGGCCCCTACCTGGTGTTTTGGTTTGACGGCGAGTGGGAAAAACCCTGGACGCATGAACGTGGCATTGAACTCAACAATTTCTGCCGTGAATTACAACCAAGCGCGTTGATTAACAATCGCGTCGATAAAGGCCGCAAGGGCATGCAGGGCATGTTCGCCGAAGATGGAACTCACTACGCAGGCGACTTTGGTACGCCCGAGCAAGAAGTCGGTTTGTTTGACCGCGACACTCCGTGGGAAACTTGTATGACCATCGGAAAGCAATGGGCCTGGAAGCCCAATGATGAAATCAAGTCGTTGAAAGAATGCTTGCATACCTTCATCCAAACCATTGGCGGCGACGGCAATCTGTTATTTAATGTCGGGCCGATGCCAGACGGGCGCATCGAACCGCGCCAGGTTGAACGCCTGCGTAAAATGGGCGATTGGATCAAACAACATAGCGACGCGATTTATGAAACGCGCGGCGGCCCCTACCTGCCGGGTGAGTGGGGCGCCGCGACCTGTAAAGAGAATAAGATTTACTTATTCGTTATGGGTGAGGCGGGGGCAACGCTCAAGCTGCCGCCGCTGCCTCAAGCGCCAGAGATGGTCAAACTGTTAAATGGCCCCATGCTCAATTTTCAACAGAATCGCGAGTCGCTGCGTATTGAGTTGGGAGCGCGAAAACGCGATCCCATCGCGACGATCATTGAACTGCGCTTCGAGGGAGAGGCGTTCTCAATTGAACCGATTCAAGTTTAAACCATAACGGCTTGAGTGCGTTTCTCTTCGCTTCCGTGCGGGCCTACGCGAGCAATACGTTCTCGCCTGTTTGCGCCGAGCGGCGCGGCGCATGAAATTCACTTCGTAGGGTCGAGCGCCTAGGGCAAGAATGAGCAGAGCGAATTCAGCCCTTGAATCTTTTGCAATAACCAGGAGCGCACGCGGCCACACGCGCACAAAATATTATATAGTGGTTGCCAGAATACTGTGCGGATTGAGTTTACCTAACTGTATCTTTCGCTGTCCGCCGCGGCGGATACGGGCGCGCTTACCGCGCGCAATTTTGTCATACGGTCTAGAGATGAAATCACTAGAAATGAAGCGGTGTATAAATAAAGTAGGGGCACAGCGCGCTGTGCCCCTACCAATGAATCTTGCTTCTTCGTGATTAGTATTGCTGCCAGAACGGAACGCGGGTCCCGCCCGTGGTGGTTTCCACATTCAAGAATGTGTTGAAGGCGTGGGACTTCGCAATGTCAGCCGAAGCGCCAGGGCCGTGGCACAAGTCGCAGGACTCGCCATTGTCTGAAACAAACGGCGCCGCGTGGGCTGCTGCGTCATCGGTGTCGTGGCAAGACAAGCAAACCGCGGATGTTGGAGCCATGTGGACCTGGACGCCGTCTTTGTCAACGAAGTTGATGGCTGCAACATTGTCGCCCAATGGCAACGCGGGCTGTTCGACGTGGCAAACGGTGCACTCCTGGTTGAGGCCAGGGAAGAGAACCTCGTTATAGTTGTGGGCGATATTACCAAAACCATAAACCGTATAGTCTTTCGTTAAGTTGTGGCCTCTGTGAATTTTGTGAATCAAGCGTGAGAAACTGACCGACTCGCCGCCGCCAACGCCCTCGCCCCGGCGACCGATGTCGCTCTTGTTGGGGTTATGGCACATGACGCAGTAATCCATCGAAATGCGCAGGTTGCCATGGAACTTCAATGAGTCGTGGCAGGTATTGCACTTGGCGTCTGTGACGACGGTGCGGCGTTCTACTGGTTGATCGTCAGTGATGGCAACGGTGAAGACCGGATTCACTGCGCTTTCATTGTAAGAACCTTCATTCACTTCAACCGAACGGCGGGTTTCAATGGCAAAGGCGTAACTACCTTGCGCATCGGCGGGGATCACGTTGTTAAAGGTGTAGAGCAACGCATCGCCTTCTGAAACAGTGTTGGTGGTGTTGCTGATGACGTCTTCTCCCGTGTAGGACATATATTCGCTGGTTGGTCCGGCGAACACGATGTATAAACGCCCTAAATCCGCAGGGGCGATGATGGTTCCGTCGTCTTCTGAAACCTTAATTAATACGCTCGGCGCTTGGCCTGGCGCTGCGTTGCGGACTTCAAGAATTTCCGCATTCAAGCCTTTTAATACAGGTGAAAGGTGTGTCGGCATGTGTTTCGACGTAATGTTGTCAGCGCTGTGGCACACCGCGCAAGCGTTATCGTCTGCTTGAGCAATATGGCCTACGCCCGCTGCAAAATCAACGTCATCGTGGCATGCGCCGCACGATTGACGATTGGGCTTGGTCATATAAACGTCGCCTTCCGGGCCATTGTGGCAGGAGGCGCAGTTATTCACTTCTTGTGGGTAGCCGACATGCGAGTAGTCATGGACGGATTGGCGGAAGCCAATGATCTGATAAGGCTCGCCCGCTTGGACGCTGGGGAGATTGTGGCCCATGTGAATTTTGTGGATCATTTCGCCCATTTCAACGCTGTTGCCAGTATCCGGGTCAACCGATTGGTCGGTGTGGCACATTAAGCAAAGCGTATAATCTTTGCGGGCGCCGCCGTGTAAACCGATGCTGGTGTGACATTTGTTGCACGATTCGGTGGTTGAAACGCGGTAGAGTTCGGTGACGTCGCGACCATCCGGTACGAAATGGTGAACCGGGTTCGCTACATAGCGCTTGCCATCAAAGGTTCGTTCCAATTGGGCGCTGAGGGTGTGCGTTAAGGTCGCGTTATAGTCGGCTGGTAAGACGGTCCCGAATGTATACAGAAAACGTCCGCCGCCTAACACTGACCAGACGCCGCCTGAATCATAACCTGCCTGTTCGGCTTGAGCGCCAGCGTTTGGCGAGCCTTCAGGCGCGGTCGCGGTGGAGGTCGAGTAACTCATGTAACCCGTTTCGGAGCTGAGGTACGCCATGATAACACCGCGCACTGAGATGTCGCCGCCGTCTTCAATTCCGCTTACGCCTGTCGGACTAAGCGGTTGACCCGCTGCGTCCAGCATCAAAAAAGTGACTTCTGCTTGCATATTGCCGTTGATCGCGACGCTTTCGATCGAAGCGACAAACCCATCTTGGCTGCAAACTACCATTGTCGAAATTACAAGCAAGACGCTTGCAAGTAAAACCTGACCCCAAATGCCGTATTTCATTGTGTTGACTCCTTAATCTAAGTGTGTGATTGCAAAGTTGCAATAATTCTCTAGTGCAAAGTCCGTACCGGATAGCCGATTTAAGAAAAAAAATATCTATCTTTTGCCACACGGAAGTGATTTTCCATCTATTCGGTTATATATTTTTATGGCGGATTTTAATTTGGAGGCTTTAAGTCTTTGCTTTATGCCAATTTAGCTATGAATTACATATTCCTGCATCGAAACAACCGATTTAATTCGCAAAAGTTGTCTAGAAACATAACTATTTACTTATTGAAAAACCGATAGTTAGCATACTTAATGGGTTGTGATTTAGTTGGGTTATATGATCCGACTGGTGGTTGTATTGGGTTATATAACCCAACTATGTGCGGCGAAATGGTTGCTGTGGCGAAAGTGTACAAAATACTCGCGAGCGAATCTATCGCAGTTGGTAATAAGGTAATTTTACAAAAATTCACAATAGTCTCTCCCGTCATTGTATGGAATATCCTTTAAAGACAAAAACTGGATGACTTTTTGCAAGATTAATAAATTAAGGCTCATCCGGGATTTGGATACGTTCTCTCAAATTGAATTAAAATTTCCAGACATGATCTAGGATGATTTTTTTATCGTTGTATGTGGCATGGGTACAGATCTGCTCGCTTTGGCGCTACTCCGCTTTGTTGCACAGGCGCTCACAGAGTTGCACCCTTGCCTGAATTGGATTGTCTATTATTGATAGGACGAATATCGTTTTTTGCCCTAATTCCAGGTCATCCAGTAAGGGAAGTACTCAAATATCGGAAGAACCTAAATTAAGATATCTTTTTTCATAATTTTCTTTATTTATGTTGTGTTAGAAGAAGATGTGTGCTATTAAGCTCAGTTAAGCGATTTATTTATTCACTTTTGTGGGAGGAAATGTAAATGAAAAACTTGTTTGTAACAGTATTGGTGGGTTTTGTCTTTGTTGGTGTCGGGTTTGCTGACAACCAAACATTAGACGACACATTAACTCGCGTCGCTATGCCATTGTCAGAGCCGCCCGTTATTGACGGCGTGATTGACACGGCCAATGGCGAATCATGGGTCAACGCAGGCGGCGCCCAGGCGGGCGGCGGTTCGTATTGGGTGATGCGCTTTGACGACACCAAAGAAGATTGGGTGAGCGGCGCGAATATCGCGAATGGTGGCGACGGCCCCTTAGACGAAACCGACTTTGGTGCAGACATTTATGTTGGCTATGACAGCGAATATCTGTATGTCGCGGTGCGCGTCATTGATGACCTGTTAAATAATGACTCGGCCGCTGCTGGTTCCCAAAACGAATCGACCTGGCTCGACGACAGCGTCGAAGTGTTTGTCGACGGCGACAACAGCAACCACCCCGAACGCGATACCGCGGGTGATAAACCAGAAGGATGGTCGACGGGCGGTCAATATGTTGTAACCTTTAACAACGCCTATCGTGAAAACGAAGCGGGCAACCCGGGCTACGGCCCTGACGCCCCCTGGTATGGCCTCGCCGATGTCGGCGACGACGGCAACCTCAATTATGAATTCCGTATTTCACTTTCTCTGTTCGGCGACCCGCAGCCTGGCGATGTAATTGGTTTTGATATTGCCATCAATGATGACGATGACGGCGGCGATACCTTAGAGAACCAATACACTTGGTCGGGCCTGACCCACGAAGAAATCACCTACGGAAACCTGGTTCTCGGCCCGCGCAAATATACTGCGCCTCAAGGGACCGCGACTGTTGACGGCGTGATCGCTGACGGCGAATACGGCAGCGCTCCCGAAATTAATGTCACCCACCATACCGGCAATTACAATGGCGACGATGAATTTGTTTTGGGCGACCATGACTGGCAAGCCTGGGTGGTTCATGATGACGAAGCCATCTATATTGGAGTCCATGTTGTTGATGATGCAGTTGTGACAGACAACGCTGACGCTGGTTCAGAAGACGGCAGCACCTGGACAGACGACAGCGTCGAAATGTTTATCGACTCTGACTACAGCAAAGATAGTGGCCGCAATACGGGCAACCAATTTGAAGGCCAGTTTGTGTTGACGCCAAACGGCGCCTGGCGGGATAACGAAGCCAATAACCCGATTTTTGGCGAGAATGATGAATGGTTTGCGGCAACAACGACTGTTGCTGATGGGTACATTGTCGAATTTAAGGTGTTGAAAGAGATTCTCTTTGAACTTACCAACCCGTTCGGCTTTGACATTGCTGTCAATGATGATGACGATGGCGCGCGTAAGACCCAACTCGCCTGGAATGGGCGCCCGCACACCGAATTATCGTATGGTGAATTAACGCTCGC
The DNA here is from genome assembly GCA_964556895.1 of uncultured bacterium. Classification (GTDB taxonomy): domain Bacteria; phylum Hinthialibacterota; class Hinthialibacteria; order Hinthialibacterales; family Hinthialibacteraceae; genus Hinthialibacter. Next base: position 6,671 of record CAZKYC010000072.1, on the reverse strand, counting down.
AAGCGGCACTGATGTCGAAGGCTGGTCATTGTATTAAGTATTGCGAACAGTGTCTCATCAAAAGGCGGCCGCTTTTGGTCGCCTTTTTTTATATTTTTTGTTGACCGAATTGGTAATTTTATTGGCTATACATGCAGTATTTTTTATCTTCATGTTTATGCCATATAACTCACATGGGTGGGTTATATGGGTTGTATGACTTATATATATGCGGCATTTTAGTTATATCTGCGGCGTAAATGTTCTCTCCTTTTTATTTAATCGGGGATATATCACTAAGATTCAATAGTTTAGCTAATTAGTAAGTTACTAATTTATCTATGCTGCAATTCAGGAATATCAATTGCATAAAGCGTAGCAGCCGGCTTGTGGGCTGGTGGAATCTCGAAACAACACCATCAACAAAATGAAGACTATATCGGCCATGGTGAATTTGTCGGCAGCGACCACGCAACGGCGGGTTTGACCTGCTATTCGTGTCACGCGCCTCACGGCTCAGAGTTTGAGCATGACTTGCGTACCTCGGCTCGTGATAACGGTCTTTGCATCCAATGCCACACCGGAATGTCTGACGTCGGCGCGATGGAGGCCCACACTCGCCACTCGGCCTCCGCCTCAGGCGCGCCGCGGTGCGTTGATTGCCACATGTCGGCAGCGCAAAAATCAGCCGTGAATTATGACATTCACCAACACAACTTTAAGGTGTTGCGTCCAGACCAAACATTGGAATTCGCGCAACCTAACGCTTGCGCCATGTGTCACCGCAGCGTGGGCGACACCGTCGACACCAACATCAAGACGTGGGACGACCCCGAAGACATCGCGGTCAACACCTGGCTCGACCAACAGTTCAAAGCGATGTTTGGTTCATCTGACGTTACACATTGGTCAATGTATGAATAATAAGCAGCATAATGAGTATTATGAGAGGGGCCTTTCACAGGCCCCTTTTTTATTGGTCGACGGAAGGCGGTTGGGATGTTTGGATGCCGTATTTCTTGATTCGGTAGCGTAAGGTGTCGCGTGAGATGCGTAGTTGCCGGGCCGCCAGGCTTTGGTTCCATTCGGCCTCGTTGAGCGCTTCAAGAATCATACGTTTTTCTTGTTCCACCAACGGAGAACTGGCTGCGGAACCAGAAGGCCGGGCGGCGCTTTGAAAAATCGCTTCGGGCAAGCCGCTCTCATGGATGACAGAATTTTTGGTCAACAACACCATGCGCTCGAGTGTGTTTTTGAGTTCGCGAACGTTGCCCGGCCAGGGGTAGGCATTGAGCCGTTCAAGGGCATGAGTTTCGATTTCTAGTTGCGACTTTGAAAATTCGTTTCTAAATAATTCAAGAAAATGTTCGATCAAAACCGGAATGTCTTCAGGCCGCTTTCTGAGCGGCGGGATGTGGATGGGAATGACATTCAGGCGGTAATACAAGTCTTGGCGAAACAGGCCGCGCTCAACGGCTTCTTCTAAGGGTTGGTTGGTCGCAGTGATGATTCGGGCGTCGATGGTTCGTTCTTGAGTGCCGCCGACGCGGCGAAAGACTTTGTGCTCTAAAAATTGCAACAATTTGGTTTGAACGACCGGGTTGATTTCGGCGATCTCGTTCAAAAAGAGCGTGCCTTGGTTGGCGAGTTCTAACAGGCCGCGCTTGGTCGTGCGCGCGTCGGTGTAGGCGCCGCGTTCGTGACCGAACAGTTCCGACTCTAACAACGGGCTGGGGAACGACGGGCAATTGATTTCAACAAATGGCTTGCCGCTTCGGGGGCTGAGGCGGTGGATGGCCTTGGCCATCAGGTCTTTGCCGACGCCGGTTTCGCCGCGCAGCAATACTGTACTCGAGCCGTGACTGGCGATCTGCATCAACGTTTGAATGACTTCCTGCATGACGGGGCTGACCGCGACGATATCGTCTAATCCATCGCGTTGGCTCTGGACGCTGCGGTGGCTGGCGACTTCTGATTGAAGCGAACGATGGCGCAACGCCTTTTCGATTCGCACTAAAATATCATCCAAATCAAACGGCTTGGCGACATAATCGTAGGCGCCCGCGCGCACGGCGGCGACGGCGTGCTCGAGGCCGTCGAGAGCTGACAACATAATAATTACGCAGTTGGTTTCGCGCTGTTGAAGTATCTCTATGAGTTCCTGACCGCTCATGCCGGGCATCTTGTTATCGAGAATGACCAGGTCAGGTTCTTGTTGTTCGATTTCGTTGAGCGCTTCTTCGCCCGAGCCGACAGCGCGAACGGTGTAGCCGGCTAGCGATAAGTCGTTTTGAAGCGACCATCGAATCAGCGGCTCATCATCAACCACAAGCAGGTTGGCTGCGTCTGGTTCGGCCATCAGGCGCACCCTCGGTCGCAAGGGTTGCTGGGGCCAGGCAAGGGCAGGCAGGCGACGAAGGTGGCGCCTTGTTTGGGGTTGTTGCGGTAATAGAGACAGCCGTGATGTTCTTGAATGATGCGGTGAGAAATCGCCAGCCCAAGCCCGGCGCCGTTTTCTTTGGTGGTGAAGAAGGGCCTGAAGACGGCTTCGAGGTCAGGTTCGTTCACGCCGGGGCCGTTGTCGCTTACACGAATTTGAACAAAGCCGTGTTGGCACCGGTGCAATGCTTGGCTGGGGCCGGAGGCGGCGTCGTTCGCTGAACGGGGCGGCGTGTATTGGGTCGAAACCGAGAGTTCTACATCGTCGCCCGCCGCTTGTTGGGCGTTGTTGAGAAGGTTTAAAACCACTTGTTGAATGAGCCGCGCGTCGGCTGGCAATTCGGGCGCATCCTCAGCGAGTTGGATGCGCAAACGGGCCGTGTTGGTTTGAAAGTGTTGGATCGCTTCTCGAACGCAGTGGTTGATATTCACTGGCGAGAAGGTCGGTTTGCCCATGCGGGCGAATGAAAGCAGGCTGGCGACCAACCCGTCTAAGCGCCCGGCGGCTGAACACACTTCCTGATAAACACTATATTGCGGATCGTCTTGATCAACGCCGCGCGAGAGGGTTTGCAAGGCGGCTTTAATGCCCGCGACAGGGTTGCGCAACTCATGGGCGAAGCCGCCCACCAGTTCGCCTATATTGGCCAGCTGTTCTAACCGCTCTAACTCTTCGACCGTCATCTGGTCGAGTTTTTCTCTGAGAGAGGTTTGTTTGTTTTCAGGGGTTTGAATATTAGCCATAACTTGTTAACAACGGGTGTTTGGTTTGGTTTTGATAGTATAGATTGGTTTGATGTTTCTCAATATACAAAATGGACATGATTTATGACAAAAACAAACGTTCGCCGTCCAGGTAGCGTTGGGTGGCGTTGGTTTGTTCAAGGGCGCGTTTTAACCCCATGGTCAGGTTTTGTTGGCTGACGTCCCAGTTCCATTCTGTGAAGAGCGAATGGATGGCGTCATATTCGACCTTATAAAGGTCGCTGACCAATGAATTAAAATCAATGATAGATGGCAGCCCGTTCATTGCCTTGATGCAATCTGACACGTCGGTCGAGTGGTGGGCCTGGCAATTGATGGGGCGAATGGAGTGGATGGAGCAGATGCCTTTTTTGAGCAGAGGACAAAAAACCAACTCAGTTTTTTCGTTGAAGGGACGGCCATACTCAGAGAATTCGATGTAGTGTTTGATTCGTCGTTTTAGAGACGCGATCTCGCCTTTGCTCCACGTTTGTTTAATGTGTTCGGCGATGGCGACAATCTCATAACTGTGGGCGTGAACGGGAAGGCTGCAGCAATACGAACAGCCCTTACAGCAGGCGATGTCTTGAATGACGTTGATTTTTGTCAGCGACGCGATAAACGAGTCGACGACTTCATAACAGCGTTTTAACACTTCAACAAACAACTCTGGCGTGGGCTCGTGTTGCAGCGATTCAAACGGTTGTTGGATGCGGCCATATAACTCCCGTTCGGTAATCTCGGTGAGCATTCGCCCTCTCCCCAAATCGATACAGCCTTCAAACCAGACGTGTTATTACAATTAATGAGACAAAATAAAAACGCCCTTCAGCAGTATGCCAAAGGGCGTCTCGGTTCAATTAGCTGCCGACCCTGACTATATCGCCGTAGCTAGTCAATCCGTTTGTTGGTTCATAAATGTCAAACAACTGTTTTGGGGCGTGTTCATAATCCGGCCCCATGCTCCAGATGTAATAGACGGTGCCGATGTGGAAGTTATCTGACGTTTGGATGTGGATTTTTCCTTGCTTCGCATGTGAAAAAAGGGCTTCAGACTGAATCAGACGGTTTGGAGACACCCCGCCGCCGCCAAAATAGTCGGCATGGTACGAACCGTGGCTCCATTGAAACAACGAAGCCTGCTTGGTATCAGTCGCCTGGAAGGGGTCCTTTGGCGGCGAGCCAATGTAGGCGACCGGAGTCGTCATGTATTTGTTTTGCCAAAGCGGGTGGCCTGGCGCGTGTGGCGGAAACTGACCCGTGTCCAGACGATACATTTGATAGATGTCAAGCCATGAACGCATTTCTGATTCGCATTTCGATATTTTGGCGCGGATTTGCGCATTGAGAAAGTTAGGGACGGCGATGGCGGCGAGGATGCCGATGATTGCCACAACGATGAGCAATTCGATTAAGGTAAAACCGCGTTTTTTCATTCCATTTCTCCCGATTCATAACAATAAAACAGTGAATTGTCATATCGATGATTTCATGATAAACATAAAAAAGAGCGTTTGAATAGTGTGAATTAAGAGTTTTGAAAAATTTACACAAGGTTATCTGGCTTGATTTATCGGATTTTGCATGAGATAAGCCAAAGAGGTAAACGTATTTATATCGCATTTTTTCTAAGTGAACAAAGTGAGTTCAACGTGAGTGTATATAGTGCAATCATTTTGACGGTTATTGTCATCCCTGTTTTCATTGTGATTGGAATCGTGGTCTCGCGCGAAAAAGGGCTGCTTGAAAAGAACGATAGGTTTCACTATCAGAACTTTTTCTTTCACTCGTTTCTGGGCGGGCGTTCGAGGTCGTTGTTGCGCCATCAATTGCAGGCCGCATTGCGAAAACCTCAAACCTATTGGATCTTCGCCCTTTCGCTGATCGTGATATCCGCTTCGTTTGCGGTCGCGTATAATTCGATGGCGGGCGTGACCTATAACCTTCAAGACGTGTCTCGCCTGACGCCCCAGCTGATCAATGTATACCGTTTTTTGAGCATCATCGGACTGGTGTTATTTGTTCCGGTCATTGGCGTGTCAACAATCATGCAAGAACGCGATGCCGGGACGCTCGACTTAATCTTGACCTCGGCCACTCACCCGATGGATTTCATTTTATCCAAAACCAGTTCAGCCTTCATTCTTGTATTGGTCATATTGATTGGCATGGCCCCGGTGATGAGCGTCACCTTTTGTATGGGCGGGGTCAGCCCGGTTGATGTGTTTGGCGTCTTGGCTGTTCAAATTTTTCTTACCATCATTGCGCTGGCGGTCAGTATTACGCTTGGGTCGTATTTCTCGCGCTTTGCTGTTGCATTAGTGGCGTCGTATGGCATCGTTGGCTTTTTTAGTCTGATTGTGTATACATCCGGCCAGCATGGCTCGTCTGCGGAGAACATCATTCTGCCGTTGTTTTTGTTGGTGCTTGGCATGGCATGCAGCCTTTCGTTTCTGGCCCAAACGCCGCGCTTTTTAACCAGAGAACTGAATCAGATCAAACCCAAATGGTGGCGGCCTATTTCGCTGAAGGGGTTTGACGCCCAACTTTGGACGTTTCTCGGCGCGCGCGACTATGGCGACCCGATCAATGACCATACGAACCCTATCTATGTCGCTGAGCGCGACCGCTTTTTTAACGCCGTGGTGCGCCGCGATTGGGACGCGCCCAGCATATTGTTTTTATCGTCTGTCTTGCTTTCGATTACCGCGTTGTTCCCACAAACCATGTTGTGTATAGAGTATGTCATCATTCTCGTCTTCACGCCGATCGTGGGGGCGTCACTGTTTTCGTCTGAACATGAACGCGCCAACTGGGAGAACCTTCGCTCGACCCTGCTACAGACGCCGTCCATTTTTTGGGGCAAGATGAAACTGGCCGTCGGGCATGGCCTGATTCACGCCTATTCGTTTTATGTTCCCCCATTACTGATCTTAGGCATCATCTGGTTTACTTCATGTTTGATGTATCCAAATGGTGTTGGGTATATCAAAAACGACAACCTGTTTCGCGTCTGGGCGGGCCACGCTCTGGTATTCATCACCTTGGGGTTCACCGTGTTATTTTTGTCGGCCTTATCGGTGATGATTTCAACGCTTCATAAACGCACTCTGCCGGCGCTGCTTCAATCGTACTTGCTCTCTGCGCTTTTCTTGTTCGCGCCGTGGTATTTTGCGTTGCTTCATCCCGACCCCAGCGTATCGCTTGGCGGCGACGCCGGGATGGACGGGTTTGCGCTGTTCTTAACGGTTTGGAACGGCCCGTATGTTTTTAACCTGTGGCCTAGCGTCTCAGACCGGGGAACAGAAGGGTTTGACACAATCACACAGTTTTGGTCGGTGTTTGGCGCGCATATCTTTTTGTTAATTCTGTTGACTATTCTATGTACTATGGTGGGATATAAAAAAATTCACAGAGCAGATGATTGAACCTGTTCATTCACAAAAGGCCATCTCAATTTATTGTCAGATTCTGGGAGTAACCCCCTCGCCTTTAGCCGAAAACTCTAG
>CAZKYC010000071.1:0-24792 GCA_964556895.1 uncultured bacterium | reverse complement strand
CCAATGGAAAAGTTCACTAAACTCGGCTCCCCCCCCCCACCCATTCGCCGCGGCGAATCCCACCTTGGGGGAGGGGTGAAGTTGGTTAATGTATTGGAAAGTTTATTAATTGTTCAATAGTTGGTTTAACAGGAGGAGAACATCATGACTTCAGGAACTCGCAGAACATTTCTTAAAGCCTCAGCCGTGGGCGCGCTCAGCGCCGCATCCACAAAGAATGTGTTAGGAGCCAATGACGATATTGTGTTAGGCCTGATCGGGACAGGCGGGCGCGGTAAGGCGCTGCTGAAAGCGATTACAAACCTCAAAGGGTATCGCGTCGCCGCTACATGCGACTTGGTTGAAGACCGCGCCAAACAAGGCGCCGCAATCTGTGAAGACTCATGGCCCAATGTGAAGACCTACACCAACCTGCGCGCCATGCTCGACCGCGAGAAAGACCTCGACGCCGTGTTGGTCGCGACCGAAGAAGGCAACCACGCCAAGTGCGCTATTCCTGTTTTATCAATGGGGCTTCATTGTTTTTGTGAGAAGCCAGTCGACACCACTGTCGAAAAAGTCAACCAGTTCACTCGCGTGGCGCGCAAGTCAAAAGGCATGTTACAGTTCGGCTTCCAACGCCATTATGTTCCATCGTTCACCAAAGGCATGGACTTAATTCATTCCGGCGCCATTGGCGATGTCACTTTCATGCAGGGCAAATGGCACTGGGAAGGTGACGTCGGCGGCCGTTATCTCGACCTGGTTGAATCAGGCGGATGGTTTCTGGCTCAGGCTTGCCACCATGCTGACGTGATGCTTTGGGCGATGGATTACCAGCCGCCGGTGCAATGCGCCGCCGCGGGCGCGATAACGAATGAGAAACCAAACGCGCCTAAACTTCGTTCTGAAAACCATTCGGCGATTACGTTTCAATTCGCTGCCAACGCCATCTTTTCTTACACCCATATTATGAATTGTTGTGAGCCGTTCACCGGCGAACAGCTGTGGGTGTATGGCCAAACAGGCGGGATCAACCTGCCCGAAGGCAAACTACATCCACGCGAGGGTATGGGCGAACCGAAGCAATACGCCGAGGGCGTTTCACACTGGGGAAACGGCACCTACGAGGAACTCGAAGCGTTCGGCCAGCACATTCGCAACGGCGAAGAGTCAGCCATCGGCATTGAACAAGCGCGGCTCTCGACCATCATGGGCATCATGGGCCGCAAAGCTATGTATGACGCAAAACAAAACCAATTTGGTTTATCGACCGTCCGCTGGGACGACCTCGACGTGATCGCTTAATTGTTAGGAGAAGAAAGATGTTTCGAACAGTACGAATTCTCATTGTCTTTTTACTTTGCTGTGCAGTAGTTTCGCTGACAAGTTCCGCCGAAAACATACGCGTCATTCTCGACACCGACGCCAATAACGAACTCGACGACCAACACGCGATTGCCTACATGTTGTTCAACGGCGACGTGTTTGACGTTGAGGGAATCACCGTCAACCGCACCAAAAACGGCGGCCCGGTCGAAAACCATTTCGCTGAGGCCGAACGTGTGGTCAAACTGTGCGGGCTTCATCCCCAAATTACAGTCTATACAGGCGCTGACGCAGACTTCAATACAATCAAAAAAAACATAAAAAAAGATGACTTTGACGGAAGCGAAGCGGTCGATTTCATCATCGAACGAGCCCGGGCCAAATCGGACCGCAAGTTGGTGTTGCTGCCAGTCGGTAAGTTAACCAACATCGCGCTGGCGTTAATGAAAGCGCCTGACATCAAAGACAACGTGCGCATCGTTTGGCTGGGATCGAATTATCCTGCTCCGGGCGAATACAATCAGGGCAACGACGAGCCCTCGCTCAATTATATTCTCGATTTCGACGTTCCTTTTGAAATTGCGCTGGTGCGTTACGGCAAGCCTTCCGGCACCGACGCCGTTCGGGCGACGTTGGATGAAATCAAAACCATTATGCCGGGCAAAGGCCCCAAAGCAGCGGAACCGGTTGTTGGACGCCACGGCGAATCGTTTTCAAACTTCGGCGATTATGCCGTTAATCTATTCAGCAACATCAAACTCCACGGCAACCCGCCCTCGCGCGCGTTGTTCGACATGGCGGCGGTCGCCATCGTGAAGAACCCCGATTGGGCGAAGACCAAAACCATTCCCGCGCCGATCCTCGTAGACGGCAAATGGAAAGAGCGCCCCGACAATAAACGGAAAGTCATTATCTGGGAGCATTTTAACAAAAAGAAAATCATGGATGACTTTTACAAATCCATGACCGATTACAAACTGGCAAAGTAACAATGCCTCCTTTAATTCTGTGGCCAATCGCAACACTCATAGTGGTTGCTGGTTTTTCGGCGCTGCGTCAACAGAATGATACAAACAGAGATGACCTCAATGACGAACCGCTCCATCTCGCGTAGAAACGTTGTCGCGGCGACATCCAGCGTGATGGCGCTGTCTAGCGGCGTATTGGGCCGCGCGGGCCTACCGCGCCCAGCGACTCAACATTGCGGGCATCGGCGTCCCCTACTAACAGGCGGTCTATGTTGAGTTCAAATCGCCTTGTCTCATAGACGGAAAGCCGATCACGTCCGTCCACAACGACTAGGTGAAGATTGAGATGGAGATACGGCCAATCACTAAGGAAACAAGCGGCGAGATTTCTCTCGCCGCTTGTTTGTTTAAACGCCATGGATCAATGATCAGCGATGGGCTTGTCGTTAAACAAATAGGTTTTCAGCTCTTCATCAATCGGAGGCATGTTTTGCCTTAACCATTCATTGGTCATGGCGGCGTGTTCGATTTCTTCGTCGCGGTTGTGGGCAAGACGGCTTTTAACTCTTCGTCTGTACATACATTAACCCGTTGGTTGTACCAATCGACCGCTTCAAACTCTTCACACAGGCTGGTCAACGCGCGATGAATGTCGCGGGTTTTGCTCGACAATTGTTGTGCAGTTTCATGATAGTCAATGGCCATTGGTCTTCTCTCACACTGATTTTTCACGTTTCTTCGATCACCTTGAAGCCCATCAGGTGGCTCAGGTCTTTGAGATTCTGGCGTTGGTCACCGTAACACACCACCCGGTGAAGCATGGTCATGGCGCCGCCGTCTAATACACCGCCGCCCCAGTTGTCAAACATGCCGCGGGCGTTGTCGACTTCGACCCAGAACTGGGTGCGGCATCCTAGCTCATCGTGGGTTACGTCGAAAACCTTTCCGGTTGAGATCAACATCGAATCAAGATTGATATACTTGGCGCAGGTGGTCATCTGCCCAATCGGGAACTCAACATCCAACGCAACGCCGCTTTCGCTGTCGCTCTGGTTACGAATCGTAAACGGCAGCCGCTCACTGTCGCGCCCGCCCATCTTGGTCGCTGAGGTGCAATGGAAATGAACCAACGCATCCTTCGCGGTGTCAATCACCGGGTCGGAAATGAAGCCCGGCAGCCCCATGCCATAAGCGAACATCAACATGGTCAGGGTCGAATCCATATCGCCTTCACAGGCGCCGACCATGCCCAGGTCATTGAGTTTGCTGAACGCGAAACACCCTTTGGCCGGCTCGCCCATGCAGTTTGAACTGGTCACCGCCTGGGCGTTTTCACGTTGCATGATATTTTTGATCGCCAGATAAAACCGCGCCGCGTTGATGATCTCATCGCGGGTCGGCTCGACCACATTCTTCGCTTGGCCCAGCCAATAGGCCTCCGCCTCCGCCTCGGCGTCTTTGAGCGAGACGGCCTTGTGTTCGTTCAACGTTTCTTCGACGCTGACCGCGACCAACTCACACCCCAGCGCCGCTTTGACTTTCTCTGCCGAACACGCCGCTTCGGTGCCCAACGGCCCGCGAATTACCAAAATACGCGTGTTTTTCATGTGCGGCGCCACGCGCATCAATTTCACCGCGCGATCAATTTCGCCCCAGTCGCTGCTGGGCGCGAGGATGACTTTATGCCCGGCTTGCTGCCAACGGGGAAAATACATCCAGCCATGCCCGCTAAACGGCTGGCTGAATACGGTGGCTTGAACGCCCGTCTCAAGGATTTTTTTCATCGCCTGGGCGGGCGCGCCGCCGCCGTGGCCCGACAGGTGAAACATCAACACGCCGTCGGCTTGTTTGATCTTGGGCAAGATCTCATCCACATTGGTTTGTGGAACAATCTCGCCGCCGACAAACTCGACGTCGCCGAGTTGATGTTCAACCGATTTGAGATGGTCTTCGAAACGCCCGATCTCACTTTGAGGGCGCGATAGATAGATGCCGCCCGTGCGCCCGACATACACCTGGTGAATCTTCACTTTGGGCATCTTCGGCGGCCAGTTGTCTTGAAGGTTAGATTGCGCACGCTGCGCCGCGAGCGCGAGCGCCCCCGCGCTGCATCCACCCACAAATTGCCTGCGATTGATCGAATTGTCCATGATGCTCCTCCCCCCACGAGAGTGACATAGCTGATCTTCTCGAATGTACAGGAAAGAGAGGCGCGGTGTCAATTAGTTTTTTTGGAAAAGTGCATTCGCCGCGGCGGACAGCAAAAGATACGGTTACATAAACTCAATCCACACATAATTCTGGCAACCACTATAAAAGCCCGCACCGAAGCGAGCAGAGTTGTACCCATGCCATGCAATATGTGCATTATGCATTTTTGAGATGGCTTCTAACGATTCAAATACGGGCTGCGGGTCATGACGGCGTCGTAGAGTTTGACGCCCAGTGAGTCGGCGATGACATTGCATTTCGCCTTAAGAATAAAGAAGATCAACTCTGGCTGGTGGGAAAGGGTTTCATAATTGGCCTGGCCTTTTGAAATGATGATGTCAGCCTCGCCGAAGGCCGTGTTTAATTCTTCGCCAGCGCTGTCCATCACTGTTCCAAGCAGGTTGTTTCCATTGTCGATCACGCGAACCACATCCGGCAAGCCGACCGTAATGGCGTCTTCCATGGTTGCGTCATTTAAGACGGGCGTGTGGCGCACTACAGCAGTTATGTCTAAATCTGGATACGCCCGTTTCAACTCTTCCATCAACAACCGGTCAAAGAAAATCTCACCCGCATTGTCGCAACAATAGGCCATCTTTGGGTTTTGAGTCTTTTGTTGGGCGCGTTCGAGTTCGGAAAGAAAAATCTGATACTCGTCGCGCTGAAAGCCCTCGCTCAACACTCGCTCGATGGCGCCGTCGAGGTCAAACGTATCCGCTACGCCCAAGTCAATGATGTTGCCGCACGCCGCTAACTGACAGGCGGTGTGAAGACGGTCTTGGCTGGCTTGGATACGCTGGCGCAGGTCGGCTTCCATCGAAAGGGCGAGTTGGTTGTTGTATTTTTTGAGTTCAGTGAAGGGGTCGTCTATTCCGGCGTGTTTCTGGGCGGAACGGATCGCCATCAAAGAAAGATGGGCGGGCGACAGGCTAGGGTCAGCGGTATCTATCTGATCATCTAAGTCGCGCTGAAGATCGCCGCACCAATGCTCAATCGCGTCTGGCTCGCCGCCGAGCGCGATATTATAGATTCGAGCGCCTTGCCGTTTTGAACAGGCGATGCAGTCGTGTTGAAAGCGCATGCAATTTACTTTTTGTCGGTAAAATTGATTCCACAGTAGAGTTTTTCGTCGGAGCCGCGCTGTTCACGGATGTGGCGCCAACGCCCGGCGCGTTCGTCTTCGCCGGGTTTGACTGCGGTGGTGCATGTGTGGCAACCAATACTAGGGTAGCCCTGGTCATGCAGCGGGTGAACCGGAACCTGGTTGGCCGCCAAATAGGCTTCGACGTCTTCTTTGGTCCAGGTATGCAGCGGGTGGACGCGATACCCGTCGATGCGCGGGTCTTCGGCGACTACAGGGATGTTCTTTCGCGCGCCGCCTTCTGAGCGCATCAAACCCGACAATAGCGCGTTAAAGGGCTGGGCGGCTTTCAAAAACGGCTTTTCCTTCCGCAATTCGCAGCACAATTGATAATCGCCGTCTTTGAGATAGAGTTCGCGGCCATAGTATTGAAACTGTTCTTCAGTCGACAATTCCGGGTAATAGGTCTTGATGTTGAGGCCAAACTTCTCAATAAACTCATCGCGAAGAGCCAGCGTCTCAGGAAAATGATAGTTGGTATCAACAAACATGATCTCGACATCGGTGCGGTCGAGCGCATAGAGCATGTACATCATCGCAGAGGCGGTCTTCTGCATGCTGGAGAGCATACCGAGTCCGTCGCCAAATGTCTCATACGCCCACTGAATAATTTCGCGGGGCGGTTTTCCTTCTAACTCTGCGTTGATAGCGTCAAGATCAAGCATAGGTTTAGTCGGCGCCAGAGTGGCTGGCATAATCATCTACCTCATATATAGAGTATATGGATATATTATACAATCTTTATAGGATATAAAGGCCGGGCAATGAAAAAAACATAAAGTTGGAAATGGATTTAAACGCAAATCTTAGATATGCTAATTATTTAAGTATCTTATATATTTGTTTTTATGCATTTATTCCTAATACAGAATGTTAAGCGTAAACCAGCGGCGGTTTAGAAGAATTTCAAACCGCCGCTGGATACACAATTGAATTATGCAGCCAGAAGTTTCTTACAATATGCAACACTACGCTCTAAGTCGTATTTTTGTTGGCGGCCTGATAACTCGTTAGACTTCTCGCCAGTGGGGCGGTCAGATGGGTGTGAATAGGGCTTTCCGTTTTTCGCCATGGCGACAAAGCGGGCAAAGTGTTGGGCGCGTACGTCTTCATAGCCGTCCCAAAATTCGGGCTTCAGATAGGGGAACTCGCGCGGGTTGTCGATCCAATTGATGATTTCTAAAACAAAGGGCGCATCAGGACAGAGTTTCAGCCATGTATCTACATACTTGTTCCAATCGGTGTCGCCGTCGCCTGGCGACGCCCACACCACTTTGGCGCCGTCTTCATATTCCCACACTGCGCTATCGCGAATGCCGGAACACACCGTATATGGCGCCAAGATTTCTAAATTGGTCATTGGGTCTTCGAGCGTCCAGGCGGCGTTTCCTGAGTCGAGGGTGGCGCCGACGAAGTCTTTGCCGGCGGCTTCGATGAGTTGTTTAAGTTCGCGCGCTTGCATGTCCCCTGCATGATTTTCGATGGCGATGGTGACGCCCGCGTCGAGGGCTTTGGTGCGAACTTTCTTTAGCGTCTTGGCCAACACGTCCATGTGGTGTTGGATGCCGCCATCTTCTTTGCGGTCCTGGCCTGAGCCGAGGTAACAGCGGGCGACAGGTGAACCAAGGCGCTCGGCAACGCGAATCAAGAGAGACAGCAGTTCTTCAGCCGTCCCGTATTTATCGTTAAAGCGTTTTGAACTGGGGCAGACCCCGCCGGTTCCGGCGTAGAGTTGGATGTCATAGGCGTCGGCTTTGGCTTTTAGCGCATTGAGATAGGCGTCTTGGTGGCTCTCGAGTACTTCCAGGTCTGAATATAAGACGCAATCAACCTCAAGCGAATTGGCGTAGTCTAAGATTTTGTCGGCCTTCCAATTGAGGGCGCGAACCGAAAAGTTATCGAACCCAAGTTTGAGTTTTCGTTTGTGGCGAGCTGCGTTTGTGTTGGTGGTTCCTAGCGCGACAGCGGCCGCTGACAATACGCCGGATTGAATAGCGCGGCGGCGGTTCAATACAGGGTCCATGTCAAATCTCCCATTTCTATTGTTTAATCAATGGTTGAGTCGTTGTAATAAACTATCATATTTTTGTTGTGTATAAACCAGCGGGCCAGTTGAAATGTAAAAAAACCTTGCCATTCGTCTTCGATCCTTCACCTCTTTCTTTTACAATAGGCGCTAGTGGTTTTTCATGGTTTGTTTGAATCTGTTTTACTTGTTCTTCAATCAGATAGAACCACACAAAAGAGGAAACGAAGATCATCTCTCAACTCGTGGTCGCGTTCTTAGAAAGACTGAAGTAGAAATATGCAACATTCGGAACTTATCAATTCGCCCGCGTTAATTGAACAACTGGCGAACCAACTCCAAACCGATCCTGTCATCGCGATTGACACCGAGTTTATACGCGAAAAAACCTTCTTCCCAACGCTTGAGTTAATACAGGTCGCGAACCGCGAAGATTCATGGTTGATTGATGCGCGAGCGTTTCTCGATTCGCCTGAAGACAAATCACTTGAAGGCATGCGGCCGTTTCTTGACGTACTCGAATCGCCCAACCCACTTAAAATTTTTCACGCCGCCCAGGCCGACCAGGAATGTTTGTATACCAGTTTTGGCGTCACCGCCCACCCGACGCTGGATACAGCGTTGGCGGCTTCGTTGTTGGGCTATGGAGACAACATCAGCCTGCGAAATTTGTTGCGGCAGGCGTTGGGGGTCCGCATTAAAAAAGGCCACGCCCGCAGCCATTGGTCGTTGCGGCCTCTGCCTGACCAGTTGAAAGACTACGCCCACGCCGATGTCATTCACCTAGTTGAGTTGGGCGAAAAGTTGCTCGAAGAGCTCGACGAACAAAACCGCCGCCCGTGGGCGATGGCGCTCTCGGCCGAACTTGAAAACCCGGCGTTGTATGAACCCCAGCCCGAAGAAATCGCTAAGCGCCTCTCAAAAAGCGGGCGCATCACTTCAAAGACCTACCCGGTGTTGGTCGAACTCGCGCAATGGCGTGAGGACCGCATCCGCCATCTAAATATTCCGCGCAAATGGCTGATGGATGACGGCGTCTTGCTCGATCTGGCCGAGGTGCGCCCCAAAGACCTAAAACACCTCGAAACCTTCCGCGGCATCTCCAAAGACGAAGTCGCTGCTCAGGGCGAAGCGATTCTGGCCGCGATCAAACGCGGCGTCGAAAGCGAACCGAGAAAGCCCGCTAAGGCCTATACCAGCAACCATACCGAAACGCGTACGGTAGAATTGTTGCGCTGTTTTTTAGAGATGTTGGCCGAACAAAACGGGGTCGCATCGCGCTTTTTGATTTCTCCGCGCAAGATACATCTATTGTTTATGAACCAATTTGAAACGACGCAAGATTTAGTCGACCAAGACATTCTTACCGAACAAGCGGCCCAACTGATTGGCGACGAATTGGTCGCCTTCATGCACGGCCGCCGCGCCCTCACTCTCACCCAAGGCGCCGCGCGAATCATCAAAACTCAAGACCCATAGACAAAACACCGGGTTGAACCCTGGCGACAGACGGCGCCCAAATTATCCCGTACGTTTTTCTTTTAACGCCGCATCCATGAATGCGTTAGGGTTGCGCATGTGCATCTGGGCTTCTTCGGAAGTGATCAGGCCGCGCTGATAGAGCTTGATCAGCGAGTTGTCGAGTGTGGTCATGCCGTCCTTTGTCCCGGTTTCAATGACGGAATACAACTGGTGAGATTTGCCTTCACGAATCAGGTTTGCGCAGGAGTGGGTGTTTTTTAACACTTCAGCCGCCAACACCCGCCCGTCGCCGCTGGCCTTGGGCAACAGACGCTGCGACACCACCGCCAGCAAACTTAATGACAACTGAACGCGCACCTGTTGTTGTTGGTGTTCAGGGAACACGTCGATGATTCGGTCGATGGTCTGGACCGCATCATTGGTGTGGAGCGTCGCGAGCACTAAATGGCCGGTTTCCGCGGCGGTGAGAGCCGATGAGATGGTATCCCAATCGCGCAACTCGCCAATCTGGATGATATCAGGGTCCTGGCGCAGTACATACTTCAGCGCTTCGCGAAACGAGAGGGTGTCGCCTCCGACTTCTCGCTGGTCAACGATGCTGTTTTTGTGATTGTGGATGTATTCAATCGGGTCGTCGACGGTAATGATGTGTGCTCGCTTGTTCAGATTGATCAAGTCGATCATTGACGCAAGTGTGGTTGACTTGCCATGCCCTGTCGGGCCTGTGACCAAAAACAGTCCGTGGGGCGCCATCGCTAGGTCATAGACAACGGCGGGCAGCCCAAGCGATTTCAATTTTGGAATTTCAGTTGGGATCGGGCGAAACGCCGCCGCCGCACATCCCTTCTGCCAATAACAATTGACGCGAAAACGGTGTGCGCCTCCCAAACTCAGCGAGAGGTCGAGCTCTTTTTTTTCTTCAAACTCCAAGCGTTGTTTTTCGTTCAACAACGAATAGATCAAGCGCTTTACGGTATCAGGGGCCAATGCAGGATATTCAGTCGGAACGATTTCGCCATGCAACCGAATCAACGGCGGCGCGCCTGCGGTCAACAATAAGTCAGAGGCGCCGCGATCATAAGTCAGTTTGAACAGATCAGAGATTTCCATGGTTCATTCCTTTGTCGCCGGAGTGGGGATCGGCGCTGGCGTTGGGTCGTCTTTGCGGGCTTCAATGCCCATCGTGGTTTCAATGATATCAGACCACAACCCTGCGCGGTTTCGCGCCCGTACTTTCATATAGTATGACGAATAAGACCCGGGCGGAAGAAACCGAAATGTAACAGCCGGCTCGGTTGTCAGAATTTCATCTGGGGGTTGGTGCATGCCGTGAGTCGTCCAAACATATGAATAGCCTTCGATATCAGATTGCTCATCTACGGCTGGTTGCCAACGCCATGAGAGATTGGTCGGCGTACGCTCAACCGTCAGGTTCGTCGGCGCGGAAGGCGGCGTCGAATCAACTTGGGTCTCAACGATGTTCCGGTTTCGCCACAGGTGGACGCCGTCGAGAAGCAGTTTGTAGGGTTTCTTAAACTCCAGCGACGCGGTTGGCGTGGTGAACGCGAAACGCTGGATGGTCTTTCTGTTTTCGCGCGACGGAATCGCTTCATCCAAATCGATTACGCAATAATGCCATTGGCCTTTTTTATCGCCTGATTGCGATAACGTGTCGAGGTGGGCTTCAAACTCATCTGACGCGGCGGCGATTTGAACCGTGAAGCCTTGCGGCGCGTCGCTCCAATAATAAAAATCCAGATAGCGATAGGTTGACCAGTCGAGAGTGGGGGCTTTTTCAGTAAACCCGACGCCGACCAGGTCATTGTCGCGCAACTCTGCGCTTTTATCGCTCCACTCAAATTCAAATGTGCCGCAGGCGCGCCCTTCTATGGGTTGGTCTTTGCCGAATGACTGGCTAAGAGTGACGCCCGGCGCTGAACTGATCAACAACGCTTTGGTCATATCGCTGAACACATCAAATGAATTCAACGCGACATGGTCGCTCTCATCGCCGCATGTCACCGCAGAGCGAAACTGAAAGCGCTGGCCGTCTTCGCCAGAGAAGGGGACCGTTCGAGTGTCGGCCCCGGCAGCCAAGGGTATCTTTTGCCATGCGGATGTGTGAGTGTCTGTGAGTTCGCGATAAAAGATGGTGAAGGTCGCGCTTTCACAAGTGGGCGTTTCTGTGCTGTGTAAATTGAAATGGGGTGATACCCACTCGCCAACATCAATTGTTGACGTCAGGCATTCAGCGGAGAGTTTCGCCAGAAAAATACTAAAAAGTGTAATGAAAAATATAAACCGATTTACCACAGACACACACCTCAATTTATCGATTGTCATCTGAAGGTTGGAAAAACGAGATTGAATCCGTTCCGGTGAACATGCCCTGCGAGTTAAGGTTAAATTCTTCGGCGTTCGAACTGGCCTGAACCGCGTCATCGTAACGGATGATCTCTTGTTTGTAGAGTTCGAGCAATGATTGATTAAAGGTCATCATGCCAAACTCTTTGCCTTTTTGCATGACTTCAGGCAGGTTCCAGTGTTCGCCTTTGCGCAAGAGTTTTCTCACCAGCGGCGTCGCCTTTAAAATTTCCATTGACGGGACGCGCCCCTTTCCATCCGAACGCGGCAGCAACCTCATACAGACAATGCCTTCAAGCGAGAGCGCCAGTTCTTCGCGAACTTGGGCTTTCATGTGATCAGGAAAATAGTTAATGATTCGGTCGAGGGTATGGACCACATCGGTGGTGTGAAGGGTTGATAAGACCAGGTGGCCGGTTTCCGCCGCCGAGATGGCCGTCATCATGGTGTCAGAATCGCGCATCTCGCCGATCAGAATAACATCCGGACTTTGGCGGACAACATGGCGAAGCGCGTCATGAAAGGTTTGAGTGTCGTAGCCAATCTCGCGCTGGTTGATGATTGAGTTTTCATCTGTATAGACAAACTCAATCGGGTCTTCGATGGTCATGACGTGTTTCGAGAAATGTTTGTTGATGTGAGTGATCATGGCCGCCAGGGTGGTTGACTTGCCGCTGCCGGTAGCGCCAGTCAGAAGCACCAGTCCGCGCGGCAGCTCAGAAAACTCTTGAATCACAGGCGGCAGGCCCAGCGCCTCAAAACTCAGGTCTTCATCTTGGATGCATCGCGCCGCCATACCGATGTGGCCTTGTTGGCGAAACAGGTTAATGCGATACCGCTCGCCCGTGTCAATCGTATAGGCGAAATCGAGGTCAGGCTTTTCTTGAAACAGGCGCGCCTGAAAGTCTGTCATTAACATTCGCGCCGCCCCTTCGATATCTTCATCTGTGATGGGAGCGAAGTCTGATTTCTTTATAGAGCCATGCACGCGGTACCCCGGCGGAATGCCCACCTTGATATAAAGATCAGAGGCGTCCATGGCTTTCATTTGTCGCAGCAAGGTAACTATATCCATCGTTCCCCTCGAAACGGACGTGTCGTGAATAGAGTAACGAAAAATGGATCAATTGTCGGCAGGATGCCCCACAAAGCAGTAAAAAAATGTTAGGTTGGCTGTTCGGCCTGAGCGCCGCCCTGTTCGCCTTCGTTTAATACTTCAATTTGGCTTTTGGGGTCTTTGACAATATAATCTTCGCCCGAAACCGCATAGGGCGGCTTTAAGATCACTTTTGACTCGCCGCGGGCTTTAATCGCTATGCCGCCATCGCCGCGCATCACCCCGCTAAAGGTCACGATCGAGCCGTCGTCGGCTTCGATGCAGATGCCGTCTTCTTTGGCGACGACGTGGCAATTCTCAAGCAGTAACTCACTGTTCGAACACTGAATGGCGCCTTCGATTCGCATATTGGTTACTGAGCAATTTTTGGCGTCTTTAATTTTGATCGCGGGCTGGTTGCCTTTGCATGTGATTTTGGTCTCGTTGGCGCCTTTGCCATACAATTTGATAGGCGCTTCGACTAACAGCGATTGGTCCATTACATAGGCGCCATTGCCGAGAACGATATTGACAGGGGCTTCAGTGTTATCTTCTTTCGCCTGGTCTAATAATTCTTGAAGGGCTGGCGTATCGTTGGGGTTGACCATGGCGTAGCGGTCTTGACTGAGAGTGTCGCGTTTTCGCTTCAGGTTAAACCAGCCGATAAAAATAAACGCGCCAAGCAGAAACTCAATCACCAAGACGGAGACGATAATCAGTTGAAGCGTGGGGTCAGATAGCCATTCTGAATATTCAGGCCCAAGTAACGATTTCATAAACGCCTCCGACGTTTGCCCCTTCAATCATCTAAGTTTACACGATTTATGACTGCATTTCGCTAAATCGTGAAATTAATTCTCTCACCACGCCGATCACCCGCACCGACGTTTCATTCTTTCCTACCTGCACAGGACGCGACAACGGGCCGCCCTGAAGAAGAATCTGGTCGCCTAGGTCGAAATACTTTCGGATGCAGCGCCGGTCGCCCATTTGAACGACAACCAGGTCTTCGTTCTGAACGGGCGCGTAGAGCTGGTAGACTGCTTTACAACCCGGCCATACCCCGAGTGGAACATACGAATCGGATTTAACCAGACAAGCTTCATAATCGCTTTCGCGGTCAAACCACTCAGAGGGCAGGCCGATGCTGCCCCGTTCTTCTTGGTCTTGAAACTCATCGGTGCCGGTTTCGACGACCGAGACGATGGGCACTCGGCGAATACCGTCTTCACTACGCCCTTTGGGCGTGACGGTCTCGTGTTGTTCGCCTTCAGGCGCTGACAGCGCTTCATCAATGTTGCGCCAGGCTTCGTGGGGCGCGATCACGTCGGGCAATATCTGTTCTTCAGAATTCTCTTTAGCGAGATCGATGATCTCTTTTAATTTCTGAAAGAACTGGCCCGCTTCATTGGCGCGTTTTGACAACTCGTTTCGGTCAGTGGACGGGTGGCGGCACAGCAGGCGCTCATCCGGCGTTAAGATCAGCACATCATATAAGCATCCTAAAAATGTCAACCATTCGTTGGGGCGGTCGCCTAACTGTGACAGCGCCCATGAACGCAGGTCGTCATGAGACTGTAAAGTGACCGGCCCATCGCCGCTACGCAGCCCGCGGGTGCGGTCTTGAAGAATTTCAAGCGAGAAGGTGAGATTGCGCGGGATGGCGTCGACCAATTCATCAATCTCTTGTTGAACCCGATAGGAAACCGCTTTTTGAGGGACGCATACCTTGTTGCCCGCCAGCAGATAGCCGATTTTTCGAGTGGCTTTAACCAGACTCTGAAGTTCGCGCTCTTTCTCAGCGGCGGCGATGAACTGACGGCGTTCGTCGTGTTGAATCTGGAGAATTTCAGATAATTTCTCAACCAGCAGCGGCGGGGGAGGCGGTTTGAAACCGCTTTCCATCTGAGCAATATAGGGAGACGACAGCCCAAGACGGTCGGCCATATCTTGTTGCGTCATCTTGCGGCGAAGCCGATATACGCGTAGTTGCTCTCCAAACGTTTTCAACGCAAACGTCTCCTTACCGGGTAAGGCTACATATGATATCTATAGTTAGAAGAATCTCTTATCTTATTAAGTATAGTTATATTCGCTAAAATTTCTACGCAAAAAACACATACAAATCCAAATAAATCCAAATATATCCAAAAAGGCGCTTGACATTTTATTGAGAATGATATTTACTTAAATTTGTAAAGCAACAACGTTTTTTTGCATAATAGCAGATATTTACATCTTGGACAGACTGATAAGTAAAACTATGTTTCAAAAAGACCGTGACGAGTTTTGATAGTAAGCGATTGGCTTACTATTCGCTCTCAACGCGTTCGAGGGAAAGGTGCGTCTACTCAATACGTCACCCCTAAGGCGTTGACGGAATCTGCCCGTGCCCGTCATGTAGCCGCCGCCTTTCCCTCTCTTTTTGTTTGTAGTCTATATCAAATTAGGTTCTTCCGATATTTGATTACTTCCCTTGCTGGATGACCTGGAATTGGGTCAAAAAACGATATGCGTACTTTCAATAATAGACAATCCAACTCAGGCATGGGTGCAACTCTGTGAGCGCCTGTGCAACAAAGCGGAGCGGCGCCGAAGCGAGCAGAGTTGTACCCATGCCAAATACAACGATAAAAAAATCATCCTTGAGATCGTGTCTGGAAATTTTAATTCAGTATCCAAATCTCCGATGAGCCTCAAATTAGTTCAATCGGTTCCCGCTTTTCGGTATTCACTCACCTTTGTTCTGTCCCGGTAATTTGTTACAAAGGGGCGATCTCTATTTGATAAGATTGCTGAGGAAAATCCGCCATGAAACGCAGACGCTTCATTCAAAACACCACAGTGAGTTCAATCGCTACGGCATCGGCGGTTCCTTCATCGCAAAGCGCTAACAACACACTCAACATCGGGTGTATCGGTACGGGCGGGCGCTGCCGCCGGCTTATGCGAGACTTGTCACAGATTCCAGAAACCAAAGTGACCGCTGTCTGTGACGTCTGGGATTATCACTTAAACCAGGCGCGAGAGATTGCCGGCCCGGATATATTTGCAACCAAGCACTATGAAGAGGTGTTGCAGCGCAAGGATGTTGACGCTGTCATTATCGCCACGCCCAACCACTGGCATGTTCCCATGACGATCGACGCCTGCCAGGCGGGCAAAGATGTCTATGTCGAAAAACCCTTAACCGTGAATCTGGAAGAAGGCCAATCGGTTATTGATGTTCAAAACCAAACCAAGCGCATCGTGCAAGTGGGGATGCAACAGCGCAGCATGCCGCACTTAATCAAAGCAAAAGAGATCATTGACTCAGGGGCCATTGGTGATATTCACAAAGTTCATTTGACCTGGAACCGCAACGCGCCTTCACGTTCGCGGCCACGGTTTAACATTGACCCAAAGAGCGTCGATTGGAAACGCTTTTTGGGCCGCTATGACGACCAACCATTTGATGAAGTGCGATTTCGCAGCTGGCGTTGGACATGGGATTTTGGCGGTGGAATTTTGACCGACCTGATGGTCCATTACCTTGATGCGGCCCATTGGTTTTTGGGCGTTGACCATCCCCAGACCGCCGTTTCGATTGGCGACCATGTCACCACAAAAGGATTTTGGGAGACGCCCGATACGATTCAAACGTTGTTGCATTATCCTGAGAAAAAACTACAGATCTATTTCGAAGGTACGTTCATCAACGCCCGCAACGCAGCCATGATGGAATATATGGGGACACAGGCGACGCTGTACGCTGACCGCGGGCGCTATGAAATCCACCCCGAAAACGAGAGAATTCAATACAGCGAAATGATAGTGGGGCAGGGCAAACGCGGTGCTGATTTTTATTCGACGCCAAACGGCAGCCTGCTTCATCTTCAGAATTGGATTGACTGCATCCGATCGCGCAAGAGACCCGTCGCCCCCGCTGAAGCGGGCGTCAGCGCGGTCACAGGCGCTCATCTAGGCAATTTAGCGTATCGAAATAACGAAGCCGCATCTTGGCCGGGGTAGGGCGTGGTATGGTATGATCGACCAACCCAAACAGACTGATGAAACCAGAATCATGGCTTGATTTCACCGCATTGGTTCTCGCTATTTGCATCCGATTCGTTATTGCATGTCTCACACTGTTTGCACAGATGTTGATTGACGATGTGCGATGATGCAATGAGTATTCCACCAATCACAGGGGGGAACATAGTCCAAGCAGCTACTTCTTGATTTGTAGAGTGAAGAGAACAACAAGCGTCAAGATTTGTCGTTGCATGTACAATTTGGTTTGAAACCAGAGTAAAGATACCAACACAAAACAAAATGATTGCAGATCTATTCTGGTGCATCCAAAAACCAGTGAATGTTCCAATTCCACCGAGTAATCCAGCCAGTGATATCATGAGCCATTCAAATTCGTTTGAAGCAAGAAATTTGAATCCTATTAATGGCGTCACAGCGATCAAAAACGGCATAATGCAACAATGAAGGGCGCATAGCGACGATGCGTAGAGTCCCATTTGGTCAATCCTGTTTATTTTTTTTGTCATCATCTTATAATCACCTTTTACTGATTTTTCTATTGGTTGACTGTTGAGTTTTCATATCGTTGAACAGATACTGAGAAGTTAGTTTCAACGTGGTTTTAGGGTTTCGTGAGTACAGAGCAGATCCTAAATGATAAACAATTATTATTATCGAAAGAATGAGGAAATTGTCAAGAGAGCTATGAGAAATACCAGACAACGTTCCGCTATTGTAGAAGTGTTCGAGACGGTTAAGCGTCCATTAACCCCTCAAGAACTGTTAAAAGAAGCATCAAAGGTGGTTGATTTGGGCATAGCAACCGTCTATCGGAATATCAATTGGCTAGTTGGAGAAAATAAAATTGTTGCTGTTGAGTTTCCTGGCGAACCGATCCGCTACGAAAAAGCCGGCAAACGCCATCATCACCATTTTCAATGCAGGCAATGCCAGAAGGTGTTTGAGGTAAAGGGCTGTGTCAGTGGTTTAAAACGATTGACGCCAACTGGGTTTCATCTTGAAAGTCATGAAATACTGATGTATGGACTTTGCGCCGATTGTAATGCGAAAAACTAGAAGCCATTTCAAAAATAGACATCGTTTTTTTGGTTCTTCCGATATTTGAGTATTTCCCTTGCTGGATGACCTGGAATTGGGTCAAAAAACGATATGCGTACTTTCAATAATAGACAATCCAACTCAAGCATGGGTGCAACTCTGGGAGCGCCTGTGCAACAAAGCGGAGCGGCGCCGAAGCGAGCAGAGTTGTACCCATGCCTAATACAACGATAAAAAAATTATCCTTGAGATCGTGTCTGGAAATTTTAATTCAATTTGAGAGAACGTATCCAAATCCCGGATGAGCCGTTTTTTTTTGCCGCCAGTAAACAGTTTGTCGGGTTGGGGTTGTTGACGCACTATTTGAAATCAACCTTATTCTTTGGTGGATCAATATAGCGCGAGCCGATCCATTATCTGGTTTCACTTCTTCGAGGCGATTAAGACCACGCCTTCTTGAATCTCGCGGCCTTCTGATTGATAGCCGGGTTTCAGAATGCGGCAGATGGTCCCTGGCTCGACATCGTCGTTGGGTTCATCGCCCGTGATGTGGACGTAAGTCGGGTCGGGTTTTTCGCCAAAGACCGTGGTGCGGATGACATTGGTTTTTTCTAATGCGGGGTCAAGCGCTTCAGCGGCTTGCTTGAGCGGTTTGTGGATGAACAAAAAACTGTTTTTCAGCGGCCCAAGGTTTCCCTCATCTACCTTCTTTTCCATAAACCGCATGGTCTCATGAAACAGGTCATATTGTGTCAAGACAGCGGCGAATTTATCTTCTCGAATCGAGACCGAATCAAGGCCGTTGTATTGAAATACTTGAAACTGAAGCTCTGCGCCGCCATAGGGGAACGGTTTTAAGCGGCCCAAGCGGCCGGGTTGCGGGCCTGCTTCGCCTTCGATGATTTCCTGGGCTTTTTGAAGAAAGCGCTCCAGGTGGTCTTTGCAAAGTTTAATCGCTTCGCCAATATCGCCGCCGATGGTGGCGCTATAGCGGTCGAAGGCTTCTTTGGCGCGAATGAACGCGGGGTCCATCCCACGGGGGGTTGGCGCGATGACATCGACTAGTGTTCCCCAACTGGCTGAAGGTGCATAGAGGTCTCTCGGCGTTGAGGCCATGATCGGTTTCCTTTAGGAATATGGGACTGGTTCGTCACGGCTGGAGGGCCGACGAAACAACCACTTACCATAGCCCCAAACCGCGCCGTCAACAAGCGAAGCCGCGCCCAAAAAGGCGTAGTAAAGCAGCAGCGGATCAAGCGGCAGCCGAAAGCGCGTGCGAGCGAAATAGATGATGCAGGCCAACGAATAGAGCGCGATCATCGACAGCGGAAACCCCTGGCGCAAACCAATCATCCAACAGTAGACAATGCCAGTTATGGCTAATAGAAGCAGTACCGGGTTCCAGCCAAAAATCGGCAATACGTTTGACCCAGGAAACGCCAACCCAGAGACGATGGCGTCGCCATGTTTTGTCGGATATTCCATCCACGGCCAGGGCGGTTCTTGCATGACAAAAAGGTAATACATCTTTTTCGCGGCGCGGGTAAAAAAGCCGAGCGGGTCTTCGCCTAGCGATTCAAGTCCCGTTCGAAGAAACAAGCGGTCTTCGATGACTTCGTTGCTTTCGCCGCGTTCAGCCAGATATTGCCGGATGGTCTCTTTATCGCCGGTGTAGTAGTAGCTGTAGTTCTGGTGCTGGCCGATATAAAAATTCACACCGGAGTTGGTCGTGACTAACACCAGCGCCCCAAGCATGACACCGTTGCGTATCGTCCAAGGAAGAACCGGGACTAGCCAGGCGAACATTGGCGCCCACAGGCGGCGTTTCCATTGGCTTTGGGGGACGGCTGCGAGTGAACTGTACACAACGATGGGAATAAAAAATAACGAAATAGGTCGAATTAACGTTAACACGCCAAGCAGAAGCGAAAAGAAAATGTAGAGCCAATCGTATTCATTTCGCTGCGCCAATGTTCCAACCAACACCCAAGCCAAAAGGCAAAAGAGATAGAGCGTCTCGGTCATCACCAGGCCAGTGAAAAAGATGTGTTCTTCCATAAATACTAACGCCAGCCCGACCAGCGCCGGAATAGCATGAGGACGCTTAAGCACAGTCGGCAACGGGAAGTCGCGCATCGGCTCCAGCCAAAGCCGAACAATGACATACAACAAGACAGGCGACATCGCGCCTAAAACCGCTTGGCAGATTCGCAGCGGGACAAGCGTTCCGCTGAAAGCTATGCTCACTGCCGCGATAAACGTCGGGTAAAGCGGAGCGCGATAGGCCAAACGGTCAGGAGCCTGAGCGAGCGGCTCGCCCTTGAGCAGGTTGAGGCCGCAGATGTAATAGTCTTCCATGTCTGAGAAGGGAGGGGGATGAACCACGCCAACCCACAACAACCTCAAACACAGGGCGATAGTGAACAGCCCCAAACAAAGGGCGATATCGGTTCGGTATAATTTAAGAAAAGATAAAACGTCAGACAGTTTCATGTCGCTCAACTGGTTTAAGGTTGAGCTATTCTACAGGAACAGGTTGAGTCTGTTGCACCCCTATATACGTTGATGAGTGAAATTAAATAAAGAGGTTGATTATGATGCGGCGACTGGCGTTTCGGTTTCTTTTGGTTCACCAGACTTGGCGGCTTCAGGATTCATCGACTCTGGAGTAAACGTCTGGTTGTAGGTCTTTTGACGGATGTTATAGATCATATTGACAAACTTGGTCTTGTTCTCTTTAGACAACGGTGAGCCTAAAACGCGTGAAATCTCTTTCACCGCCAATTCGTCAAACAAGCGCTGTGAATACAATATGTCAACCGGTTCATTGAGGGCATAGCGGCGAACCAGGCTAAACAATGTGTCGCTCTCACTTTGTTCCATCTCAAGCGTTTGAATTTCTTCTAAAAATTCTCGCTCTTTGACATATCGCAAATATCGCTTGTGGAGAAACACAATCAAAACAATCAACGCAATACAACCGACACTCAATGAGAGAAACGCCTCCATTGAGACATCAGAATTTTTATAAAGATTGTTAAATTCTTCTGGCATGGCAGCTCTCCAAAGTTTTACACCTAATAGTATAACGGAGTATATAAAAAAAACAACAGAATTTTGGATGCTGGCTATGTTGTAAATATCTGTTATTCTTAGCGATACTTTTAATCTCTTAAAATCTTGTATTCACTTGAGTGAATTGGACGCGCTTCTTTTCTCCACTTGACTTCGTAATGAGATGCTTCATCTCCCGCCTCAAGAATGTCTCGAATCGTTTCATGTGAGACATATTTATTTACTTTCTTAAACAAACCAGAGGCGAGAATCCGCCCATCAGCATCATTATAATATTCGGCATGATCTGACTTGAGTTTAAGTTTTCCTTGGGGTAATAGGGTTTCAGCCATCTTTTGTAATAGCCGTGAGTTAAATAATCTACGCTTGTGATGCCGGGCTTTGGGCCAGGGATCGGGAAAGTAAACGTGGTAGGTCAGGACGCTTTTGGGTTTAACCAGCAATTTGACGACCATATCTGCGTCCAGGTTGAGAAAGGCGAGGTTAGGGTGGTCGGCCTTTGCAGCGCGTGAGGCGGCAATTCGGATGATCTTGAGAGAGCGTTCGATTGCGATGAAATTGACATCAGGCCGTGCTTTAGATTCAGCGAGAATGAAGCGTCCCTTGCCGCAGCCAATCTCAATTTCGACTGGGTTGGTGTTGCCAAAAATGTTTTCAAAGTTCAACGTTTCGTCAATTGATCCTGGATGAATGAATATATCATCCATTTTGGGGTCATATTCGTAGACGGTTTTAGCCATGAGAATGATTCAATGACTTTCTTTTGAAATTTGACGCTATATCCAAAAATAGATGAAAAGGGATTTAGCCTTATCTATTATTTATAAACGTGATTAGGCCTGGGTGCAACTTTGGGAGCGCCTGTGCAAATGGGCCTGAAAGCCCGCACTGAAACGAGCAGAGTTATACCCAGGCCTGCTTCAACGAGATAGTATTTTTTTCATTTCGGTTTCTAGTTTAAATCGTTAGAACGCTGTTTCAAAGTTGACGCGACGGTTCCTTGTGAGAATGACAGCGGGGCGCCACAATCGGGCGAAGCCTTTTACCTTATTGAGAGTGAGTAGTTTGAATGAATGACGCGTTGGCAGACGCCAATCGCCAGTTTCTAGAACAGCGTTTTCCTGTGTTGGTTCGCCAGATCGACGCCGGAGCCTGGCTTTCGGCCCGGCTAGAAGCGGAAATCAGCCCCGCCCGCAATGGCGGCTGGACCATGAAAACCACTGTTCAGGGCGCCAACGTTAATCTTCACAGCCAATATGACCCGAAAAACGAGGCGTCTCGATGGGCGGCGGCCAACCCGCCCACAGGCGGCGTTTGTGTCATTCTCGGCTGGGGGCTGGGGCTTCATGTGTTGGAATGGACCAAATTATACGGAAGCGATATTCGCGCGCTGATTGTGTTTGAGCCAGAGGCTGACTGGTTCATCCAGTCTATGGCTTGTACCGAAATGAGCGCACTGGCCCAGTGTAACAATCTCGAAATGGTATTGGGAGACGACTCTCAAACGCTTTATCAGGCGTTGCTTCGCCAGATGGAGCATGTACTCAGCAGCGACATTCAAATCCTACCATTGCCGTTTGCGCCCGCTTACCCATCCAGCGTTGTTCACACCTTGCGCGAAGAGGGGCGAAGAATTTTAACCACCAAACACCAGATCCTTCATCATATGGAAGTTCACGGCGCGCGTTGCCAACAACATTTAATCCAAAACCTGCCTCTTGCGGTAAGGGCCTGGTTGCCCAGGGAGGTTGCAGGCGCGGGCAATAACACCCCAGCGATCATCGCCGCCGCTGGGCCGTCTCTCGACAAAAATATTCAACAGCTACGCGCTGCCAACCACCATGCGGTGATCATTGCTTGTGACACCAGCCTGAAGCCGTTAATGCATCATGGCGTCGAGCCATCTTTGGTCGTGACCAAAGACCCCAGCGAATTGAACCGCGCCCACTTTGAAGGCATAAAAAACCTCAGTACTGTCCCAGCGGCGCTTGATCCACAGGTTGACCCAAACGTTGCAGCGTTGCTCAACGGGCCGAAGGTTTACATGCCCAATCGCAATCATGCCGTTCACGCTTATTTGAAGGGGCTGGAACTCACAGAAACTGACCAGTTGGCGTTCAGCACCAACGTCGCCGTCGCCGCGTTTAACATGGCGGTGTTGTTGGGGTGCGACCCCATTCTGTTTGTCGGGTTGGATTTATGTTTCTCAAATGAAAGCGGCCAGTCTCACGCGTCTGGAACAGCGCTGAAATCAGGCGTTCAAACTGATCTCCAGGCCAACAAAATGCTATACACGCGCGGCGAGGCCAGCGACCTGGTGGATACCCTCATGGTCGAAGGAGTGGATGGCAATGAATACCCCACCATTTCGACCTTTTATGAAGCGCTTCGGCTGTTAGAACAACTCATCGCCCAATCGGGCCGCATGTGTATCGACGCCAGCGAAGGCGGCGCCCGAATCGCCGGGACGGAGGTCATGCGCCTCGAAGACGCGCTGGCGATCTATTGCCAACAACCGGTGAATGGAAACGTGTTGAACACCCTCACGCCGCCACAGCGAGACCAAAGCGCGTTTCAGAAAAGCGTTCTAGAAATCGCCGGTCATATTGAACAGTGTGAAGCGTCAGCGACAGAGGCGTTGAACGCGATTGAAGCAGGCGATGTAACCATTTCTGACCTGGAGCCAGCGCGTCAAACTATCGAAGACGGCTATCGCTTATATCACGAACTTCAAGCGGCGCTCGAACGTCTGATGGTTGAGATTCGCCGAGAAGGCTTTTTCGACACTGCGCCTGACAATGAACCAGACCTGATCCAGCGGTATCAATGGTATTACACTGAGATTCAAAAGGCGTGCCAACAGTTTGGGCCTGTTTACAAGTCGTTGGCGCTGTGACTTAAATACAATGAACAATATTCGATTTGGCTCATGGAGACTGATATGAAATCCCTGCGAATTTTTGTACTGGTTGGATTGGCCGCAATGGCCGCGGCGCCCGCGTTTTGCGACTGGATCGAAACGAAAGACGGAAGCCGCGTGATGGGCGAAGTCATCCATATGAAAGAGGGTTCGGTTATTCTGTCGACCGCGTTCGCGGGCGAACTTGAGATTTCATGGGAACAGATCGCCGGCATCGAGACCGAAGAGGCCAAGCCCATTCATCTTGACGACGGCAGCGTGATTCATGGTTCGATTGAAGTAAAAGACGATGGTCGTCTCGAAGTGGTGCGCGGCGTTGGTAAGACGCGCTTTCCTATCACCATTGATGAAGTCGCCGCTATTGCGCCGCCCGCGCCTCCGACGCCCACCCCGGTGAGTTGGAAAGGCAAAGTCGTCGGCAGCCTTAACGTCAATCAGGGCAACACCGAACTGACCGATGGCGCGCTGACAGTCGATATGTCGCGACGCAATCAAAAAGACCGCTATACAGTTCGCGGCGGCTATTTCTTCGCTGAAAACAACGGCGACGACACCCGCGACGAGCAGTTTTTGTCCGCTAAATATGACTATTTCTTCAACAAACAACTCTATTCGTATTTCACCACACGCTTTGACCGCGACATAATACGCGCGCTTGATTTGCGTACCTCCGCAGGCGCCGGGGCCGGCTACCAGTTCTGGGAGACGGAGGTCTACAACCTCAGCGGCGAATTGGGTATTTCGTATGTGAACGAAGATTATGACGTCGCGTCAGACGATGAAGACTATATCGCGGCCCGAATTGGCTCTCACTTTGACTGGTGGATCATCAAAGACAAATTGCAATACACCCAGAATGCTGAACTCTTGCCGGGGCTTCAGGATGTCGAAGACTGGTACGCGATATTCGACGCCATATTGACCTGGCAATGGAGCGAACAGTGGTCGATGAACGGCGGCGTGCGGTTGCAATATGACAATACCCCGGCGGTGGGACAAAAAGAAGAAGATATCGAATATCTCTTAGGCGTGGGATATTCGTTTTAGCCGTCTCGCTACAACGAATATTTATTGTTCTTCCGATATTTGAGTACTTCCCTTGCTGGATGACCTGGAATTGGGTCAAAA